>JANPNV010000026.1:0-77537 GCA_031427625.1 Bacteroidota bacterium
GCCGGTGCAGTCACAAACTCAGTCGGAACAGTTATTTATGCATGGAAGAATATTGGTAACACCACTGTCGGAACTACTTCAACTGTTACCGGACTTCCGGCAGGAGCCTATACATTAACCGTTACCGATGGTTGCGGAACCATTACATGCTCACAGACAATTGCTCAACCAACCGCTGCATTAGCAATCGGAACTTGTACGCATACAGATATTAACTGCTTTGGTACATCAACCGGATCAGTCACAGCAGGTGCAGTGACGAACTCGGTCGGAACAGTTACTTACGCATGGAAGAATATTGGCAACACCACTGTCGGAACAACGGCCACTGTTACTGGTCTTCCGGCAGGAGCTTATACCTTAACTGTCACAGATGGATGTAGGTCTGTTACATGTTCACAGACAATACTTCAACCTTCTGGTGCCTTGGCAATCGGAACATGTACACATACAAATGTTACATGCGGCGGCGCTTCTACTGGATCAGTCACAGCCGGTACTGTCACGAATTCTTTCGGAACAGTTTCTTATGCCTGGAAAAATAGCGGGAATACAACTGTAGGAACAACTTCAGTTGTTACAGGACTTCCGGCAGATACATATACACTTACAGTTACTGATGGTTGTGGATCTACAACCTGTTCACAAACGATTACTGCAGGCGCAACATTAAGTATGGGAGCATGTTCGCATACAAATGTTACATGTGGTGGTGGAAATACCGGATCTGTTTCAGCGGGTACATTAAGCAATTCGTCAGGTCAGGTAACTTATTTATGGAAAAACAGTGGAAATACAACTGTCGGAACAACCTCAACTGTTACCGGCCTACCAGCAGATACTTATACATTAACTGTTACTGATGCCTGCGGCTCTGTTACATGTTTTCAGACTATTATGCAACCAACAAGTGGCTCGCTTACAATGGATGCATGTACTCATACAGATGTAACATGTTTTGGAGCAAATACAGGTTCGGTAACTGCAGGGTTTGTTTCCGGTGCAAGTGGTAGTGTTGCATATACATGGAGAAATAGCAGCAATGGTATTGTTGGTACGACGGCCAATGTTACAAATCTTGGAGCAGGCACCTATAGTTTGGTTGTAACTGACGCATGTGGTTCGACAAGTTGTACTCAAACAGTAAATCAACCGGCTGTCGCATTAAGTATGACAGCATGTTCTCATGTTGACGCAACTTGTGGAGGTGCCGGTTCTGTAACTGCCGGTACAATATCAAACTCTATTGGTAATGTTTCTTATTCATGGAAAAACAGTAGCAACAATGTTGTTGGAACTACTGCAAGTGTAACAGGATTGTCTCCGGGAACTTATACATTGACAGTAACAGATAATTGCGGATCAATTACTTGTTTTCAGGTTATTGGTTCACCATCAACAGTTACTGGAACAACAAGTTCTACTTCCTCAGGATGTTCTCAGAGCACAGGGACTGCTTCAGTAGTGCCAAGTGGCGGAACAGTGCCATATTCATATTTATGGTCGCCTGGTGGACAAACTACGCAGACTGCAACCAATCTTGCAGGTGGAACATATATCGTAACAATTACCGATGATAACGGATGTTCTGGAACGGCATCAGCTGTTGTACAATCATCTGGCGGAAATCCTTCGCTACCAGGACCAATAAGCGGTCCTGCAGGAGCATGTAAAGGTCAATGCGGAGTAGTATATTCTATTGATCCTGTTCAAGGTGCTACTTCATATGTGTGGACTTTACCTGCAGGAGCAACTGGAACATCAACCGGAACATCTATTACTCTTTGCTTTACCACAAGCTACAGAGGTGGATTTATATGTGTAAGAGCTGTAAGTACATGCGGACAGAGTTCCAACGTTTGTTTAAACATTCCGAGAATTAATAGCATGCCATCAACACCTGGAAATATTTCAGGCCCGGTATCATTATGTCCGGGACAAACTGCTACCTATTCAATAAATCCTGTTTCGGGTGCTACTGCTTATCAGTGGACAGGAACAGGAGGGTTAATAATAAACTCAGGAAATGGAACTACATCTATTTCAGTTACTGCTCCTCCGGGATTTGTAAGTGGTTCTATAAAAGTGAATGCGAAGAATTGTAAGGGTACAAGTGGAACAAAAACACTCAATGTGATTGGTATTCCAAGTACACCAATATGGAAATATAATCCTCCGATATTTGTTTGTAGTGGTCAATGTTATGTCTTCAATATTGATAATGTTCAAGATGCAAATACATGGACATTTACGGGTCCACCCAATTCAACAATTTCAAGTCCGGGCACTCCAGGATCAGGCAATCCATTAACCACAGTTAAATCTGTTGCCACAATTTGTTTCCCTCTTGGATTTGTTTCCGGAACTGTTACAATCGTTTCCACGAACAGCTGTGGAAACAGTCAGGCTCTTGTTTACAACGTATCATCAATGCCACCGGCTCCCGCATTCATCAGTGGACAAGAGAATGGTGTATGTAATTCGAACAACAATTCATATTCTGTTCCTGCAGTTCCCGGAGCAACATCTTATACATGGACGGTTCCAGCAGGTGCTCAGATACAGCAGAACAATGGAAACTCTATTAAAGTAGGGTATCTAAGCAATTTTGTAACGGGTAACATTTGCGTAAGAGTTAATACATCATGCGATACAAGTCAACAGACTTGTCTTGCTGTTAACGCTGCACCTGAGCCACCGAGTATTATTGACGGACCATCCTCTGTTTGCAAGAGCGAAACAAATGTTAAATATTCGAATCCTGGATCTTATGGTGCTACTAATTTTGTTTGGACTGTATCAGGAGGGGCAACTATAGCTAACGGACAAGGTTCGAGAATAGTAAAAATCGATTTCCCTGGTTCAACTTCTAATACTATTGTATTGTCAGTAAGGGCTACTAATTCATGTGGCACATCTACAGTAACATCCTTAACGATTAATGTAAATCCTAATTGCAGAGTATCAGGAACTCAATCCAATTTAATTGGGATTGAAAATATCTCAGCATTTCCGAACCCTGCATCAGATAAGGCAACTGTAACATTCAATTCTGAAATCAATGCAAAGTATTCGCTTAAGGTTGTTGATTTATTGGGTAATATTCTGATAACAGAAGAACTCTCTGCGGTTGAAGGTTATAATTCAAAAGAAATAGATCTTAAAAATATTTCTAAAGGAATTTATATAATTAACATTCAATCAGAAGGAATTAATTCCAGAAGTCTCCGATTAGTTGTCGAGTAATTAAAGGAATAATAATTTTAAAAATCGTCGGACGTTTTCGTTCGGCGATTTTTTTTGTGCGCAAGACGCGATTAACATCTATGGGGTGAAAATCCAGAATTCAGTTGATGGGAAAAAGTTAGCGTATCCAGATAGAAAGGTAGAAGATAGAGGATATAAGTTCGTATGCTATGTTGACGAGATTATCATCAATGTGAAGACAGCGAATGAAGTAGAACGGGTAAAAAGAATAATAGGAAAATTCTTAGAGAAGAAATTTAAGTTTTACCATGAATCTGTTCCATCTAATGATATAATATCATAATAAATACCCCGCATATTTAATAGATCGAAGTATGTCGAAAGTTATTTACCGTTGCATAAGAGAGCAGGTAATGAATTCATCTCTACCGGAACTCGTGAATGAATAAATATTGACTGACGTTTATGAAAATGAATAATAAATGAATAATAAATGTTTAAAAAATTTCAAAAAACGCAAAATCTACTTATTAATTTGATTTCGTAACCTTTTCTTACAGACGGGCGTTAGAATAGATGTGTTTCATGTTAAGTTTTAAGTTAAGTAATTTTAGTTGTTGATCAGAAAACTTCGGACGAAAATTCCGGAGTTTTTTGTTTTTAAACATTTTCAGTAAATCAATTTTCTTCGATACTCCAGCCAATTATTTTTTTGTCATCGCTTGCCGATAATAATGCATTTTTCATCCAAAATGTTTTATTAACACTATACAGATGTCCCTCATTGTTATCCTTATCAATACGAGAAAGGAAATTGAAGTCAGAACTTCCCCAAATTTTAATCGTCTTGTCCCTGCTGCCAGTTGCGAACAAATTATTGTCAGGTGAAAAGCTGATTGAGTAAATCGCATAATTATGTGCAGGAATAGATTCGATTAATTTAAATGAATCAGAGTCCCACATTTTTAAATGAGCATCTTTGCCACCACTCAGCAGAACATTTCGTTCAGGATGAAAACAGAGGGCATTTACAGACATTTCATGTGCTTTAAACTGTGAACTCAATTCCATAGATTCAACATCAAGAATTCTGATGTACCCGTCACCACAACCAATTGCAGCGGTCTTTTCCAAATTATCGATGGCGATAGCTCTGATTTTTTCTTCACAGAAATTAATAGTTTTCAGACATGAAAAATTTTCCGAAGACCAGATGGTTATCCGTCCATCTCCACCGGAAGTGATAATTTTTTTGTGAATCGAGGAGTATTTAATATCGTAAATACCTTTCTGATGATTAACTAATAAATGAATTTCCTTTTTTTTGTCTAGATCAATAACGTGCATCCCTCCACCGGCTACTCCCGCCAATAACATTCTTTTATCAGCAATATATTTCAAAGAGTAAATGGTAGAACCTGTATTTACAATTCCCTTTGCCTTTGAGTTAACATTTGTATTTCGTGCAGAGACGATTCTATCTCCTCCACCCGAAAAAAAAGACTCATCATCAAAATATTCAAGCGCATAGACAGGAGCATCATGCTCGGAAAATGAAAATATTTTACTAATAGTTAAAGACATGTCAGATAATTATCAGGGTGCATTAATTGTGAATTCAATTTCCGAAATCCATCTATAAGGATTACAGTAAAATCTAATTGAATACGTGAGTTCCTTCAGAGCAGTTTGAGCAAATATCCGTTTCTTTTCTCCCTGTTAGTACAGCTTTTCTGAATTTGGCATAGAGAGGTCCTTTCCAGATGCTTTTAAATTGCTCTACATTTAGATCACCCACTATATAAGAGGCGTCTTTATCGAAACAACACGGAATGGTTTTACCGTCCCATGTGATAACTGAAGAGTGCCAGAGTTTCCAACAATGGTTTAGTAGCTTGTTTTTGATAACATATTTGCCTCCTTTGATTTTCTTATACCTTGAATATTTTTCTGAAATTGGAATGAGTTCATTCCCATCTTTGAAATCGTAGATCTGTGCGGTCTTAAAAGCAATGTTATCAACGCCATATTCTTTGGCTAAGCTGCGTGCATCTTCAATCTGATGTTCGTTTGGGCGCACTACTAAAAATTGAAACACAACATAGGGTGTGGATGAATTTAATTTTTTTTTCCAATGGATAATATTTTGTGTTCCCGTTAAAACTTTTTCTAAGGTTCCTCCGATTCTGTACTGACTATAAACTTCCTGAGTTGTTCCATCAATCGAAATAATTAGCCTGTCAAGTCCGCTCTCTACAGTGAGTCTTGCATTTTCATCATTCAGAAAATGTGCATTTGTTGATGTTGCTGTATATAATTTTTTCGACGAAGCATATTTGACCATTTTCAGAAAATCAGTATTCAGATATGGCTCCCCCTGAAAATAGAAAATCATGTAGGTTAGATCTCTGTAAAGCTGATCAACGATTTTTATAAAGAACTTTTCATCAAGCATTCCGGTTGGTCTTGTAAATGCTCTAAGGCCGCTTGGACATTCGGGGCATCGCAGATTGCAAGAGGTAGTGGGCTCCACCGAAACAGAAACCGGATAGCCATATACAAAAGGCCTGTTAAATAATCGGGATATGTAATATCCGCCTCCAACTTTAAGAATGTTAAATATCCGTCGAAAGGTGAGTTTGGAAATTATATTAAAAATATCAGGTAAGTGGTTATTCACAGAAACAAAGATGAGAAAATTAATCTGCTCTTTTACTTACAGGAAAATCACGCTTTTGGGAATTATGCAATGTTTAAAACATTGAAAAAGTATCGACAAACAGGTGTGAAAGCATTGTCAAATCTCTGAATGACGAATTTGTCAGTTGAATATTTCTATGTTAATAATTTATGGGAAGAAAGAAAAAGAGGATGCCTAGTGATCTTATCTTAGAAGCTTGATAAAAAACCGTGATTAGAAAATTTTATTATTTGACTATAGCATTCCTGGTAATGGGCGGAAGCACATATGCCCAGGATAATTGTGCATCTGCTGTTACTTTATGTGCAGGAAGTTCTAGAAACAGTACAACTGCCGGAGCGACAACAGTTGGTAGTGATCCTGCTTTGAGTTGTGGTGATGCAGTTGTAAACAACAGTGTCTGGTTTGCAATTCTTGCGGTCAACAATGGAAATTGTACTGTTACCGTCATAAACATCAACAACAATCCGGGGCTCGATATGCAGGCATATACTGGTACTTGCGGATCATTAGTGTCAACTGGTTTTTGTGCCAGTGGAAGCAGCGCAACAGGAGGAACGATGACCATGTCGTTTCCCACTGTATCAGGAATAACTTATTATATTATGGTAGATGGAAATGCCGGGAATCAGGAGGCATTTGATATTACAGCAACTACACCCAATGATGCGGTCGTTGCACGTCCAGACGCCAATTTCGATGTGGATCCTGTTTCCGGATGCGCTCCGCTGAATGTGCTGCTTGATAACACAACAACTTTACATGGTGGAACCAATATCACATACGACTGGAAAATAGATGCTGCTGCATACATACCATCCTCAGGTGTGGATTCTACCATTTTATTGAATACAATCGGAACACATACGGTTACTCTGAGAGTGTGCAACCAGCAATGCGGATGTAAAACGGTTAGTCAGGATATTGACGTTCTGAATTTATTTCCTTCTATCAGTTATCTGCCTGCAAGTTCATGTATTGGTACGCCGATACAGTTTAACGGGTCTGCAATCATACTTCCCGATCCACCAACAGTTAATCCAAACATTACATCGTGGGATTGGGATTTTGGTGATCCGGCTTCAGGAGCATCGAATACGGCAAATGGTCAATCAGTTAATCATACTTTTACAAATACATCAAGCTCTTATTCCGTCTCACTTACAATCCAGGGTCTTTGTGGTCCAAAAACAGTAACTACTGTAATTAATTTGAGGCCTAAACCAATTGTTACAATAACAGGCGGTATGGATATTTGTGAAGGGCAGAATTTGAATTTAGGTTCTACTTTATCAAATGCCACAGCACCTATAACGTATAATTGGGTTGGAGCAGGTACGTATTCTTGTACTAATTGTCCGGCTACTGTAATAAGCAATCTTCTTGTTGGTGGCCCATATTCAATTGCATTGTCGATAGTAGATTTTAATGGGTGTTCAGCTGATACTTTTGTTGATGTAACTGTAAACGAACTTCCAACTGTTTTTGCCGGCGGATTTCTAACAGTTTGTCCGAATGATTCTGCGGCGCTTAATGCTACTGCATCGAATGGAATTGCGCCATATCATTATCAATGGTCTCCTTCAGCAGGATTAAGCAATGATACAATATTCGATCCCTATACTTTTAATACTAACAGTGTTTCCTATTGTATTACTGTTACAGATGTAAATGGATGTGTGTCTTTACCTGATTGCATAATTATCGATCAGTATCCAACACCAACAATAGTTCCTTCCTCAGCAAATTTATGCGCATCACAATTACCGCTTCAAAACACGTTTAATGTAAATGGTTCTGGTGCAGGTTCACAATATGAGTGGGGTCTGTCACCTGATTATGCTTTAATTACAGGAGCTGCACCCGATTCATCAAGTATTGATGCTTCATTTCCACCAGTACCTGCAACATATAATTTTATTGCAATTGTTACTGATGGAGTCACTGGATGCGTAGACACTGTCCCGACATCATTTACAGTTACGGCTGGTTTAAGTATGAGTGTTTCTGGTCCATCGACAATTTGTTCCGGAGACAGCGCAACACTAAATGTAACAGGTGCAACAACATATTCCTGGACGGCCACACCGGCGTATGCATTTGCAGACTCTACAAATTCTGTTCAGGTTGTATTCCCCGCTGTCAACACAATTTTTACAATTACCGGAACAATGGGAACATGCACACAAACAATAAATCACTCCTTGACTGTTGGTGCAAATCCTGTAGCATTTATTAATCCGATAGCTCCGGTATGTAGTTGTGGTGTGGTTACATTAGATGGTACCGGAAGTACGCCTGGTATGACATATCTATGGACGAGTCAGAATGGTAGCAGCATTGTTGCACCGGGAAATATTGTCACAAATGGAACTGTTTGTGTAAACGATTCAATTACATTAACGGTAACAGATCCTTCAACTTCCTGTAAGAACAGTGTTAAAGAAGCTGCAGTGTCCCGTCCCAAGCCCGTTTCTAAAGCTAATGTAACTCCGCCCTTAATTTGTAACGGGGTAGCAACAGCTATTAATCTTGATGGTTCACTTAGTGATCCGGGAATGACGTATGCATGGACGAGTAATACAGGTGCTGTTATTACTGATTCTACTCAAATGAGTACGACATCCAATGTCTCAGCTGCAACAATTTTTTCTCTTACTGTTACAGATGCATTCGGATGCGATTCAACATCGAGTAGTACTGTTAACATTTATCCTCCACCGACATTTGCTGCGAATCCCCCTTTCCTCTGTACTTCAGATCCTGTTCTTCAATCTACCTTAACAGTTTCAGGAGCGACTCCGGGTTCTACATTTACATGGACGGCAATTCCAGGATGTGTTGTTCCAAATTCTGCTACAACGGAATCTCAGGTATTTGATTTTGGAACCTGTGGAACAGGAGTATATAATTTCGATGTTACCGTCAATGATATTGGCACAACATGTATTACCAATCTTTCACAAACAGTAACTGTGGTTAGCGGTGTTGTACTAACAGTTTCAAACGATACAACATTCTGTGAAGGAGGAGTCGCCACGCTTACGGCTTCCGGTGCTAATAGTTTTCTATGGAGTACAGGCGACACAACTAATTCAATTACTCTAAGCGGACTTACGGCTGCGTCATCTCCTTATCAGTATATAGTTATCGGAACAATCGGTGGTTGCGTTAACAGTGATACAATAATTGTAACTGTTAATCCGATTCCAAATACTGCAATCGTTTCTGCTGATACATCAGTTTGCGAAAATGATCCTGCGGTAATTTATTCTGTTACCCCCGGCGGAGCGAATTATACATGGGCTATATCAGGAGGTGTTATTGTTGTTGGGCAAGGTTCTTCTGATGTTATCGTAAACTGGAATTCTCCCGGACTTGGTCAGCTTACAGTATATGAAACAAATTCATTTGGTTGCGATGGTCCTACTTTAATGATTAATGTCATCATTAACGCATCACCCTTTGCTCCTGTAATTACAGGTCTGGACACAGTTTGCCGTGATGAGTATGCAACTTATTTTATAATCCCTAACGCCGGATCTACGTACACCTGGTCTGTAACCGGCGGAGCATCTATCACCGGGTTATCAGGATCTGTTAATACTATTCACTGGGGAGCTTCCGGAACCGGAACTGTTAATGTATACGAAACAACTGCAGCAGGATGTGACGGTCCGTCAACAAGTAATAGTATTTACATAAAACCACGACCATCTCCTGTATCTGTATCAGGAAGTATGCTGGTATGCGATATTGTACCGGAAATTTACACTGTCAATCCAAACCCAGGTTCCACATATACTTGGACTGTAGTAAATGATTTTCAACATAATGTAAGCCCGACAATGGATACACTATTTGTTAATTGGGCTAGTGGTTCAACTTTCGGAATGATTTCATTTTTTGAAACCAACTCTGTTGGATGTAATAGTGATACAGGATCAATCAATATTTCAATAAGTATTCATCCACAGGTATTTATTCCAAACGATTCTGATTCCATTTGTAACAACATTCCTTACCAGATAATTTCGAATGCCTCACCTTCAAGGCTTAAATGGTTTACTGATGGTGCCGGTAGTTTTAGTAATGACACAATTGCTTCTCCGATGTACTATCCTGCTGCGACTGATACCGGTTATATTCATTTCATGATCGTTGCAAGTTCTTCGCCATGTTTGGATGATACAGCCCGATTCTCACTCTATTTATTGGAGTCGCCGATAGTAACAGTAACGGGTCCTCCTGGACCAATCTGTTATGGAAGTAGCGACAGTCTGCGGGCGACAGGAGGAGGAACATACCTTTGGACACCAGGGGGAATTCCGGGCCCTGTAATTGGAATCAGACCATTAATCACTACAACATATACAGTTGCTGTAACCAATACACTTAATTGCACAACCCGCGATTCTATTACGGTAAATGTCATCCCTCCCGGTATTCCTGATGCAAGTTCTGATCAAATAATTTGTTCAGGAGATTCGGCATTATTAAATGGCTCCCAACAAAATGCAACGGGAGTTGTCTGGCATTCTTTCGGCGATGGCACATTTAGTCCGGATAGTATAATGGCAAATGCATATTATATTTCCGGAGTTGCGGATACAGTTGCCGGTTCCGTTATGCTGATGATAACATCAACTGGAGCTTGTTTGAATCTGACAGATACAATGATTATTAATTTTCTTTATCACTCTTCAATAGCTGCCGGAAACGACACTACGCTTATGTCTGGCAATAATGCCGTAGTATCTGTGCCACTTTCACCTGTTGCTATAAGCGTTTCTGGAGTAATCTGGACATCATCCGGAACAGGAACGTTTTCCCCGTCAGACACTACTCTAAATCCTGTTTACACTCCTTCGAAAGCAGATATGGCTCTTGACTCAGTCATCCTAACCGTAACTACTACCAATAGCTGTATTCCGGTTTCTGACTATCTTGTAGTTGATTTTTCTCCTATTATTATTCCAAATGTTTTTACACCTTATCCTGCAAGTCCGGGTTACAACGATTATTTTGTAATTCAGTATTTAACACCGAACACTCAATTAAAAATTTGGGACAGATGGGGAAATCTTGTTTATACCAGCGACTATTATCAAAATGATTGGGACGCTCATGGTCTTCAGTCTGAAGTATATTATTATCTGGTTATAACTGAAGAAAAGAAATATAAAGGATGGGTTCAAGTTCTGCGCTAACAGAGATGTTTTAATTTAAAAACGTCTAGTGTTCGCGTATCATTAGTCGTTTGGCGAGATCGAAAAGTTTTTCTTTTTTTTGATCAGTCACATTCACCAGATTTAGTTCTTTCAACGACTGTGAAAAATATTTATCCATTATAGCAGTAGATTTTTCTCTTACTTTTAATTTTTCATATAAATATTTTATTGTTTTTATTTTTTGATCCGGCTGAAAGTCAATTGCATTTATCCAGCTGTAAATTTCAGATTTAATTGATTCATCAGCATTTTCTAATGCAGTAAGAAGAAGTATAGTTTTTTTATTTGAAAGAATATCGCCACCGACCTGTTTGCCAAATTTTTCGGAATCACCATATACATCAAGGATGTCGTCGTGTAGCTGAAAAGCGATTCCGAGATTTTTCCCGAATTCATATAATAATGTTGAATCTTTTTCTGACGCTCCGGCACATAATGCGCCGAGTTGAGCAGAACACCCAATGAGTGATGCTGTTTTTTGACTGATCATTGAAAGATATTCATCAATGGTGACAGAATTTTCTGTTTCGAAATCCATATCTGATTGCTGACCCTCACAGACTTCAATCGCTGATTTGAAAAAAATATTTAAGACATCCTTTTGGTAATTGGATTTTACGTTCATCATTAATTGACATGACAAAACGAACATAGTATCTCCTGAAAGTATGGCTATATCCGGGCTCCATTTTTTATGGACAGTTTCTTTTGTCCTTCGTAGAGGTGCCTTGTCCATAATATCATCATGCAACAAGGTGAAATTGTGGAATACTTCAATTCCGACAGCGGCCTTAATAATCTCATCTGGATTTCCGTCGAAGAGTTCGTTAGTCATCAGCATCAGCACAGGTCTGAGTCTTTTTCCTCCAAGACCTATCATATATTTAATAGGATCATAAAGCCGATTAGGCTTCCGGTCAAGCTTTAACCCTGATAGTTCACTTTCTACTCGTTCTGAAAAATGTTTTTCGGAATACATTGCGTAAACATACAATGCAATTGCTAAAGTACATAGCAGGAGATTAAAAATATGATGATAATAAAATGCTTATAAGATATGTAAACCGTTTCCTTCAATTAATGTGTTTATGAGCATTTAATAAGCGAATTTGTAATACTTTCTGGTCCTTTTGTGTAAAAAAATATTGAAAATTTTCAAAACAGGATCACATAACATTTAAAACATTATCTTGTTATATGTAAATTGGTTTTTCGATATTCAAGATTTTTATCCTAACTTTTAGAAGGGAAGTCTAGTTTGCAAAATAGTTTTCACATCAATTAAATTTCTGTTTATTTTTTGCACCTATGATAAAAACATTTTTTTATGAGTTCGGAATTTCAAAGTATTTTAATGTTTGCAGCAATATTGCCTGGCAAAAAATTAAGATATGTACTAGCAGAAGATGATGAGGATGATGTAATGTTTTTTCGGGATGCGATTTCCGAATTGAAATTGAACGTCGAACTCGAGGTTGCAAAAGATGGATCACAATTAATGAAAATATTCCATTATCAGCCTTTCCCCGATGTAATATTTTTAGATCTGAATATGCCTTTAAGAAATGGCCTGGAATGTCTGGAAGAGATAAGACATTCGGAGATGTTGAAAAAAAATCCGGTTGTGATTTATTCTACATCAACGGAGCGAAAAGATATTGTTGATACACACAGCTAAGGAGCAACAATATATTTCCCAAAGCTTCCATCTTTTAATCAGTTGCAAAGGAATTTATTGCGTATTGTTAATCTCGACTAGGATGAGTTTTTCTCAATCGTTAGCCTTGAAAAATTTGTTTATACCTGGAGTATAGGCTTGTAAAGATCAGCTTGAAACAAACTGACTGCTTTTCAGAATCTCTTTCAGACCTTCATTGAGCGGAGTAAACTCCCGCTGCAGCAGTTGTTTCATTTTTGTTACATCCGGTTTACGGCGTGACATATCACCTTCTTTTAAAGATGGAAGGTGAATTATCTGAGAGGAAGAATTCGTGAAATCGATAATGTATTTTGCCAGATCAAGCATTGTAATTTCATGATCAGTGCCGATGTTTGCTACATCGTTTACTAATAGATTATTGTAAAACGCATTCGTAGTTGCTTCCAGGTGATCTTCAATATAGCAGAATGTTCTTGTCTGGCTGCCATCACCATAAATGGTAATATCCTTGTCTTTAGTTGCTGCCGCAAGGAATTTTGATATTACAAAATCAATACTCTGCTTAGGACCATATGTATTGAACAGTCGGAAAATTGTAAAGTCGAGATCGTATTCACGTTTGAATGATCGCAGATAGGCTTCACCCACATTTTTTACAATTGCATAAGGAAGACGGGAGTTTAGTGGAGTAGTATATTCGTTTTGTGGATATTCTACCGGCTCACCATAAACCTCTGATGATGACGTAAAGAATACACGTTTCACACCAGTGTTTTTTGATAAACTTAATATGTGGTTAATGCCGGTAATGTCATTCAAAACCATTACAGGATTTGCGAGAGTTCTTTTAACCCCAACGACAGCCGCATAATGAAATACATAATCGAATCGATACGCATGAAATATGCTGGCAATATCCATCAGATCGTTTGCATTACCCTTAATGAATTTTACATTCTGATGAACAGACTTAGGAACTTTAGAGATGGAACCTGTAAGAAGGTTATCGACAATCACGATGTAATTATCTGGATCTCTTGCGAGGCGTTCGGCGAGACTGCTACCTATAAATCCTGCGCCGCCTGTTATTAAAATTTTTCTTTTCATACTACCTTTCGAATTGATATCAAATGTTATCATTTATTTCACAGCTGGAATTTATTTTATACCAATACTGAGTAATAATGGGTGAATAATGGATGTTCTACTATTAGATTTATAATTCATGAAATAATTCATGAATTAATAGAATCTTAAATTGATACTCCAATTCCGGAATTAGGTTATAGAAATTCTTTATTTATTAATTAAATCAATGAAAACGTAACTTAAAAGTGTGTGTCATTTTATGAAAGTGACAAAAGATATTTTCCATAACCGCTTTTAACAAGGGGTTCTGCAAGTTTAATCAGTTGTTCATGAGTGATATAATTCATTCTAAAGGCTACTTCTTCAATGCATCCTATTTTTAGGCCCTGACGTTCTTCGATTACTTGCACAAACTGACTTGCCTGCATAAGTGAAGCAAATGTTCCTGTATCGAGCCATGCCGTTCCTTTATCTAATATTCCTACCTTCAGTTTCCCAAGTTTCAGGTACTGTTTATTTACATCGGTAATTTCGTATTCTCCTCTTGCGCTCGGCTTCAGATTTTTCGCAATCTCAACTACAGAGTTATCATAAAAATAAAGTCCGGGAACTGCATAATTTGATTTTGGATGAATCGGTTTTTCTTCGATGCTCATCACGTTATTATCTTTGTCGAAGTCGACAACTCCATATCGTTCCGGATCACTTACATGGTATGCAAAAACAACACCGCCATCAGGTGTTCGATTGCTTTCTAAAAGCTGCTGAAGTCCGGTGCCATAAAAAATATTGTCGCCCAGAATAAGTGCAACATTATCTTTTCCGATAAATTTTTCTCCGATTACGAATGCTTGAGCAAGGCCATTTGGAACGGCTTGTTCTGCATAAGTGAAACTACATCCCAGATTTTTCCCGTCACCCAACAGCTGTTTAAAGTGAGGAAGGTCATGCGGTGTTGAGATGATTAGAATTTCATTTATTCCTGCCATCATAAGCACAGCAAGAGGGTAGTATATCATCGGCTTATCATAAACAGGCATGAGCTGCTTGCTCATTGCCAGAGTAAGAGGATGAAGTCGCGTGCCGGATCCTCCGGCTAATATTATTCCTTTCACAGAATTATTTCAATGGATTTGAATTTGAAAAATACTTCTTTTTAGCAATCATTTTATCAATTTTGATAATTATTGATGCATTATATTGTTATTCGGTAATGTTTTTTTTCACTTTTAGATCATTCAGCTCTACATCTTCATCTTCGTCGAACACCTGTATCAAGGCCTCTTTGAGGAATGCTCGTGTGATGATTCTCTTTTCGAGAGAGAGAAGAAGAGTAGGGAGAAAGATGAGGTTACTAAGCATTGCTATCAGTAGAGTAATAGATATGAGCAGGCCGAGTGCTGACGTACCTCCGAAACTTGATGCTGTAAAAATAAAGAATCCAGCAAAGAGGATTACAGCAGTATAAATCATGCTAGGTCCTGTTTCATGGATAACTATGGTAACAGTTTTTGAAATACTGCCACCGTATTTTCTAAGCTCCTGTCTGTATCTTGTCAGGAAATACATGGTTCCGTCGCTGGCTATTCCAAATGCTATGCTGAAGATCAGAATAGTTGAAGGCTTTAATGCAATGCCGAAATATCCCATCATTGCTGCTGTGAGAAGAAGTGGTGTCATACTTGGAATCAGAGCAATAATTACCATTCGGAAAGACATGAATAGAAAAAACATTACTGTTCCAATAAATAATATGGCAAGGAGGACGCTTTCTTTCAGATTAAGAAGAAGGTAATCGTTATTTTTTAGAAAGATGATTGAGTTTCCGGTAAGCCTAACATCGTATTCTGAAGGAGGTAAGACGCTGTCGATTCTCGGACGAATTTCGTCAAGAAGAGTTTTCATTTTTATGGATCCTACATCAGCAACCTGGAAACTGAGACGAGTAACTTGCTGGGCACTGTCGAGAATAGAATGGAACATTTTTTGATTTCCACGGGCATCATTAGCATAAGAGGAAAGTCTTCCGAGTTCCTGAAAATTCGGGATGATATAAAATTTAGGATCACCATCGCGTAGTCCCTGATAGGAAAATTTAATTCCTTCAACAACGGAAACAGGTTCGCTAAACTCTTTATAACTGGCAAGAATTTTTTGTATTCGGTTAAACTTATAAAGATTTTTCAGCTCAACAGCTCCTTTGGGTTGCTTGGTGTCGATAGCAATTTCAAATGGTAAAACACCTCTGAAATTGCTTTCGAAGAATTTAAGATCAGTATAAATGACATCTTTTTTAGGAAGGTCGTCGACAACGTATCCGACAGACGTGATTTTCATCATGCCGATTATGCTTATGACGACTATCAGTCCGACAGTAATGTAAATCCGCATTCGGTAAGCATGAACCCACTTGTCAATCGAAGTGAGAAACAGGTTTAGCGATTTTCTGTCAAGGTGTTGTGTTTGTTTTGCTGAAGGAGTTGGCAGGTAGCTGAATACAATTGGAATCAGTATCAGAGAAATCAGAAACGTTAACATCACATTGAGTGATGCAATAATTCCAAATTCAATAAGTACATCACTGTGAGTGAATGAAAATACAAGGAAGCCAATGGCTGTTGTAACGTTTGCATAGAATGTGGATGCACCGATGCGATAAATGGAACGTGCAAGCGCTTTTACTTTATTTCCATGCTTCGCAAATTCCTGTTGATATTTATTTAAGAGAAGAATGCAATTAGGTATTCCGATAACAATGATCAATGGAGCGATGAGGCTTGTGAGAATGGTAATCTTGAATCCAAATAAATGCAATGTTCCGAACGACCAGATAACGCCGAGAATAACAACGAGCATGGGAAAAATAACTGCGTAAAAACTCCGGAAGAAAACGAGCAGAATAAATGCAGTGACACCAAGTGCGAGAAAAAGAAACATCTTCATCTCAGAAAGAATTTTCTGTGAAACTGCTGTGCGAATGTATGGTAAGCCGGAGTAGTGAAGCGTAATGTGATTTTGGCTGGCAAATTGCTCGCTTATCGCCTTTATTTTCTCGACAATTTCAATTCGTCCATGCGTGTTAATTTTATTTTGATCAAATGTAATAGCCATGACGGTGGCCTTCGAAGTATCGTTATAAAGCAATCCTTCATAGAATGGAAGTAGTTTTATTTCATCACGAAGGTTGTCAGCCTCTTGTTGAGTTGTAGGTCGTGATGCAAGTAGTGGTTTAAAATCAAGTTTGTGAAGGCTGTCATTTCTGATAACATGGAATGCTCTTGCCACAGAAATTACTTCCTGAATACCTTCAATGTTTTTTATCTCATTGGTGAGCTCATACCAGCCGGCTAATACGGGAAGTTGCCAGATGCTGTCGCTTTTGAATCCGATAACCATAACGGTACCGTCTTCTCCGAATTTTTCTTTAAACTTTAGGTATTCCGAAAAAGTAGGATCCGTTGGAGGAAGAATTTTCGCGGCTTCATAGCTTAACTTAACCTTCGATGCAAAATAGCCCATTGCAACAGTGATAGACATCAGTACAATCAGTGTAACAATTCTATGTCTTAAAATAATACGGGCTGCGGCTTCGAGCATGAAGGCTTAAATGTAAAAAAATTAGTGAACTAGTAACGACCTGTTAATTGTACTGAAAATCATTCTTTATTATGCTTTTTATAAAGCGAATTGGTAACCAATTGAAAGTAACCATTCGACGCAGAAAAAACTATGATTTGCTTTTGAATCGTCAACGGAAAGGACATCTATATAGTTTGCGAAAACACCTTTGAAACCTGTTTCAAAAAGAAAATGCTTGCGAAACTCATAACGCAACCCAAGATCAATTCCTCCAATATATCCTGCGATGTGATAATTATTGTTTTTGTCGACATTGAATAATGCAACTTCACTCTGCGGAATCACAATTCCTATACCCGGTTTTGCATGAAAAAAAATCTCATGAGAACCATTTTTGCTCGTAGCTAATTTTTTCCTTTTGACAAAACTTACCATCAGGAAATTTGCACCATTGGTATGTTCAAAACGAACAAATGATCTTGAAAGAATTGTATCCTTATCCACATAATTCTCATGAATCTTACCTTTAACATGCACAATCTGGTCTTGATTTACAATATATTTTGCATGATCAAAACCAATTTCAATACCCATGTCTGGATGCCTGGCAAATGTATACCCGACACGATAAATGAATTGCGGAATTGAAATTTCTTTGTCCAGAAGCCTGTTAAATCGTGGCAAATCATGAGCCTTTACATCATAAATAGTAAAGTCAAAATCATCGGTACTCCTGCTTGCAAAATGAATATCACTTTTTGAATACCAATCTTTATTATACCCCCAGGATAGATATAAGCTGCCTTTTGGGCGTTTTTCATTATTTACCTCCTGACAGCGGGCTTGCTGACAAAAGATGGTAAAAACAATAAAAAGGAAGAAAAATACTCTCGGCTGATGCATATAACTTATCGCGAAATTAAATATATTTGTTTGGTCTCGATCATAGCTTTGAAATTGGACAGATTATATTTATTAACAAATTTGAATCGAACCGATTGAGGTTTATTCCGTATAGAAGATTGTCTTTGTAATTTTGTTATATGTCTTGTAAATGAGAACGTTATAAGTCAGCTAGTTGATAAAAATGTCAAACTGCCATCGTATTTCCTAAATCATCAATGTATACTTCCTCAATGAATATTAAATATTTAATTATCTGTTTTTTCATTTTTGCCTTTACGGTAAGCATTGTTTCATGCATAAAAGATGATGAAAACGATCCGCGAGCCATTAGCACGAGCTCAAATCCAAATGCCATTTCGTATAACTTATCTCAATTATCGACACTATCAATTTCAAACATAACTCAGATATCTGCAATCTGTGGTGGAAATATTACTGATGACGGAGGTGCCAGCGTTACATCAAGAGGTGTGTGCTGGAGTACTTCTCCAAATCCCACTATAAATTCTACACATACGACTGATGGAGCAGGAACAGGCATATTCAGCAGCAATATTATCGGTCTTACAGTTGCTACAAAATATTATGTAAGGGCATATGCCGTAAATAATGCGGGAATTGCATACGGACTTGAGCAAAGCTTTACGACGGATCAATCACTAATTCCCGGTCTTGCTTATCAAGGTGGAATAATTTTTTATGTTGACAGCACTGGAATGCATGGATTAATATGCGCTGAGGAAGATCAGAGCACTTCTGCAATTTGGGGTTGTCCGAATACGCAAATACCCGGAGCCGATGCAACTGCGCTTGGAAGCGGCCAGCCTAATTCTTATGATATATTAATCGGATGCACTAGTCCGGGAATTGCAGCTTTTATATGTGACACATTAATTGAGAATGGATATGCTGATTGGTTTCTTCCTTCTAAAGGTGAGTTATTGTTAATGTATCAGAATCTAAAACCGGCAGGATATGGAAATTTTTCAAACGCTGCTTATTGGTCTTCGTCTGAAATGACTAATGTGTTTGGATGGCAGGTGATTTTTGGCACAGGCTCTACTCAAGGAGCCGGAAAAAACGGTGCATTCTCGGTGCGGGCTATCAGGATTTTCTAATCAGCTTTTCTGAGAGTATAAAATTGACAGCCGAACGCAGGATTAAATCTGATGTCATTAAAATTATTGGTTGAGCCGATAATATAAAGACGACTGATAAAACTCACATTACGGATACTTCTTCCTGCAAGGGAGCCAACTCATGTTCATTGATTCTGTTGGGTTCGATAATAACTAAACCCTTTTCGCCCGGGCTTATGATTGGTGTAAATCGTGCGCCATATATTATTTCTTCGAATCGATAAGAGTTTCGTGCATGAACAGTTTGGGCAAATGTCTCTTCGTAGGCATTAATTAAAACCATAAACTCAACTTCCATATTTTTATAATCATCCTCTATCTTGCCATAGGAATAATTTTCTATCGTTGATTTATAAAATCGTAAGAGTAGATGATCATTTAATTTTTCCCGCTTTTGAATTATTCTTTAATTTCTGTCACTCCGCCTGAGATAATAAACTTCATGGCGTCTGTTCCGGAAGTATTTAAAAAAGTAATATTTTCTCTGGGTAAAATGATGAGTTCACCAGCAAAACTATATGAGAATGGCAGGTATACAGCTACCATTTCCCTATCAATTCCCATGTCAGTCAGGTCTTCTTTTGTTATAAAACCGATTCGGTTGATTTGAGAATCTTTTTCAAGCCGCACGAGAACGGGTTTATTAAACCGACGTTTTTCTCCGACGAATGCCTCGACTAAATCTTTTACAGAAGAATAAATCAGCTTAACTAATGGAGCCTTTTCAATCATTCTTTCTGTATACATGAACAAGGGATTCCTTATATATCGAGCACTGATTAGTCCGACGAGCGCAATACTTACAAATATTGTTAGCAATCCCAGACCCGGAATTTCTATATCCTTAAATCCGGGAACTTTAATCGGAACCTGGAAGGGGAGTAGGCTATCGATCCATAATATACTCTTGAATATGACCCAAAGTGTAATGGCTATGGGAACAACAAAGAGTAATCCCTGCAGAAAATAATTCAGTATCTTTTTCATGTATTGTAGTTAATGATACAAAGATGGGAAAATCTGATCATCTATTGAATTTGCAATCGGCATGAGGGAAATAATATTCATTATGCCGGAAAGAATTTAAATAATAAGCAATAATCAGAAGAGAAAATGGCGTACCTATTTTATCGGTGGTAATTTTACATCGTCAGACACTATAAAGGATGTTGGGTAAAGGCCTTCTATTTCCCGTAAAAATTTTTGAGCTTCGAGACGATTTCTGTAATCGCCGACTCTTACTTTAAAATTAGGCTGCTGGTAGGTTAAATAAGAGGGGATGTCTGCATACTTCGAGTTGAAATCGATTTTTACCTCCGATGCTTTCTGACGATTTCCGCCGAAATAAATCTGAATTCGGAATCCATGCATCGTCTGATTCGATAAATTCTGACGACGCTGTTTTTCGATAAGTTCATCGAGCCTGGCATCCTTCGTAATAATAATAGATGAATCAGAATTATATGTAGTCTTCTCCTGACCATTACCCGTTTTCGCAAACGAGAAAAGCACAAAAAACAAACAAAGATTTTTCATTGACGGATTAGCTGTTAAAATCAATCGGTGGATCGAAAAGACCCACCGGTCGATCTTAAGCAAGAGTACGTTTAATCATTACTTGTTCATATCCTTCAATTACATCACCAACCTGGATGTCATTAAAGTTAGAAATACTCAGACCACATTCGTAGCCGCCTGAAACTTCTTTTACATCATCTTTAAATCGTTTAAGCGATGCAAGCTCGCCTGAGTATACTACGATACCATCACGAACAACACGAACTTTTGTATTTCTGGAAATTTTTCCGTCGAGGACCATGCAACCTGCTACCGTTCCGATTTTTGGAATCTTAAACGTTTCGCGGATCTCAATATTGCCGACAATCTTTTCCTGAAATTCAGGAGCAAGCATTCCTTCCATAGCTAACTTAAGTTCGTTGATAGCATTATAGATAATGGAATATAGTCTGATTTCTATTTGTTCGGATTCTGCAAGCTTACGTGCATTCACAGAAGGTCTGACTTGGAAACCGATAACGATTGCATTCGATGCAGATGCAAGGAGTACGTCGCTTTCTGTAATCTGGCCGACTGATTTATGAATGATATTAATTTGAATTTCAGGATTCGAAAGTTTCAACAATGAATCAGCAAGTGCTTCAATAGAACCATCAACGTCACCTTTAACGATCACATTAAGTTCTTTGAAGTTACCGATTGCAAGTCGTCTTCCGATTTCATCAAGTGTAATATGTTTGTGAGTACGAATTCCCTGCTCACGTTGAAGTTGAAGTCTTTTATTAGCAATATCACGGGCTTCTCTTTCGTCTTCCATTACATTAAACAAGTCACCTGCCTGAGGTGCGCCAGTCATACCAAGTACTTGCGCTGGTGATGAAGGTCCGGCTTCCTTAATCCGGAAACCTCTTTCATTATACAATGCTTTTACGCGGCCACTGTAACAACCTGCAAGAAGAATGTCGCCTACGTGAAGCGTTCCACCCTGAACCAGTACAGTCATTACATAACCGCGACCTTTGTCAAGCATGGATTCAATTACAGTACCGTTGGCGCGGCGATTAGGATTAGCTTTTAGTTCAAGTAATTCTGATTCCAGTAAAACTTTTTCTAACAGAGCGTCAATGTTAAGTCCTTTCTTGGCGCTTATTTCCTGGCATTGGTATTTTCCACCCCAGTCTTCGACAAGAATATTCATTTTAGAAAGTTGTTCACGAATACGTTCAGGATTTGCATCAGGCTTATCTACTTTATTGATGGCAAAAACCATTGGCACACCAGCTGCCTGAGCATGATTGATTGCCTCGATCGTTTGAGGCATTACACTATCGTCGGCAGCAATCACAATGATTGCCACATCTGTTACTTTTGCACCACGTGCACGCATGGCAGTAAATGCCTCGTGACCTGGCGTATCAAGGAATGTTATCTTTTTGCCATTTTCCAGTGATACCTCATAGGCACCGATATGCTGGGTAATACCACCGGCCTCTCCGGCAATTACATTGGCTTTACGAATATAATCGAGAAGTGAAGTTTTTCCATGATCCACATGTCCCATAACAGTTACAATAGGGGAGCGTGGTCCTATGTCTTCCGGTTTATCTTCTTCAACACCGATTGTTTCCTGTACATCAGCGCTGACGAATTCTACTTTGTAACCAAACTCTTCTGCAACGACACTTAATGTTTCTGCATCGAGACGTTGATTGATGGAAACGAAAATACCAAGAGACATACAAGCAGATATAATTTCCGTTACTGAAACGTCCATCATCCTTGCCAGATCGTTGGCTGTTACAAATTCTGTAACCTGAATTATTTTATTATCTGCTTCTTCTGCGGCCCGTTCTGCTTTTACTTCTGCACGTTCATCTCTGCGGGCTCTACGCATTTTTGAAGACTTCGATTTACCTGAACCACTGAGTCGGGCAAGTGTTGCCTTAATCTGATCCTGTATTTCCTTTTCTGTAGGTTCTGCCTTTACAATTGGCCTTGAAGGACCTGTTCGGGGAGGAGGACGATTTCCTCTGTCTTGTGGTACGATAGGGCGTGACTTGTCAGCCGGAACCGGTTGTCCGCCGCCCTTTCTTTCAGTGCGTTTACGTTTTTTCTTTTTATCATCAACTGCGCCAGATGATGATGCAACAGGTTTTCTTTTTGGAGGTTCTGCAGGGAGTTCGATTTTTCCGAGAACGGTCGGACCTGAAAGTTTTGTTCTAACTATTCGGTGGATATCGTCCTTCTTTAACTCGTCCTGTTCGGATGGAGTTACTTCAGCGGGTGGTGTTTTTGGTTCAACAACTACAGGAGCGGAGGAAACAGGAGCAATCACTTCTGGAGTAGGTTCTTCAGGTATCGTCTCAACTGGTTCGGAAATTTCGGGAGCTGATGGTGGTGTGAAGGTGGCAACAGGTGTTGGTTCTGCCACAGGTAATATTTCATCAACTACCGGAGTAGGCTCCGGCTCGGCAGCATCTTTCTTTTTTCGTGCAGATTTTTTCGCAGGAGTTTCTTCTACAGGAACTTCAACTTTTTTTGCAACGGGTTCTTCTTTAGCTTTTGCCGAACGTTTTTTCTTTGATGAGTCTTCCTCTACATCTATTTTACCGACAACTTTAGGACCTTCTACCTTATCAGCTTTTGCTTTTATTACATGGCTGTCTTTTTCCTTAGCTTCCTTCTCTTTCTTCTCCTTTGCCTTTGATTCAATTTCTTTCGTTTCCTTATCAGCTTTGGCTTTGGCTTTTGACACCTTTTCTTTTTCTGCCTTTGCAGTATCTTCGATCAGGTAATGAGCGGCACTGACATTTTTAATCAGGATTTCGTTTGAGTCATCTTCTTTTCTTGAATTAGTTTTTGGACGATCGTCCGCTTCTAAAACAAAAGAATTTTCTTTCCGGATTTTACTCTGCGAAATTTGTTGCGCCTCTTCTTTGGCAGATTTATCACCCTGGAATTCTTTCAACAGCAGGGAATATGCATCTCCGGGCAATTTTGTATTCGGATTGCTCTCGAGCGTAAAACCCTTCTTAGACAGGAAATCCACAATGTGATCCATGCTAAGGTTGAATTCCTTGGCTGCCTTATTTAATCGTATTGTTTTTTCTGCTTCTGCCATATTAGTTTTTACTCCTTCGCCTGCAGCGTAGTGCAAGATAATAATTTATTACTGCGTACTCTTTTCTATTCTTATTCGAATTCTGAACGTAATATTCGGACAACTTCCTTAATTGTTTCTTCTTCAAGATCAGTTCTGCGAACAAGATCTTCAATAGGAACTTCAAGCACACTCTTTGCTGTATCACAGCCAATTGTTTTTAATTCATCGATGATCCATGGTTCGATTTCATCTGAAAATTCGTCGAGGTCGACGTCTTCCTGATCGTCATCTGTATCACGGTAAACATCAATCTCATATCCGGATAATTTTCCTGCCAGTTTAATATTGTGTCCGCCCTTTCCAATAGCAAGAGAAACCTGATCCGGTTTTAAAAATACAGATGCGCGTTTCTTTTCTTCATCAAGTTTGATAGTTGTTATTTTGGCAGGAGCCAGAGCACGAGAGATGAATAGTGGAAGGTTGGTTGTATAATTGATTACGTCGATATTTTCATTGCGTAATTCGCGAACGATACCGTGTATGCGTGAACCTTTCATTCCGACACAAGCGCCTACAGGATCAATTCTGTCATCGTAACTTTCTACTGCTACTTTAGCGCGCTCACCCGGCTCACGAACAATTTTCTTTATCGTGATAAGTCCGTCAAATACTTCCGGAACTTCCAGTTCGAATAATTTCTCTAGAAATAATGGTGATGTACGGGATAAAATAATCTTTGGGGTTCCGTTTACCATTTCCACTCGCAATACAACTGCCCTTACAGCATCGCCTTTTTTGAAAAAGTCGGAAGGGATTTGTTCATTCTTCGGTAAAATCAACTCATTACTGTCATCATCCATGATAAGAGTTTCTTTTTTCCAGGTCTGGTAAACCTCGCCTGTAATAATTTCACCAACACGGTCTTTGTATTTCCTGAAAATTCCTTCTTTCTCTAATTCCTGAACTCTAGCCATCAGATTCTGACGTGCGGCGAGTACGGCTCTGCGTCCGAAGTCCGAAAATTTTACGTTCTCAGAAACCTCTTCTCCAACTTCAAAGTCTGGCTCAATACGAACAGCTTCCGAATATTCAACCTGTGTGTTCGGATCTTCAACTTGTCCGTCTTCAACAATCAAACGATTTCGGAACGCCTCTAAGTCACCTTTATCAGTATTGATAACGATGTCAAAGTTATCGGCTGTGCCATATTTTTTTCGGAGCATGTTTTTGAATACATCTTCTAGAATGCTCATCATACTTGCCCTGTCGATGTTCTTCAGCTCTTTAAATTCCGAGAATGCATCTACCAGTTCTGTTTGGTCGTTTTTGATTTCTGTCTTTTTCATTTTAATCAAATGATTTTGTCGAAAGAGAATATAACTCTTGTTTCTTTAATTTGGGATAATGGTATTTTGTTAAATGTTTTTTGAATTTCTTTTTTCTTTCCGTTACGTACGATTTGCTCCTCATCTATTTCAATGCTTTCTTCGTCTGCATTCAAAAGTGTACCTGTCTTTTTTATTCCGTCGAATGTAAGAACACTTACTCTTTGTCCGATTCTTTTCTTGTACTGAGGAAGAATTAATAATGGTTCCTCCATACCCGGAGAACCAACTTCCAGTTCATACTTAACGAATACATCTTCTTCGTCAAGCTTCTCATGAAGATAACGGTTAAGGGCAACACAATCTTCGATTTTAACGCCTATGGGATGATCTATTGTTACAGTTATTTTCCCGGGTACAACTTTTACTTCAACGAGATAGTTCTCCGATGAAGCTATTTTTTCAACCACTAACTGCCTTATTATATCCTTAATATTCATTTTATTGCAATAAAAAAGGGGACTACGTCCCCTTCTATCTTCCTTAAATTCAGGTGCAAATATAGAATAAACTTTTCGATGTGCCAAAAGAAAAACCCCGGTTTTGATGTGATGATGCGATAATTAGCGGATGTGATGAGAGTTTCTCAAAACTTCGGGATTGATGATAATTAGTCATTCCGGTTGTAAATTAAAATCCCAGACCACGGAAATAAACTATATAAATTCCTTATTATCAATAAAATAACAAGGAACTGTGCCGACTATTTATGGCCGAATATCATGAGAATAAATTCTCATTAACTGATAATAGGAAAATCTTACCCATAGTTCCATCAAATTCTCGAATCTTCAAATTATCATTTCCTTGGATAATATCCTAAATTTGATTCCGAATGGATATTTTTTCGCTGAACAAAGACAAAAAAAGAATTGTTGTAATCGGATGTGGTTTTGGAGGTGTCGAAATTTCTCACCGCATCGATACGAAGAAATTTGAAGTCTTAATACTGGACAAGCATAACTATTTTACTTTTCAGCCGCTGTTGTATCAGGTGGCAACGGGCGGACTTGAGCCCGATTCAGTGGCTTATCCGATTAGGAAAATTATCTCGGGTAAAGAGAATATCATTTTTCGAATGGCAGAGGTAATTGAAGTAAACACTCAGTCAAAAATACTTTCAACTGACATCGGTGCTGTTCCCTATGATATGTTAATTCTTGCAACAGGATCTGCAACTAATTTTTTCGGCATGAAGGAGACTCAGGATAATGCACTTTCGTTAAAGTCAATAACGGATGCGTTAAACATGAGGAGTTTCATTCTCCAGAATTTTGAAAAAGCGCTGTTGATGAAGGATGATAATGATCGGAGAAGACTCATGAATTTTGTCATAGTTGGAGGTGGTCCTACAGGCGTAGAAATATCAGGATCTCTGGCAGAGTTGAAAAGTCATGTTTTACCCATGGATTATCCTGAGCTGGACTTATCGATGATGAATATTACCATAATCGAATCCGGTGAAAATGTTCTTGATGCAATGTCTGTTTATTCAAAGACGAAATCGGCTTTACAGTTGAAAGAACTCGGCGTAAATCTGATGATGAACAGACAGCTTATTTCTTATAACGGAAAAGAAGCGTTGCTAAAGGATGGTGTGATAATTCAGACGAGTGCACTTATCTGGACTGCCGGAGTAAAAGGTAATATGCCTCTTGGATTTGAGGCTGCGATCATCGGCCGAGGAAACAGGTTGCTGGTTGATGATTATAACAGAATAAAAGGTGTTGAAAATGTTTTTGCTATAGGTGATATTGCATTTCATGAAAGTGGATCTCATCCTATGCTTGCTCCTGTTGCCATGCAGCAGGGGAAAAATCTTGCGAAGAATCTGAACAGGGAAAGTGAAAGTGAATGGAAAAAATTTAGATATGTTGACAAGGGAACGATGGCAACTATTGGTCGAAGCAGGGCTGTTGCCGACCTTAAGTTTATTCACCTGAAAGGTTTTCTTGCATGGCTTGCCTGGTTGTTTATCCACCTCATGCTTCTTGTTGGATTCCGAAACAGAGTAATCGTATTCATAAACTGGATGTGGAATTATTTTAGCTATGATAAAGCGATAAGGTTAATTATCAGGCCGTATAAAAAAATTTGAAAATTTGAGAATTTTGGTTCGCCACGGCCGGAAGAAGACAATTAGGCTAAAATTAGCTCCGCAAATTTAGTGGTGACAAAGCAGGACTTCGTCTGCTTTGCACATTTTCTAATTGCGTCCTCAACGGTTCAAAAAATTACCACAAAGAAATTAAAGTAACCGACATTCCGAAAATTCTCAAATTCTCAAATTAAGAATAGTTACCGAACAACTCCGCCATTCCCAATCTCCTTGGTTGGCGATACAAAAGCAAGTTCACCTTTTTCATTTTCTGCCATCAATATCATTCCCTGAGATTCAATTCCTTTTATCTTTCTTGGTTCAAGGTTTACCAATATACTGACTTGTTGACCGATGATTTTCTCTGGATCATAACTGGCAGCAATGCCGCTAACAACGGTACGTTGATCAATGCCTGTGTCAATAGTCAGTTTCAGAAGTTTGTCTGTTTTCGGAATGCGCTCAGCTGTAAGAATGGTTCCTACCCTGATATCCATTTTCTGAAAATCGTCGAATGATGTAATAGTTTTTTGAGGAACTATTGACGGTGCAACAACATTATTCATTTTCGTATTCTGTAATTTCTGAATTTGTTTTTCTATCGCTTCGTCTTCGATTTTCTCGAAAAGCAAACTTGATTTTCCTAACTGATGTCCGGCAGTTAGCAGTCGCTTTCCGTAAATGTCGTTCCATTTTTTTGCCGGAAGATTCAACATGCTCAACAACTTCTCAGATGTATTTGGAAGAAAAGGAGAACATAAATAAGCCAGCGCAGCTGTAATTTCGAGGGATACGTACAGAACTGTTTTTACCCTTTCAGGATCGGTCGTATATACTTTCCACGGTTCCTGATCTGCCAAATATTTATTTCCTGTTCTGGCAAGATTCATTAACTCGAAAAGACTTTCACGTAGCCTGTATTCCAGAATAAGTTTACTGATATTGTCAGACGTTTTTTTTATTTCTTCAAGAACTTTCTCGTCCTCATTCGTGAGTTTGCCTGTTGAGGGAACCAATCCACTATAATATTTGTCGGTAAGTACAAGGGTGCGGTTTACGAAGTTTCCGAATATTGCGACGAGTTCATTGTTATTTCTGGCCTGAAAATCTTTCCATGTGAAATCGTTGTCTTTATTTTCAGGAGCGGTAGAACAAAGTACGAATCTGAGTACATCCTGTTTACCGGGAAAATCTTCAAGGTATTCATTCAACCACACAGCCCAATTTCTTGATGTGGAAATTTTTTCGCCTTCCAAATTCAGAAATTCATTCGCAGGAACATTTTCAGGCAAAACGAAATCACCATGAGCCTTCAGCATTCCCGGGAAAATCAGGCAATGAAATACGATGTTGTCTTTGCCGATAAAATGAATAAGTCTCGCATCTTTCTGCCAGTATTTTTTCCATCCATCTTTTTGTCCGCGCTGTTCAAACAATGCCTTCGTAGCCGATATATATCCAATCGGTGCATCGAACCAGACGTATAACACTTTTCCTTCTGCATCGGGCAATGGAACAGGAACTCCCCAGTCGAGGTCACGCGTAACTGCCCTTGGTTGTAATCCCTGGTCGAGCCATGATTTACACTGTCCGTATACATTATTTTTCCAGTCGTCTTTGTGATCGACGACCCACTTCTCCAGCCATTCCTTCTGAAACCGGTCTAGCGGAAGGTACCAGTGTTTTGTTTTTTTCTTCACCGGTGTTTTTCCACTTAGCTGAGAATGTGGATTGATAAGGTCGGAAGGAGAAAGACTTTTTCCACACTTCTCACACTGGTCGCCATAAGCATTTGGGTTGCTGCAATTGGGACAGGTTCCGGTAATGTATCGGTCGGCAAGAAATGTTTTCGCCTCTTCATCATAGTACTGTTCACTTTCTTCTACAGAGAAAATTCCTTTATCGAAAAGAACAGTAAAAAAAGCGGAAGCTGTTTCATGATGAATTTTTTCCGAAGTGCGGTGATAGATATCGAACGAGATTCCAAAATCGGAAAAACTTTTTTTGATGATTGAATGATATTTGTCGACGATCTCTTGAGGTGTTACACCTTCCTTTCGGGCTCTGAGTGTAATCGGAACCCCATGTTCATCGGAGCCACAGATAAATAAAACATCTTCCTCGCGCATGCGAAGAAATCGAACATAAACATCAGCAGGAAGATAGGCGCCAGCAAGATGGCCGATATGAACCGGGCCGTTGGCATATGGTAATGCAGAGGTAACAAGTGTAGGTTTCATAATCATAATCAGGTCGTTTGAATTTACTGACATTCCCGCTTTAATTAAACTTCAAACAGTGATCCTGTAAGCGCAAACTTTAAACTAATTTCGCAGCCAAAGATATGAATATGATCCGACCGGACTATCTAAAAACAGGAGACACTGTTATCATTGTTTCTACAGCAAGGAAGGTTTTGAAGTCTGAAATTAAACCTACCATTGATTTGCTTACTTCATGGGGGCTAAATGTTCAGACAGCAAAAAACCTGTATAAATCATACAATCAGTTTTCAGGAACTGACGAGGAGAGATCTGGAGATTTACAAAGGGCATTAAACAGTAAGGCGCAAGCCATATTATTTGCTCGTGGCGGCTATGGCACAGCACGAATAATTGATTCTATTGATTGGAAAAGATTCATAAAAAATCCGAAATGGTTGATTGGTTTCAGCGACTTGACAGTGATTCATACACATGTGCAGAGGCATTGTGCGATTCAGACGTTTCACGCGCCAATGGCTCTCAACCTCTCATCATTGAATGCATCTTGCCTGGGAGTTTATAAGGAAACCCTTTTCGGAAATGCGCTTAGATATTCATCAAGCAGACAGCAACCACTACTTGAAAAACTGAACAGGAAAGGCAAAGCGAAAGGCAGATTGATTGGTGGAAATTTATCTGTTCTGGCTTCCATAATCGGAAGCGCTAGCGATATGGAGACAGAAGGTAAAATTTTATTTCTGGAAGACCTCGATGAATATTTCTATCACATCGACAGGATGATGGTTAACTTGAAACGTAATGGAAAGTTAAAAGGCCTTGCCGGACTTATCGTCGGTGGCATGTCGGAGATGAAGGATAATCCTATTCCTTTTGGAAAAAGTGCTGAAGAAATTATCTATGATGCAGTTGCCGAATATTCATATCCTGTGGTATATGGATTTCCAGCCGGACATATTCCTAATAATTATCCGTTGATTATGGGAAGTGAGGTAACACTCAATGTCAGTGATAAAATGGAATTGACTTTTCACAATGGTTAGTACAAAAGAACTCGGTGATATCGGCGAAAGTATCGCCTGCGACACATTGCGCAACAAAGGTTATACGATCCTCCGGAGAAAGTATGTTTTCAATCGTGCAGAAGTAGATATCGTTGCCGAATTCGGAGGCCGATTGATTTTCGTGGAGGTGAAAACAAGGTTATCAGCCTACCTGACAGATCCTTCATTGCTTGTTACAATCGGTAAGCAGAAACAGATTATAAAAGCGGCAGATCAGTTTGTGAAGGATTATTTTCCAGAAAAGGAATGGCGGTTCGATATAATGATTGTGGTCACAAACAGTGAATACACGTCAATTGATCATATTGAAGATGCCTTTTATCCGATGGTATAATTTATTAATTTGAGATTATTTTCTAGCCTAATGCAAAATTCTACCTATAAATAAACTTTAAAATGTATTCATTTTTGCAATGTACAGTCTTTCCATTTTCAAATTAGCACATTTTTACATTTTCAAATTCTTCAATAAGGTGTTCAATTTGTTAGCTTTGCAGAATGAGACGATCAAAACCTTCATCGGGAGGGAGAACAAGTGGGCGACCGGGAAAAAGCAGCGGTTCCGGACCAAAAAAGAGTTTTTCTAAAAACGATAAATACCCTAAATCAGCAGGGGCAAAGAAACCGTTCCGCAAGGAGCGTTCCGATTCTGACAAGCCGGAAAGAAAAGCATTTAGCGAAGGGTCAGGCGAGCGTCCGAAACGCTATGGAAGTGAAGGCGGTAGCAGTGAAAGAAAACCATTTACCCGTTCAGCAAAACCCGGTGAAAGAAGTCCTTCCCGAAGTCGCGACGGAGGAAGACCTTCATCTGGAGAAAGAAGCAGAGGGAGAGATGAGCGCAAGCCATTTGATGCGGATAAATCCGGTTCCGAAAGGAGAGAAAGACCAGCCTCTGAGAGAAGGGTTTCTGACGGAACATCACGACCGGGAGAAAGAAGCAGTTCTCGTCCGCGGGATACAGAAAGGGTAACATATAAAGAAAAAGGTCCTGAAAGTGAATCACGTCGTTCTTTTGATGGCGATCGGGCTGTTCCTGAGAAAAGAGAAAAACCGGCGTATCGAAGTAAAACATCGGGTCCTTCGTTTAACTCTGCGGGAAAAAATAAAAGAAAACGAAAAGGTGACGATGAAAAATCATTTTCATCAGGAGAAGAGGGTGGAGGCACAGGTAAATTAAAATCCCGGTTTTCCACGCATCAGAATGATTCACCACGATCTTATGGTGAAAATCGTTTTCAGAAACCGAGAGATGAAAAGAAGGATAAACGAAATGCAGAAAGAATTTCCGAAAGACGATCATCAGGGGAAAAACCAGAACGTCAGTGGAACAGGAAGGAAGATCATAAGTTTTATGGTGAAAAAAAGAAATCGGCTCCAATGCCGAAGATGTCGGAAGACGGATCAGTCAGGCTTAATAAATTTATTGCGAACGCTGGAATTTGTTCACGACGTGAAGCTGATGAATTGATAGAAGCGGGTGTTGTTTCTGTTAATGGAAAAGTAGTTACTGAAATGGGATATCAGGTAATGCCCGGCGATAGCGTAAAATATAACAATGAACTTTTACGCGGTGAGCGCCTTGTTTATATCCTTCTCAATAAGCCAAAAGATTTTATTACAACGACAGATGATCCTGAAGACAGAAAAACTGTCATGGGGCTGATAGCAAAAGCATGTAAGGAAAGAGTATATCCAGTTGGTCGCCTCGACAGAAATACTACCGGTGTTTTATTATTTACAAATGATGGTGACCTTGCTAAAACACTTACACATCCTTCGTTTCAGGTGCATAAGGTTTATCAGGCTGAATTAGACCGCTCATTGAAACACACCGATATGGAACAGATCATGGCTGGAATAACTCTTGATGATGGTTTTATCAAACCTGATGAAGTTGTTTACACGAGTTCTGAGAAAGATGTCATCGGAATGGAATTACATTCGGGGAAAAACCGGATTGTTCGCAGGATATTTGAACATCTGGGATATGAGGTTAAAAAACTCGACAGGGTTATTTTTGCCGGACTCACAAAAAAGGATTTGCCACGAGGACGATGGAGGTTTTTAACAGATATGGAAGTTGCCAGTCTGAAGATGAACACCGGAAAGAAAAAAGTGAAATCCAAATAGCTTTCAGCACAAAACTGAAATGTGAATGACTATTCATGTTGATGAAAAGATAAGGCTCGACCAGTTTGAAAAAAAACATGGTCAGGCTATCTTTGATCTTGCCTCCCAAAATAAAAACTACCTTAATAAATGGTTGCCCTGGGTTGATAACATGCAATCGGTTGATTTCATTTTCAACTACATTTCAGCATCGAACCAGAGAACAAAAGAAGGGCATGAAATTACTTTTGTAATTTTTTATAATGATACAATTGTTGGCAGGATCGGTGTTTACAAAATCGATCATCAGAATAAAATTGGCGAAATAGGTTATTGGATCGGGGAGGAGTTTCAGGGAAACGGCACAGTTACAAAATCCTGTGAGGCTCTTATCAATTATTGTTTTTCTGAACTGAAGCTTAATAGGATTGAAATCAGATGTGGAACAGAAAATCAGAAAAGCAAGACAATACCAAACCGGATTAATTTTATTCAGGAGGGTATTATAAGACAAGGTGAATTTTTACATGATCATTATATTGATCTGATTCTTTTTTCAATGATGAAAGAAGACTGGGAAAAATAATTTATTCAGAAATTTAGCTAGGAATATTCATCCTGTTAAAAGCATTTTGTAAATCTTCCGGCCCTGCTTTCGACATAGCATCGCTGAATCCAAAGGTAATTTGAGTTTTCCCTTGCTTTAACTGTTCGAACAATGAGTTTATAAATTCACTCACAGGAGGTGCAGTATCATGCAATCCTTTTCCGCCAAGGTCTGTATTAAGAGCAGGGGGAATAAATTCTATCACTTCAATATTTTTCGATTTCAATAACTGACGCAACGAAATAGTGAATGAATGCAGGAAAGCTTTTGTTGAAGAGTACACCGGAGTTTTTATTAATGGAACGAAAGACAATCCGGAAGTTACATTGATGATCGTCTGAAGTGATTTTAGGTTTATGAAAAGTGATGTCAAATGCAGCGGTGCTTCAATGTTTATTGCAATTTCTTCTTTAGCTCTTTGATAAAAATTACTGTCCGACAAAGTCATCCATTGCTGGATGCCTGCATTGTTAATAAGCAAAGTTAAATCACTGTGATGTTCCATTATCCATTTATAAAGTAATTCTCTTTCAGTTTCTTTGGATAAGTCACAACACTTAATGATAACAGATGGAAATTTTGACTGAACTTCTTTTAAGGCTGCTTCTCGTCGTCCGCAAATAATGACGGTGTTATTTTCGCTGACAAATCTTTCAGTGAGGCCTAATCCGATTCCTGAAGCGCCACCGGTTATCAGAATTTTATTGTTTGAGATTTTCATAATCAAAGATTCATTGACGATTACAGGAATGATTTTTATTGGATTGCAAGAAATGTTTTCGACTCTCCCGGATTTGTATATAGATACAACCTACTTACCAGAGTACGACGATTCCTAATTTATTATTAGAAATTTCAACTTTTAGTTGATCGAGTCGCATATTGTCGGTCAGAAGCGATGTGTAATCGTCGCCAACAGTTTGTGCTTCGAGAATTTTTTTTCTGTTTTCCTCAAGCATCTTCATCACCTTGGTTTTTTTCAGGTGTAAAACTGATTGTTCTACATCGTCCTTCAGATTTGTGATTTGATCTGGGACGATAATTTTATGCATTTCCTTCCAGTTTTCGCTAAGGAAATATCTGGTGCTTAATAGTTCAACGGCAATTGCGCTGATCAATGGATCGTGGCTGTTGATGAAAATCTGCGGATCAATTGTCTCAATAGTTTCAGTCAATCGTGCATACTCCTGAAGAATATTATTATAAGGATCGTTTTCAAAAGCGATATCATCATGGGCGATTTCATTGACAATATATTGGGAGACTTTGACAGTCTGTACAACTTCTTTTTTCCCTGTAGGATCCTGAGGATCGATAATTATTTCGGTAAAAATAAGATCACTGTTTCCGAGATTAAGGAGAAGGCCAATTATGTATTTTTCCTGTATTCCAATGCTGGCGTTTTCATCCTTTTGAGGCAACAACATTGCCGGCAATAATTCTTCGGTGTCAGCCTGAGGAATGGTTTTATTTACCTGTGTCCTCCGCATCTTATTCATCTCGGAGATGAGAAGCTGCTCACCTACATCCATCATCACGCTGCACTGCTTAAGATAAACAGATCTTGTAATTGGATCGGGAATTCTAGCAATAGTTTCTACAACGTCTCTGATGAGTCCTGCTTTTCTTACTGGATCATTTGCGACATCTTCAAGTAAAAGCCCAGTCTTGAATACAACGAAGTCTTTGGAGTTATCACGGATGAAGTCGACAAGTTTGCTGCTGCCATGTTTGCGTCGGTAAGAATCAGGGTCGTCGCCATCGGGAAATAAAACAACTTTTACATTTAGTCCTTCTTCGAGAATAAGATCGATTCCTCGCAATGATGCTTTGATTCCTGCTGCATCTCCATCATATAATACGGTAACATTCTTGGTGTATCTTCCAATGAGACGGATTTGTTCGACGGTTAGCGATGTACCGGACGATGCTACGGCATTCTCGATTCCGCTTTGATAAAGTGAAATAACATCAGTATAACCTTCGACGAGGTAGCAATTGTCACGTTGTACGATTGCCTTCTTGGCAAAGAAAATTCCATACAACGATTTACTTTTGTGATAGATTTCTGACTCGGGAGAATTTACATACTTGGCAGCCTTTTCGTCCTTCTTTAATATTCGACCGCCGAAACCAATTATACGTCCACTCAGATTATGGATGGGAAACATAATTCGTCCACGAAATCTGTCGAGTAGTTTATCGTGAACCTTTACTTTCGAATCTGCTTCGTTGTCGTTGGTTTTTTTTGCTATGCTTAATCCCGTCTTAAGAAGGAATTCAGGCATGTATCCTTTTTCAATAGCATCATCAGAAAAGGCAGACCAGTTGCTGAGTGAGTAACCTAACTGGAATGTTTTAATTATTTCTTCTGTGAAGCCGCGTTCTTTAAAATAACTGAGAGCGATAGCACGTCCTTCTTCTACATCAAAAAGATTTTCAGTGAATTTTTTTTGTGCAAATGAATTTAACACATAGAGACTTTCCCGTTCATCTTTTTCGATAAGCTCTTTCGGATCGGGTGTTGATTCTTCAACTTCAATTGAATATTTATTAGCGAGATATCGTAAAGCTTCCGGATAGTTGTAATGCTCATGCTCCATGATGAAGTTCACGGCATTTCCTCCTTTAGTGCAACCGAAACATTTATAAATATTCCGCGTGGGGCTTACATTAAATGAAGGAGTTTTTTCATTGTGAAAAGGGCAAAGTCCGATTAAATTACTTCCACGTTTTTTTAATTGCACAAAATCACCAACGACTTCCTCGATCCTGGCCGCTTCAAAAATCCTGTCGATAGTTTCTTTAATGATCATTTAATGCGAGCTTTTTATAGCGTGAAATAGTTTGCTCCTTGGGCAGAATAGACAATAGGAATGCCGTAATACGGTTGTAATAAGCCTCACCGCCTGATTTTGCAATAGTGCTTTCCGTTGCATTCCGGACCAAAAATAATTCTTTTTTTTCCGATGCAGATGCATCAAATACCTGAAGTGTTTCTGAGGTGAAAACTCTTGTGTCTTCAGAGGCGATAATAAATAGTGACGGAATCTTGGTATATGCGGCAATTTGCCTGAGATCGAGCTCTTTGAGGGGATATTGGAGCAGGGCTTCAGTCCTTCTTTTAAATATTGGATACCATAAATCCTTCATGATCCCCCACTTTAAACTTGCATATTTATCGATATATGTTTCATAAGTATTGAACGGACTCTGCAAAACAAGGGCTGAACACCGGCTATCATAAACTGCAGCTTGTAAGGCAATTGCTGCACCGATTCCGGCTCCCATGATAACCAGATTTTTTGTGCCTTTCTTGTCAAGTATAGAATCAATCATTCTTTTGACATCATCGACAGCAGGCAGACCTGGAGAGAATTCACTTCCTCCGCTATTTCCATGTGCACGCTGATCAAAAACGCAGACATTAAATCCACGATCATGAAACTGTTTCAGATGATCCAGGTAAAGAATCTTGCTTTCATTGATGTTGTGAAGAATTAGTATGGTGTTAGCAGGAGTATCTGCTGCATAAACATACCAGCCATTTAGAGGAAAACCTTCAATTGTCTTTACTTGAATATCGGAGTACTTTAAGTCAACAGCGGACGGATTGAACATAAGTATGTTTTCAGGATTTGTCACCATGTCAGAATGAAAGGCGATATACACAGAATCAATCCGTTCGGGGTAAATAAGGTCGGGTGTAAGCAGGGATGGAGAAAGGAATACAAACCCACCTATTAGGACGACAAGAGAAGAAACGAAATAAAATATTTTACCAATCATAATAATTAATGATCCCTTTCGGTTGTGTACTGTATTAACTGTATTAGCGAATTTTTAAATTTTGAGTCGGGAAAATCGGAAAGCATGGCATAGGCTTTCGACCTGTAATTGTTCATGCATAAAGTAGCGTATTCAAGTCCGCCACTCACTTTTACAAAATCAATTACCTCCTTTACTTTTTGATCATCCGTATTTTGATTTTTAACGATATTGATAATTCGTCTTACTTCACTCTTTGATGCTTTACTGAGAGAGTAAATAAGGGGAAGAGTCATTTTACTTTCTTTAATATCAATTCCTGTGGGCTTACCGATTATCCCTGATGGACCATAATCGAACAAGTCGTCTTTAATCTGAAAGGCGATTCCGATGAGTTCGCCGAAAGTATGCATCTTACTTATCGTATCAGGATTACTTGTTGTTGAAGCTGCTCCTGCAGCGCAACAGGATGCAATGAGAGATGCTGTTTTCTGTCTGATGATTTCAAAATAAATTTCTTCGCTGATATCGAGTTTTCTTGCTTTCTCAATCTGCATCAGTTCTCCTTCACTCATCACTGATACAGCTTCTGAAACGATGCGGAGGAGGTCGAAGTCGCTATGATGAACAGATAGCAGCAATCCTTTACTTAGCAGGTAATCACCTACAAGAACGGCAATCTTATTTTTCCAGAGTGCATTGATGGAAAAAAAACCGCGTCTTTCGTTAGAGTCGTCGACTACATCATCGTGCACGAGGGTGGCAGTATGAAGTAATTCGATTAATGCGGCTGCTCTGTGGCTTCTTTCATTTATTTCACCACATAATCCGGCGGTAAGGAAAACAAACATCGGCCTCATTTGTTTGCCTTTTCTTTTTACGATATAATGGGTGATTCTGTCAAGCAGCGGAACACTGCTCTTCATGGAGGCACGGAATTTTTTTTCAAACTCATCCATTATGGATGATATTGGAGCCTTTATTTCGCGCAATACAGATGACATAGGCAGACGAAAGTAATCAATTTGCTAATTAGCAACATGCTTGTTTTGAATATGAGTACTCTTCAGTTTTACGATGGCATGTTCGTTTTTATTTGCAAGCTGTCCACAAGCTGCATCAATATCTTTTCCTCTGCTGCGCCGAATGTTTACGATTATTCCGTTTCTCTCAAGATGATTTTTAAATGCTTCAATCTTGTCATCTTTAGCATTTAAAAATGTTTCCCCATCAATTGGATTATATTCGATCAGATTGACTTTAGCTTTTACTCTTCTGCAGAATGCTTCCAGGTCACGGGCATCGGTTAATTCATCATTAAAATTATTGAAGACGATGTATTCGAAGGTGACTCTGGTGCCGGTTTTATCAGTAAAATAATTCAGAGCCTCAGCCAGTGCGTCAAGTGTATTGTGCTCGTTGATTGGCATGATTTGATTGCGTTTGTCATCGTTAGCAGCATGCAATGAAAGGGCGAGATTGAAACGCACCTCATCATCTCCAAGACGTTTAATCATTTTGGCGATTCCTGCTGTGCTTACAGTAATTCGCTGGGGTGACATGTTCAGTCCATCCGGCGATGTAATCCGCTCAATACTTTCGATGACATTTGAATAATTAAGCAGTGGCTCACCCATTCCCATATATACAATATTACTAAGGGGAATATGATATTTCTCTTCAGCTTGTTGTCGTAAAATAGCTACCTGGTCATAAATTTCACCGGCTTCAAGGTTACGAATTCGTTCAAGCTTTCCTGTTGCACAAAACTTACAGGTAAGACTACAACCTACCTGCGAAGATACACACGCTGTCATTCGTGACGATGTGGGGATAAGGACACCTTCAACAATGTTTCCATCATACAGCCGGAATGCATTTTTTATGGTTCTGTCTTTACTAATCTGGCTGGTATCGATTTCGACACCGTGTATACAGAAGTGGCTATTAAGTTTTTCGCGCAGTGGTTTAGATAGGTTAGACATGCTTTCGAAGTTGCGAGCGCTTTTCTGCCAAAGCCATTCGAAAACCTGCTTCGCACGAAAACCCAGTTCATTGTTATCAACGAACCATTTTCTCAAATCCTCTTCAGAAAGTTCACGTATGTTTGCAAGGTCATTCACGGGCGCAAAGATAGTCCAATTAAATTCGTCTGCCCTATAGCCTGGCTAATCGGGCAGCACCAATTTACATTCTCAAAATATTAAAAATCCATTGAAATTCATCCTATAAATAGTCAAATTGAGAAAATGCGATTTATTTCTGCAGACATAATTTACCCCGTTACCCGGCCACCAATTCGTAACGGGATTCTTGTCGTTGACAATGCAGGTATTATTCTGAAAGTAATCGATCCCATTACCGATGATATAGACCATATTGAAGAAATAGAAAAACTGGATGGAGCACTTTGTCCGGGCTTTGTCAACGCCCATTGCCATTTAGAGCTTTCCCACCTAAAGGGAAAACTGACGAAGAATAAATCATTGCCTGGATTTATAGGCGAGATTGTTAAAAACAGAAATGCAGGCATCGAGGAAATTAAAAATGCCATGTTAGCTGCTGACCGTGAGATGTTTAATTCGGGAATTGTGGCTATTGGTGATATTTCAAATAATAATTTTTCAATACAAATTAAGTCAGAAAGCGAAATCCACTATCATACTTTCGTTGAGATTTTCGATTTATCAGAAGAAAATGCTGATTCCGTTTTTTTAAAGGGGACATTGTTGTACGATGAATATATAAAGTCTGGTCTACCAGCTTCGATAGTGCCTCATTCTCCATATACAGTATCAGAAAAGCTCTTGAAGATGATTGCTGAATTTATCAGTGATCATGATGAAATAGCATGTATTCATAATCAAGAAACTAAATCGGAGGATGAAATGTTTTTAAGCGGCAAAGGATTACTTCTTGAAAAACTTCTTGCTACTTCCGGACTATTTAAAAGCTGGAAAGCAACGAATAAATCTTCTCTCAATTCTACAATAGTTCATTTTCCACCTGATGCCACACTGCAATTAGTTCATAATACATATTCAAAGAAAGCAGATATTGAAAAGGCTGTTCAAAGTCATAAAAATCTCTTCTGGTGCCTATGTGTTAATGCAAACCTCTTTATTGAAGATAGCTTGCCTGACATACCAATGTTGATGCAATCGGGTTGTCGAATAACAATTGGGACGGATAGTTATGCAAGTAACGATTCATTGTCAGTATGGGAAGAGTTAAAGACCATTTCAAAGTATTACCCCGAAATATCACTGGAAGAATTGATTAGCTGGTCAACCATTAATGGAGCATCATTCCTGGGAATAGATGATAAATATGGCAGTTTTTCAGATGGAAAGAGTCCTGGAATTGTTCATATTTCGAATATGGATGTTAAGAGTCACAAAATAAGTGCAAAAAGTACAATACGTCGGGTAGTATAAACGATTTCATAATCGATTGAATTCTCAAAAGCCACGTCATCAGAGGCATTCCGATGGAGTTAATTATCTGTAAGAAGAATATGATTTTTTTATTAATTTTTCTACTTTTCGGGATTAGAATATTGCATTCCAAGTAACGTTTGGCTTATAATTGCAGTATACAATATTCACCTTAATCAACAATAAGTAAGCGTTTACCCAAATAAAGTTGCATTGGGTTCGCTGTATTTTGTAAATTATCATTTGCCCGAATATATTATATGAAGATTAAACAGTTTATTCTTGTCTTTTCAGTATTTATTTTTCCAGGTTTATCAGCAACTATGGCTGAAAATCCTGAAAATGCTGTTGGCACGAATGAAACTACTCCTTCTGCTGACTATACAGGGTTATCGACTCCTTTTTCTGTTCAGATGCTACCTGGAGTTTCTATCAATGAAAGTGAGATTCGTGCAGGTTTGCTTTATGATGTTGCTAACGCAAGAGTCGTATGGCAAAAAAATATTTCGTCTGCCTACCCGATAGCATCGTTGACTAAAATGATGGTTGCATTGTTGACAGTAGAAGATGTTCGTTCAGGAAAATTTGCATGGACTGATAATGTTTCATGGACACGTGAGACGATTGTCGGAAGAAGAAATCATACAAAGAAAATAATAAGTAACGTCAACTATTCATTGCGCGACGTTTTTAAAGCAACAATGATTGCTTCGAACAATGAATGCTCCGAACAGATGGCAAGATTTATTGGTGGAGGAAATCTTCAATTGTCTATTGATAGAATGAATAGCCGTGCGAAAGAGCTTGGAATGATGAATACATTCTACAGCAATCCGACCGGACTGCCTGCGCCTCATATGATGTTTGATAACTCATCATCCCCATCCGATTTGCTATTATTAACTATCGAGATGCTCAAGTACTCTGAAGTACTTGAAATTTCTGCAATGGGATATGCAGCAATTGAGAATGGAAAGACAAGCAGCATTATCAGTAATCATAATAAACTAACGATTGAATATTCAGGCGAAGTAGATGGCTTAAAAACCGGTTATACTAAGCGCGCAGGTTTTTGCCTTGTGGCGACAACTGCCAAGTGTGAACATCGATTGGTAAGTATTGTTCTTGGATGCCGCGCACCAGTTACCAGGAATGTTCTTGTGCGCGATATGGTTAATAATTACTACACATCGATTGGACTCGACAAACTAGGGCCGTTTTGTCCTTCACCGTTGATTCCTGAAGATAATATCGCTCAGACGGCAAATGTTAATGGTAAATACATCACTATTAATGAATCTGTAAAAAAGATTCATATTGTAAAAAGTGGTGAGAGTTTATCAACGATTGCCATGCGTTATAAATGCTCGACAAGCCAGTTGAAAGAGTGGAATAAGAAAATTGTCAGAAACAATGTTATTCTTAAAGGTCAGAATTTGGTTGTAATGATGAATCAGCCTAAGAGTATATTTATACAAAATCCTATCAATGGCAGCGAGACGGAAGATGATAAACCATTGATGACAACAGCCGAGAAAGAAGAATTGAATAATGCTGAAGAAAAAGCAGAGGCAGTAGTGACAGTTGAAAAAGTGGTGACAAAGCCTGCTGTAAAATATTCTACTATTGAAAATGCCGAAGTAAAAAAGTCGCCATCTTATCTTTACCATACAGTGGCGCCAGGTGATACACTTTTTAATATTGCACGCAGATACGAAGGCGTTTCTGTGGATGAGCTGAAAGCACTTAATAAGATTACTGACATTAACAATCTGAAGCCAGGAACAAGGCTTAAGGTAAAGGTGCGCGGCTGATCCTGTATATCGAAAGATATTTTCTAGTATTTTTACAGGAACAAATCATTAACATTATGAGAAAATTAATTCTGGCCATCTGGCTGGTGCTTTCCCTTTTTACAGCTCATGCTCAGAAAGAACCACTGCCAACTCCTGTTACAGTTCCTGTTGATTCCATTACCAGACTTATAGCATATGAGGGTGTTGTCGAAGTAGCAGGTGTTAATGCAAATGTATTGTATAAGAGGATTAATGATTGGTTTCATTCCTTTTATAAAAATCCGACGGAAGTTATCAGGGAAAATGATTCTGTAAAATTTTCGATGGTTGGTAAACCCCGGTTTCGACTTTCAAATCCTCCGGATAAAGATGGATTGAAAACTGAAGGAGGTGTGGTTCAATATACGATAACTGTTACTGCGAGGAATGGCCGTTTCAAATACGAACTGACTGAATTTAACTGGAAGCAATTATCCTATTACCCGGCAGAAAAATGGCGTGATACAAAGGCAACATCCTATCTGCCTGTTTACAATGAATATCTTCGTCAGTTGGATGCAAATTCAATTGAAACGATTAACTCACTTAAAAACGCTGTAACCAAAGAAAAGCCTGTAAAAAATAAGGATGAGTGGTAATTTTTATTTTACTGATTTATTTTCAGTATTGCTTCAACAATCTTTAAATCTTCCGGGACAGTAATCTTAATATTGAATCTTTCACCTTGCGTCAGGTGAACTGTATTTCCATCCAGTTCGAACACTCCTGCATCATCTGTACATTGGGCAGCTTCATTATTCAGGTATGCCTTTTTTATCATAACCGAATCAAAGCATTGTGGCGTTTGTATTATTCGTAACGAATCCCTGTCGGCAATCCTGTTTTTTTCTCCTTCAACGATTCTAATTGAATCCGAAACAGGAATGGAAGGAATAGCATTTGAATATTTGACGGCATCTTCAAAGCAACGATTTATGAGCATAGAAGAACATAGGGGACGCACTCCGTCATGGATGGCGACAATGCAATGTTCAGTAATTTTTGATAGTCCGTTTTGTACGGACTCGAAGCGTGTAGCGCCTCCGATGACTATATCATGCTTAATTGAGAAAGCCTGATTACTGATCAGTTTGTTCCATTCTTTTACTTCTGATTCAGGCAGAACGACGACAATAGACATTGAAGAATCATAATTATAAAACCGTTCGATGGAATGCATTAGAACGGGCTTTCCATTCAGTAACATAAATTGTTTAGGAATGACGGCGTTCATTCGTTTTCCTGATCCTCCTGCGACAATAATCACATATCTCTTCATACATGCAAAGAAATAAAATTCATTTTGATTTTTTTTCTAACTGCGTTTAAATATCAGGCGTAAATAGTCAACATAATGCAAATAGAAATAAGCCTGAAAGATCAGAAACATAAATACAAGTATCATTATCAATAAAGAAAATTGAAACGCTTTATATGCAATCGATTTAAATGCAGGCATTGCGGATTGTATAACAGTAATGGTAGGAAAACTTTTAAAATTTAGTGCTTGCATCGACAGTATATATAATTTCTGAGAGTTGAGCAAGTCATTCGTGGATAGCTGGAATTCATTGATGAGGGCGCTTAGCTTTTGCTGCTCGTTGAGGAGAATGAATGAATTCTTATCGCTTGATTTAGCTGAACTTATTATTTGATTTATTTTTTTTATCAGGCTATCAATTACCAAAGTCTTTAATGAGTTATCTTTTTTCAACTGGTCTACAAATGCCTGAGAAATTTCTACCTTTTTTTGAATGTTGCTGACGTAAAATTCCTGATTAAGCTGCTCAAGATAACTTACAATTTCATTGGTCATCTCTGCTGCCAGATACCGGTGTTTATCAGTAACTGTTACAGAAATTGTATTGTATGGGTTCTTCTTTACTGTAATGTGCGACATGACACAAGCTACAACCTGCTGCTGATAAAATTCACTGGTAGTATCTAATCCATAATGCTTAAGCAAATCAAATTTTTTGATGAGGTGATTTCTTGTTGGCGCAGAATTAACTAATTCATAAACTCGATTAAATTTATCGCCCGAAGAAATATTATCGAAGGCCTTTGTATCTAGGGTAGGAGAAGAAATGACGTTATTTTCGTTGACAAAAAAAGAAGCGGTCGCAGAGTATTCAAGAACATTATATTTTAGTACATAAAAAGAGTAAATGCCACAGATGAAAACAATAACGAAGTAAATCCAGATTCTTTTTTTAACGTGGCTAATCCATTCGCGGGTTTCAAAATCCGGTTTTGCCTTGTAAGAAGATTCAGTCATAAATTTTTATTTGAATCGCGTAATGATAAGAATTATTCGAATCATTTGTAAAAAGATTTTTGTAAACTGCATTTTAATTTACCCCAATCAGATGCTTCTTGTAAAATATTCCAGATATCTGCCTCTAATTTTTCTTTTTTTCATTTTCATAATTCTGCCATTTACGATCTCAAAACTTACGATTGACCCTGAAATAGCCATACGGTTTTTATTAACCTCATATTTTTTAGCCGGCCTTTCCATTGTTTTGCTTTTTGGCGGGGTTAAAAAACTAATTACCGACCGACAAATGCTGATGACATGGATTATTATAGTCCTGCTTTTATCATGGACAGCCATATCAATGGTTCAATCCATAAATAAGGGCGATGCATTTTCTGAATGGCTTAGATTAGCATTGCTATACGGTGTGTTTATTGCCGGTACCACTATGTTTATGAATAATCCGCGTTCAGCAATAAACGTTTGCCGATTTTCAGCAGTCGCCATCATAGGATTTTCAGTATATGGTATTCTCCAGTTAAAAGACATAATTGTCGATCATCTCGAAGATAAATTGTTGCATAAATCATTCATGATTTCCTCAAGTCTTGCAAACAAAAATTTTTTCTCTGAAGTTCTTTTAATTCTGTTACCATTAGTCATCTATGGAGTGTTGTCAGAGAAATCTAAATGGCGGATTTTATATATTTTAGCTTTAATTCTTGATATATTCTTTATAGTTTTAAATCAGACCGTAGCCGTTTGGATTGCTTTATTTGTTGTAGTGGTTTTTTTCCTCGCTGTTTTAGGAAGGAAATACATCGTGAAATTAATTTCGTTTTGGTCAATACGAAATCGAATTATCATTATAGGCGTATTCATTCTTGTTATAGCAGGTGGAATTAAAGTAATCACTTTTTTTCCTAACTATAAATACCTCGGTGAAAAGATTGAAAGGGTAGGAGAGTACATACAGAATCCCGGATTACTTACTACGCAAAGAATAGAAAATAACAACAGCGCATTCGACCGATTAATGCTTTGGCGAAATAGTGCAATGATGATAAGTGAACATCCTGTTTTCGGAGTCGGGCTTAATAACTGGAAGTTGTTCTATCCCAAATATGGTATCAGCGGGACGATGCATATCAATACCGGTTTCCTTAGCTATGAACATCCACACAATGATTATATTCTTATTTGGGCTGAGCAAGGAATAATCGGACTAGCCCTTTATTTATTCTTGTTCTTTATTATTGTCAAGACAGGAATTATGAAGATGAAGAGTGCTGATCAAAATGGGAAAATGTTGTTATCATTATTGCTATCCAGTGTAATAGGTTTTATGGTTATTTCTCTATTTGCCTATCCACGATCAAGATTTTATAGTATGCTTATGCTGATGATTGTCTTTGCCCTGATCACAGCTTTCGATTCTGGAAGGAGGGATAAGAACATTTCTACGCTTCCGGTTTTCATTGCAATGGCATTGGTTTCAATTCTGGCATCAGTAGCAGCATGGTTCAGGATGCAAGGTGAAATACATGTAAGAAATACGATTTCCGCACAGGTAAATGGTAATTTTCCCAGAATGCTTCGTGAATCAGAAAAGGTACACACTTGGTTTTATCCACTCGATATGACAGCGACTCCGGTAAGCTGGTATAATGGATTGGCCTATTTTTATAGTGGTGATATTAATTCTGCAATAAGGAATTATGAAAAATCTATTCTTGTAAATCCAAATCATCTCCGTTTGATAAACGACCTTGCAACATCCTATGAAAGATTGGGCGATCGCCAAAAGGCAATACAATATTATAAACGTGCATTGCAAATTACCCCACTATTTATCGAAGGGAATCTTAATTTAAGTGCTGCTTATTTTAATGAGGGAAATATAGATTCTTCATTTTATTACATCGACAAAATCTATTCGTTGCCAATGAATATGCAGGACGAACATAACTATAAGACTTTTTTAGGCGAAATCCTTTTTGCTAAAGCAATATTGGATTTGGAAGCATTAAACGATTCATCCATAAGCAAGAAACTTATGCCCATTATTGCCAAAAAAGATTCATTGGTCACCATTTATCAAAAATCTAAAGCATCTAAGGAGCAGTTCACCAAATTTTTAATTTTGTTTGACTTAGGCAGATAAAAAAAACTTAATTTCATCAATTACAATTAAATTCGTCAGATATGAAAAAATATGTACTCTCCCTTATTGCGTTTATTTTTACAAGTTTTAATGTCCATTCCCAGTGTAATCAGGGTTTGTCTCCTAACCAGGGTTTTCGCGGACAAACGTTAACTACAACAATAACCAACAACCAGTTGTTTTTTGGAAATGGTTCTGCTCCATGCAGTCCAAGTGATGTGTACTTATATCATCAAGCAACCTCAACCACCATTTATGCCTCAACATTGTCGATTAATAATGATTCAGTTCGGGTATCGTGGAATATCCCTTCGAATGCACCAGGTGGTATTTATAATTTGACTTTGCAGGAATACATATATAGCACATTAAATGGAAATTGTTTAATCGGACCAACTATTTGCTACATTCCACAGGCCTTTGGAATTAACGTGAGTAAAATTACCGGGTCAGTATTTTACGATGATAATATGGATAGTATTTACAATGGTATCGATCTGCTTCTTCCACAACAGAAATTAATAATGCTTCCTGAAGGAATAATCACATTCACAGATGCAAATGGTAATTATTCATTCTTTGCCGATACAGGAGCTCATACGATAAAGATTCTGAATGGTATTGATTTTTATTCAATAACAAGCGACTCTATTGTGGTGAATGTTGGACAATCCAATGTTACTAATCAGGATTTTGCAATTTATCCGAATTCATTTGCATTCAGGACGACTGCATATTTGTCTGGACGACCTCGTTGCAATACCGTTCAGAATTACACTATCGACTATCAGAGTCATACGGTAATTCCAGTAAATCTCCTGATTAAATTTTATAAGTCTTCTAATGTTTCTTTTTCCGGATCAAGTATTCCGCCTGATTCGGTAAATGGTGATACCGTGTATTTTTCAGTATTTAATTTTACCTATGGATCGGGCAGTTTTACGATGCAGTTAAATATTCCCGGACAAGGATCTTTACTTAATATGGGAATTATTGTTGAAACATATGACCTGAACAGCAACCTCGTTCACGTATTTTCGGCTCCATTCAACCAGACCGTTCAATGTTCATTCGATCCGAATGACAAGTCTGTGAATCCACCGGGTGAATATGCTCAACATTATACACTCTTCGGCGATACATTATATTATAGAATCCGATTCCAGAATACTGGCACTGATACTGCTTATACTGTTCATATCCTGGATACATTGAATTCAAATCTGGATATAAATACATTCAGACTTGTATCAAGTAGTCATCCAGTTATAGTCGAACTGAATTCAAATGGAGTTGTTGATTTCCATTTCTATAACATTATGCTTCCTGATAGCAATATCGACGAGCCCGCAAGTAATGGATATGTTGCATATACTATTAATGCACTAAATGGACTTTCTGAAATGACTGTAATAAATAATACAGCGAATATTTATTTCGATCAAAATCTTCCTGTGGTTACGAATACAACAGAGAACACATTAGTTAGTAATCTTACAATCGGTATTCAGAATTCGGGAAGCAGGGAGAATATTGTTATGTTCCCGAATCCGTTTAATTCATTTGTCACGATTAGGCAGATAAATGATAAGCCATTGGCGGGGAAAATGATAATCCGTGATATTCAGGGAAGAGAAATTTCAAATAATTCACTCAATGGGTCTGCAGTAACAATTGATTTGCATTATCTTGCAAAGGGTATTTATACGTACATGATTTATGATAGTAAGAATGAAGTGCTGTCATATGGTAAAATGATTAAACAGTAAGGAAAATAAATTTAAAGACGATCAACGGGAATAATTTTTTTCGTTGATCGTCTTTCTTTTGTCCGATTCAATAAAGTATAATAGTATGGATTACAAAATAAAAGGGACGCTCCTGGATTATTGGACGAAGAGAATTTATCCTGCAGAAGTGACGGTGAAGGATGGGAAGATTTTTTCCATTAATGAGATAAGCAGCGTTTCGCCTAATGATGGCGTAATAATGCCCGGCTTTATCGATTCTCATATTCATATCGAAAGTTCCATGCTGATTCCGTCTGAATTTGCACGCCTTGCAGTTGTTCATGGTACTGTAGCTACAATAAGCGATCCGCATGAAATTGCCAACGTTTGTGGAATGGATGGAGTCCTTTATATGATTGCTAATGGTAAAAAGGTACCGTTTAAATTTCATTTTGGTGCACCAAGTTGTGTTCCTGCAACAGTCTTTGAAACGGCAGGAGATGCGCTCGATGCAGTCAAAGTTAACGAACTACTTTTCATGGATGATATTTATTACCTGAGTGAAATGATGAATTTTCCTGGAGTGCTTTATAATGATGAACAGGTTATGCTGAAAATTGCATCGGCGAAAAAAATAAATAAACCGGTTGATGGTCATGCACCGGGATTAAGAGGTAAGCAAGCCGAAGCATATATTGCAGCTGGCATTACTACTGATCATGAATGTTTCACGGAAGAAGAAGCACTTGATAAATTGAAATTCGGAATGAAGATTCTAATCAGGGAAGGAAGTGCCGCAAAAAATTTCGAAGCACTAATCGGTCTTCTCGATGTACATCATGATAATATTATGTTTTGTAGCGACGACAAACATCCTGATAGCCTTGTTGCAGGCCATATCAATGTACTATGTAAAAGAGCTGTTGAAAAGGGAATTGATATTTTCAAAATCATTCAGTCTGCTTGTATAAATCCGATACTACATTACAACATGCGGTCAGGCATGCTTCGCATAGGAGATCCTGCTGATTTTATAATTGTTGATGATCTGGAAAACTTCAATGTGAAACAGACGTACATTGACGGTGTTCTTGTTGCTTCAGAAGGCAAGACCCTTATAAAAAGTATTTCGGAAAAAATGATTAATAAATTTTCCTGCGACGAAAAGAAACCTTCCGATTTTCTAATTGAAGCGAATGATGAGGATATGTTTCCTGTGATAGAAGCTTTGGACGGACAGCTAATCACGAACAGATTGAATCTTCGCGTCAAAAAGGAAAATGGTTTTTTTGTTTCAGATGTCTCTCTTGATATATTGAAGATGGTCGTAGTGAATCGATACACGACAGCGCCTGTGGCCAAAGCTTTTATCAAAAACTTTGGGTTGAAGCAAGGAGCATTGGCTTCATCAGTCGCACACGACAGTCATAACATCGTTGCAGTAGGTGTAGATGACGAAAGTATTTGCAGAGCCGTTAATCTGGTAATTAAAGAGAAGGGTGGAGTTAGCTGTGTAATTGATAAGGAAGAACTAGTGATAGGTCTACCTGTTGCGGGATTAATGAGTGCCGATGATGGATTTTCGATTGCTAATTCTTATACGGAGATAGATAAGATGGCAAAGAAAGCAGGTTCTGGATTATCGGCTCCTTTTATGACGCTTTCATTTATGGCATTGCTTGTAATACCGAGTTTAAAGTTAAGTGATAAAGGATTATTTGATGGTGACAAATTTGAATTGTTGCCTCAGTATATTTTTCCAAAGGCGTAAATGCTTACAGAGATTTAGTAATAACTGCTTCGTATTTTTTCAGTAAGCGGATGAAGTATTTATTCTTCAATAAAACTTTTTCAAGAATGGTTATTCCGGTCAGACCACAGGCAATACCTGCCAGTATATCCAGTATATAATGGTGATACAGATAAATCGCAGAAACCCAGATTCCAATCATGAAAATAGTAAATAGTATTATGAATAATTTTGATCGTAATTTTTTTGCATAAACTAATCCTATGAGCGGATATGAAGCGTGCAACGAAGGCATGGCTGCGAAAACATTTGATCCTTTTGAATATAGCCCTTCAAAAAAATGAAGGCCAAAGAAATTATCGAAACGAAGCAGGCCGGCGGCATAACTTTTTGTATGAATGTTTAGAACATCGCCAAATTGTGCAAAGTACCATGGGGGTGCAGCAGGATGAAGATAATAGATGATGAAGCCAAGGATATTTACAGTAAAGAATGCCAGGCAAAAGCGAAGAAATATATTTTTGTTTTTTCCGAAAAGATAAAAGGCAAAGATGAGAGGTAATGGAATCCAGCTGAGATAAAATATTCCAGTAATAACATCAGCAAAGGAGCTATAATGGTTACTTAGGTATTCGTTGGGAGTAAGAATAATCCCACCTTGATTAATTCCGAAAATATATTTTTCAGCTTCGTAAAGTGGTCGTATATCAACATTGTGAAAAGCATAATTTGGCCATGCCTTCATGGAATCGTAAATTATCCAATAAACAATAATAATCCCAAGAGCGGTGATGAGCCGGCGAGTATACGGTGATAAGAAGTAGGATATATTTACAATACCTACAAGGAAGAAATGGTCAGACCGAATACCTGTCGTTGCTTTTACGAAAAGGAGAAATAATATTGTTAAGCCAGGTAAAATCAAATAGGAATAGGGTTTCTGCGAGCCCTGATTGAAATTACTGTTTTGAATGTTTTTTGACATTTATAAATGCTTCAATTCCTGATCTTAATTAAGGGTGAAAACGTTCTACTACTACTTGTTGTGAGGAGGGATCTTTCCCTGTTAACTCAACATAATCAATAGTCGGAAACCAAAACGTACCACCACTGGTAGCGATAAATACTTTTTTTAATTCGGCTAGTTTGCCGTTAATATTTATGAAGGCATTGTAATGTTTTTCACTTGGAGTGGGAAGAAGGAATATGTTTCGTTTTTTGTTGGCTGAAAACTGAAGTACAAAAGAGTTTTTCAAGCCGTTGTATGGTCTCGATGTCAGACCATATGCATATTTTCTCTGTATAGCCGTAAGTTCAGATATTGAACTGTCGGAGGAATAGCTAATCCAATAAATTTTAACCGGATCATTTTCATCAATTAATCCGTCAACTTTGCGGTTTACTTCATAAACAATTGCATTGGTGTTTTTGCTTCGTTGAATGTAAAACAGCGAATTTTCATTTGCAGGAGGAACGGGATAAATTTTTGAAGTCGAAGGCTCCGGTGATAATAATGTCGTTAATGACATTATTATATAAGTTAAAAATAAATTGAGAGAAATTAAATTCATTTTGCTGAAGCGTCTTTACTGTCTTCGGCCATAAGATAACTATAGCAGGCCTTTAATCTTTGAATAGCCGTATAGTTCGCAAGAATTGCAATTAATGCAAGTGGAATAATAAATATGGCAATGGTTTCAAATTCTGTATATCCAAAAACTGTTAAGTTCCATTTGTGATTTCCACCTGTATAATGTCCTGTAATTCCACAGGCAAGAGCAGACAGGCCAATAGTTATAACCCTTTCAGGTCTTTGCATCAAGCCATCCTTACATGGAATTCCCAGACCTTCTGCACGGGCACGCGTGTAACTTACCATGATTGATCCAATCAATCCGATAAAAGCAATCAATGAGCTAATAAAATAATGATGGCCGGCAAGGTAATAACAAATTCCTAAAAACATCAGCATCTCACTATATCGGTCAAGGACGGAATCGTATAATGCACCAAACCGTGAGGTCATTTTACCGACTCGCGCAACCTGGCCATCGAGCATATCGAAGAGCCCGGCAAATAGGATCATTGCGCCTCCCCAACCGATATATGAAAGATCGGATCTTGTTCCAATTTCGACTCCTGCAATAAATATGATAGCAACGATTGTATTTAGAAAAAAACCAATTGTAGTTACTACGTTGGGAGTAATTCCTAAGGCAACAAATAATTTTACAATAGGATGCAGAAGTTTATGTAAAATCTTCTGAAGTCTATCGCGCCGGCTAATTGATTTTTTAAAAGTCGAATTTAGCTCTTGCCCGTATTCCATATTCAGCTACATGTTCGTTGTTAAGATAATTAAGTCTCCTTATTAAATCAATTCGAATCACTTTAAAAATATTGGACACGCCAACACTTGCCTCAATGTACGGTTTTCTTTCAAGTGAATAGGTAATTAATTGCCCGTTTGATTCTATCGGAAGTTTAAACAGTTCAGTGTGTTTTTGTGGATCGTTATTGTCAGTAATGTTACCATATAACATTTTAAGGCTAATAACTTCGCGCCATTTTAGTCGTTTTAACAATGGAATTTTATTAAAGAAAAATCCATTAAAATAATGTTGGGCGTTTAACGAAACCCATTGATCACTTATAAACTCAAGAAAATTCATAAGGTTGTACGATTGTAACTGGTAAGAATAAGTTTGGTTCGCCCGATGTATCTGAAGAAGTGGGTAAGGAACTCTGCCAAAAACTTTTCCACCCTCAATGGTTAAATCGGTATATCCGAATGGTGCAATATTAATCCGTTTGAATAAACTTGCATACAGGTTTTTATATGTATAGTCACTATTTAGGAATTTTTTTTCAGATGCCGTAAGTCTGATTTCTATAATAGGATATTGGTTAAACATCGGTATCCGGTAATTTTTACCCTGATAAAATTGCTCATGAGGAGCGAATCGTACAGAAAGATTCAGAACGGTATTTGTAATTGAGCTGATTCTATTCTCTGCATCATTATATTCAACTTTGTTAAAATATAATGAGCCGGCCGGAGATTGTACGAGGTGTTGAATCCCTGCTTCAAAAGAAAAATGATTTTCAAATTCACTCAGGTAGGAGATATTGAAAGTCTTGTTATATAGAAGCTTGTCGTTTTTGCCGCGCTTGATCGACAACAATGCATTGTCTTCCTGAACAAATTGAAGTTCTTGTCCGGGAATTTTTGTCTCATATTGATACGATATCAAAAGATTTTTCTGGGGAAATTCTACAAAGGACTTTTTCCCTAAGGCCTTTGTAACTCCAAAATAATACTTCCATTTCTCATCACCGAAACCATATGCTGCATAAGATTCGAATCTCAGGTATGGATTGAATTTAGGAGTCGTTCTTCCACCTAATCTTATTCTTGAGCCTTCAACAGGATTATAACTATAAAAAGTACTTACCGGACCAATTTCAAATATTCCTAATTCTTTATAGCCGGCAAAAACAAGCGTTAATATATTCATGAATCGTTTAAACGCAGGAACACGCTGTATACTGTCCACCATCGAATATACGCCCTTCTCAGAAGCTGTCAAGTCGTAATGACGTCGTTCATCCCACTGTGAATCTGTAAGTGATGTATCAGTTAAGGGGGCAGAAGCATTGTAGAAGCTATCGGGCATTGGCTGATCGATAACAATGTTTTTATACGACACGGCGCGTTGTCCATAAATTCCCAGCCCTTTTTTTCCTAATCCAAAATCGATGGAAATATTATCGTAATTCACAAGCCATTCACCCGGCTTTATCTGTTCGTAATCCTGAGTAAGTGTTAATTCTTTTACAAAGTTTAAATTGATATCAGGGCTCACAGTTAGCTCGCTTTTTCGAACGGCATAATTTGAATCGTATGTTATATAAAGTTCCCCCTGAAAATTAAAGTCTGATTTATTCCTTGGATAAAAAACCATGTGATAGCACATTGTTTTTTCAACCAGTACTGTATCCTTGATGTAGTATCTATAAAAGAGTGGGCCATTGTCGGATATCGGACTAATGAATGCATTGGTTAGAATAGGAACGGTATTATCGTAAATGTCAACATCCTGATATAAGTAAGCAACGAATGTTCCCATACCATCATTATTGATGAGTTCATCAAAATCAACTTTTCGGCTTCCTTTGATAATCTCTTTTACTTCTTTCGGATCTTTTCTGTAGTAATAATCTGATAGTGTTTCTTTCAGATACATTGGCAAAATTACTTTTCCAGGCATCTGATTCGAATCCAGGTTGTCAAAAATAAACTGGAACTGTTTAAGATACTTTTTCTTCATGAACTTCTCCGAAATATTACTCAATGCGAATTGTACCTTTTCGTATTTTTCGTATTGGTAAGCAGAGATTTGCTCCTTCCTATTGTCTTTTTTATGGTCTATTACAAGTCTTATCAACTCAACTGCAGGGTTGTCTTTATTTCTGTATCTCTTTTTTTCACCGCTGACTTTTACTTCTTTCAGCACTTTTGCTTCAAGAGTCATTTTTACGCTTAAGATCTGTGACTGACCGTAAAGTATATCCTTTAACTCATTTTTATATCCAAGATTTGTAAAGCGAAGACGTGAAATTTTTTCATTCGTCTCGATAAAATATTGGCCGTTAAAGTCTGTCGTTTTGCCTATTGTAGTTCCATCAAAAAACACATTGACAAAAGGAATCCCTTCGCCGGTCTTGGCATCAGTTACTGCTCCACGAATTGTAGTAGTTTGTGCAAATATTTGTACAGAAGAACAAATGGCATAAAAAATAAATGCCACAATTAAGTGTGTTTTTTTTTGATTGAAATCATGCATAAAAAACAAATCGCTTTGAAAAGTAATATGAATATGTGAGCCCTAAGATAAGTGCAATTATTGCTTTTGAAACAAGGTAAGGTGAATGTGCTGATTCTGTAAGCAGATAAGTACCGGCGGTGTTAAGTACGATACTTCCGAGAGCAACAAGAATATACCGGATTGCCTGCGAGATAGGATTTTTTTCGAACGACTTAAATACCCAATATCTGTTTATAATAAATGCCGCACATGCACCAGAAGATGCTCCACCGGCTACTGCCAATGAATAATTAGTAGTCAGATTTTCTTTAAGTAGTATTGTTACCAGAAAGTCGACACATGTTGCCATAAGGGCGGTAAACTGAAAGCGTAAAAATCTTTCCTTGGTTGCCTGAGAGATCATCTCCTTAATCTTTTCTACTACCATACTTTCGATAATATTATTATCCTCAGTAAAATATTGCTGTAGATACCTGCCAGGATATCATCTAACATAATACCCCATCCGTTACGATAATTTTCCATTCGTTTTATTCCGAATGGTTTTGAAATATCGAAAAATCTGAATAATATAAATCCCGCCAGATAATTTGGGAATGAGGGAGGAATAAATAATAATGTAAGCCACATTCCTGCTAATTCATCAACAACAATGTGAGATGGATCTTTGTTTTCAATACTTGCAACTTTTCCCGAAGAATAAATTCCTGAAGCTATGGCTACTATTATTATTACTACCTGCCATATTAACTGATCATCGGTTTGTTTTGAAAATAAAAACCAAATGATTGCAGCTATTGCAGATGCCCACGTTCCGGGAGCAAAAGGTAAATAACCAACACCGCCAACTGTTGCAATTAATTTATTAAGCCTTTGGCTCATCAGGCTTCAATGAATTGCTGATAATAATCGAGTCCGAGATGAGTAATTAAATCTTCACCCTTAATATGACGAAGAGTATTTTCCAGCTTCATCAGCTGTTTAAAAATATCGTGTTGTGGTGGAAGTCCGGGAGTCGTTTGAGGAGACTTGAAATAAAATGAAAGCCATTCTTGAATCCCATTAAGTCCTGAACGATGAGCCAGATCAAGAAAAAGAGCAAGATCGAGTACGATAGGTGCGGCAAGAATAGAATCTCTGCAGAGAAAATTAATTTTTATCTGCATCTGGTATCCCATCCACCCGGTGATATCGATATTATCCCAACTTTCCTTATTGTCGCCATGCGGAGGATAATAGTTTATGCGGACTTTGTGGTATAGATTTCCATAAAGATCGGGATGGATTTCCGGTTCGAGGATATTATCTAGTACGCTTAATTTAGAAACTTCCTTCGTCTTAAAGCTATCAGGATCATCTAATACTTCTCCATCACGATTTCCGAGAATGTTGGAAGAGAACCAACCCCGAATACCAAGCATTCTTGCTTTAAGTCCGGGTGCAATAATTGTTTTCATAAGAGTCTGACCCGTCTTGAAGTCTTTCCCGGCAATAGGAACTTCCATCTGTAAAGCAAGGTCTTCAAGAGCTGGAATATCGCAAGTAAGGTTAGGCGCACCGTTGGCAAAAGGGACGCCTGATTTTAGCGCAGCATAAGCGTAAATCATGGATGGCGCAATAGCAGGATCATTACTCTCAAGACCCTTTTCGAACTTCTCAAGCGTACTGTGAACATCAGATTGCTCAATGTATACTTCTGTTGAAGCACACCATATCATGACAAGACGGTCACAATTATTTTTCTTTTTAAAAGAAGCTATATCATCGATCAAAGCTTCAGCCTGTTGTTTCTTTGAAACAATATCTTTTATATGTGTACCATGAAGTCTCTTTACATATTTCGGATCGAATACTGCTTTCATCGGAACGATCGATGAAAGTTCTTCTTTCAATGGATTCAGGTGACGATACAAATCGAGCACTCCGGCATTAACTGCTGCTTCCATTGCATTATCGGGGAAAATATCCCATCCGCCAAAAACCATATTATCAAGAGAAGCCAGTGGGACAAAATCTTTTACTAACGGATTACGAAATTCAGTTCGTTTGCCAAGTCGTATTGATCCTAATTGCGTGTATGATCCGATTGGTTTTTCAAGGCCTTTGCGAACAGCAATAACTCCAGCTATAAATGTGGTCGAAACTGCTCCCATTCCAACAGTTAGTACCCCTAACTTACCTTTTTCAGACTTGATATTTGTGCTCATAATTTATCATTTAAAATGTATAAAAAGATGTGTGCTTATTGAGTTGACGATTAAGTGCTATAATTATTTCAGTTTTTCAAAAGAGGATCCCTTCGTCCGAATCCGCAAAGTTATTTCTTTTATAGTGGAATCAAAAAGAGTGTATTAAGCTAATATAATCATAAATATCTGATTTTCGGTTATTTGCGTCGGTATTTGAAATTTTTAAAAGATAATTATTGATTGTTTCATTTAGTGTATCGCAAATGGGTTGTTAATCATGAGTTTGAAAATCGTTTATTAGCTACAATTATGCGGATTATATTTTATCATTAATGAATAATTAAAATGCGTAAATCAGTTCCTAAAAAGGCCTTCAAAATGTTTTCTGTAGTCTTCTTATTTGCGGATTTAAATATAAACGGAACTTTGATTATCGAATTAAGTAATCTCCGTGACTAGGAATAGAATAGTTGAAAATATTAAATGATTAGGTGGGGTTGAATTTATACTGATGTTAATAACTTCCTTTCATATTTGTTAAAAATGAATGGAAAATTAATTAAAATAGCAATGAGTATTTTTGTAAATTTTAATGATTTACGGGTATGGACAAAAAATATGAAATTTGGCTTGCTGAAGATGATTTAGATGATTTTGAATTATTTAAAGAGGTATTAATATCCAGCAGTAAGCAATTCGCTATTTTACATTTTGCAACAGGCGTAGAACTTTGGAATAGCTTATCAGATCGCAAGAAAAAATACGATAAATCTTTACCCGATCTTATTGTACTTGATCAATTCATGCCACAAAAGAGTGGGTGGGATATTTTGGAATTGATTAAAGAAGATCCCGAATTAAAAAATATTGTTGTAATAATGATGTCAGGATCATATACTCAGGACAACATTGATAATGGTTATCGCATGGGAATGGATGGTTATATTCAAAAGCCCGTTTTTATTGGTGAATGGAAGTCTATTGTAGAAAAATTAATTCTGACCTGGAAACCTGACGCTCATTAATTTTTTCGAATTCTGATAGTTGTTTATCATTTTATTATTTTTTTAGGGTATTCGAATATTCAACATTTGTTTTGGGAAATGATTTTAGCATTCTCTAATTTTTTTCAAAGTAGTGAATACTAATGCAATTTTTTTTACCTTTCAATTAATTGCAGGAAATCATTTTATTAAAACTTAAATAATTTAAATTTATAAACATGGAAGCTGAAGCAACAAAAATTCTTGAACAACAGCGTGACACGTGGAATGCATTTTCGGGAGGTTGGAAAAAATGGGACAATTGGGTCATGAAATACATCGAACCTCTTGGCACCGAAATAATAAATCATTTGAATCTTAAAGCGACAGATCGTGTACTTGACGTTGCTACCGGAACTGGAGAGCCGGGATTATCTATAGCAAAAATTGTAAGTAATGGTAAGGTAGTAGGGACTGATATCTCTGAGAAGATGATTGAAATCGCCGAAGAAAATGCGGAGAAACGTAATGTCAGAAATTATAAGGCGATTGTTGCTGATGTCTGTGATCTTCCATTTGAAGATAATTCTTTCGACGCTATCAGTTGTCGGTTTGGCTTCATGTTTTTTCCTGATATGTCGCTAGCTGCAAAAGAGATGGCCAGAGTACTTCGCGTCGGAGGAACCTTTGCTACGAGTGTATGGGGAACCCCTGAAAAAAATTTCTGGGTAACTTCCATTATGGGACCAGTTTCGAAAAACATGAATATTGCTCCACCACCACCGGGATCCCCTGGAATGTTTCGATGCACCGATAAAAATATGATGATTGATTTATTTAAAAAAGCTGGATTTTCAGAAGTGAATCTGAAAGAAGTAAATACATCAGGAAATGTAGAGTCTTTTGAACATTTCTGGGAATACATGAACGATGTTGCAGCTCCTGTTGCATCGGCGATGAGCAAAGCAGACGATAAGATGAAGTTGAAAATAAAATCCGAAGTAGCAGAATCTTTTATGAAAAAATTCGCACGTGATAAAGATATTTCGATGGAATATCAGGCTTATCTTATTTACGGAACTAAATAGAAATATAAATTCTTAGAAAACTAATCCCATCGTAAAGCCTCCGCTCACTATGATTGGGATTTTTTTTCCGAGAAAAATATGCGAATAATCATAAGTCAGATCCGATTCTGTTGAGGATTTCTGAATTCCATAACCGAATCCTACATAATAGTCGAATAGCAACCAATTGTAAAAAATACGCTGGTGACCGAAAATAATATTTAATGCATAGTCCGAGTAATTATAATTTTTATGGTTTTCATTTCTGGTAAATTGTGAAAAAATAAATTCGGGTTTAATATATGAACCATTTAGTGGTTGTAAATATTTTATTCCATTAAGGTAGCTGCTTTCCGGTTTAAAAAATTTAATACCACCTTTCAGGAAATAACCCTCAGCATGATTAATTATCGTATTTGCATTCGTCAAGATAATAGCGCCTTTTAACTCAAGGTTTAATCCGACGCGAATGCTTCGTTCATAGCAAATTACATAGTGATTTAAGAGTGGGGCAAGTACATCAGTTTTGATTCCGTGAACTTTTTGTTTAATAATCATATCGTTCGAAACTTCATAAGGATTCGACACAATAGTCAGCTTCGATCCGTTCTCGAAAATGATTTGCTTAACGTTGCTCTTGCTAATTTCAAAAATATCGGCATCAAGCGCATCATTGAAGATGAATTTAATTTTCTTCTTCGTCATGTCGACAATCAATACTTTTAATGTGTCATTGTTATTTCTGATGATAAGGTCTTGTGCCAAGACTCTACCAGAAAAAAACATAATAAAGAAGAAAATTTGGATTCGATATGACATATAACTGAAAATTCCATTCACTGTTCACTATTCACTTCTTACTTCTTACTTCTTACTTCTTCCCTCTTCCCTTCAAACCCTGACTCCCATAACAAGCACATCATCTACTTGATCGGTATCAGCTTTCCAGTTCTCAAAAAAATCGAGCAAAAAATCTTTTTGATCCGTCATATTTAAATGTTGAATAGAAAGCAGGATTTCTTTAAATTTTTTTGTCATTAGTTTTTTCCCTAACGCTCCCCCAAACTGATCAGCAAACCCGTCAGAGAATATATAAAAAGTATCCTGATCCTGAAGTTGTATTTCATGACTTTTAAAACCATCTCCATGCGAAATCTGTAAACCACCCACCGGGAATTTGTCCGGCGAATAAATAAGAATTTCGTTTTTTCTTATAATCCACAACGGTCTGTTAGCCCCGGCATAAATAAGTTTATTATTTTTTAGATTCATCGAACAGATTGATACATCCATTCCGTCTGTTGATTCCCCGTTACGCTGATTGAGTGTATTGATAAATTCATCATTTAATAGGTCGAGAATTTTTCCCGGATCACTATTTCTTTTCTCGCTAATGATTTGTGTGAGGAGTGAATTTCCAACAACACTTAAAAATGCGCCGGTAACTCCATGTCCCGTACAATCGGCTGCAATGATTATTGCATGATCTGTTTGTTGAAAAAATGAATAAAAATCTCCGCTAACAATATCTTTGGGGATGTATAAGACAAATGATTCTCTAAAGGAATTGTGAATAGATTTTAAATCGGGCAGAATTGCATTTTGAATTCGCTTTGCATAATTTACATTATCAGTAATCTCCCGGTTTTTAATAGTAATTTCTTCATTTCTTAATTTCAGCTCTTTGGTTCTTTCATCGACAAGTTTTGTAAGTTCAGCCTCACGCGATTTTAACTGATTGATGATTGATTCATTTTGTTTCCTTAGCCTGGTGGTAAGAGCGCTGATTATTTTTTTTGCTACTTCCGGCTGACTTTGCAACAATGAGTAAAATAATTCACGACTTATTTTCAGTATGTCGATTTCGTTAACTGCAGTAACAGACATTGAACGTGGAGCCTCATCTAAAAGAGAAAATTCACCGAAAAAGTTGCCGGCTTCCATATAAGCCACTACATGTTCGCCATCATGGATTTTAACTTTTCCCTTACCAATAACATACATTGAATTACCTGAATCACCTTTGTGAATCACTTGAGTACCGGCAGTGAAAGAATCTGCATGCAGCGTTAAGGCTAACTTGTCCAAAAGCTCAGTTGGTATGCCATTAAATATTTCTACTCGCTGTAGTAATTCGAGAATGGCATTTGAGTTCATAAGCATGTTCTGGGTCTGGCAAAGTTAAAATTTTCCCGTTAGGATCAATATAAGATAATTGCAGAAATCATTTTCAATTAGTCATAAGTGAATAGTTTTTATTTGTCGGAATCCAAAAGATTATGGCTTTTTCATCAGGAGAAATTTTTGAAACAATGGATAGCTATAGTTATTATAAAAAACTTCATTTTAGGTGTAATGAAGTTATCGAATCACTTCGCTGAATATATTGCAATTACTATGTTTGCAACATAAGCATTAAAACAAGAATGATGAAGAGACCCTTGGTTTACCCAAAATCGCATGATGGCGATGAAGAATTATTGAAGCTGGTAGAATTTTTTAATGAGACTCTCGGTTTTTGTCCAAACAGTGTAAAAACGATGCATTACAGACCGCGAATTGCATATGCTTTCATCGAATTAAATAAAGCCGTGATGGAAAATTCCGGAAAGGTAACTAGTGCTTTAAAGCGTTTGATTGGATATATAAGTAGTCATGCAGCAGGTTGCAGGTATTGTCAGGCACACACAATAAGAGCAGCAGAAAGGTATGGCACTGAGAATTTGCAAATGGAAAATATTTGGGATTATAAAACACATGCCTCATTTTCTGAAGCAGAGAGAGCAGCGTTGGATTTTGCATTGGCAGCATCAGTTATTCCAAATGCAGTTGACGATTTGATAGCGGAAAACATAAGAAAGCATTGGGATGAAGGAGAGATTGTGGAAATTCTGGGTGTTATTTCTTTGTTCGGTTATCTTAACCGTTGGAATGATTCAATGGGAACAGAATTGGAAAAAGGAGCAATTGAATCCGGAGAAAAATTTCTGAAACGCAGTGGTTGGGAAGTGGGAAAGCACAAGTACTAATGAAGATTGGAAATTAATTTATTGAATAATCAGTTATATTGAAAAGGATCAATAAGTTGATTAAAAACTGTTAAATGCTTTGATTAACTAAAGGTAGTTTTCATAGGGTAAATTATTTATCGTTGAATTACGCACATATTTTGAAAAAGGCAGATTTATTTTCCTCTAAAATGGGTCTTTCGAAAGAAAAGAAAGTGGAAGACTTGCCGATCAGAAAAAGGATAAATTAAAGCAAATGAAGGAAGCGATAACTGATGACTTTGCCAATATAGTTTCTTACGGCGATTTTGAACTAGTACAGCCGGGTCGTTCATCTGATAAACCGGATTTAAAATTTAAAGAAAAGTTTACATTGGGCGATATGGTAAAAAAGGCCGGACCGAATTATGCAGCTGACGTTTCTTCATTAATTGGTACCCAGGTTGATATAAAATCAGATGAGAAAAAACGAGATTACGATGTTTACCTTAATTATCCGAAAACCCTTGATTATACAATCACAATGAAAATCCCTTCTGGTTACAAAGTCGAAGGTTTGGAAGGATTGAAGTTCAATGTGACAAATAATACGGGTAGCTTTGTGAGTGATGCAAAAGTGGAGGGAGATAAAATCACTATTAATGCAAAGAAAATTTACAAGACTTCCTTAATAAAAAAGGAGGACTGGAGCAAGATGGTTGATTTTCTGGATGCAGGATTTAATTTTTCAAAGAAAAAAAATTATTTTAAAGAAAGCATAAGAACTTGTTTAGTTAGTGCAATATTAATAGCAAAGAATAAAATCCGCATTGCCAAACGAATAATTGGTGATGCGGGTTGTACTTTTTTATTAAACAGATGTGGATTATTATCAGGTAATTTAGGCACTATTTTTTTCGGTTGGTCAGTCAGTGCTAAAGTATTTTATTGATTGAAACAGTCGATTCTAAGGCCAGTGTAATCATTTTCTCCAGCGATCTTTCCCGTTCATCAGCAGAAATACTTTCTCTGGTGGAAATAATATCTGAGATCGTAAGAATTGTAGCAGCCATTTTATTCAGATGTTTGGCATTTGCAAAAAGTGAGAAAGCTTCCATTTCCACAGCCAGGCAATTATTGTCTGCGGCAATTTTCGGCAAAGCCGGTGTACTTCTGTAAAAAACGTCGCTGGAATGAATGTTTCCATTTAGAATTTGCATCGAAGCAATTGACGCAACCTTGTTAATTATTTCATAGGCTTCTCCCACGTGAGTAAAATGATCTTCTTCAAAATCGAATGCGCATTTTGCATATGTAGATTCGCTGTAAGCCTTGTCAGTATTTATTACATCAAATAAGTTTAATCCTGCAGCATAACCACCAGCTGTTCCGATACGAATTATGCAATCTACATCGTATTCGTTATAGAGTTCATATGAATATATGCCAATTGAAGGACAGCCCATTCCGCTTGCGCCAATTGTAACTGGCGTGCTTTTGTAAGTGCCCGTAAAAAAATAAGCATTACGTGTGTTATTCACCTGCTTAATATTCATTAAATATTTTTCGGCAATAAATTTTGCACGTAACGGATCTCCCGGCATTAAAACAATCTTTGCTATTTCTCCTGTCTTGGCGCTGATATGAATGCTCATAATAATCTGTTTTAAAAAGATGAAGGTATTTATTTTATTTGTCTATGAAAGTACCTTTAAATAATAATTGTTCAATATTTACTTCTATGTAATAAAATTTATCATCACAAATTAATTACATCAGTTGATTTATTAATGAAATCAATCTATATTTTAATCTAAGATATAGTTGTTGAGGATATAGATGCCATTGTTTTAGCTTTTAGGAAAGTTGAGACAATGAATTCAATTTCTTATATTTGATAAAGGCAAATGTTATCAAAAATCAAATTTAATTTTACATAATATAAGAAAAATTATTTATGTAAATATTTCGAATTAATATTCACTTGTCGGAATAAAATGAGATTGAGGACTAAAGTTAATAAAGATTTATATGTGGTTTAATATACTGGTTGTCGTAATTCTAGTCATTCTTTCAGGGACTTTTGCCGGATTAACCCTTGCTCTGTTTAGTCTCAGGCTTACAACTCTACAAGCCAAAATCAAAGCGGGTAATATACAGGCAGTCAGAGTATATGATTTAAGGAAAAAAGGGAACTTATTGTTATAGACTTTATTACTCTCCAATGCCGCATCATATACAATAATGGCAATCTATCTGGGTAGCATTACAACGGGAGTAGTCGCAAGTTTAATTTCAACGGCACTAATATTTATTTTTGGTGAGATATTACCTCAAGCTGTTTTCCCTCGTTATGCGCTGGCTATCGGTAGTAATTTATACTGGGTTATTTGGGTATTTCTGATTGTGTTATATCCCATAACTGCTCCAATTGCATGGCTACTCGATAAATTACTTGGAAAGGAAGTGCCTATGTTATGGAGCAAAAGGGAACTTGGTGAGATTATTAAATTATACGAGAAAAAAGGACTTGATATTATCGATGAAGACGAGAAAAGGATTATTCTTGGCGCTCTTTCATTTTCTGATATGACTGCTAAGGACGTGATGATACCTTTAAGAGAAGTTTTTTTTATTAATGCGGAAATAGTAATTGATGATAAAATACTTGATATGATATGGGAAAGAGGATTCGGACGAATTCCGGTTTATGACAGCCGTAATAAAAAAGTAGCGGGAATACTTTACGCTAAAAACCTGATAGGCATAGTGCCAGGTAAGAAGGCGTTTGAATTGTGCGATATAATAAACCAGATAAGTGTTAGTGAAATATATAAACTAGACGATCTGCTAAACCTGCTTACGCAAAAAAAGATTCACATGGCAGTGGTAATTAGTGTTGCCGGAGAGTTTTCCGGCCTTGTAACATTGGAAGATATTATGGAAGAAATTCTGAAAACGGAATTAGAAGACACAAAGATATGATTTGTTGATAAAAACTATTTTATAAAAAAAACTAGTGTCAGAATAATTTAGTTTTTTTGTATTTTTCAATTGATATTTATATAAAAAAATAAATCAGATTTACTATGAACGACGCAGATGATTGGGATAAGGTAGGACAAGACTATGCTACTGATGTTTTTAATGTATTTAAAAACGATAAGAAGGGTATATTAAAAAAAATGGTTCTAAGCCATGGTAATAAAACTCATTCAGCTATTGATTTTGGCTGTGGAATCGGGAATGCTCTTCCAATGTTATCACCGTTGTTTAAAGAAGTTCATGGAATTGATGTTTCCAAAAACCTAATTGAAATAGCAAAGAAGCATGGTTTTAAAAATGTCAGTTTTGAACAAGCTGATCTGGCTGAAAAGTCTGTGAAGTTGCCAAAATCTGAATTTCTATTATGTTGTAATGTGACAATTTCAGCAGACAATGTTAGAAATTTTCAAATGCTTCGAAATGCTATGAATGCATTGAATCCTGGCGGTACAGCTATATTTGTGCTTCCATCATTGGAGTCAATTTCATTCGCTACTTGGTTACTATTAAATATGTACCAGAAAGAAGGAGTGAAAATTCCTGATATTCCCATAAGTGAAATTCATAATCTTTCGGCTGAGTTCCATCACCATTTTAAAGATGGAATTGTTGGTATAGATAACATTCCGACAAAACATTATTTGCTAACCGAAATAATCGCCTTTTTTAATGCACCCAAATTTGAAGTTCAAACGATTGATAGAATTGAATATGATTGGGAAACAGAGCTGGACGAAAAGCCAAAAAATGTGAAAGCTCCTTATCCATGGGATTGGATGGTGGAAGTTAAGAGGGTAGGGTAATATTATTTGTTTTTTGATAAATTAATTTATTAGAATTTATTTAAGATGAATTAATCTTAATGCTTCATTGAGTTCATGATTTATCGAAAACAACACTTACCTCTGTTCCTTTATTTAATATTGAATGAATGATAGGTTTTTCCCCATGCAATCCGATAATTTTATCTGCCAGCGAAAGTCCTATTCCTGTACCGTTATATAAACGTGAATTTGGAGCGCGATAAAATGTTTCCGTAATTTTTACATTGACTGATTTTCGATACCTATTCCAGAGTCCGTAACCTTAAAGGCGATAATGTTTTTATTAAGTATGAGGGATGCAATTACTTCTTTATCATCAGAAAATTTACATGCGTTGTCAAAGATATTACTCCCCCGCTGCGCAGTATTTCCTATCATTAACAAATAATAAACATAACTCACTTCAACGGAATTTGAAATCCTTCGAAGCGATTAATTTAATTCAATGGGAAGATATCAGGGTATCCTTTACAGCAGGGTGAAAAATTTATTGAATTATTAAATATGTTGTTGTTGTTCGATTATTTAAACGAAGAATTTACCCTGATCATCCTATGGAAAATAGTGTATCTTCGGAAAGAATTTTAGTCTCTGTAGGGCAGTAGGCTTTTTTATTGTATTTTTATGTTATTTCATGATTTTGGCTCGAAATAATATTCAGTTGTTATGGAAAAATCATCAAATCGAATAATCCCGGAAAAAGGATTGTCGGAAAAAAATCCTTTCAAATCATATCGAACACATTAAAGAATCATTCATTAAACAAAGGAATAAATAATGCAAACCAAAGAAACTAATAGAGGGATAAATTCTAGTAAATTACAATTTTCAGAATGTTTTCTATATGGCATTCAAACGAGATCTTCTAATTATCGGTTGTTTTATGTTGTTACGTTTCTCATTTGTTTTGGGTCTAACTTTTCAACCACAGCTCAGGACTCATTGTCTTCAAATTCTAAATGTAAGTATGCCTTTATGATTGGGCCATTTGTATCGAATGACGGAACAAATGTTTTACTTGTAGCTCAAATAACATTAAATAAAAACTCATTTTATTTCGGCCCGACTTTTTCTTATACGTATTCAAGTAATGCTACAAATAGTTTCAGAGGATTAAAAGGCGGATTTAAGAGAAGAATAATTGATAATGAAGGGTTAGTCGGATTTGCGTCCATTGATTACCAATATTACATTCTTAATGCATTCGTAAAATCAGCATATGGTAATTCTGATAATAATTTACATCATGAATTTAATCTGTGTTATGGATTTGAAAAAAAGATATCTAAAAAATACGGATTATGGCTGGGGTCTAGTATTGGCATAGGTTTTTATCTCGAGAATTATCATTTTAATAAACCAGGTGATGACTTTAGAACATCTGGTTTAACGCGTCACCTTGAGTTGTATTTATCATATAAAATTTAGATCTGTGAAAATAATTTATATTCTCTTTCTTGTCTTATTATCAGTTGGATGTAAAAAAGAAAGAATCAGTGTTGAAAATCTTAATGGGAATAAAATTGGAATAATTGGTCATGGAGGAGGAGGCTTTGGCCTAATTTCAAATCCTCATGAAAAGGATTCCTATTCAAGTATAGTTCGAGGAATTAGTGGATTCCATGCTGATGGAGCCGAACTTGATTGTCAGTTAAGTAGTGATGGAGTAATTTTTTTATTTCATGACCAACTGCTGGAACAATCAACGAATTATGCAGGATGTTTATATCAATATGATTCTACTTCGCTTTCCAGTTGTGAGTTCAGGAAAAACAGTTCGTTCGGAAAAGAATATTTAACTACTCTGGAAAAAATATTCTCTATCTATACTATCTCTAACCCAAAGCCATATATGTTTTTGGATGTTAGAACAGAAGTAATTTGTCCAAACACAGTAGTCAATCAGCTAGCATACGAGGATTCAATTGCAAAAGAAATCCTTGAAGTAGTGTTGCGTTATGATTATTTGGAAAATGTATTTGTTGAATCAGCAAATTGGTCGTTTTTAGAAAAAATGAAATTATTAAATCCATCTGTTCGTCTTCTGTATGATGGTAAGATCGATCTGCCTACAATCCAGGCAGCAATAGCAGCAAACATTTATGGTTTGGTGGGTATTAATGATGAAACGACAAAAGAGCAGGTGTCTATAGCCCATCAAAATAATCTTCGTGTCGTACTCTTTGATGCTAAAAGCAGTCAAAGCCAGAAGGAAACTGTTTCTAAGTGGCCTGATTTCATACAGACAGATCGCATTATTTTGCTTCAGCGAATATTAGATTAACCATTCATTGTCTGAAGTTTGATTCAGCTCATCTCAAGATTAAACTGGAAAATGCATCACTCAGCGAAGTCGCCAAATCAGCTGATTCAAAGTTCGGACATTTTTGTATTCAACTAGGGGCATCCGCTTTGCAGTATTGTCTAATATTAACAAATAATAAACAAAGCTCGCTTCAAAGGATTTGAAAATACTTCGAAGCGATTAATTTATTTCATAGGGAAAATATAAGGAAATCCGGCACGGAAAAGCGAATAAATTTTAATAATACGATGTTAATAATGCATGATAGGGATATTGTATGTTCAATTTCTATTTGAATCAGTTAAATTAATTATTACTTTTCAAGTATGATCTTTTCTAATCGGAGATATTTATTTTATTTAAAATTATTTCTCATTATTATAATTTCGATTTTATTTATCGGTTGGGTTTTAAGTTTATTTCTCGATAATTACATCAGAGAAAAAATTAAAAGCCAGGTTGAAAAGATCACCCATGAGGAATATATACTTCAAATCGGAAATGTGAAAACTAACTTATGGTTAGGCAACCTGGATATTGAAGATATATCAATAAAGGCCAATGGAGAGAGGATTGATGCAAAGCTTATTCTTTTCACAACCTCGCTGATAAGGATTGAAGGGTTAAATGTTCTGAATTTATTTTCAAATGATAAATTGCTTGTCGGCAAACTACTAGTTGATACCCCTGTTGTAGAACTTCGTAACGTAAAAAGTACAGATACTACAAAATTGAAAGAGGAATTTACTTTATATGATTTAATTAAAACAAGGTATAAATCATTGCTTATTGATGAAATTAGTATCAATAACCCGGATATTAAATACTTTCAGGAGCCGGAAGATACAGTTGCATGGCTCACTTCAAAAAGCGGAAAAGTTCGCCTGGTTAATTTCCTTGTTGACAGTAATAATGTGAAAAATACGAGGCTTTTCAAAGCGGATAGTTTTGAATTGAAGCTATATGGCTTGAATTATACGCTCAAAGATAGCATGTATACATTTTCTTCCTCAAATCTGTCAATTTCCTATAATGATAACAGGATAGAAATCGATTCATTTATAGTCCATCCCAACTACGGGAAATATGAATTTGGAAAAAAGACAGGAAGGCAAATTGATCGTTTTAATCTTTATTGCGAAAAGATAATTATTTATAATGCAGACGCAAAAAAACTACTTGAAATGCAGGATTTTGATATAAATCATTTGCTTATAAAAAAAATGCATCTTCATGTATTCCGGGATAAACATATTCAGTCAGTTCCTGAGAATAAATTATTTATTCAATCACTTCTTAAACATGTACCTTTTAATCTGAATATTGATTCAATAAGTGTGCATAACAGTGATGTAACTTATGAAGAGCGTAATGCAAGTTCTTCGCAACCCGGAAAAGTATCATTCAACAAAATAGAGGCTGTAATACTGAATGTTCATAATACCATACAGCAAAAAAATGATAGTTTGATTATTAGGGCCGCTGCATTGCTTAATGATAAGGGAAAAATAAATATTAATCTCGTTTTCCCATTGATAGGAGATACGGAATCATTTTACTGTTCAGGTGCTTTGGGGAAAATACAGCTGGAGGAAATGAATACTATAATGAAGAATAATGCATTCCTGTATTTTACAGATGGAATGGTTGATACCTTGAATTTTCATTTTAAGGCAGGTAAATATTACTCACGTGGTAAAATGCTTTTTAAGTACCATGATTTGCGGATTGCTTTAAAGGAAAAGAACGAAAATGATACAACGGGAATTAAGGAGAAAGTGAAGTCATTTATTGCAAATACATTTGTATTAAATAAAGATAATCCTGCAAATAAGCAGGTGGCCTATCCGGTAAATCTGTTATATCAGCGACGACCTGATAAGTTTATTTTTAGTTATAGCTGGAAGACATTGCTTTTTGGTATAAAGAAAACAATTGGCCTTCCGGAAAAAAATAGATAGGATAAATAATTCTTAGTTTGATCAGGTAGTGCAATCAGTTTCAGACATCAAAGTTTTTGTAATTCTTATGCAAGCTTTATAACCGTCGACATCGTCGGCTTACCCGCTGCTGTGCCGTACTTGCTCATTTTTTAATTTAAATATGATCGCTTCGACGGATATTTATCCGTTGTTTTTGGGCTGTGGATATTAATCCACTTTTAATCACTCATCGTCTATCAATACTTTCGTATTTGATTGATAATATATCTGTGGAATCTTCTTATTACGGATTCACTGCCTCCCGCTGTGCAGTATTTCCTTATCATTAACAAATAATAAACGCAACACGCTTCGAAGCGAATAATTTATTTCATAGGGAAGATATTGGGAAATCCTATATAGTTGAGATTGATTGCTAGACTCCACCGGTTATTGCTTCTTCAGATTATAATTTCCTTAATCCTTAATTACTATTAACAAATAGTATCAGATATCAAACACGATGAGCATTTAATTGTGGATGAATATCACACAACTCAAAACATCGGACGCATGTCCGTCGAAGCAGTCTGAGGTTTTATTTTATTGGTGAAAAGGAAAGGTTGGAGATAAGCCCGTCGCAACTGTGTATTGAGTCCATTATAATAGAGCATGTAAGGCATTTCACAGAGGAGAAAAAGATTGGACTGATTGTATCGGATTCAAATGGCGCTCTGGATGTTCGGGTAAATATTTTTTCTTTTTCATAATCGTAGTATTTTATTCTTCGAATTTTATCTGGATAATCTTTAGCTGCGTAATGTCCGGTTAGACTGACTAACTGGTCACAAATAATCCCTCGCTTTTTATTAACCGAATTTGAATAGACTCTTTTGAAGGCAAAGTTTTCCTTTGCTTAGGTTACAAAAAATGCTTTCGCCTGTTCAATAACATACAATCTGGAATAGTCTATATAACCTTTGTCCATTACATAAAATGCTCCTGCTTCATAATTGAGCAAGTCAAGCGCATTGACATCATGTACCTCTCCGCTTCTGATTTCAACAAACGTTGGAATTGAACCCCGAAGGTCGAGCAGTGTATGAAGTTTTACTGCGGCCTTGTGCTTACGGAATCGTGCCCACGGAAACAAGGTTAAGCAAAGGTTAATCGTGGTGCTATCAAAAGGATAAACCATATTCTTCAAGGTCAACGAAAAATCGTTATCCTCAGCATACAATTGCCTAGCTTGCTTAATGAGTATCTGTCCAAAATCAGAATATATTCTCCAATCGCGATTCTCATTCGCATCTGCCAGAGTTGAACGGGAAACATTCCTCCGTATACCTGAATGATAGAGTTTGTTTTTTACAGCACCTAAACATGCTTCAATGTCTTGAAGACTTTCCCTATAAGTCAGCTGAGCAAAACTCATTACCAGAAATTGTTCCCAACAACTGAATCGTTGAACTTTATAATTTCCCCGATGACGCTTCACGCATTTGTCAAACTCATATTTAGGCAACAACTCCATGTGTTGAGCGAATACTGTTTTCCCTTGATTCATTTTGAAGGATTTATTCCCTCAAAAGTCCAAATCAAATTCAAATCGAAAAATCAAAGAACGACACTCAAGACTAACAATATCAATAAGTTTATTATCTTTATCATTTCAACAAGCGGACACTATTGATTATTGAACGCAGCTTAAACCTATTCGTGAATTACATTCAATCTAAACTTATTTTAATAATTAACATATGGCTGATTTTGCCAATATATTCAAATGCACAATTTCAAAAAATCTTTAACACCTCTCAGGACGCAGCAGGAAGTTCTGTTGTTCAAACACTGGATCATGGATACTTTTATCATGGCGGAATAAGTGATGGTCCTTACGTGTCTGCATTGAGTGGATTATTCATTAAGACTGATTCCACCGGAGCAGTGCAATGGGCATATAAAGCCGGCATTGATACAAGTTTTGAAGGCAAGTCTCAGGTGATTTCGGAAACGGATACTGGAGTTACGATAGCATGGCAAATAAGCGACATAGATAATTTTGGACGTATCTGTCTTTTACATCTCGATAAATCCGGAAACATTCTTTGGCTTAAGTCATTCTTCATGGACTATGGAAGTGCTTTTATAAGTATAACCCGAAGTGCAAATGGATATCTTATAAGCGGTCATTCAAATTCAAGTCCAGGACAGAAATTAAATCTATTTAAAACTGATCTGAATGGAAATATAATTTGGGGAAGATCGCTCGATTACAATATCTCATTGACAACGGGTAACATAATCGAAACAGCTGGTAATATCATATCTACATGTGCGTCCTGGTATGGAAGCTTAATAATAAAACTGGATTCATCAGGCAACTTACTTTCAAACCATTTTTATAAAGATTCACTCGGTGAAATACCGAATGGTTTAATCGAATTAAATCATGGAATTCTGTTATATGGTCGTAAAAAAATTAACACTGCTACGACTAACACCAATTCATTTGCGACCTATATCGACAGCATGGGAAATATAGTCTGGTCTAAAACCTATGTGGAAGGATCAATTACAGAATTTAATAATGCAAAATTATTATCAAATGGTTCAATCGTTTTACTTGGCAGGGGGCCAAATATTCCTCCGTCATTATATCCATATCAACTTGTAATGATCGATTTAACAGGTGACACATTGAAAACAAATTACATTACAACTGATATGTGGCCCGGCAATAAACCCGAATTTGGGAACAATGGCAAATATATTTTCGCTGGCTATTATTATGGCACTACTACCCGGGCTATAATTTCTGAAGTAGACTTTCAAAGTGAATGCAATTTAAAGTCAACAGCTCTCCAGGTGATGAGTTCGACAGGATATACAGATACCATAATTACTCCCTCGATTGATACAGTCGTTTTTCAAAGACCGGATCTAATCACTGTTACGCCATTGAGTATTACAACGGATGATTTATGTTTAATTTTGAACGTCGTGGAACCATCGGAATATCAAATAACCGTTTATCCTAATCCGGCTACCAATTATATTAATTTTCATTCTGATCATCCTATGTACTTACAGGTTACCGATATATTTGGAAAACTATGTCTATGCAAAATAATTTTTGAAAATAATTCTGCAACATTCGACTTGTCGCATTTGCAAAATGGGTTTTATTTTGTCCGTAATATTGTAACAGGTAGCTATTCATCGTTTGTAAAAGCAGGTTATCAATAGTAAAGATTTCAGAGTACGATTTTGGATTATGCTTCCTGAAAAATTTAGTCTTAAAATTCTCTGGAGGTTTTTGTTTTAATTGCGCATTTGCGAGAAATAATTAACAATGGAGAAACCGATCAAACGGAGAGTAAAAATTGCTTTTTTCGATTACCCGGATGTATTTGAAGATTTTTATCCTCATTATTCTGTCGACCAAAAAACGTTTGCGACCACGTGGCATAATACGGGTAGTCATGCATGGCTTAAAATTGTGCAGGAAGAAATCGGAGACGTAACTTGGTATGTATTTTCATTAAAACCGGAAGTAGAAACGGAAAAGCATCAATATGTAAATTGTACTATTAAGTTCATGAGTTCTTCCTGGTTCCATCGCATATTATGGAAATTTTATTATACATCTTCTGGCAGTTGGAAATGGCGGGATAGGTTTTATAATTTGTTTGCGATCCTTTCATCCTATTCTGCGCTTTTATCGTTCAGATTTTTTCGTGAATTAAATCGCAACCGTCCAGATGTAATCTTTGTTCAGGAATATTGTAGTGGCCGCTTTGACATCCTGGTCCTGTATGCTTTGCTAAAGAAAATTCCCATTATCACATATCATGCGGGTAGCACGCCGGAAAGATATGTGGGAAAATATTTAAAGAAGTTTACCATAAGCTCGGCAAATTATATATTCCCATCCGGTAATACTGAATTGTACAGGCTAAAAAAAACATATGGAATTTCTGATTTAAGACTTGGAGTTATACGTCCACCTGTCGATACCTCAGTTTATAAAATAAAAGATCGCAAAGAGGCATTTAATAAATTGAACATGGATTCGTCTGTGAGATATTTTATTTTTATTGGCCGGTTAGATGATGATACAAAATGTATAAGTTCGATCATCCGGTGTTTTCAAAAACTTTGCGAAGAGTTTAATGATCTGGTGCTTTTAATTGCCGGTACAGGAAATGACGGGATAAAGTTGAAGGGTCACGCTCATGCATCAGCTGATAAAATTAAATTTCTCGGTTGGGTCGAATCAGATGACGAAAAATCCAATCTGCTTAATATTTCCGAATGTCTCGTAATGGCTTCGAAGAGGGAAGGATTTCCCGGAGTTATTTCAGAAGCCTTTTCATGTGGGATTCCCGTAATTTCTTCAAGGGTAGGAACGATTCCCGATCTCGTTGTAGAGGATGAAACCGGATGGCTCTTCGAACCCAAAGATGAAAATAAACTCTATGAAAGAATGAAATGGGTGGCAACCTACCCTGAAAAAGTAGCACGCATGCGAAAACACATAAGGGAAATAGCAACCAAAACGGTTTCATTCAATGCAATAACAGAAATAATGAAGGAAGGATTTTCGATGGTAAATGAACGAGGTAAATGAAAATGCCGGATACCGTGTTAATAATTTCTGCAAGAGCGAATGAACTTAATGATCAGTTGATTCTTGGTTCGCCTGGATGGATAATGCCTGAAGAAAGGGAAGAAACCGATTGGCTTGTATTTATCCGCTTTATGGGATGGCGTAGTTTATTGTTAGATCCACTCCACTACACTAATGAAATAGTAGAAAAAGAAAATGTCAAATGGATTATCATTTGCGGAAATCCCGATGAGCTTGCTGAAGAAAGACTGAATTACATTCTGAATTCAATTCAGGATAAGAGGATTCTTTGCATTACTCAGGCTGGTTCGAAGGATGGAAATTTTTCCAATTTCTGCAACTCGTATACGACAGATGTACTGATATCAGGCAGTCAATTAAGCTGGAATGGAATTGAAAATAAAAAAAGTATGTCATGCAGGACCGTGATAAATCTTTCCCGTCTTAATACCGGAACAGATTCTGAAATCTTTGCAACACTGGATGATATAACTATTATTTCTGTAGCTGAATACGGAAAATGTAAACTTGCTGCCCTGAGCTTTACGGCAAGTGAAGTGCGTGATCAGTCAGGCTACTTTACATTGCTGCTAAAAGAATTAATCATACGAGAATGTATGCAGCCTGTCGTCTGGTATGACTGGGAGAATTGTTTGATCCTTCGAATGGATGATCCGGGGTCATTGGAAGTCATTTATAATGAATCGTACAATACTTCTAAACTCAGCGAGGCAGACTGGGAAATAATTGGAAACGAATTAGAGCAGAATAATGCGAGGATGAGTCTTGGATATGTTTCAGGATGGGTTGATGATGCAAATGAGGATAGAGGTAATTTGATGATCCGCCATAAAGCCGTAGACCGGGTAAAGGGAAAAGTGTACGCTTCTCCTGAAGTCAGGTACGAAAAAAAAACCGGTCATAATGAAAAACGTATTTATGATTTTACAGCGGAATATTCAGGGATACAGAAATTAAGAAACAAAGGATTAGCTGAAATCGAAGTTCATGGATTTACCCATCTGCATCCTGACAGAATGTTATGGGCAGAGGCTGCAGATCGCTATACCAATGTTTCGTGGTACAGGGAATTTGGTGCGGAGAAGATAAATTACCTGGAACAACATCCGGAACATGAGCACCCGCTGACATCAGGCCTTGAAACGATCCGTAATTTTTTTGCTACCGATTGCTCGACATTAATTTGCCCAGGTGATGAATTCACAAACGATGTACTTGGCAAAGTTCTTCAAACACAGTTGATAATGGTTAGCAGCTATTATTTGGCAATACGAATCAATCACCAGTTATGCTGGGCGCAACATATATGTGCCCCATACCTTGATACGGCAGAATCGAAATGGTTCGACTCACACTTGCCAGTAGTCGGCTACTTTCATGATTTCGACATTAGTATTAACGGTATCGAATGGTTCACAAAAAACCTGGATGCCTGGAAAAAAGCAGGAGCAAAAAATATAATTGATTTCAGGCAAGCGGCCGGAAAATTAAGTCATTTACTAAGTGCTGAGTTGCACGATGGAAAACTGGAAGTCGCAACCAAAAAAATCGCAAACTTCAAATATGTTAAGCCCGAAATCGTCAAAGGGTTTATTCCAGGTAGTAATTATGTGGAAGAGGTGGAGGTTGATAATTAGTTTTCCGGGCGAAAATAACTATAGGGTACCGTTTGATCTCGATAATGTAGTACGGTACTTCAAGCGTCATACTTCTACGCATGGATTACTACTTATCGAAAATTCACCGGAAAGTCGCAGAGAGTGGTTGCTTGATAAATTCGCCCATGCGGGCAAGACACATCCCCAAAATAAAAATCATAAAGTGTGGAGGGATAAAAATCATGCAATTGAATTGTTCACAGAAAAAGTGACAAGGCAAAAACTGAAATACATACTTCGCAATCCTGTTATCAACAAAATTGTTTACAACGAACAGGATTATCTTTTTAGTTCTGCCCGGAATTATTACGGGCTACCAAATGTTCTTGAGATTGATTGTTTGACTCCCCCAGTTATTACTTCGTCGAGTAATAATTTCCTTAATCCTTAATTACTATTAACAAATAGTATCAGATATCAAACACGATGAGCATTTAATTGTGGATGAATATCACACAACTCAAAACAACGGACGAATGTCCGTCGAAGCATTCTAGGTTTTTATTTTATTG
>JANPNV010000027.1:0-18955 GCA_031427625.1 Bacteroidota bacterium
GTTAATGTATAGGTTCCGGCCAACAAATTATTTACTGTTGCTGTACTACCAACTGAAACGTTGCTGCTGTTTACCCATGAATAAGTTATTGGTCCGACATTATTGCTTACCGTGCCGGCTGATACTGATCCTGTGCCACCGTTACAAAGTGCATCTACACGAGAGCATGTCGTCATAGATAATGCTGCAGGAACAATTACTGTCTGAGAGCAGGTTAATAATGAACAATTATCTGATACCCTTAATGTATAGGTTCCGGCTGATAAATTAGTTACTATAGCTGTACTTCCTACTGAAACGTTGCTGCTGTTTACCCATGAATAACTAATCGATCCGACATTATTACTGACCGTGCCGGCTGATACTGATCCTGTGCCACCGTTACATGTTGCGTCGGTATGCGAGCAGGCAGTCATGCTTAATGCCAGTGGCTGACTGATCGTCTGTGAGCAAGTCACAGAACTACAGTTGTCTGTTACAGTCAATGTATATGTTCCGGATTGAAGTCCGCTCAACGTAGAGGAATTACCCACAACTACATTACTACTATTTCTCCACGAATAAATAACGGTACCGACACCATTGCTGACTGCACCGGCAGATACTGATCCGCCGCCACCGTTGCAAATTGCATCTGTATGCGTACAAGCTGCCATACTCAATGCAGCAGGTTCAAGAATCGTTTGTGAGCATGTAAGTGTTGCACAATTATCTGTTACGGTTAATGTATAGGTTCCGGCTAACAAATTATTTACTGTTGCTGTACTGCCAACTGAAACGTTGCTGCTGTTTACCCATGAATATGTAATCGGTCCAACATTATTACTGACCGTGCCTGCTGATACCGATCCTGTGCCTCCGTTGCAAAGGGCATCTACATGAGAACAGGTCGTCATGGATAATGCAGCAGGTTCAAGAATAGTTATCGAAACAGAGCCAGTACATCCGAGATCATCGGTAACAGTATATGTATGACTTCCGGCAGACTGATTACTGATAGTGCCTGCCCCTGAAATATAATTCCCTGTACCGCCGGTTGCAGAAACAACAACGCTTGTGGCTCCGCCATTACAAATAATGGTTCCTGGAGTTGCAGTAACAGCAATTGGTAAAAGCACAGAAAGATTTGTTGTTATTGAACTATCGCAACCAGCTGCATTATTGATATGGGTAACATAAACGCCAGTCGTGTTTTGTGCTGTTCCGCCCGGAGGAGTATAACTTTGTCCGGTGCAAATTGAAATATTAGTTGATGATGATGTGCTTACATCAATAGTGACATGTGCAGTAACAACGCTGTCACAATTCAAGATAGTCTGATACGTATGAACGTAATCATTAGATGTCGTTACTACAGTACCCCAAGGAAGCGTATAGCTATCACAGGAAGTTGCAAAGTATGATGAAGCATCGCTGTGATTTATTGTGACATGGGCAGTAACAACGCTATCACAGTTATGAATTGTTTGATAAGTGTGCGTTACGTCACCGGACACTGTGACGGCACCACCCCAAGGTAATGTATAACTGTCGCATGATGTTGCCGAGTATGATGATGAAGTACTATAATAAACGGTTACTAGAGCAGTAACCATACTGTCGCATCCATTTATAGTAGAATATACATGTATGTATTCACCAGTTACTGTTACGGATCCTCCCCATGGGAATGGATACAAATTACATGCAGAAACTGAATAGGATGATGATGCACTGTAATGAATAGTAACGTTGGCTGAGACTACACTGTCACAACCTAATTCAGTTTGATAAGTATATGTATAAACTCCGGATGCATACACGATTGTAGTCCATGGCAATACCAGACTATCACAACCTGCATTGTTATATGATGTGGCCTGAGTATATCCAATAGTTACCTGTAAAGTAACAACGCTATCGCAGGAATTAGCTGCAGTGTAATTATGAATATAATCGTCAGAAACATAAACTGTAGGTCCCCATGGAAGTATCAGACTATCGCATGATGTTGCTGTAAAAATTGCAGATGTGCTATTTTTGATAGTGATATTTGCAGTGACTACACTGTCGCAGCCGGAAACTGTTTGATAATTATGCATAAAGTTTCCTGTTGCAGAAGTTGTTCCTCCCCATGGAAATGGATAGCTATCGCATGAAGTTGCACTATACGAAGAAGATGTACTGTAGTTTAATGTTACATGAGCAGTTACAACACTGTCACATCCGTGAATGTTAGTATAAGTATGCATGTAATCATTTGAAACTGTTACGACAGATCCCCAAGGCAGGAGATATGTATTGCATGTATCTACAATAAACGATGATGTCTCATTATGATAAATAAATATATGAGCAGTTACAGTGCTGTCGCAATTATTTTGTCCTGTGTATATATGTGAATAATCGCCTGATAAAGTCACTGCAGGAGCGGCCCATGGAAGCGAATACGTCTCACATGCAGAAACCGTGAATTGAGAAGTCTGACTGTTTTTAATTACGATGTTGGCTGTTACAATGCTGTCACAATTTCCTCCGACACTATATAGATGTGTATAAGTCCCGGAAGCTGAAACAACCGTTCCCCATGGTAATGTGTAAGTATTACATCCCACTGCAGAAAATGCAGAAGTAGGACTTGTTTGAATTGTTACATGGGCAGTTACCATACTGTCGCATCCATTCGGAAGAACATAGGTATGCATATAGTCATTTGTTGTAGTAACTGTTCCTCCCCATGGTAATGTGTAAGTATCACAAGCAATAATAGTATAGGATGAAGATGCACCTGTAACTGTTACATTGAAAGAACAGAATGTTGAATTCCCTGTGCTATCAATTACCGTATAAGTAACAGCTGTTGTACCTGCAATAAACAAATTCCCCGGATTATAATTTGATGTAAACGATGAAATCGTACAATTATCAGAAGGTGTAGGCGGAACCCAACTTACATTGGAAGAGCAGTTTCCTGAGGTAATAGTTACGTGAATATCAGAAGGACAATTTGCTAGAGAAGGAAATTCACTGTCAATTATCTTAACAGTAAACGAACATGTTGAAGCATTTCCGGAATTATCGGTTGCAGTGTAAGTAACAGTTGTAGTTCCTACAGAAAAGAAATCTCCTGAAGAACGATTGGCTGTAAATGAAGATACAATGCAATTATCAGAAGCTGTAGGAGCTGTCCATGTAACTTGTCTACCGCATGAGCCAGCGGTATTCATTATTATGTTTGCAGGACAGTTAGTGATAACAGGAAATTGAGTATCATTAATTGTAACATTGAACGAGCATGAACTGCTGTTTCCATTCACATCTGTGGCTGTTGAATTTACTTGTGTTGTTCCTATCGGAAACAGTGAACCGGAAGCAGGAGTTGAAACAACATTAACCGAACAATTGTCTGTTGCGCCAACTGTAAAGCTGACAACTCTGCCGCATACTCCTGCACTATTTGACAATACAATATTTGCGGGACAAGTAATAACAGGAGATTCGTTATCGATAACCTTTACAGTGAATGAACATGTTGAAGAATTATTCGAAGGATCCGTTGCTGTATAAATTACAGTAGTTGTACCGACAGGGAAATTAGTCCCGGGAGTATGTGTTGAAGTTACAACTGCACTACAGTTATCAGTTGCTGTGGGTGGAGTCCAGGTAACAAGTGTATAGCATGATGCTGTTGCTGTATTCCTGACAATATTAGAAGGGCAATTTTGTAATACTGGACTTGTTACATCGAGGACTACAACATTGAATGTGCAACTATTAGATCCGTTTATATTTGTTACAGTTGCTGTGACTGCCGTTGTTCCTACAGGAAATAATGTTCCGGGATTTTGCGAATAGCTAAGTGATGGTGTTGGATTCCCTGTGGATGTTACACCGAAATTGACAATTGCAGAACAACCTACTAAAGCATTTACAGTTGTTGTTGCAGGGCAGGTAACTGTAAGTGGAGCAAATGGCTCACCCAATTCAAAATCACCGAAGGCTTGTAGAAGTCCTTGAGTACGTGTACTGCCGGAAGAATTTGGATTAGTGGCATACCATGTACCGCCAGTGTAATTACGAACGACAAAATTCAGAGCGTTAGACCCAACGTCATAATCATTTGTATTGAAGAATGAAAAACCACCGGTCATAGGCAGAATTCCTGTTACACCGTTGTTTGTCAATGTCCAGTATTTGTTCAGGCTCTTCGCCGGATTTATTCCTGATCCGGGAAGGTTGGGATGATCACCGGATATAACTTTTGCTAATACACTGCCAGTCCCGTTAGTTGCTGACGGGAAGGAAAGATCGACAGGCAGATAACTATTTGCATCACCTATTTCGAAAAGTTTTGATGTAGCACCAAAATTTATATACTTCTCAAAAGTTCCGTTTACATATTTCCCCACACCTGCACCCGTTACGAACCCGGCAGATTGCTGTGTAATTTTGTATGCCGATGTGGTAATAAATTTACCATTTGCAAAATTGATATTACCCGTAACATTCAAGGTTGATGAAAGGGTAACATTCGCCGTATTATCAATTGAAAGATTCTTCATGGTATTATTACTCATTGAAGTAATCTGAGGTATGTTGGCATTAAACTTATAACTGGATCCGTTTAAGAATGCCACAACGATATTGGATGTCGTTATTGAAGATAGCGGCAACCCCGTTACACCGCTTGCACTGGCAGTTACCAGTGTTGCATCGTTATTTAAATTGAACACAACATTTCCTGATGTACCGATGGCAGAACTTATTCTGAAGGCACCACAATCTAATGTACCGCCGGCATTGACAGTCATGCTACCCCGTAAATTAGTTGTTGTATTTCTGTGAAGTGCTAAATTTTGCTGAAGTTTTACATAGGCTCCATTTGCAACTGTGAATATGCATGATTCAAATCTGATCGAATCACTTGCAGTTATCGTCTGAATAGCTAAACCCGCAAATGTAATTCTGCCCAATACAGAACCACTTACTCTTGTCCGTCCCGAAGTCTGGGTAAGGTTTCCTTTCAGAGTTAAAACATTCGCACCCGTACCGGATGAAAAATAATAATCTCCTCCGTTAATCAGAAGGTCGCCGTTAATTGTGAGTGGGAAAATTGTTACTCCTTGATTCTGGTAAAACTTTCCATTGGTAATATTTAAATATCCGCCAATCGTCATAGACCCCTGAAGAATACAATCGCCACTACCCGAACTGATGATGTTATTGTAATTCGGGCCACTTGCGACATAGAGTATCGGCAATGGGTGACTGCTGCTGGAGCTATATTCTACAGTACTACCGGTGACTGTATATAATCCAATGCTTGGAGTATGCGTACCACTGATTGTTATTGTACCGGAAGGAGCGAGTATTCGATCTCCATTTCCTGAATTTGTTATGCTCGTGTATTTAACAGGAGGCACAAACATAGTTTGCGGTCCGGCGAAATCGAATGTACCATTTCCATTATTAAATGCATTTGCGCCTACTACAAATGTATCCATCACGGAAGTTGTTCCTGATGCCCATGTCCTTCCTCCTGTGCTTGTGCAAATCAGATCCCAATAATTTGCAGCTGATATAATTTGAGTAGATGTGGATGCATATTCAACTACGCTTGGAAATGCAATTAATCCGATACTTGGGACAGAAGCGTTAGCAATTACAAGTTTAGAATTGGCGCTAATATCTATAGGTCCTGTATATGCAGAACCAGATGGAATTGTAAATACAATATTTGAAACACTGTCACCGAGAATAACATTCGAACTGGTTCCGGAAACAGTCCATGATACTGCAATTGTCGGTGCAAAATTATTTCTGATATTAAATGTTTGTGCTGCATTCGTAAAATTTGGTGGCTGAGTTCCGCTGCCATCCAGATTCACACCCCAGGAAGTTGTCAGATTCAGATTTCCTGTAGCCTTTGAGTAATATGATATCGGCTGTACCGGAATGTAGATCTCATCCATTCTTCCATTATCACTGGTAGATGTCGAATGATTCCAAAGAGCTCCGACAAATTTCAGGTCTAAACCCGTATAGGTATTATCGGTTGCACTTCCAACAAAGGATGCACCTGCATAACTAACCTCAGTAAAATCTTGATCAGAATTATCCAGATATAGTTGCCAGAGATTGGTAGATGGCGTATAGGTTACTTTAACTGCCATATATCTATCACTATAGCCGCTACTAGTGGAAATTAGATTGGTAATATTTGCATCAGCAGATAATCCGTTGACGAATTTCACAAACCTGACTTTATCAGTTGTTGACGTTTCACCAATCACAACTGCATATCCACTTGAGGAAAGCAAATTGTTTGTGTTGGACCCAAGCACAACAGCAAGACCGTATAATCCTGAATTGAAACCGGTAGGATCTGATCTTGTCTGGCGCCATTTAAATTGCCACGTAAGCATTGAGTTATTTGTTCCGAGTACCGTATTATAATTTGTCGAACAATCCCGATAAACGTATTCTCTTCCGCTTGCAGAATTTGTACTCAACCGCAGATAATTGCTGTTGATATTACAACCCGTTGTGGTAGTGTTGCTAAATTCAACTTCTGTCCAGGCCGGCAATCCCAATGCTGAAGGAGTACCGACTGTTGCACTGCTGGAACGATTGAAATCATCGAGTAATTGCTGAGCATTCAAGTATTGTGATGACATTAAAATAAAAGCATACACTAATACTACCCTGCAAAATGCAGTAGGTGTGTTCATTTTTAAGTGTGTTTTTTGTTAAAAGTGTTAAGTTGTCACAAGATACCAACCATGCGCTCCTTTGTCGATAATTATGTGTTACCATCCTGTTGTATTTGGTGAATAAAACAAAATGCTTGGCGAATGACGTAAAGCATTTTACGGCCAAAGACCTTTAAACAAGGCATGTTCAGATGGTAATAGAAAAAAATAACGATTTCAAAAAATTGTAAACAATACCAATGTCTTCTGGTATTAATAATAAAATCAGGGTAAATGATTCTTCTTTATAAACGATTGCATGAGATAATGCTATTTCCTGTTATCATTCCATTGCTTCGATTTGCGCTTGCTTTTCCGCATCATATTTTTAGTATTTTTTGTCTGAAGCTTAATGTGTCTTTCTTTTCCCTTCTCAATTGCCTTGGTTAAATCTTTCTGTTGTTTTTGTTTTTTCTTTTCTGCCTTTTTTTGCTGTCCAGAAGACGAGGAAGGTTTAGGTGAATTGGAATTTACATCCTGACCTGACACATGTACTGCAAAAAAAATAAAAAATATTGCCAAAAATTTCCCTGCAGATTTATTCATTCAATTTCATTGGTTTTAACTCTTAGGTTCCAGATCCATTCCACATCGTGGACATTTTCCCGGTTTGTTATCTAATATTTCAGGGTGCATCGGACATGTATATTCAGTTCCGACAGTATCTGATTTCAGACTATCTTCTCCTGAAACTGCCTGTTTGTTTTCATTACCTTTACATGCCAGCATTGAAATAACAATTAGCACATAGATAATACGATTCATACATTTCGTTATTGAAAATATATGCAAAGATATAAAGCAAGAGCTTCGATGATAACTTCCCTGATAAGAACTTTTCAGCCACCTGCATTTTTCCTGTTTCTGATTATTTTAGGTAATCTATCGTGTAAAAAAAACAGTACCGATGAAGTTATTCCTAATGTACCCGTCAATCTCACTATTTATCTTTCACTGCCACAGTATTCTGCACTAAACAGCATTGGAAACTCAGTGGAAGTTTCGGGAGGATATCGTGGAATTATTGTTTACAGGCGCTCTTTGCAGGAATTTGTCGCCTTTGATCTTGCCTGTCCTTATGATCCATCCAAAGGCAAAATGGAACTTGACAGCAGTTATATATCTACCATACACACGATTTGCGGGAGTAAATTCAGTTTATACGACGGTTCAAAAATCAGTGGTCCGGCAACAAGACCCATGAAACAATACAATGCTGATTATTCTTCAAACGACAATGCAGTTTATATTTTCAATTAATCGTCCTGCGTGCTTTTTGATAAGGCATTAAATCCGCCACTTTGGTGAAAATCTGTCTCCTCTTTTAGAAATGAGGGAATCGATAATGAAGAATCATGCATTTTTACAATTCTAAGTATCTGGAAGTTGATTTCTTCCTGCACGATCAAGAATTCGCTCATTTCCGGACTAAGAACAACAAAAACAATCTGGATTTCCAATCCATTGTTACCGATGTTTCTGAACCGAACCGTTTCACTTCCGTTTTCTATTAACGAATGGTCAGCAAGTATTTTTTTAATGTCATTCAATATACCTTTTAGCTGTTCTTCGTTGGTTTCAAATCCCAAGGTGATAAAAAATGACGACCTTCTGAACAGCCGGTTCGTTTCATTAATTACCTCTGCCTCTATCATTTTTTTATTGGGAACAGTAACAAGCATTTTATCGAGTGCGCGTATTCGGGTAGATCGAAATCCGACTCCTTCAACCTTCCCCTCCGTTTTACCGACTCTTACATGATCGCCGGTCACAAAAGGTTTGTCAAGAAAAATAGTAAAGGATCCGAGCAGGTTTTCAAGAGTTTCCTTCGCGGCTAGTGCAATTGCCAGACCACCAATTCCAAGACCTGCAATTAAGCTTACTACATCGAGCCGAAAAGCTATTCCCAGAATGATAAACAAACCGATTATCGCAATTACAACTTTTACAGCTTCCTTTGCAAAAGATACGAGTTGGTCATCAGCCAGAGATTCGGTTTTTTTAGCGCGTTCAGTCATAATAACTGCAACGAAATCGACCAGCCGAAGCACTATCCAAAACATGGAAATCAGAAAGGCAACCTGCAATAGTCGTAGAATGACCATTCGAAAACCAAATTCCTGATCAGGTACGAGATTCCATTCCGTAGGATATTCCAATTTATCAAAAGCAAGATATACGATCAGGATGGTAAAGAATAGCTCGATAGGTGCTGTTAGAAGAAGAATAAACTTCTGAAGCCCGCCGGCTTTACAGTACCTTTTAAATAAATGATAGATCAATCGTGTTACACGACCTGAAATCCATCTCTTCAGTAAAATACCAAACAGCAGTATTCCTGCGAACCAAAACCAGCTTTCAACTGTATTGCCAAGAAAATACTCCCTCAGGAAACTAAAATCATTCATAGAGATAGGTTAAAATTACATCGGAATTAAGACAACAAATATACTCAGCCTGCAAAAACAAACTGAACATCTGTGGGGTGATAAGCAAAAGCTTGATGTTTTATGCCAATTCCTCGCCAATTTCGATAATAATTAAGACTTTCCCTTCTAACTAAGACATTTTTCCATTCCCATCTTTTTCTACCCTTCTCGAACTCGTCAGAAAGGCAAATTACAAAACCATTTTTCCCGAGTTGCAAGGCAAAAGAAATAATCAAAAAAAATAATAATATTTCTTGCTAGTAACAATATTGATATTGTATTTTTGGTAGCTAGCATTTATTATTGTCTGATCATTCTTAAAACATGAATACAAGTTATGGCAACTAAAAAGAAATCGTCCAAAAAACCAAGCGCTAAGAAACCCGCTAAGAAGAAAGCTCCGGCCAAAAAGGCTGCTAAAGCAGGCGCTTCTAAAAAAACAGCAAAGAAAAAAGTTGCAAAGAAAAAAGTTGCAGCGAAAAAATCTCCTGCTAAAAAGGTAACAGCAACAAAACCGACAGTTAAAAAACCAGCGGTTAAAAAAGTTACAGCAAAAAAAATCGCTCCGAAACCGGAAGCTGTTAAAAAACCGGCCGCAAGCAAACCGACTCCGAAACCACAAAGAAAAGAAGAGGTAAAAAAAATTCCATCGATGGTAATTACCGAGACTGAAATCATTGAAATTGACGCTGTCGAAACAGAATCAATGGATGACTCAGAAGACGGTATGCCAATGGATGATGATATGAAAGATTTTAATGAGCCGACGACAGCTGAATTCGATGACGACGACGATTATTAATCGTTAAATTAATTACTTTAGAATAGCTAACGGGTAAGTAACCTGTTAGCTATTTTTTTTATAGATAGCGCCACTGCTGCTATCAGAAATAGCTCCTGTTACACTTTTAAGACAATTGACTTCCCCTCTTATTCTTAAGACACCCAGAAAGGCAAAAATGATTGCTTCTTTATATTCAATAATATTTCTTTCAGGAATTATAATTGTGGCTTTAGAATACTCTTCAATCTTTTTGACAAGGTGTTTATTTAATGCGCCGCCTCCGGAAATAAGCATGCTTCTGCCTGTTGAAGTAATTTTGGAAATCTGAACTGCAATGTGCTCGCAAAAGGTAGCGAGGATATCTTCCGGTATTATTCCTTCTCTGTCGATCAGAGGAATAATATCCGCTTCAACATTTTCACGACCCAACGATTTTGGGAAGGGAAGCGAATAATATGGGATGGAATTTAAAACATCCAGAAGCGCTTTATTTACCTTTCCATTTTCAGCAAACATACCGTCCTTATCAAAAGGAAACCCTTTTAAGGAAGCATATTTATTCAGAATGAGATTGCAGGCACAAATATCAAATGCTTTTCGTTGACCATTTTTGTCGAATGAAATATTGGCAATGCCTCCGAGGTTCAGGCAATAATCTGCATCGGAGAACAGAAGCATGTCGCCAACCGGCACCAGAGGCGCTCCCTGTCCTCCGAGAGCAACATCCTGGCTTCTGAAATCGCATACTACATCAAGACCAGCAACAGAACTCAGGTAAGCTCCCGAACCTATTTGTCGGGTAAGGCCGTTTGCCGGCTGATGGTAAATTGTATGTCCATGAGAAGAAATAAAATCAACTTCAACCGGATTCCTTGATAAAAAGTTATTTACCAGCTGACCGAGGAAAACTCCATAATCACAGTCAAGTTTAGTTATTTCTGATGCCGTCCCTGAGTGAATTCCGCCAAGCATTTTTTGCCATCGTTCATCGTAGGCAACAGTTTCTGCCTTCTTCAGAATAAATGTCCATTTTCCAGAGAAGTTAAATTCACAGTAGGCAATATCAACACCATCGAGCGAGGTGCCCGACATGAGGCCGATAACTTTATAGGAATTGGTCATAGCTTTTATAAAAATTTACTGCAATATTAAGAAAGCAATCAGGTTTCCTGAGTGGTAATGTAAATATTGGAGTCTTGTGAATACCGTCCAAATCCTGTACGTTTGTCGCTGCAATAAATAAAGAAATTTTAATACCAGAACATGAATTTTAAATTGAGTGAAGAGCATCTGATGATTCGTAATGCGGCCCGTGATTTTGCGCAAAACGAATTAAAGCCGGGAGTAATTGAGCGTGATGAACATCAGAAATTCCCAACCGATCAGGTTAAAAAAATGGCTGAGCTTGGTTTTTTAGGCATGATGGTAAGTCCGAAATATGGCGGCGGCGGGATGGATACGATTTCTTATGTGCTTGCTTTGGAAGAAATTTCGAAAGTAGATGCCTCTGCTTCTGTGATCATGTCGGTAAACAACTCATTGGTTTGCTGGGGCCTTGAGGCTTACGGTACTGAAGAGCAAAAGCTAAAATACCTGGTTCCACTTGCTAAAGGCGATAAACTCGGGGCATTTTGTCTCAGCGAACCCGAAGCGGGTTCTGATGCAACCTCACAGCATACGACAGCAATAGATGCCGGAGATCACTACATATTAAATGGCACAAAAAACTGGATCACCAATGGTAATTCGGCATCGACATATCTGGTAATGGCACAGACGGATGTTGCGAAAGGCCATAGAGGCATTAATACCCTTATCGTTGAAAAGGGAATGCCGGGATTTACGATCGGACCGAAAGAAAACAAATTGGGAATCCGCGGTAGCGACACCCATTCACTGATGTTTACCGATGTGAAAGTTCCGAAAGAAAATCGTGTTGGCGAAGACGGATTTGGTTTCAAGTTCGCCATGAAAACCCTTAATGGCGGAAGAATTGGAATTGCCTCACAGGCACTGGGCATAGCATCAGGAGCTTATGAGCTTGCACTTAATTATTCAAAAGAAAGAAAATCTTTCGGAGTGCCAATCTCTCAGCATCAAGCAATACAATTTAAACTTGCCGATATGGCAACAGAGATTGAAGCAGCCCGTCTTCTTTGTCTGAAAGCAGCATGGATGAAAGATAGTGGAATGGACTACAACTTATCATCGTCGATGGCCAAACTATTTGCGTCGAAAGTAGCAATGGATACATCCATAGAGGCAGTACAGATTCACGGTGGCTACGGCTTCGTAAAAGAATTTCATGTAGAACGTATGATGCGTGATGCGAAGATTACACAAATTTACGAGGGAACTTCTGAGGTTCAGAAGATTGTTATCTCACGATCTGTACTAGGCAAATAAACTTTTTCCGGTATTGTTCAGGTGTACGGAAATATCAGAAAATCTGATTTTAATTATAGTAATGCATCAATATTAACCGGCGGAAATGAATCTCAGGAAGATCATTTTATTTTTATCAGTGATTGTCTGCAGCTGTACTTCGCAGAAAAAACTGATTTATTTTCAAGGTGCCATTCCTCCTTTGAATTCCGACAGCATCTATAAACTTAAAATTTATCCGGGCGACATTTTATCTGTCAATATTTTCACGATAAATACGGAGGCCTATCCTTATTTATCTACGCCCAACGACAGAACAGGAACAGACACTCGCTCGCCTTATGAAAAGGGCACTATAGTGAATGACAATGGCGATGTCAAATTACCTCTCGTAGGGCTGGTTAATTTATCGGGTCTTACAATTTCTGAAGCGACAGCGGCAATCGAAGCGAGATTCAAAGAATATATCAGCGACCCACTGGTGACTATTAAAAAACTCAACTTCAAAGTTACCGTTCTTGGCGAAGTGAATAGGCCCGGAACTTACCCGATCCTGAATGAAAAGGTGACCCTTCCTGAAGTGCTTGGAATGGCTGGCGATCTCTCACAGTTTGCCGACAGAAAAAATTTACGAATCATCAGAGAAGAAAACGGAAAGAGAACAGATTTCCCCGTCGATATTACTCAGGCGAATTCACTTTCTTCCTCCACTTATTACATTCACCCCGGTGATATCATTTATGTTCAGCCTGTCGGCCGGCGCGCATTTCAAAACATCAGTCCGTCTTTAACATTATTCACGTCGATACTCACTTCTGCCATTGTTGTAGTCACTTTTATCATTACTGTTCCAAAATGAGATCAGGCTCAGATATAAAAGCCCATGACGACGAAATTGATTTGCGTCTGCTGTTTAATAACGTAAGGAGGAACTGGCATTACTTTCTGATTTCACTTGTTGTCTTCACAATAGCCACCTTCCTGTATATTCGGTTTACCCTTCCTGTATTCGAAGCAAAATCGAGTGTCATAATAAAAGACACAAAAAACTCTTCAAAAAATATTGCCGATATACTTTCCGGGGATCTCTATGGTAATTCAAAAAACATTGCTACAGAAATAGGAATTCTTCAATCACGGTCAGTGCTGGAAGAAACTTTTAATCAATTGAATCTGGGGGTTAGTTATTTTTCAAAGTCAGGCCTTTTCAGTTATCCGGTTTATAAAACGAATCCATTCATCGTTAACATCATTCGAATGTCCGATGGAATTTATGATGAGAAATTTGAGATCACTTTGCTTGATACTGGAAAATTTTCTATCAATATCGAAGCCGACAATCAGTCCATTAAAGACTATAAATACAAAAACACACATAGTTACGGCGAAGAAATTAAAACGCCTCACTTTACAATTCTCATAGAGAAAAACAATCCATTTTTCGGGAATGAAGATGTTCAATTCTACTTCACTGTCAACTCTATTAATAAGATGCTTTCATATTACAATGAGAATATGAAGGTCGAGCCGATCAATAAAGATGCGATGATCGTTCAGATTACCGTACAAGATAAAGTTCCGGAACGTGCTGTTGATTTTCTAAATACGATTGGGAAAGTTTACATCGGCAGGGATATTCAGGATAAGTCGTCTGTAGCAGCACTGACATTAAAGTTTGTTGATGAACAACTTGAAGAAATCAGCAAGACACTGAATAAGACAGAGCTTGAATTACAGAAATTCAAAGAAGAAAGAGGAACAGTAGACCTGAGCGAAGAGTCGAAAGCATATCTGGAACGAGTCACGTCTGTTGATGAGAACAGAGTAAAGGCGGAAATCAATCTTCGATCACTTGATTATTTATATGATTATGTTTCGGGGAAAAAAGATATTGAGAATCTGGCTCCGGCAAGTATAGGCAATCCCGATCCATTGCTCATCGAACTGATTACACATCTAAAAGAATTGCAATCACGCCGTAAGAGTCTGCTCTACGGAAGCAGTTTGAAGTCTCCGGCAATAAAAGTTATTGATGAACAGATAGAACAAAACAGACTTTCGCTGATAGAAAACATTAACAGCATCCGCGAACTTACCCGTTCGAATCTTTCGGGTATAAACAAGCAGCTTAACGAATACAACAGTTCCATCAGGAAAATTCCAAATATCGAACGGGAATTACTTGGCATACAAAGAAATTTTACGGTGAATGAAAATATATACCTGTATCTGCTTCAGAAAAAAGCGGAAACAGGAATTGCAAAAGCGACAGCCGTTTCAGACAATAAAGTTTTAGACGAAGGCATGCTCAGTGATTTGCCCGTGATTCCCAACCGGAAGGCGGTTTTCCTTATTGCTCTGATGCTTGCCTTCTTCACTCCCCTTGTAATAATTGTTTTACAGAGTTTCCTGAAAAACACGATTGCCAGCAGAGACGATGTAGAGAAACTTACTTCCATTCCGATAATTGGCGTAGTAGGTCATATCAGCGGTGGAGAAAGACTTATCGTTTCCACTAAGCCAAAGTCACACATTGCAGAAGCATTTCGGTCTATCAGAGCTAACCTGATGTACTTCGGACTTTCAGAAGAACATAAAATTGTTTTGATAACCTCATCGGTGGGAGGAGAAGGAAAATCTTTTTCAACGATAAACCTCGCTGCAGTTCTTTCATTACAGAATCATCGGGTAATCATAGTTGGAATGGATCTGCGTAAGCCACAACTTATACAGGATCTGGGAGTGCAGAATACAGAAGGCGTAAGTACAATGCTTATCGGGAAAGCAACACTCGATCAGGTAATTCAAAAAACAAACATCGAAGGGTTGGATATAATTGCATCAGGACCAGTGCCGCCTAATCCTGCAGAATTACTTTCTAAAAAAGAAACAGTTGGGCTGCTCGATGCCTTACGAATGAGATATGATTATATTATTATCGACACGCCTCCGGTAGGAATTGTAAGTGATGCGATGATGCTTATGAATTATGCTGATATTAATATTTTTATTCTGCGCGAAAATTATTCAAAACGAGACTACATCAAAACGATTAATGAATATTATGCGCAAGGAAAGATAAAGAACTTATGCATCCTTCTGAATGATGCCGGAACCGGTCCGCATTCAGGCTATGGATCGGGATATTACGGTTATGGAGATTATGATGAAGAGCAGAAACCGGGTTTGTTAAAAAGGATTTTTAAATCGAAATAGTTTTTAACTAATCAATCGCATCGAGAATTTTTTCCATCATCATACTTCTTGAACCTTTAATAAGTACGCTCCTGTTGTTTACTGGATTTTTTTTCATCCATTCAGCTGCTGCTGCGGAATCAGGAAATAGAATCGCATTTAAATCATTCTTCAGACTTCCAAAAACGGGGCCGACTAATACGACTGTTTCGTATTTCTGTTCTGAAAGAATTTCCAGAATGCGATTATGTTCAAAGACACTCTCTTCTCCAAGCTCAGCCATATCACCTAAAAAAACAATTTTATTTTCGCCCGTCATCTTCGAAAAATTGACGAGTGCCGCCTCCATGCTTGTCGGATTTGCATTGTATGCATCGAGGATAATTGTGTTGCTGCCCTTTTTTACTATCTGAGAACGACTGTTATCAGGCATATAAGAACCAATTGCTCTATCGATATCAGACGCTCCGACGCCGAAAAAATTACCGATGCAAACGGCACTTAGAATATTTTCAAAATTATACGCTCCGGTTAGTTGTGACTGTATCTTTCCTGAATTTTCACCACACTTCCACTCTACCGTTAAGTAAGGCTGATCGCTGATTAATTTTCCCTTACAGAATGTTTCGCCATTTGTTCCGTAACGTATCACATTTTCAATTTTATTTTTTTCCGCCATCACACTGAGGTCTCCGGAATCAATGTTTAAAAAAACTCCTTTTCCATTACGGGAAATCCATTCATACAATTCACCTTTCCCTTTTTTCACTCCTTCAAAACCACCAAACCCTTCGAGATGTGCTTTACCAACATTTGTAATAAGTCCGTAGTCGGGTTCCGCTATAATGCAATAGGAACTGATTTCCTGAAGGTGATTCGCTCCCATCTCAATCACAGCAAACTGTATGTCGTTCTGAATAGATAGAATAGTTAATGGAACTCCGATGTGATTATTTAGATTACCCTTGGTAGCAAGCACACGGAATTTAGATGACAGTACATTTTTAACAAGTTCCTTTGTGGTTGTCTTTCCGTTGGAACCTGTTATCGCCAGGAAAGGAATACTAAGTTGATGACGGTGATGATTAGAAAGATTCTGTAAAGCGGTAAGTACATTATCCGTTAAAAGATATTGTGGACCCTGCTGATACTCTTCTTCATCGATCACTGCGAAAGCGGCACCTTTTTCGATGGCTGTTTTAGCAAATATATTTCCATTAAATGAGGGTCCCTTTAATGCAAAAAAAACAGAGCCGGGAATTATATTCCTTGTATCTGTGCTTATCAGAGAGTAATTTTTATAAACCTTATATAATTCTTCTGTCGTAATCATGGATGCAAGATCGTTTTATTGGGCTGAAAATCGAAAGCAATTTTAGATAAAGTTGAAAGGATTATAAAAATATACTCAAAACGACTTATTGACTCTATCATAAAAAACGGGAAATAAAAGTTTCGACCATTCATATTCATTTATGAAGTGTGACGAAATAAAAATATGTAATTTTCCCAACGAAATAAATTGATGATGCAAATTCGCAAAAAGATTTTTCCTATTGCAGTCCTTATTCTGCTATTATACCTTCCATTTTTCACGCATCTTTCGTTGCAGCCGCTGCGAATCTGGGATGAAACTCGTCAGGCCTTCAATGCCTATGAGATGACCATGGACGGTGATATGATCGTTACTAAATACAATCATCAACCAGACATGTGGAACCTTAAACCGCCATTGCTTGTCTGGTGCCAGGCGGCGCTGATGAAGGTCTTCGGCCCATGGGAACTGGCAGTCCGCCTACCAAGTGCACTCTCCGGATTTTTAGTTTCATTACTCATTTTCGTTTTCTCCTGGAAATATTTTAACCGATTCTGGCTTGGTTTTATTGCCGCATTAATAATTCCTACTGTTCGTGGATATATGGAATATCATGGAGCACGATCCGGAGATTATGATTCGATGCTGACGCTCTTCACTGTATTTTACTCATTAAGCTTTTTCCTTTTTTTCGATTCTGGAAAATGGAAATATCTGTATGCAGGAATGATCGGGCTAACACTTGCGGTTATGACGAAAGGTGTCGCTGGTTTGCTATTCGCTCCGGCCATTGCACTTGCGGCCATCTTTTTTGGAAAAGTAAAGACAATACTTACAAGCCGTCATTTTTATATTTCATTATTATTTTTCCTCACCGTTGTTTGCGGGTATTATTTACTGAGGGAACATTACAATCCCGGTTACTGGCAAGCCGTTCTTGACAATGAACTTGGGGGCAGGTATCTTGAAGTAATTGAAGGTCATGAGGGAGGATTCTGGTTTTATTTTGAAAAAATTCATCAATGGCAATTTGCATACTGGGCCTTGTTGATTCCTGTTGGCATTGTGACAGGCATTCTCGATAACGATAAAAATTTCAGGAAGCTTATTTTATACGTTACAGGAGTTGTGATAATATTCGCATTGATCCTATCGATAAGTGTTACAAAGATTGAATGGTATATCTATCAGATCGTACCTCTGCTTGCTTTGCTTATAGCTACGTTTATTTATTATGTATTTACGCTACTCGAAAAAGTTGAAACTCCCGGGTTGTTGAAATATAAAATTCTCCCTTATGTATTTCTGTTAGTGATTACTTATCGCCCATACAAGGAAATATTCGATGTGACCTATCTGGCACCTGAGAAAGAATGGGATTGGTCTGGATACAGGATGAGTTATTACCTGCGTGATCTGGCACAAGGAAAAATAAAACTGACAGAACCGGTGCACGTAGTTTTCGAAGGACAAGCATTTCATCTTGATTATTATGTGATGCTTGCTAACCGGAAAGAAAAAAATAAAGCTGACGTAAAGCCTAAAGAAGATTTAGCGAATGGCGATTTGATTATATGTTCTCAGGATTTAGTCGACAGATATGTGAATGATCATTATAATCTCGACCATATCAGCCATGACGATCATCTTTTTCTATACAGAGTAACCGGTAGAAAAACTCAGTAATCGGGGAATTTCACAGTGGGTCATTTTTAGGCATATAGGTAGATTTCAGAGAAGAAATCTTTCCTCCTGCATCTATATTTTCAGGAAATACCTTACTTTCGCGCACTCAAATAAAAACCTTAAAGAATAATAGCAACCATGGCGAATATTGCGACTTGACGCTGCCGGCGATGTGGATCGCGCCGGCAAACAGCAGCAGCTTCTCGGTCAACGTGGTCTTGCCGGCGTCCGGGTGGGAAATGATGGCGAACGTGCGCCTTCTCTCTGTTTCTTCTGGAATATTTACGTCCGACATGTGCTGAATTTATGGGTGTACACCGGTATGTACACAACTGGATTTGAGTTCTGGGGATTTGTGGTTGCGAGGCGCAGGCCGAGCACATCGTCATCTTAACTCAAGCTTGCAAAATCCACCGGACAGAGAAATGAT
>JANPNV010000028.1:0-44717 GCA_031427625.1 Bacteroidota bacterium
GCCGTATGAAGGGAGACTTTCAAGTACGGTTCTGTGAGAGGATTAGGTTGAAATACTTTTTCCTACTCGACTCTAAGCGCGACTTACTATCCCTTATTCAAAATTCAGAGCTAAGTTCGCGCGGACTACGACTTTCAACTCAAATATAAAACTGTATGTCATACTAAAACATCAAACAGCGTAGGCAATCAAATTAAGTATGATTTTTTTGAAATAAGTCGTAGTCCGCGCGAACGAAGTATTAGGCATTGATGGATGGATATTACAAGCGCTTAGACTACTTCTAGCTGAGTTGTAAATGTAAATAAACAATTCTTCTATCTAGTGTAAAGATTTTTTACCGATTGTAAATTTTATCGGTTTGGTAAAATATAATGTTTATTCAGAGCCGCATCGTGGACGAAGTCTCGCACTTAAGCGGCTGTTAATGTGATTAAGCAAACAGGCATGAAGTGCTAAGATTTCGACCCAGCAATAGGGAATTTTCTCGATTTGAAATCTGATATTGAACACCTGAAATCTGAAATCATTTTTATGATAGATTGTTTGTAATGCGCAGTAGTCACCCAACAAGGAATTTTTTTTATAGTTCGAAAACCACTTACTCATCACTCTTCACTCTCCCTAACTTTATCATATTCGTTCTTCCCTGCTCACCGAGTGGAACGCTTGCCAGATTAACGATGATGTCGTTCGCAATAACAAATCCTTTTTCTTTAAGAATGTCTTGTAGTTCAAGAATGGTGGCATCGGTAGAAACGGAACCGCTGTAATAAAATGCTCTAACTCCCCAAACCAGACTCAGTACATTCAGCATCGATGGAATATCCGTAAAAATTAATATATCTGCATTCGGACGCTGTGCCGCTACTTTGTATGCCGTATATCCTGATCGTGTGATACCCACAATCGCACGTGCACCTACTTGCGACGACATCACACATGCATTGTAACAGACAGAATCGGAAATATATGTCTTGCTTGTTATCTCCGGAAGATGAAAACGGTTGTAATGATATCCTTGCGCTTCAATCTTCGTAATGATGCTTCTCATTTGTTCGACGACACGCACTGGATACAGTCCGACCGATGTTTCGCCACTCAACATCACTGCATCAGCACCATCAATTACTGAATTGGCTACATCATTTACTTCTGCACGAGTAGGAGTATAATTTGTAATCATACTTTCCATCATCTGCGTCGCAATAATTACAGGCTTACTGGCCTGAATGCATTTGTTGACAAGCATCTTCTGTATCAATGGAACATCTTCCATCGGTAATTCAACACCAAGATCTCCGCGTGCAACCATCAATGCATCTGTCTCTCTAATGATGTGATCGATTTCCTCTAGCGCTTCCGGCTTCTCGATTTTTGCAATCACCCTGCATTTTTTACCGGCATGACTGATTCTTTTTTTAAGATCAATGATATCCGTTGCACTACGTACAAATGATAGTCCGATCCAATCAACTTCTTCCTGTAACGCAAATGCCAGATCGTTCAGATCTTTTTCTGTCAGACTCGGCAGTGATAATTTTGTATTCGGAAGATTGACACCTTTTCGTGATGAAAGATTTCCACCGCTTTCTACTCTTGTAATTACTTCATCAATTCTGTTTGTAGAAAGTACAGTCAGAACTATTTTTCCGTCATCAATCAGAATACGATCATCTGCTTCTACATCAGAAGGAAATTTTTGGTAATTGATACTGAGCAAATTTGGAGTCCCAACTACTTCCTTTGTTTTGAAAACTACTTCTGATCCATTTGCAAGAACAATCAAATTATCTTGTACTTCGCCGATCCTGATTTTAGGTCCCTGAAGATCGATGAGTATAGATGCATTCATTTTAAAATCGATACTTATCTTTCTGATAGTATCGATTACTTTTTTATGAATGGTGTAGTCGCCATGCGATAAATTCAATCTGTACACGTCGACGCCGGCCATCAGCATCTGACTTAGTACTTCATATGTTGATGAAGCAGGACCTATTGTCGCTACTATTTTTGTTTTATTAAAGACGTACATTGTTACAAATAATTAATGGGCAAGACAATATCGTCTTACCACTTTTGTTTTTTTTAAAATACCAGATTCTCCCGTGATTTTAATTTAGAAGTTTCCAGTTTATAGGCACCCAGAATAATTGGGATTTCTTTTAAGGATGTCAGTATTTCCTGTTCATCAAGTCGTAAGCGCGTTAGTCGTAAAAGAAAAAGGTAATCTATCTGATTTTGTTCAGGAAGCAAATATCCTTTCAGACTTTTATTTGATATCAGATTAAATCGGTCTTCTTCTTCGTATACGTATTCATAGAATGAAAAAAACTGATCTTCCATTCGCTTATTATTGAAAACGGTATATGATTCCTGCTTACTCATTCCAAGTTCCAGCTTTTTATTTATCGACATGCAAAGTCTGTAATCGCGATGATGGCAAACAATGCCAATCAGAAGAAAGTCAAACTTATCTTCTTCGCTGATTTTAAGAATTTTCTTTGCACACATACTATTACTGTTTCACTAATTTTTTAATCGTTCTGTTTCTATCGTTTTTTATTTCAATAGAATAAACACCGGCAGACAATTCAGAAGTATCTATCCTGGTTTCTTTATTAAAAGTTTTTTCCTTTCTGATAAATTTTCCATTCATGTCAAAAATAGAAATCAACATTTCAGTATTTATTTCTCCAAACGTAATTATAAATCTGTCATTCGCCGGATTTGGCGAAACTGAAATATTTTTATTGAAAAAGAACTCATTGGTATACGGATTAAAATCGCAAAGAGTAGAATCTGTTGTGAAGGCATCAGTAACCACAACGACTGCATCTGTTTTTGGAATTGAAGGCTGATCCGTTTGCCAGACAGGATTTCCTAAACTAATAATGAATGGATGCAATGTGAAATTAGAAATAAAATGGTTGCATGCAGAGTCATTGATCATATATTTGTTTAGGTAGATAGAAGCATCCTGATTTCCCGGTTTTATAAAGCATCCTGTATTAATTAATGTGTCGCCCGAGCGTATCGACGATTTAATCTGGCAACCTGATGAGTCTCCGAAAAAATCCTGACCGGTAATATTTCCAAAAGAATCTATCCGAATAATGAATGAATTTTCTTTTTGGGTTTGTGTATAGATAGTACCTGTGGCGATTATTCCATCTACATAGTCATGAATCCATTGTGGCCTTGAATAATTATCTGTTAGGGTATTACTCCATGCAATATTTCCCATTGAGGTAATTTTAATAAATACGGATTGTATATTTATTTGCCCATTTCCTGTTGATGCGGCCAAAATTATTCCACCGTCACCTGAAATATCCATGCTGAATAGTTCTTGATCGGCCGGAGCTGTCAGCTGTATATTGTTAATGATACTTCCGGCACTGTCGAGATAGAGTAATGAAATATCTGTTTCTCCTGATGCTGTTTCGCAATTGCCACCGAATACATATCCGTTTTGATAAGGGAGAACGAACAATCCATGTTCATTCCTGGCTGTTCCATAATTTTTTGACCATACAATATTTCCAGATGTATCGGTTTTAATAAGAAGGAAATCTTCGCCGCCTGGCCCATAGCCGGAGGTATATGCACCGAGAAGGTAACCATTGCTGGTTATTACTGTACTTTTTGCCTCATCGTTTTGAAGAGGGTTTCCAAATGTTTTTGACCAGATCTGATTTCCATTATAATCACATTTTGTCAATGAAATTTCGTCGTTGCTTATTGTATCGTGAAACATTAATCCGGTGAGAAGAAATCCCTCCCCGGGGATTTCTGTTATATCGTTTCCATAAGAATAAAATTCCAAAAGATTACGATATGTTTTAAGTCCGGTGAGTGTTGCAGCGGAGTCGAACTTCATCACAAAACTTCTTCCGTTTGTATTTGCATACATTTCACCGGTAACAAAAAATCCGCCATCCGGAGCACCGATAATTTTATTTCCGCTGCCTCTTCCATAAACATGTTGCGATGCCTGACCAGAAACGATAAGCGATGAACATGTAAGCAGGAAGAATAATGAAAAAAATTTCATAAGCGACAAAATTAGGAGATAAGGCTGATAACAGCTAAAAGAAAAAAATTATAATCCGAGTTTCTGACAGGCCTTTTCGGCGGCGATTTGTTCGGCACGTTTTTTAGAAAAATCCTCTCCACGTGCCATTTCCTCTTCGTCGACGAGGACACGAACACGTAAGAGCCGTTTGCCACCGTTGTCTATTTCCTCGAGCAACTCGAATTGAATTGTTTTTCTTTCACGCTGCGCCCAGTTAATCAGGCGACTTTTAAAATTCATGTCTTGGTTTTCAATACTCTCCAGATCAACATGGTGCCGTACAAAACGGTTGATGATTAATTTTTTAGTTGTGTCATATCCTTTGTCGATATACACTGCGCCGATTAATGCTTCGAAAGCATCGCCGTATGCTGATCTGTTTTTTGCGGCCGGGTCGATGGATCCTGTCATAAAATGATCGATGCCTAATTTCATGGCCAGCTTATTCAGATGTTCACGGTTTACAATTCTGCTGCGCATCTCTGTGAGGAATCCTTCTTCTCTGTAAGGATATTTTTTAAAAAGCAATTCGGCGATGATGGCACCCAATAAGGCATCACCTAAATATTCGAGTCGTTCGTTACTAAGTTTTACACCGCTTGGGTGTTCGGATGCGGTTGAACGGTGACGAAATGCGAGATGATATACTGCAATGTTTCGCGGAAAAAATCCCAATAGATTTCTGAGAGACGAAAGAAATTTTTTATCCTTTGAAAATAAATTGCGGATATGAAAATAAGAATCCAAGAAATTATTTTTTAATCAATCTAATATAGTGCAAAAAGACTATTCGTATTTTTTGAATACGACGGAAGCATTATGACCTCCGAATCCAAAAGTATTACTAAGTGCAGCTTTCACTTCCCTTTTCTGAGCTTTATTGAATGTAAGATTCAGCCTAGGATCAAATTCAGGGTCGTCGGTAAAATGATTAATGGTTGGAGGAACGATACCGTTTAAGATGGCAAGGATGCTGGCAATAGATTCGATTGCTCCGGCGGCTCCAAGTAAATGTCCGGTCATGGATTTCGTTGAACTGATGTTCATTCGATATGCATCTTCTCCGAAGAATGTCTGAATAGCTTTTATTTCTGATGGATCTCCGATAGGTGTTGACGTGCCGTGAACATTGATGTAATCGATATCAGATTTCTGCATGCCGGCATCTTCCATAGCAGCTTTCATAACATTAGCAGCGCCGAGTCCTTCGGGATGCGGTGCAGTCATATGATAAGCGTCGGCAGACATTCCTCCACCTGCTACTTCAGCATAAATTTTTGCTCCGCGGGCTTTAGCATGTTCAAGTTCTTCGAGGATAAGACAACCAGCTCCTTCACCCATAACAAAGCCATCGCGGTTTAAGTCGAATGGTCTTGATGCAGTTTGCGGATCGTCGTTTCTTAATGAAAGAGCTTGCAAGGCATTAAATCCGCCGACACATGTTTCGTTTACGGTTGCTTCTGAACCTCCGGAAATAATCATATCGGCTTTGCCGAGACGAATGTATGTAAATGCGTCAATGAGTGCATTGGTAGAAGATGCGCAAGCAGATACAGTAGTAAAGTTCGGTCCGCGAAAACCATAGCGAATAGAGATGTGACCAGATGCAATATCAGCGATCATCTTAGGAATAAAGAAAGGATTAAACCGAGGAGTTCCATCGCCTCTTGCAAATGCAGAAACTTCATCCTGAAATGTTTTTAATCCTCCAATTCCTGATCCCCAGATTACGCCAATTCTGTCGTGGTTTGCTTTCTCGAGGTCAAGACCAGTGTCTTTTATTGCCTGATCAGCTACGACAAGCGCATACTGAGAAAAGGCATCTAGTTTTCGACCTTCTTTCCGTTCGAAGAAATTATTGACATCGTAGCCTTTTACTTCGCAGGCAAATTTAGTTTTGAATTTGGACGCGTCAAATTTGGTGATCATGCCGGCGCCACTGACGCCGTTGATCAAGCCATTCCAGTATTCTTCTACTGAATTTCCAAGCGGAGTCAATGCTCCGAGTCCAGTCACTACGACTCTTTTCAGCTGCATTCCTGTTCCGGAGTTTTAAAATTAGTTAACAAGCCTTTCGGCTAGGACAAAGAGGCATAACGCTATGCCATTCGGGGTAATTATTTAGCGTTTTTCTCGATATAGTCAATGGCCTGGCCAACCGTTGCGATTTTTTCGGCCTGATCATCTGGAATTGCGATATTGAATTCTTTTTCAAATTCCATAATTAACTCTACTGTATCGAGAGAATCAGCTCCAAGATCATTCGTAAAGCTTGCTTCCTGGATCACTTCTTTTTCATCCACACCTAATTTATCTATGATAATGGATTTCACTTTTGCTGCAATGTCTGACATGTTCGTCGTTTTTGTTTTTATTAATGCTTAAGGAGGTGCAAAGTAAAATTTATTCAGACTAAAATCAAAATTAATGTAATTATGGAAGAAATAGTCTGATTAAATAAAAGAGACCGGCTGCTAATAGGGCAGAAACTGGAATTGTTAATATCCATGCCCATATTAACTCTAACGTTACTCCCCATCGTACGGCGCTAATCCTTTTAGAGACGCCAACACCAATGATACTGCCTGTTATAGTATGAGTTGTACTTACCGGGATTTTAAAATGCTGCGTACCAAATAGCGTAATTGCTCCGGCTGTTTCGGCGCTAAAGCCCTCAAACGGTGTGAGTTTGGTTATCTTTTGTCCCATTGTTTTCACAATTCGCCATCCTCCTACAAGTGTTCCCAAGGCAATGGCAGTATAGCAGGCGAAAGGAACCCATTCGGGAAGATGCTTAGTATCAGTGATTAAATTTTGCGAAATCATAGCTGCGGCGATGATTCCCATTACTTTCTGGGCATCATTTCCTCCATGTCCAAGACTATATGCAGCAGAAGAAACCAGCTGCAATCGCCGGAATGTCCGGTCGACTTTCGATGGATTCGTATGTTTTACTATAGTGAGCGTTATTACAGAAATAATGTAGGCCAGTACCATTCCTATAAATGGAGCCAAAAAGATGAAATAAAGTGTCGGCGCTACTTTATCCATTTGTACAGCACTAAATGATCCTGCATTTGCCATTCCAGCCCCGGCGAAACTTCCTATTAGTGTATGCGAGGAGCTTGATGGAATTCCCCACCACCATGTTGCCAGATTCCAAATGATGGCTGCTATAAGTCCGGCAAAAACAACATGAAGTGTAATGTATTCAAACTTAACGGTTTTGGCCACTGTATCGGCCACTTTTAACTCAAACAGCCAATAGGCGATGAAGTTAAACATGGCTGCCCAAAGCACGGCGCTGAGTGGTGAGAGAACCTTTGTAGAAACAATTGTGGCAATTGAATTTGCGGCATCGTGAAATCCGTTAATGAAATCGAATACCAATGCCAGAATAATTATGACGTAAAGAAATTCCATAACCGGAGAATTGAAAATTAAGTGTGCTTAATAAGTACTGATTCGATCACGTTTGCCACGTCTTCGCATTTATCGGTTGCAGTTTCGAGTGCGGAGAGCACTTCTTTTATTTTAATGATTTGGATTGCATCCTTTTCATCCAGAAACAATCTGGCAACTGCATTATCAAAAATATCATCAGCATGATTTTCCAGGCTGTTAACACGCACCAACGATTCATGAATCTTTACGATATTCTTCATATTTCGTAGTGAAGAAATTGCATTATTTAATTCCACTGCTGATAGTTGTATTAGTTCAGCAAGTTTGATCATTGATGGATGAATAGGGTCAACACGATATAGCTCGATTCGTTTTGCTGATCCATGTATGTAATCAATTACGTCGTCGAGAACAGATGCAAGACGCTGAATGTCCTCTCTGTCGAAAGGTGTAATAAATGTTTTTCCTACTTCCTGAAAAATCTGATGCGTAATGTCGTCGCCGACATGTTCAAGTTTTTCGATCTGCCTTACAAGTACAGTCCTCTTTTCCATCGTCGGAGCAACCATTAGTTCGACAAGAACATTGCTGATAGCGACCATATTTGCGCTGGCCTGTTCGAACAGGGGATAAAACTTCCTGTCTTTTGGAACAAAATATTGAAGAATGGGATTAAGTGACATGATGTGGTTCTAGTTTAAATAGGTGGGTAAAGTAAAGAAAAAGTCTGCTTACAATATTTATTCTGTTAAAAAATCACTCAACATAATAAAACTATTTTTGTCGTATGGTAAGGATAGCTGTATTTGCTTCAGGTTCGGGAACGAATGCTGAAAATCTTATTCAATATTTCAGGCAAAGCACTATTGCCTCAGTTAGTCTCATTGTTTCTAATAATGCTGATGCAGGAGTAGTCGGGCGGGCCATACGGTTAAAAGTTCCACATGAGATTTTTTCCAAAAAGGACTTTCTCTCAGGTGTCACAATTCTAAAGAAGCTGAAGGAGGAAAAAATCGACTACATCGTCCTTGCCGGATTTCTTTTGCTTGTGCCGCAGCTGCTTTTATCGGATTATAAAAACAAGATTATTAACCTTCACCCCGCTCTTCTTCCATTGCATGGTGGAAAAGGATATTTTGGCAGCAAGGTTCATGAATCTGTGATTGGTTTGAAATCGATCATATCAGGAATTACTGTTCATTATGTAAATGAGGAATTTGATGAAGGAGAAATTATTTTTCAGGCTGCCTGTCACGTCGATAGTAAAGAGACTCCTGATTCTCTTGCAAAAAAAATACACGACCTTGAGTATGCTTACTTTCCTGTTGTAATCGAAAAAATTATTTCAAATTATTCTGAAGATTCCATTACGTGAAAAACCCTTTAAATAATCCGCTGAGGTCAGCTTTGTATATTTTCATTGCTGTATTTGCAGTTTCTGTCACCAGCCACTTTAAGTACAGTAGTTCTGAACAGAACTCAGAATCTTGCATTAAGGTGTCAGAGAAGAAACTGGAGCAAATGCATGAGCAAATGATTCAGTCAATAAATAAAATCACCCAATACAAGAGTGAAAAAGAATTTTCCGGATTTTTTATGTCGAATGATCAGCATAAGAAGGGAATCAGCTATTATGTACTCATTGATAACAAGCTGGCCTATTGGTCAGATAACGAACCGGTGATCAGCGATTCATTACTCCTGAACTTTCAAAATGATGATGTTCTACATCTGGCGAATGGTGACTTTCTCGCTTATAAAATTAAAGTTGGAAATAACATAGTAGCCGGACTGATATTAGTTAAGCACAGTTATGAATACGAGAATAAATACCTGATAAATAATTTTAATCCGGCTATTGGTTTGGGAAATGCCTTTAATGTATCAAGCAGCGGTTATGTATTTCATCTGCCCGGTAATAAATTTAGCTATACACTTGGCTATGATCCCGCAGCATCGAAATCAACACCGGGATGGATCTTATTACTTTATTTCACAATTTATTTTTATTCATTAATTGCATTTTATTTTCTCATAGTTCATTTTTCTAAATCTTCATTTCGTCTTGCTATTATTATTTTGTTTGTCGTCGCTCTTCGAACGATAATGATATATCTGAAAATCCCCGGAAGCTTATACGACCATGAAATTTTCAGTCCACGGAATTATGCTTCTTCCTTTTATTTTAACTCACTCGGAGACATGTTACTAAACGCAATGTTAATAGTAACTATCACCGCTGGAATATACAGGATTACAAAATTCAGAAGCATTCCCAATAGTTTATTCATTTTAATTTGGACTGTCTCAGCTGTTGTAATTAACTCTCTTATCCGTGGACTTGTAATTAATTCGAAAATTTCTTTCGAGTTAAGCAGTCCGACCGATATTAACACATACAGCATTCTTGCATTTGTTTCCATTTCTATGTTGCTGATCAGTTTTTTATTTATGACTGCAGCCATGCTTAAAAACATCAATGGCTATAGTATTAAAGGAAGACATGTTTGGATGGGAGTAACTATTTGCGGATTATATACTGCGATTGCCTTATCGGTCATGAACAATGAAAAGGAACATGAAGTCAGGAAACTAATAGCTCAAAAAGCAGAGATGCGGCAAGATCATGTTGCTGAATTTCTGTTTAGGGAACAGGAAGAAAAAATTGAATCAGATCCCGGCATCCTTTCAATCATTCATTCGCCTGGATATTCCAGTGAAAAACTTTTTTCATATTTAAGTCAAAAATATTTTAACGGTTATCTCTCAAAATTTGATTTAAGCGTTCAGGTATATGACAGGCAGAGTATTCCTGATTCAAACATCAACCTTAATTATTATCAGCGACTTGCCTACCAAGGGAAGCCAACGAATGCACGGTGGTTGTACTTTATCGAAAATGAATCGGGCGGATCATCGTATCTGGCAATTATTCCCTTGAACGAAGCGGAGCATCGTCATTCAATTGTGATTCTGATGACTGGGCGTTTCCTTCATTCTGCCAAAGGGTTTCCGGAATTGTTTATGAGCGGCAGTTACAGAGATGCCACGCCATCTGACGATTATTCGATTGCTCGGTATTCGCGTAAATCGTTAGTGTATGAATATGGCAGCTATGTATATCCTTTAACCAGTCGTGAGTTTCCTGTAACTTCTGCGGAGTATTCGTTTGCCGACATTGCAGGGTATAGTCACCTGATTTACAGAATCGATTCTAATTCATTTATCGTTGTCAGCCGCCAGCAGGAAACACTGCTTGGTGTTTTAACATTGTTTTCATGGATGTTTACTTTTGTTAGTCTGTTATCATTTTTAATTCTGATAACGGGGAAGATCATCGGTGAAAAACAGGCTCTCGAATGGAATCTTACACGTCGAATGCAGGCCTCCGTTATTTTTCTTGTCGTCCTCACCTTTGTTCTTGTCGGTTCTGGAACGGTCTATTACATCAACAGCAAATACGCAAACGATCAGCGAAAAAGTATCAGCGACCAAGTAAATGCACTTTGGTTTATGATTACTGATAATATTTTTACTGATGGCAATGGGTTGAAATCAGATTCTTTGGATCAGAAAAAGCAGCTCGACAGACTTGTTAGTAATACGAACATCGACTTCAATATTTTTAATGCTGATGGGAAAATGGTTTATTCATCACAGCCCAAAATATTCGACCGTGGAATAGTTTCATCGCGGATGAATCCCGGTGCTTTTTTTAACATTAAGGAAAAAGGAGTAACTCAATATATTCATCCCGAAAATGCCGGGCTTCTGAGATATGTTGCTGCATATGCCCCATTCACTGACCGATCAGGAAATATTACAGCTTTCTTAAATCTTCCATACTTCGAAAAGCAGAATGAGCTTAATAAAGAAGTGTCAGTTTTTCTTTCAGCCCTTGTAAACATCTATGTTTTATTATTCGCCCTCGCTCTCTTTGTTACGATTTTTATTTCATCAAGAATTACAAAACCCTTAATTCTCCTACAAGAAAAAATGTCCGGGATTAAACTGGGAACTTCCAATGAGAAGATTGAATATAGCCGGAACGATGAAATCGGGCGACTAGTACATGAGTACAACAGGATGATCGACGAACTAGCGATAAGTGCCGGTAAGCTCGCTCAAAGTGAAAGGGAAACAGCATGGAGAGAAATGGCCAGACAGGTTGCACATGAAATAAAAAATCCCCTGACACCGATGAAGCTTTCTGTTCAGCATCTTCATCGCGCATTCAAAGAGAAGGGAACAGATAAGGATCTTGTCGATCGAATAACAGAAACGCTTATTCAACAAATCGACACACTTTCAAATATTGCAACGGCATTTTCAAACTTCGCTCAAATGCCGCGTCCTGTTCCCATGAAGACAGATCTTAAAGAGCTTCTCAACCAGGTATCAGATCTTTATTCTGATGGTATCGACATTCAGGTAATAGGCGATGGCGATTTTTTCGTAATGGCTGATAAAGACCAGATGATTGGAATTTTTTCAAATCTATTGAAGAATGCTGTACAGTCAATTCCCCCCGAAAGACAGGGACTGATAGGCGTTTCGCTTGGGCATGACGGCGGGTCTGTAGTAGTGGAAATCACCGATAATGGAATCGGAATTCCTGAGAATCAAAGGGATAAAATTTTCATACCAAGCTTTACCACAAAATCGAGCGGAATGGGCCTCGGTCTTGCCATAGTCAAGAATATCGTTGAGGAGGCATCAGGAACAATATGGTTTGTAACTGATTATGGAAAGGGTTCAAGTTTCTTTGTAAGCCTTCCGGCAGTAGGGTAAAAGCAGTCTGCTTTGTATATTTGTAGAGGTAGATGGTTCAGGGCAGTAACATGAACGGAATCGTTTCCACATTCAAGTTTTCCAATAAAATATCCTGCTTTAAATAATCAATTACAAATTTTTAATTATTAATCTTTGTATCAAGTGAATAATAATAATCATTATGAATAGGCCGATAAGAATATTGATTGCAAAAGTTGGACTCGACGGTCATGACAGAGGTGCAAAAGTGATTGCTGCATTTCTCCGCGATGCAGGCATGGAAGTGATTTATACAGGCCTCAGACAAACACCGGAGATGGTTGTTAACGCAGCCATACAGGAAGACGTCGATGCCATCGGTGTCAGCATTCTTTCAGGCGCACACATGACGGTGTTTCCGAAGATCATGAAGTTGATAAAAGAGAAAGAAATCGAAAATGTATTGCTTACCGGCGGCGGAATAATTCCCGATGATGACATGAATAAATTGAATGCTCTTGGCGTCGGAAAGTTATTTGCACCCGGAACAGAAACATCAGAAATCGTCAACTACATAAAAGAAGAAGTACATAAAAGAAGAAGCATACACCAGAACTAAAGCTATGTCGAACATCCTCACAAATATTGAAAACAGAATATTAACAATAACCGTCAACAGACCGGATAAGTTAAATGCACTTAATGGTGAAACGATTCAGGAAATCGGGATAGCTGTTAGTCATGCCGAAAAAGATGAGAAGGTTAGCGGAATAATAATAACTGGCAGTGGAAACAAAGCCTTTGTTGCCGGCGCCGATATTTCTGAATTCGCCAACTATTCACCCGAAGAAGGAAAGAATTTAAGTGCTGCCGGACATAAGGTTTTCGACTCGATCGAGAATTGTAGTAAACCTGTTATTGCAGCCGTAAATGGTTTTGCATTAGGCGGAGGATGTGAATTGGCTATGTGCTGTCACTTAAGAGTTGCTTCTTCAAATGCAAAATTCGGACAGCCCGAAGTGAAACTCGGACTCATCCCGGGTTATGCAGGAACACAAAGACTGGTACAGCTTATCGGAAAAGGGAAAGCACTCGAGTTATTGATGTCGGCCGAAATGATTGGCGCAGAAGAAGCCCTGCAATACGGACTTGTAAATTATGTGACAATACCCGATCTGTTAATTGAAAAGTCAAAGGAGTTACTTGGGAAAATTATGTCTCAGTCACCACATGCTATTTCAGCAATTATTCGTTGTGTGAATGCATTTTATGCAGATGGAATAAATGGATCCAAGATAGAAATCGATGAATTTGGCAAGTGTCTTGGAACTGAAGATTTCAAAGAAGGCGTAAGTGCATTTTTAGAAAAAAGAAAACCGGATTTCGGTGTAGTAAAAAGTAAATAACATATTAATTAAAGAAAGAAGGAGTGAGTTATGCGTATTGCCAAAGATTTCGCCAAACATGTATTTTGTCTTGAAGGCGATTGGGACAACGATCTGCGGAAAAAATCGAGTGTCGGGGCCGCACTAGAGTTTTTAAGAGCTAATTGTAATATTAATTATATACATAAAAATTGTGGTACAAAGGAAAACCTGATCTACTACCTCTCGATGTGGAAGCAAAGAAGGTATAAAGATTATTCCATTTGTTATCTGGCCTTCCACGGGCATCCGGAAATTATTGAAGTCGGTGAAGAGAATCTTGCCCTTAGCGAACTTGCCGAAATTCTGAATGGCTCCTGCGTGAATAAAATTATTCACTTCGGAAGTTGTAACACGCTTGATACAGACGAGAGGAAAATTCGACAGTTTCTTGCCACTACACAGGCATTATGTGTCTGTGGCTTCCGAACCGACATCGATTTTCTCGAGAGTTCTGTCTTCGACATGCTCCTCATGCAGAAGTTTCAGGAGTACAAAGATATTGGTGCTGTCGACAGAGACCTGAAAAAGAACTACAGGAAGCTAATCAATAAGCTCGACTTTAAGTTGATTTATAAATAACAACCGGTTTTACCATCATCAAAAAGTTCTGATAAACGCTTTCGATTTAAATCTATGAAATCGGTTCACCTGATCATATATGGGAAAGTACAAGGTGTTTATTATCGGCAGTCGGCCTGTGGAATTGCAAAACAGTTAGGGATTTCCGGAACGGTGCGCAATTGCATCGATGGATCGGTAGAGGTTTTTGCAGAAGGAGAAGAAAGTAAAATGGCTGAGTTTCTGGAATGGTGCCGAAAGGGTCCAAAACCTGCCAGGGTCGATCGAATAGATATAAACGATGAAGCATTGAAAAATTTCCGCGGCTTCGTTATCATACGTTAAATGTATTCGCACATTTGATCCCTAACATTTATTGATTCTTGAGCACTTTCAAACAGCTTGCTGGCCAAACGGCTATTTATGGCTTAAGTAGTATTGTCGGACGATTCTTAAACTATCTCCTCGTTGTTTTATACACAAGAGTTTTTAGTCAGGGAGAATATGGAATCGTTACACAATTGTACGCTTATGTTGCCTTCCTGAATATTCTTTTTACCTATGGATTGGAGACAGGATTCTTTAAATTTTTTCAATCGGAAAAAGATAATTCAAGAGTCTATTCTACCAGTCTTATTTCGATTATTGCCAGTTCAATAAGTCTTACACTTATCATATTTATTTTTGCCGAACCTATCTCTGCAACTATACTTAATGGAACTGTTGATGGCGCCTTTTATGTAAAGCTCTTCGCAGTTATTCTTGCCAGCGATGCAATTACTGCCATACCATTTGCAAAGCTTCGTCAGGAAAATCGGGCAAAACGTTTTGTATTTATCAGACTGATGAATATTGCAGTAAACATCGGACTGAATTTGTTTTTCTTCCTTTTATGTCCTTACTTGCTCAAGAACGATGCATCATCCTGGGTGAAAAATATTTATGATCCATCATTCGGAGTCGGTTATGTTTTTATTTCAACTCTCCTTTCAAGTCTTGTAACGCTAATATTATTGTTTCCGGAATTGTTCAAGGTGAAACACAATTTTGACTCTGCGCTATGGAAAAAAATGCTTGTCTATTCATTTCCACTGATGATCGCAGGATTTGCCGGAATGATCAATGAAACATTCGACCGTATTCTAATTCCCTATCTCACGCCTGATAAATCGTCGGCCATGGCCCAGCTTGGCGTATATGGAGCTTGTTATAAGCTTTCCATTATTATGACACTTTTTATTCAGACATTCAGGTATGCAGCTGAGCCGTTTTTCTTCAATCAGTCTACAAAGGAAAATCCGCAAGCCGTTTACGCTAAAGTCATGCATTACTTCGTACTCATTTGCGCATTTATTTTTCTTGGCGTTATGCTTTATATTGATTTAGTGAAATATTTCATCGGGCCTGATTTCCGTTCAGGACTTGGCGTCGTTCCTATTCTGTTGATGGCAAATTTATGTCTCGGAGTATATTATAATCTTTCGATCTGGTATAAGCTTACTGCAAAAACCCGTTGGGGCGCATGGCTATCAGTCTTCGGTGCTGTTGTGACGCTGGCTTTTAACTTTTGGCTTATTCCTATTGCAGGTTTTATGGGAGCAGCATGGGCAACACTGATTTGTTATGCATCGATGATGATACTGTCTTATTATATCGGACAGAAGCATTATCCCATAAACTATAATTTACGATCATTCTTCTTTTATATCGGTCTCGCTCTTATTATTTGGATTTTAAGCGCTTTCATCAGACAGGAATTAAAGTTTACCGACAATATATTGCTTGCGATTAACACTTTATTATTACTTCTATACGCATTGATAGTCTGGTATTCAGAGCGCAATAAAAATAGTTACCTTCGCGCCCATTCAGGTAAGTGACACTTTTCACGTCAGAAGAAAGATAAGCATCATGAAAATCAGAATAATAAATAACTCAGGCCATGCACTTCCGGCATATGAGTCCTTGCATGCTGCCGGTATGGATCTTCGAGCTTGTCTTGAACATCCTGTAACTATGAAGCCACTTGACAGGGCAATTATTCCGACTGGATTATTTATTGAACTTCCCGAAGGACATGAAGCACAAATTCGTCCTCGCAGTGGCCTGGCCGCAAAAAAAGGTGTAACCGTTCTTAACTCACCCGGAACAGTTGATGCAGATTATCGGGGAGAGATTAAGGTAATACTCGTTAACCTGTCGAACGATAATTTTATCGTCGAAAACGGAGAGAGAATCGCTCAGATGGTCATTTCAAAACATGAGAGAATTGAATGGGAAAAATCCGACGAACTTCTTGAAACATTGCGAGGTGCGGCAGGATTCGGATCAACAGGTAACAAATGAGTCCAATTGGATTTCATTGAAAATAAAATATAAACGACTAACAACTTCACAAGAGTTATGAAGATAATTGTTCCAATGGCCGGCATGGGAAAGCGAATGAGGCCTCATACCTTAACAGTTCCTAAGCCACTGATTCCGGTGGCAGGAAAACCCATTGTGCAATGGCTTGTAGAAGATATTATAAAGGTATGTAAGGAGAAAGTTGATGAGATCGCATTTATTATTGGTGATTTCGGTAAAGAAGCAGAAGATAAATTAATCGCAATAGCGGAAAGTCTCGGAGCTAAGGGAACAATACATTATCAGGACAAGCCACTTGGAACGGCACATGCAATATTGTGTGCGGGTGATGCGTTAACGGGAAAGGTAATTGTGGCCTTTGCTGACACACTTTTTCGTGCCGACTTTTCTATTGATGAAAGCAGGGATGGAATTATCTGGGTAAACAAAATTGAAGATCCCAGAATGTTTGGAGTGATAAAGGTTAATGAATCAGGAGTAATAACAGATTTCGTCGAGAAGCCACAGACATTTGTGTCAGATCTTGCAATAATCGGAATCTATTATTTTAAAGACGGCAGTTATCTGAAGAAAGAAATGCAATACCTGATTGATAATAACATTATGGAAAAGGGCGAGTTTCAGCTTACCAACGCCCTTGAAAACATGAAAGCAAAAGGAACAAAGTTTTATCCGGGAAAAGTAGAAGAGTGGCTTGACTGCGGGAATAAAGATGCAACTGTAAATACAAATGCAAGAGTCCTGAATAATCATAGTAAGGATCTTAAAATCCCATCAAGTTTAAAACAGATAAATGCAACTATTATTCAACCTTGCTATATCGGAGAGAATGTAGAATTAAAAAATTCTGTAATTGGTCCGTATGTTTCTATCGGGAAAAATTCCAAAGTAGAAAGTTGTGTAATTTCCAACAGCATCATTCAAACGAATACCATTATCAGGAATAGTGTAATTGATAACTCGATGATTGGGAATTTCGCAGAATATATTCAATCGCCTGAGCAGTTAAGTTTAAGCGATTATTCGACGCATAATTAAATTCACGGCTATGCCGATAACATCAATGAATAGATTTTTCAATATCCTCATATTCTTGTCAGTCCTGATTTCGGGATGCAAGAGTACACAAACAGCTCAGTCTGGAAAAAGTTCGTCGTCAAATCTGAGCGATGCGCAAAAAGCAGAAGTGACTAATTTATTTTTTAATGCTAGCAAAGAAAAAATTCTGGGCAATATAGAAAATGCTGCATCGATTTTCTCCGAAGTCATTCGCAGAGATCCGGGAAATGCTGCGGCTATGTATGAGCTTGCGAACATTTATGCCGGGCAGAAGAAATTTGCTGATGCGCAATTTTTCAGCAAGAGCGCTTATCTCATTGATAGAAAAAATGTTTGGTATGCATTGTCATATTCCGACATTTTGCAAAAGAATAAAAAATTCAACGATGCTGCCGATGTTCTTAGCCGGTTGGTTTCAGATTACCCGGATCATTCAGATTATTATTTTGAATGGGCATCTACTTTAATATTTGCCGATCGTCCAAATGATGCAATTAAAGTTTATGATAAACTGGAAAATCAGACGGGTGTTACCAAAGAAGTAAGCATGCAGAAGGCAAGGCTTTATGAGAGACTTGGAAAACATGAAAAAGCAGTTGATGAGTTAAAAAAACTTATTGCAAATGATCCTACAGATGCACAATCGTATGGAATGCTTGCTGAGGTTTATCAGGCAATGGGAAACAAAGAGAAAGCACTTGAGACATACAATATGATTCTGAAAGTGGATCCTGAAAATCCATACATACATCTTTCTCTCGCTGATTTTTACAGAAACAACGGAGAAAAAGAAAAATCTGTCGAGGAACTTAAGAATGCATTCCTGAATAAGTCGCTGGATATTGATACGAAGATCAGTATACTATCATCGTATTATTCGTTGATAACCATTCATCCTGAACTACAAGAGCAGGCAATTGAAATGTGCAAACTACTGATAAGTTCGCATCCGAGCGAGCCCCGGGCTCATGCTGTATACGGTGATTTCCTGAAGCAGGATGGCAAATTTCCTGAAGCAATCGGAGAATATTATCAGGCGAAGGATTTGGGAAGCAAGGAGTTTGCTGTATATAGTCAGATTCTCCTTATCGAAGCGCAATTACAGCGATACGATTCGTTGAAGAGAGACAGCCAGGAGGCATTGAATCTTTTTCCGGATCAGCCGCTTATTTATTTTTTAAATGGTCTTGCTGATATTCAGAAAAAGAAATATGCAGATGCGATAGAAGTTTTGAATTCGGGTGTGAAGATGGTGGTCGATAACAAATCGCTGGAGGCGCAATTTTATACGAGTCTTGGTGATGCTTACAATGAGTTGAAGAATTTTTTGAAGAGTGACGAAAGCTATGAAAAGGCACTTGCTGCGAATCCAAAAGATGCGAATGTGTTGAATAACTATTCATATTACCTTTCGGTTCGCGGTGAGCAATTGGAAAAGGCTGAAAAAATGTCTCGTCAGTCAAATGAACTTGAACCTAAACAATCGTCCTATGAAGACACCTATGGCTGGATAATGTTTAAGTTGGGGAAATATGAGGATGCAAAAATCTGGATAGAGAAATCTCTTTCTAATGGCAGTGATAAGAGCGCAACGGTACTGGAGCATTATGGCGATATTCTATTTAAGATAGGCGATATAACAAAGGCGCTTTTATTCTGGCAAAAGGCAAAAGATGCAGGTGATGGGGCTTCAGAATTTATCGACAGAAAGATTCAGGAGAAAAAACTTTTTGAATAAATATATTAACGGGAGAGATTCTCTTAAGCTTTCTGAAAAATTTTCTTGATGAGAATAAATACTACACTAATATTATTCATTACATGTATCAGCCTTTTTTCTGCCTGCAAAACTACTCGTAAAATTGTTGAAACACCTTCGGCTTCGCTAAAGATCAAAGGCGAAGAAGTTATTCAGGTTTTTGATAGTGTAAAGGCAAGGGAGTTCAGTTTTCATTTTCTTTCATCAAAAGCAGAGGTAAGCTATACTGATAAAACAGGCGAGACAAATACATTCGACATTAATCTGCGGATGAGAAGCGACAGTGCCATTTGGATTTCGATTACACCGCTTCTTGGAATAGAAGTAGCTCGCGTTCTTATTTCACATGACAGCATTATACTTCTCGACAGAATTCATAAAACTTATATGAAGCGCGATTATAAATATTTCGAAGACTGGCTTAATACAAAAGTTAATTATGACATGCTTCAAGCCGTTATTGTCGGAAATTATTTTCAATATGTAGAGAAGGAGAAACTCAGATCAATTTATGAAGAAGAGCCATATATAATTTTAAGCACGTTGAATAAACGACAGGCCAGAAGAATGGCTGAAGAAAAAGATCCGAATAAACCGCTGGTGCAGGATTTCTGGATTGATGGAAACTATCGTATTGCCAGATCAAAAATAACTGATGAAAAAAAGGAGCGTACTGTAGAGGCATTGTATAAAAATTTTAGCGAAGTGAATGGACATCTTTTTCCTACAAATATTTTGCTAACAATAAATGAAGTAACTCAGACGATTATTCAGGTTGATTATAAAAAGGTAGAGAATTCCGAATCTCTTCAAATGCCCTTTTTTGTTCCTGAAAAATATCAACCCAGGTAAAATTTGTTACAGGATATGATTGTTAAATTTTGATGAGAGGTCTTATCAACTTTATGATTGTTTGCCTTTTTTGACAACTTTTCATTCATTTCTTACGTTCAAAGTACTCCTTTCAATTTCGAAATAGTTGATTTCAGTCCATAAAATATTCATTTGGTTTTGTAAAATTCAGGTCTCCCGAAAACAGATTTTTGTGGGAATAATGATCATTTTGGCTCCTTTTTCAGCTGTATCTCAGTCAAAAAGAGAATTGGAAAATAAAAAAAACCAGATTCAGAAGGATATTGACTACACAAATCAACTATTAAATATTACAAAAAAAAGTAAGTCCAATTCATTGGTTCATCTCGTTACGCTGAACAAGAAAATCACTTACAGAAGTGAAATGATAAGTACAATAAGTACTGAAATCCACGGCGTCGATAAAGAAATTGGTTCGGTGAGCACAAACATCGATTCTTTGAATAACAGATTAGATCGGTTGAAGAAGCAGTATGCAAGCATGCTTTATTATGCATATAAAAACCAAAGTTCGTACACGAAACTGATGTTTATTTTTTCGTCTGACGATTTTAACCAGGCCTTCAAGCGCATATATTATTTGAGACAACTCAGTGATTACAGACTTAGGCAGCGTGATTTGATAGTTGAATTGCAGGATTCCCTCAATGGCAAAAAATCGAATTTGCAGAATGTAAGAGAAGATAAGAACAAACTACTTACAACGCAGGAACGTCAGATCAAAGAATTGGATAAAGAGAAAAATGAGCAGGTAAATGTTTTAAATAGTCTGGCGTCAAAAGAAAAGAAATTGCGTTCCGATCTGAAAGAAAAACAGAAAAAGCAACAGCAGTTATCGGCGAAAATAGAAGAGATTATTAAAAGGGAAATAGAAGCGGCTCGTGAAGCTGCAAGAAAAAAAGCTGCATCGACGTCAACAGCAAGTAAATCAACAAAAAATGTGGTGGGCGTTAATTCTGCTGCAGTATTATTAAACACCCCTGAAACAATAAAGCTAAGTGCTGATTTTGAGAATAACAAAGGACAATTACCATGGCCTGTTGAGAAGGGAATAATCAGCAGTTCATTCGGAAGGCACGCTCACCCGGTTTGGCACGATGTATATGTAAACAATAACGGAGTCGATATAAACTCTTCAAAAGGAGCAAAAGCACGTGCAATATTTGATGGAAGGGTAATAACTGTTTTTATGGTCTTTGGAAAATATGCTGTCTTGATTCAGCATGGGGAATACTTTACGTTGTATTCTAATCTCGAAAACGTATTCGTAAAAAAAGATGATAAAGTAATCACCAAGCAACCAATTGGCACCGTTCAGACCAACGAAGATGAAGGCAAAACGGAATTACATCTGGAAATATGGAGAGGTGGTAATAAAATGGATCCGGAAGGGTGGATTGCCTCTCGTTAACAGAGATCCCTGCTATAGATACATTAGTTTTAGTACTTTTGATTTATAAATAAAGAATGCTAATACCAGTCAAATGATACATTCAATTTTGTTAGGATTTCTGGGAGGATTAGGCGGCGGCGAAATCTTTCTTTTAATAGTAGTTATTCTTTTACTTTTTGGGGCCAAACGGATACCCGATCTTGCGCGCGGCCTCGGCAAAGGGATCAAGGAATTCAAGGATGCGCGGAATGGCGTGGATTCGAAGGATGATGAGAAGAAGGATAAAGTATAATTCAGTTTTCATAAGTGTTTTTTTATTTTGATGACCTGATTCGTTCAATTTGTCCGATGGGAATTAGTTCGCAATGTTCAGTAAGCTCTGTGTGATCTTGTTTCTCGAGGGAGCCTTGAAATTTCTTTCCCTTCTGAACACTGATAAAATAGACCTCATTCATCAGTTTCTGATTCATTTTTGAAAGCTGATCAATGAAGATCCAGCCAACTTTTCGCTTATGATTTTTTAGATAAAGCGTAGCAATCTTATTCAGATGCGGAGTGATATCGTCAATTCCCATTTCTTGTGGTGATTACCTTATTAAATACTCCGCTGATTATTGAAGCAATTCTTAATTCAATTGCTGCTTCGTTGTGACGGTTTTTCTTATTATTTACAATTGCCGTAATATCAATTCGGGTTAAGTTGTTTTCTATGCTGCTTATTTCCAGAACAAGATGCCTTGGTCTTCTTAACCAATTGCCTTGTTGGCAGGCGACAATAACAGGGTTCGATGTTGGCAGTGTCTGTATCAGAAATCCCTTCCTGATCAGTATCAATTTTAGCTGTTGCAAAACCTTGGGCATAGCAAGTCCAAGAAATGTAGTCTCCATTTTTCTGACATTTTTAGTGTTGGATTGCTTTTAAACAATCCGGTAAGTAAAGGCTGGCGAGAATGCTGTTTTCTTCGTTACAGCTAATATTTTAATGACTAGGCCAAAATACCCACACAACACCTGTCAGTCCATTTAATTCGGTAAAACTGCCTCTGGACTATATCAAGCGACTGCATAGTAGGGGGAATGATAAGGAGTAGAAGGCAAAAAGGTTCAAATTTGGAGGCAAATTCTAAGTCGGAATGCATTATTCTTATTGGGCTGTTTGCATTCAAGGGGTTTTTTATTGAGTAAGAAACGACTTTTATTAACTTTAATTATTGATATTCAGTGAAATACAATAATCAAACTATAAAAGATCGATTTCGAAGTCTAAGCCCCTAGTTGTCTATTTATGTATTAATTCGACAACGTTTAAAATGAAGACGATCAATCAGCGTTAGACAAAGAGTCAGTTTATATTCAAATTTGTAAGAAAGTGAGGGTCTTAATGTGAATTTCTTAATCCATCCTTCGTATATTGATTATAATAGACGTAGAATCATATCTTTGCACAACCCAGTTTCCCCTTCTGAAATGTAAATTTAAAGTCAAAATCAGGGAATTATAATGAAAAGACTATTGAACATTCTTTTTCCATCATTGTTTATTACAATGATATTTTTAAGTGATGGTGGTGCCAATGCTCAGATTATCAATAATAAAGCTACTGTAGTTTCAGATTATGATCCTATTTCTGCCATGCTTGACAGTTTGGTAAATCTGGTATATATCAAGCGTTTAAGTCCTGCGACATCTGCTGCAAATAATTTCCAGCCATTCGAAGTTCCGTCCTATTCTGCTGAAGTTTACAGGAAGAGAATTGAAAAAATCCAAACACCTATTCCTCTTTGCTATAACAACGAAGTTCAGAATTACATAAACATGTATGCTTTGAAAAAACGCAATTTAACCGAGCGCGTTATGGGGTTATCGGGTCTATATTTTCCTTTATACGAACAGATTCTCGATCAGCAAGGTATTCCACTTGAATTTAAATATTTGTCGATCGTTGAAAGTGCCCTCAATCCAACAGCAGTATCAAGAGTAGGGGCAACCGGCTTATGGCAATTTATGCTTGCAACAGGTAAACTTTACAATCTAAAGGTTAATTCTTTTATAGATGAGCGACGTGATCCTGTTAAATCGACTTATGCAGCATGTCAGTATTTTAAGGACATGTATGCGATATACAATGACTGGCTGTTGGTGATTGCAGCATATAATTGTGGTGCTGGTAATGTAAATCGTGCGATTGCACGCAGCGGAGGGAAAAGAACTTTTTGGGAAATTTCCAGCTACCTGCCTAAAGAAACCCGTGGATATGTTCCTGCATTTATTGCCGTTACCTATCTAATGTCTTATTCATCTGAACATAACCTTATTCCTGTTGCGCCTCTTATTTCTTACTATGATGCAGATACAGTTATGACTGATCAGAAAGTTTCACTAAAAGCTGTTGCTGATGCTATCAATACTCCGGTTGAATTGCTTGCCTATCTGAATCCATTATACAAGCGCGGAATAATTCCCGAGTCTGATGAACCACTTGTATTGCGTCTTCCTTCAAATAAGATGAGCGCATATCTGGCAAATCTTTCGAACATATATAAGCCTGATGCGAATGCCAGACAAAACAACTTTGCTTCGAATGAAAATATAGATGCTTCTGAAAGCGGAGAATTGGTTAAGAAATATCATACTGTGAAAGCTGGTGAACACCTTCAGAGTATTGCAAACAGGTATAATTGTTCTGTAGGTGATATTAAGAGCTGGAACAGGATAAATGGAAGCAAACTAAAGAAAGGTCAAAAACTAGCTGTTTATGTTTTATCGCGGAAGAAAGCAGATAAAGCAGTTGTTAATGTTCCTGCTGTAAAAAACAATTCATCCATTTCGAAAGCGCCCATAAAATCAATTGCTTCTGAAAAAGCCGGTTCTAAATTTGTTTATCATGTTGTTCAGCCCGGTGATTCACTTTGGAAAATTGCTCAGAGTTATGATGGTGTCACAGTTGAGCAGATTAAATCGCTTAACAATCTTCAATCTGACGATCTTAAAGTAGGGACAAGGCTGAAGGTATCTACCAGTAGCTAGTTTTTTTAGACGATGTGGCTTTTTGTCACCTTCGAAGTACATTGAAAGCTCATTAAATTATTTTAAACGTTCAGCACCCATACGAGAATACAGGTAAAAGTCTACTCGTCCACATATCATCTCGACCTTCCCATTTCTGCTGTTTCTGACCGTACTAATTTTTTTTTTCTCTACATTTGGGGTAAATAATCTTCTTTATGAAAAAATTACTACCTCTATTATTTTTAATTACAGGCTGTATCTCTGTATCAGCACAAATACCAAATGCAGGTTTTGAAAACTGGCATGCATATGCTACCGGTGAATACCCGGATTTCTGGACTACCAGCGACAGTGTTGCAGTAGCTTTAGGAGCAGGGAACAATGCCTATAAAGGAACCGATTCTTACGAAGGAACATACTGCCTGCATCTGAAAAGTGTAAATGCGGGATTTGTTTCAGGTCCTGGCATAGCAACAAACGGAATCGTCAATTTAGTAGGAGCAAACTTCGTATTCAGTGGAGGAAGTCCTGATACTGCCCGCTCACGTTACCTGTCTGGCCAATATATGTATTCACCAAAAGGCCCGAATGATGCCGGGTTAATATCTGTTTTTCTCCTTCGAAATAATGCAGGCAATCGTGATACAATTGCTGCAGGCATTACTTATTTTACGGATACAGTAAATAATTATGCTCCGTTCAATGTAGAAATTCAATATAGAGATTTCATCAATCAGCCTGATACTTGTCTGATTATTATTCAATCATCGCGCGGACTTAACGATCCGGGACTTGCTGTAAATACTGAACTTATCATCGACTCGCTTAACTTTTCCGGTTTCGTCGGCATCAACGAATTAAATAACGTTATCAGTTCTGTAAATGTATATCCATCTCCGGCCAGCGATATGTTTTATCTTGATATTACAACAAAGAATAATGCTGCTCTTGAGTATCAATTATTCGATACGCGCGGAAGACTTGTATTGTCATCGCCTGTGATTTCCGGACACGATCTTATTCAGGTTGGTAATTTATCAGAAGGGCAGTACATCCTAAGGGTTTCTGATAAAAACAAAAACAACCTTTATTCAAAAAACATTTCAATTTCCCGCTAATAATTTTTCAAATTCTTCCTTGCAATTTATTTGCAAGGAAGAATTTTTTATAATGTATGGGGATAACGCTTGAAATGAATTTCCTTTACCTTTTCAGTTAATATTGTTCTTAACTCATCAATGTTAAAGCGTTTTGTAGCCGATACAAAAACACACGTACCTTCTAATCGTGCAATCCAGCTTTTCTTTAACTCTTCCAGAGATATATTTTGTTTTGTTGCCGGACTTAAATCATCTTCTTCTTTCTGAATATATTGGTATGAATCAATCTTATTGAAAATAAGAATTGTCGGTTTCTCGCCAGCTTTTATATCTCTTAGTGTTTCATTTACTACATTAATCTGGTCTTCAAATTGTGCGTGAGAAATATCTACTACATGCAGTAAGATGTCAGCTTCTCTTACTTCATCGAGCGTTGATTTAAAAGATTCGATAAGATCATGAGGAAGCTTTCGGATAAACCCAACCGTATCTGAAAGTAAAAATGGAATGTTTTCATATACAATCTTCCTTACCGTTGTGTCCAGCGTCGCGAATAATTTATCTTCCGCAAAAACATCGCTCTTGCTGAGCAGATTCATAATTGTTGACTTTCCGACATTTGTATAACCTACGAGTGCGACTCTGACTAGTTCCCCGCGTTGCTTTCTTTGTGTCAGACTTTGCTTATCGAAGTCTCTCAGTTTTTCTTTTAGTTTTGATAGTTTTTCTCTGATTACCCTTCTGTCAGTTTCAATTTCCGATTCACCCGGTCCTCTCATTCCTATCCCTCCACGTTGTTTTTCCAAATGCGTCCACATTTTTGTTAGCCTTGGTAACAAATATTGATATTGTGCCAGCTCTACCTGTGCTCTGGACTGAGCCGTGCGAGCACGTTTCGCGAAAATGTCGAGGATGAGATTATTTCTGTCAAGCACACGGCAAAGAGTCACTTTTTCGATATTTCGTACTTGAGATCCGCTTAGTTCATCATCAAAAATGGCAATATCAATTTTGTTTTCTTTTATATAGTCAGCAATCTGCTGAAGCTTGCCACTACCGATAAATGTACTTGAATCAGGATGATCAAGTCGCTGAGTAAATGTTTTCTTCGTAGATGCGCCGGCAGTCTCGGCGAGGAATGCTAGCTCTTCGAGATATTCCTTTACCATCTCCTCATTTTGATCTTTATGAATCAAACCGATAAGTACAGCGGTTTCCTGATTTTCTATATGAACGATTGATTTCTTCGACACAATTTCCTTTTTAAATTTTTAAAGCAGATTTTAATTTATCGTATATGCTGCCTTGTCGCCATATAAAGATTTTATTCGCCAGATACTGATGATTAATTAGCAGGCTGAGCTTGTATAGTGGTTCGCAAACTCATTACATATTTTGCAACTGCAGCAATATTTTCATCGCTGATAATAATATTGTAAGAAGGCATTTTTGATTTACTTCCTTCGTGAACAATTTGTTTGATTTCGTCTTCCGTGATTCCCGAGATCGAGAGATTAGGAGCCAGACGATACATCTTTTTCCCATCGACGCCATGACAAAATGCGCAATTGCTTTGATAAACCACAGCACCTTCTGCAAGCGATGACTCACCGTGAATATTTAACTGTACTTCTGCCGGAATGAAAGGTTTTGTCTTGCTTGCCTCAGCAAGTCCGTAAGCACCAATTATTAACAACAGAGAAAATAAGGCCATCCCTTTTTGTTGTTTTTTAAATCCAATAACTGCAAGCGGAATAGAAATAATGACAAAAACCAGTTTGATAATCTGAAGATATTTGATTCCGCCAATGATTATATATAGCCAAATTCCAGTAGCCAGAAACGAAAAACTGATGATCATTTCAGGTACCTTGGTCGCTTTTGTATAGTTGGCCAATGCTTTTTTGTTTGCAAAAAGCAAAACAGTTTTAATCACATAGGTGATAAGGAAAAGTAGGGCAGAAATAGCATGAATCTTAATTAGGAGATTTGAGTCCATATTTGTTATTTTTTCCAAAAGTAACTAAATTGAATATCATCTCAATTTTCATAGCTAACAAATCATTAACAAAAGGTTTATCCCAAATTCTATACTTTAGCCACATTCTCCATACATTATGAAAAAACTATACACAGCCGTTTTCCTGCTAATTGCATGTTATACGAAAGCTCAGGTAACGTTCCCTGTAAATGGAACGACCGATCCGAAGCATATTACCTATGCAATTATTCATGCAACGATTTTTACTGATTACAAGACGAGTATTAGTGATGCTACACTTCTTATCAGAGATGGATTAATTGTTAGTGTGGGTAATCAAATACCTATTCCCGTTGATGCAGTTGTTTATGATGTGAATGGGAAAAACATTTATCCTTCGCTAATAGATATTTTCTCTGATTATGGAATGCCAGAGATAAAAAAGCCAACACCCGATAATTCTCCACAATTGCTGTCTTCAACCAAAGGAGCATATAACTGGAATCAGGCTGTTCGAGCAGAATATGACGCTTATAGAAATTTCAATGCAGATCCAAAAAAAGCGGAGGAGTTAAGAAAGCTTGGCTTCGGAACGGTTATGAGTGTCTATCGGGATGGAATAGTGCGGGGAACATCTGTCGTATCATTTCTTGGAAACGGCAGAGAGAATGATCTTATACTAAGAGATCGTTCCGCAGCAAATTTTTCTTTTAGTCCAGGAACTTCAACACAAGACTATCCTTCTTCTTTGATGGGAGCAATTGCTCTTATCCGACAAACTTATTATGATGCTGAATGGTATAAAAATAGTGGAAGTGCCAAGGAGTTTAACATCACACTCGATGCTTTTAATTCATTGCAAACGCTGCCTGTTATTTTCGAAACATCCGACAAGCAGGAAGAATTACGCGCAGCAAAAATTGGCGATGAATTTGGAAAGAAATATATTATTAAAGGTGCCGGTAATGAATATGAAAGACTTGATGAAATAAAAAATACCGGCAACGCATTTATTGTTTCTCTTAATTTTCCAGAAGCATACGACTTGAGTGATCCTTACGATGCCATTAATGTTTCATTGCGACAGATGAAGGAATGGGAACTTGCACCGGTGAATGCCGGCATGATGGCAACAAGACAAATTGAATTTGCATTGACGGCTGCAGATCTAAAGAACAAGAGTGACTTTTGGAAAAACATCAGGAAGGCAATTGACAATGGGCTAAGTCGCGAAGACGCATTGAAAGCTCTTACCTATACTCCTGCAAAGCTTTTAAAAATCGATAGTCAGGTCGGCGAGATTCGAATTGGGATGGTTGCCAATTTTATTATCACATCTAAATCATTATTCGACAAAGACAATGCAATTCTGGAAAACTGGGTGAAAGGAATTCCTTATCGTATTGTTGATCCGCATTCAAAAGATATCCGCGGACATTATTCGGTGCAGGTAAACAATTCTTCGCCGTTGCATCTTAAAATTGGCGGCGATCTGTTGTCGCCGGAAGCATTTATTTTTGAAGATACTGCTACTACTAAAATCAGTTTCAGCAGACAGGATCAAACTATTATACTTCAATATGAACTAAAGTACAGTGCGGCAAAAGGCATTTTTCGTTTAACCGGTTTATGGAATGATTCATTACGCTCCATGAATGGAAACGCCCTTCTTCCTTCGGGAGAATGGACTAAGTGGAATGCACGATACGATTCAGTCTACATTATCCCGCCGGTAAAAAAGGATTCTGCTAAACAGAATATAAACGGAGATATATTTTATCCGAATATGGCTTATGGCTGGAAGACGTTGCCTGTAGCTAAATCGTTTGTTGTACATAATGCAACTGTCTGGACAAATGAAGCTGATGGAATTTTAAGTGGGACTGATGTTTATGTTGCCGACGGAAAAATTGTTTCAATTGGGAAAAATCTTACTGTACCTGCAGGCACAGAATCTATTGATGGCACAGGGAAACATCTTACGAGTGGAATTATCGACGAGCACTCACATATTGCAATTTCAGGAGATGTGAATGAAGCTACACAGGCTTCATCTGCAGAGGTACGCATCGGTGATGTGCTCGATGCTGATGACATCAATATTTACAGACAACTTGCAGGTGGAGTTACTACTTCTCATCTGCTTCATGGAAGTGCAAATCCGATTGGCGGACAAACTCAAATCATCAAACTGAGATGGGGCGTTGCTCAGGAGAAATTAAAATTTGCAGATGCTCCTCAATTTATAAAGTTCGCACTAGGGGAAAATGTAAAACAAAGTCACTGGGGTGATAAGCAGGTTATTCGTTTTCCGCAAACAAGAATGGGTGTAGAACAGGTTTATGTCGATTTCTTTACACGTGCGAAAGAATATGATCAGCAAAGAAAAGATTATTCATCGATGGATGCAAAATCACGCATTGGGAAAATTCCTGTCAGACGACAACTTGAACTTGATGCTCTGAGCGAAATTCTAAACAAAAAAAGATTTATCACCTGCCACAGTTATGAGCAGAGCGAAATAAATATGCTGATGCATGTTGCTGACAGTTTCGGATTCAAAGTAAATACCTTTACACATATTCTTGAAGGTTATAAAGTTGCCGATAAAATGAAAGCCCATGGTGTTTCAGGGGCTTCTTCGTTTGCTGATTGGTGGGGTTATAAGTTTGAAGTGAACGAGGCCATTCCTTATAACGGCGCAATCATGCATAAGATGGGATTGAATGTTTCTTATAATTCAGACGATGCAGAAATGGCACGTCGGCTTAATCAGGAAGCAGCGAAGGCTGTGAAGTACGGTGGCATTAGTGAAGAAGAGGCATGGAAATTCGTAACACTGAATCCTGCTAAAATGCTTCACATCGACGATAAGACAGGAAGTATCCGGAAGGGAAAGGATGCTGACCTGGTTTTATGGAACGAGAATCCGTTATCAATATATTCTCATCCACTTTTGACTTTTGTTGATGGAATAAAATATTTTGACACTGAGAAGGATTCTGAAATGAGAAAAGAAATCAGAATAGAAAAGGCCAGGCTTATGCAAAGAATGACTGAAGCAAAAAATAAAGGTGAGGCCACTAAGAAACCGGGAATGAATTTTCGTACAGAAAAACATTGTGATGGCGTGGAAGAAATCTTTATGAAATAAAAAATGTTTATTGAATATAAAAAATACTTTATGAAGAAGTTTTTTACAATTATTTGTCTGGCAGTTTCTGTGAAATCTTTTTCTCAGAATCCGGCTCCGGCCGCTCCTGAAAAGGACGCGATTCTTATTATGAATGGAACTGCCCACATTGGAAATGGACAGGTTATTCAGAATTCAGTTATAGGAATTAAGGATGGAAAATTAATCGTCGTTGGTGATGCTACACGGATAAAAATAAATAAAGGCGAGTATCCTGTTATTGTTGATGCCTTTGGGAAGCATGTTTATCCGGGATTCATCGATTGTAATTCGACTCTGGGTTTAACAGAGATAGATCTTGTCAGATCTACTCGCGATTTTAATGAAGTCGGAGAATTAAATCCAAATGTCAGAAGCATTATTGCATATAATACCGATTCCAAGATTACACCAACGGTGAGGAGTAATGGTGTTTTACTTGCGCAAATTGTTCCTGATGGAAGAATTATAACCGGCCAGTCGTCAGTTGTTGAACTCGATGCATGGAACTGGGAAGATGCGGCTTATAAAACTGATGATGGAATCCATATTAACTGGCCACGAATGTATATCGTTTTAAATGCAGAAGAAAAAGAAGATGCACAGCGACAAAAGATTCAGACGAATCTTAACGCGATTGAACAGTTATTAAGCGAGGCAAAGGCCTACAGCATGACTAAGAATCCGATCGAAAAAAATATTCGTTTTGAATCGATGAAAGGTTTGTTCGATGGCAGTAAGAAATTATATGTTCACTGCGATTATGTAAAGGAAATCGTGAGTTCTGTAAATATGATAAAACAGTTTGGAGTAAAGATGGTTCTTGTCGGCGGATCAGATTCATATATGGTCACTGATTTGTTAAAGTCGGCTAATGTTGCTGTCATTCTCGGCAGAACGCACTCTCTTCCTGCGCGAGAAGATGATGATGTAGATCTCCCTTACAAACTTCCTTACATTTTAAAACAGGCTGGTATAACATATGCGATCAGTGTTGATGGATCCTGGCAAGTGAGAAATCTTATGTTTAATGCCGGCACATCTTCTGGTTACGGTTTGACCAAAGAAGAGGCTTTAACTTCTATCACAGAATCTCCTGCGAAAATTCTTGGAATCGATGACAGAGCGGGTACGCTTGAGACAGGAAAAGATGCTACACTGTTTATCTCAGATGGCGATGCATTGGACATGCGTACAAACAATGTCAAGCATGCATTTATAAGAGGAAAAGAAATTAATCTTGATAACGTTCAAAAACAGTTGTACAATAAGTATATGAGTAAGTACAAATTAAATTAGTCAATTGAAAAAATAATGAATATGATTAAAAGAATATTATTATTCTCCACTGCAGTTTTGCTTTTATCCTTTACGCCCGACAATCAGAAAGATGAAAAATTTGATTACATCGCCGACCGTTTTGCTGATATTCAGGTTTTAAGATATAAGGTGGATGGATTTGAAAATCTTTCACTAAGACAAAAGAAGCTGGCTTATTATTTATATCAGGCAGGTCTATCGGGTCGGGATATTTTTTACGATCAGAAATACAAAAACTCAATTCTCATTCGTAAGTCACTTGAGGCAATTTTAAACTCTTATCCGGGAGTCAGAAAGGGTGTAGACTGGGATAAGTTCGAACTGTATTGTAAAAAGTTCTTTTTCGCAAATGGTAATCATCATCATTATTCTTCGGAGAAATTTACTCTAACATGTGAGATTGCTTATTTTAAATCACTTGTTGAGGGATGTGATGAAAAACTGCTTCCATTAAAAGACAGGAACAGAGCCGAATTAATAAATATGCTTGAGGGCTATTTGTATGATCCGTCTATTGATCCGAAAGTTGTAGATCTTTCTGCTATCGACGTAATTAAGTCAAGCTGCAATAATTTTTATGAAAATGTTACGCAAAAAGAAGCAGAAGATTTTTACAGCGAAATGAAGAAAGCGCAACCGGATAATAAATCACAAATTGGTTTCAATACAAAGCTTATTAAAGAGAATGGAAAAATAATTGAACGTGTCTGGAGATCGGGAGGAATGTATGGGCCGGCAATTGATCAGATAATTTACTGGCTTAATAAAGCGACTGCGGTTGCCGAAAATGAGATGCAGAAAGAGACGCTGGAAAAACTCATTGATTTTTATAAGTCAGGGGACCCTGTCACGTTTGATAATTATAGTATTGAATGGGTGAAGGATACTGTTTCAGATGTTGATGTGGTAAATGGCTTTATAGAAGTATATCAGGATGCGCTTCAAAGGAAAGGTGCTTATGAATCAATTCTTTCGATGCGCGACATGGAAGCAACAAAGCGAATAGCTGCAATCTCACGAAATGCTCAATGGTTTGAAGACAATTCTCCTATTATGAATGAACATAAGAAGAAGAATGTAAAAGGCATTTCTGCAAAAGTAATTACAATAATATCGGAAGTTGGCGACGCAGCACCTTCCACACCTATTGGCATAAACCTTCCCAATAACGAATGGATTAGAGAGGATCATGGATCGAAATCAGTTTCATTAGGCAACATCATCGAGGCATATAACTATTACAAAGCGAAGAGTCCGATGATTGATGAATTCGGTTCCTCTGATGAAGTCAATGCTCGAGTGAGAAAATACGGCGCACTTGCAGGTGATTTACATACTGATATGCATGAGGTTATTGGACATGCATCAGGAAAAATAAATAATGGAGTAGGAACAGCCCAAGAAACACTAAAGAATTTTACGGGTGTTCTCGAAGAGGCGCGCGCCGATCTTGTTGCATTGTATTATATAATGGATCCTAAACTTGTTGAAATAGGTGTAATGCCTTCTCTGGAAACAGGTAGAGCACAGTATGACGGTTATATCTTAAACGGATTGATGGGGCAGTTGCAACGGATTGAACCCGGAAAAAATCTGGAGGAAGCGCATATGCGTAACCGTCAACTGAATTCATCATGGGCCTATGAACATGGGAAAAAGGATAATGTAATCGAAAAGGTAGTACGTGGTGGAAAGACGTATTTTGTGATAAATGATTATGTGAAGTTAAGAGGTCTATTCGGTCAGTTACTTCGCGAGATCCAGCGATTGAAGTCTGAAGGTGATTTTGCTGCGGGAAAAAATCTTGTAGAAACGTATGGCGTAATTGTAGATCAGCCCTTGTTAAAGGAAGTGCACAATCGTTTTGAGAAATTAAACATCGCTCCATATATGGGCTTCATTCAGCCGAAACTTGTTCCTGTTATGAAGGGAGAAGAAATTGAAGATGTTAAGATAAAATACCACAAAAATTTGCTTGACCAAATGCTTGACTACGGGAAAAACTACAGTTTTTTACCATACACTAATTAAAAGCAGAACATTAAAAAAGCTTTATTGGATTAATTCCGATGAAGCTTTTTTTGTTTTAAGCTAAATTTTATAATACTAAATCGATTTTATTAGAATCTTTCTGATTAAGATTTTCAATCATTTTTTTATCAAGTTCATAAATGTCATCATAAAAATGTATTCCTTTATTATCCACTTCACTGGTATAATACCGAATATGTATAGGAATGCGATTAAATAGATTTACTCGTTTTCTTTCTTTATTCTTCAGATAGGTTTTTAATGAATCCGCATTAAAATTTATTACACAGCAATCAATAAATTTATTCGCCAGTTTGTTTGCTTCTTTAACCCGTATACATCCATGACTTAAGGAACGCTTTTCTTTGTTGAAGAGATTTCGGGCATTTGTATCGTGAAGATAAATATCGTAGGGGTTTGAAAAAATAAATTTTAATACACCTAACGTATTTTCGTCTCCGTCCCTTTGTCTTAGGATAAACGGAAAATATTTTTCGGAATATTTGTTCCAGTTTATTCCGGCAGGTTCAATTTTATTTCCGTAAGCATCCAGCAAATCCATATTGTGTTTTGTGAAATAGGAAGTATCTTTTTTTAATGTTGGTAATATTTCCTTAGTTGAAATGCTTAATGGAACCTGCCAATAGGGATAAACATAAAAATAACTAATTTTTGAGTCTAAGCGATTTGGAGTCTGAGTTGTAGGTTTACCGACAATAATTCTTGAATGAACAGACAATGAATCGCATGAAAAATATTTAAGGCTATACGATGGGATATTAATATTAACATAATAGTCTTCATTATATTTTTTCTCCCAGCGCCATCGTTCGAGATTGACGATAATTTTTTCGAATTGGCCGGAATCCAATGTATCCGATAAATGATTTTTAAGCAATTGATATTGTTCGGCCGCAGGTTCAAAAGAATTAATCGTTTCCCGAATTCGATTTGTAGTTAGTGCCTGAATCAGAATTGAAACAATTGCCGTGTCAGAGCTATCGCCTTTCCATTCGCGTGTCAATGAATCGGGATTTAGTCTTCCCTTATTAAGATCAGTTGCAATTCGGAAAAATGCGTCTGTCAGTAGAATATTCAACTCGCAAATTCTTGTAATATTAATTTTCTTTTTAACAGTATCATTAATAAGATTTATTTTTTGTTTCAGTTCACGAATTCCATAATCATCAGGCAGAAGTCCGTACATTGAAGCTGAATCAATGACCGATAAAAGTGAATTGGCAACGGGTAATAAAATGAAGTCCTTTGTCCACGATGGGTTAAAATTATTTTGTTTCATGAAGCGATAGATCCATGAGGAAGTTAACAAAGTATCTCCATCAATACTTAATACACTGTCGATTACATACTGCTTAAACTCAAATTTCAGAAGGCGACTTACTTGGACATCGACAGGCTCTGTTATTTCAATAACTTTTTCCGGAAGCTTTTCATGTTTTCTTTGACAGGAGAAAAATGATGCTATGAAAAAAAACAGAAGAATGATATATATTTTATCTCTTGATGATTTAATCATATTTTCAAAAACTGGCGAGATAATATATTTATTTTAAAAATAATTATAAATAAATCTCCTTAATTGTTTATTTAATTATTGGATAATTGATTTTTCTCTGAACAGTTTAAGTAAAGAAAGTGGAGCGCCTTTTTATGAAGTTCTACTTATTCTTCTCTTCATTTTGTTTCGCCTGTCTGCGAAAATATCCTCTAAGCAGAAAGCTTTGTTTTAAACCTTCCATATTCTCATTGAATTTTTTTGTACTTTTCTCAAGATTTATTATACTTCTTTTTATTTGATTGGCGGTAGTTGTATCATTTAAAAGTACACTTGCTGTTCCCTGGCCTTTATTGATTTTGTTAAGAATGATTTTTAGATCGGAAGCTGCACTGTTAATTTGTGATCCTCCTTCTTTCATTTGTCCGATTGCTTCACGGAGATCCGTAGCAAGAACTGTATCTTTCATTAATGTCCCGACAATTCCTTTACCATGTTTCATATCAGTTGTTAGTCCTGAGACATCCGTAGTTATGTCATTAAGATTAACGCTTACTGCCTCTATATTATTGATTGTGTTATAAAATCTTTCAGCCAGTGATGTATCGAGAAGAACCTTGTAAAGAGTGCCACGATTCCTGCTGATATTATTTGTTATTGTTTTAAGGTTTATTGAAATTAACGACATGTTATCGTTAGTTAACTGAAGAGTACGAAGCATTTGTTCGGTGTTAACAGCGTGAATACTTAGTAATGTATCGCCTTCTTCGATCAAACTGTAGGTTGTTGTACCCGGTTCAATGTTGATCAATTTATTACCCATTAATCCGTCTGTACCCACACTTGCCATTGAATTTTTTCGAATGATAGTTTTAAGACCATCATCTATAGTCATTCGAACTCCTATTGTAGTGTCATTGATAAGCATTATCTGATCGACAGTTCCGATATCAATTCCGGAATAACGTACATTATTTCCAGATTGGAGTCCACCGACATTTTCAAATGTAGAATGCAGAATAAATGTTTTCCCAAAAAGATTTTTTTTACTTCCGATAAAATATAGTCCAACTACCAGCAGGATTATTCCTGCTACTACGAAGAAACCTAAACGGATATTATGTATTGACTCTTTGTTCATCATATTTCGGATTCAAAAAAGGCATGCACCTTTGTGTCAGTATTGGTTTTTAGTTTTTCAAAGCTTCCCTCGGCGTAATTAATTCCATCGATCAGCATGAAGAGTCTGTTTGCGGTAATTCGCGCACAAGTCATATCATGCGAAATTATTATTGAAGATGTATTGTATTTTTGTTGCATTTGCAGCATCAGGCTGCTTATTTCTTTTGCGGTTATCGGATCGAGTCCTGTGGTGGGTTCGTCGTATAATATTATTTCAGGTTTCAGGATCAGGGCACGGGCTAAACCGATTCGCTTCCTCATTCCGCCTGACAATTCGGAGGGCATCAGGTTAATTGCATGCAACAAACCTACATTATTTAATGTTTCAGAAACAAGGTGGGAAATTTCTTCTTTTGTTTTATCTTTTCTGTGTGTGCGAAAGGGGAATTCAAGATTTTCTCCCACAGTCATGCTATCATATAAGGCACTGCTTTGAAAGAGGAATCCGATTCGTGCACGAAGTAAATCAAGTTCTGTTTGTTTCAATTCACTTATTTCGTTGCCAAAAACTTTTATTGATCCTGAATCGTATTTTAATAATCCTACAATACATTTTATAAGAACGGATTTTCCACATCCTGATTTTCCAAGAACAACTACATTTTCGCCACGGTTTAAAGTAAAATTAAAATCAATCAGAACATGATTGTTGCCAAAGGATTTATATAGATTTTTAATCTCGATGATCGGTTCACCGAACGTCTTCTTATCAGGAGCTGCAATATTTTTTTCGGCTGCGAGATTCATCATTATATAAATCCTAAAAAACCAGTAACCTGTACAGCAATCAAATCGAGAATGAAAACAAGTAAGGATGCGACAACGACGGCAGAATTAGCGGAACGTCCTACACCCTGTGTACCCTTTTTTGAGTAATATCCTTTATAACAGCCGACGAGTCCGATTGCAAATCCGAAAAAGTATGATTTAATAAATGCGGGAATTACATCTGAAAATTCCAGACTTTCGAATACCTGGTGAAAGAATAAAGTCAGGCTTATGGCACCATTAATTTTTACGGCGAGGTAGCTTCCGTAAAGCGCAATTGCATCACCGATTATTACAAGTATGGGAATCATAAGTGTAGTACTAACAATCCTTGTAATGACAATGTATTTAAAGGGATTGGTGCCACTTACTTCCATGGCATCGATTTGTTCGGTTACCTTCATCGATCCAAGTTCGGCGCCGATACTTGAACCGATTTTCCCTGCGCAAATTAATGCAGTGATGACAGGTCCGATTTCTCTGATAATGCTAATACCTACCATTGCAGGTAGCCATGACTCTGCGCCGAATTCGGCTAATGTGGGCCTCGACTGAAGTGTAAGTACTAGTCCGATGATAAAAGCGGTTAATCCAACAAGTGGCAATGACTTGTATCCGATTTCATAAGATTGTTTTATTACCTCTCGAAATTCGAATGGTGGAATAAAGACTTCTTTAAAAAATCTCCCTGAAAAACGAGATATTTCTCCTGTTTCTTCAAGAAAAGATTTTATTCCGGGCGAAAGCATGGAGAAAAGTGAATCTTCCTTTTTATTAATTTTTTTTTCAGCCATTAAAAGGAAAATTATTCTTAATCTTTAGCTAGGAAAGATATATGAATTAATTCAATAAAATTCAACCAGACGATATCATTCATGAACCATGACTTCTAAATTCTTGAATCTTATTTTTTCCCCGATAGATATCGGGGTTTGTGTCTAGATTCTAGTACATAATTTGCAAAAGATGCACGTCCACATATTTCCCGAATTTTTTTCCGGCATCCTTCATAGTACCTATATGTGTATATCCAAGAACTTCATGAATATGAATGCTTGCATCATTACCGGCAGATATCCGTGCGATAACGGTATGATTGTTTACTTTTTTACCTTCTAAGGTAATCATCTGCAGAAGTTGTTTTCCGATGCCTTTGGAGCGTTGATCTTGTCGGATATAAACGGAGACTTCAACAGTTTCGTCATATGCACTTCGTTCGCTCCATGCGCTGAGTGATGCCCAGCCGACGACTTCATCGTCTGCTTCGGCAACAAATACTGGATGATTTTTTTTATGATTCCTGAACCATTCCAACTGTTTGTCATTGGTGCGTTCTTCTGTATCGAATGTAGCTGTTGTATTACGGACAGCTTCATTATAAATTTCCATTATTGATTGCTGGTCAGTATCGACGGCAGGTCTGATGTTTATCATATCAAAGTGTAAATCGGATTGACAATGCGCCTTCCCAATATCCATATAATCCGGGAACAAGATCTATGAAGGGTTTAACATCGAGACCAAGATCGACGGGAGCATTTTTAAATTTGTATTCCATTCCTAATATAAAATCACCTCCGAGGAATGTCCCTGCATCTGAATGTTCAAACTCTACATATTTTATTTTCCCATGGCTTTTATAGTAAAAGTCATAGTAACGATATTCGCTTGAAAAAAAACCAACGTGTGCGCCACCACCGAAAAACCAGGACAATCCTTCTGCATTTGGAAACGGCTGATGCTTCTCGTACAAGCCGGTTATCAGAAATGCATGACGGCCAAAACTTAATATTCCTTCGAGTGCTGAATTAGAACTTATATAATGTTTAACACTTATTCCACTTGTAATACCGGCTAATCGGAAACCGATACCAGTTTCATAAGGCTGCGCTTTACTGGAACTTGTTGACAGAAATAATATTACAATAAGAATTGTGCGGAGAATGTTTTTCGAAGACATGACAGTTGTGTTGAAGATTAGTTTTTTGATGATGTAAATTAATTTTGATATGTTCTGTTTTTCACTCAGTGGAATTATTTCTTATAATTAAGAATTTCATCGATTGTTTGCTGGGTAACAAAATGATAGTTAGGACGTGCTGACTGATAAATATCCATAGCCATCTTTTTCCCTTCTACTGACTTTGACATTGCTTTGAATAATGGCTTTACGAATTTTCTTCTGCCTACATGAATCAGGAATTCGCGAAGAGCGGGATATGATTCTTTGTAATTGCTTGCGATTACATGTTCGAACCATGCAAATAATATTTCGGAATTTCCTGTTGTTGAGAAATGGAAGGCCTTATCGAGTTCTTTCATTTTATCGTGCGAAAGTGATTCAGGAAGATATCTAAGCAAACGCAGCCATTCATTGGTAGAATAGTTTTTTGTATCGAGAGATTTAGCCGGTGTACCATTCTTCCATGATTCAACAAGTTTTTTAACGGCTCCAAATTTTGCAGATGTGATCTGAGGACAATTTGCCGGCAAGCCCGGTTTATAAATCCAGTCTTCGATTTTTATTTTATTTGCCAGCGCTGTATCTCCCTTAATTATTTCGTCGTTGTACACCTTCAGAAATTCCTCAGTCGTAATAGTATGAAATGCATAGCGTGCGAAATAATTTTTCAGAAAGGCATCAAATTTTTCACGTCCAATTGATTGTTCGATAAGGAGTAAAAGAAAATGTCCTTTTTCATAGGCAATGTCAGTAACTCCGTCATCAGGATCGCGACCTTCGAGATTTAATTTTAAGCGTGTGTCTGCACTTGTGTCACCGAGTTCAGCTATTGTTTCTTTCAGATCTTCAAATCCAAGCAAGCCCTGCATGTCGGAAAAATCTTTTCCATAAAGGGCTTCCATGATTCTGTTCTCAAAATAAACAGTAAATCCTTCATTCATCCAGAAGTCATTCCACGTAGCATTGGTAACGAGATTTCCACTCCATGAATGGGCGAGTTCATGTGCGATGAGCGAAGTAAGTGAACGGTCGCCGGCAAGTATTGTAGGAGTGGCGAAAGTAATCCGTGGATTTTCCATTCCACCGAATGGAAAACTCGGTGGTAAAACGATTACATCGTACTGACCCCATGCATAGGGACCATAAAGTTTTTCGGCGGCATCAACCATTTTTGGAAGATCGGCGAATTCGAAAACTGCTTTTTCAATTGTTGCAGGTTCTGCATATACACCTGTGCGTTTGTCGAGTGGTTTGAAAACGAAATCTCCAACGGCAAGTGCCATAAGATAGGCGGGGACGGGCTGAGGCATTTTAAATTTATATATGCCAGAAGAGTTTTTCGTTTGTGGATTTTCTGCACTCATCACTGCAAGCAGATTGGGCGGAACGCTTATGGTTGCATCATAGGTAAATCTTATTCCCGGACTGTCCTGAATTGGTATCCAGGTGCGCGCAAGAATGGCTTGAGATTGTGTGAATAGAAAAGGCTGTTTTTTACCTGCAGTTTGCTCGGGTGATAGCCACTGCAAAGCAGCAGCATCGGGAGAGGTGGAATAAAAAACAGTAATGGTTTTCGATGAAGGGAGTATAGGAATGAAGAGAGCCTTACCCATAAAAGTTGCTGAATCACCGGTTTTAAAAGCAACGGAAGAATCATCGACAAGTACTTTTTCGATAATCAGATCGCGCGTATCGAGTATTAATTCCTTCGCATCTTCTGATGAATGAATTTCAATGGAAGCTTTTCCGGATAATATTTTATTATCGAAATCAACTTTCAAATCGAGGGATAGATGGCTTATAACAGCTTCATCAGGCCTGGCAAATGAATGCGGATCAGATTGATGAATGATCGATGGTGATTTAATATCTTCCATTTTATTGTTTTTTGGGGTGCATGATGAAATTAAAAAAATTATCCATACCCATAAGTTAACTCTATTCACAAACGTTATAGCTTTTTTCTGCTGGTTAAAATTACTGAAAAAATGGCTTCAGGTAACAAGAATCTGGCTTGAAGAAATATACATGTTATTCTTCATTCTTCACTTTTCATTCTTCAATAAAAAGGAAGGGCGATGGAATAACTCCATCGCCCTCCGGCAAATTCACAAAAACAGAAATTTTCAAAAAAGATCAGATTCAAAAATCTTCAATCTTCACTTTTCAATCTTCAATATTAATGTGTGATGATCAACTTAAATGAATCCACCTTGTTTGTATCATCAGAAAGACGAACAGTATAAACTCCTTCTGCAAATTTTGATGTGTTGAGAATATAAGAATCAGAGAGGATCGAATTCTTGTATACTTCTTTCCCTAATACATCATTAACAGTAAGCGTTCTTTTTTGTGCATCCTTGAAAGACAGGAAGCATTTATCGTTAGATGGATTTGGATAAACATTTACAAGAGAAGAATTTTTTTGAATGGATGATACTGAAAGGAAGCGATCAACAGTATTCAATGTCGTGTTCGTAATGATCGGAGGATTAAAATCGAAATATATTCCTGCCGTGTTGTTAATCGTTCCAAGTTGTGCAACATTTGTATTCATGTTAATTCTGTAAGTCACATAACCGTGACTTGCTGCTTCGCTTGTATTGCTATCAGCAAGATTGATGTTGTCGAAGTTGAATCGCAGAATGTTTCCGGTAAGGATTGTCCATGTTACATCGTGACTTGTTCCGATAAGTTCAACGGAAGTAGGATCCAAATTTGCATCCAGCGAATCAAGTATGAAGATGTTTATGGCATCAGCAGTTCCTGTATTCTGAAAACGAATTGTGTAGGTAAGTTTTGTATCGGGTAAAATGTATCCCTGTGATCCGACACCGGCCGGTGAAACAGATTTATCATTTGGATCATATGAGTTACGAACAGGGAAGCAAAATGTGCCGGTGTTGTTGGCAGGATTTGCATCACCAACAGTCGGAGTAATCGTCATGTCAACACAAACGCTGTCTCCAATTTGTGCAGTTGTAGAAACAGCTACAGGAATGCAGAACGACCAGTATAAATCAGGGTTATTGATTGGAAGAGTTACAGTGTTTCCTGAAACGGTATAACCAATGCCAGATGAATCGGGAAGAGGAGTAACAATGGAATTAAATACAAGTTGTATTTGTCCTGATGGTGTGTTGCAAAGTTGATTGTATGCAGAAACACAAACGCTAGTAGTGAATCCCGGACGGAATCCCCAACCGTTAACATAACCTTGAAGATCGAATCCCGGAGGGCATGTTAATCCAAAATCGTTTCCTGAAGATGGTACAGTAGTTATAGAGATGATTCCTGTTGGAGGACATGTAGCCGTGTAATGACCGACCCATCCGTTAGTAGGATGCACTGTTATGTCATAATTTCCTGCTGGCACATTGAATGAATATAAACCGCTGGCATCGCTGACAGCCCAACCCATGAAAATGCCACCGCTTGAAATCTCTACACTGATATTTTGCAATGGAAGGTCACCGCCATCGAAAATGCAATTACTATTAATATCTTCGTAAATCGTTCCTGTAACTGTTCCACACCAGCTTGCTACGATGATCGTTTGCGTTACAGATGTATCAGCATTATTATCGGATCCAGTAATAATTAACTGCGCTGTGTAATTTCCACCGTTCATATATGCATGCGAAAGATAGCCCTGGAATGTTGTATTGGCAGTTGACATATAAAATGAAGTATCAACACCGTCTCCATAACTGATGCTTATATTAACTGAGTCGGATGGCTGGTAACCATTTGCATTTGCATAATAATAGAAGCCAACCTGTGCGGGTGAGGTGCAATTGTACTGACTCATGGAGTCAACATTAAAATAAGAAGCTATGGCAGTCGGCTGTGGAGAAAGATTCACAGACATACAGATTGTGTCAGAACATCCTACGCCATCAGAAATCGTCAGACAAACAAGATAGACGCCAGCGATTACGTATGTGTGTGAAGGATTTTGACCTGTTGCGTTTCCGCCATCACCAAAGTCCCATTGATAACTCACTATAGGATTTAAGCTTGATGATGAATCGAAAAAGTTAACATTGGCAGGAATCACGCCCGGATTGTTATAAACAAATCCGGCCGTGCATTGTGCTGAGGCCATTTTTCCTGAAAGTAGTATCAGGCATGCGAGTAAGATTTTTTTCATGGTTGAAGAGTTTAATGGGTTAGGGGATAATAGATTTACGATTCAAAAGTATAGAAAAAGTGTTCGTGTCAAAATCTATTTTATAAATTTCTTACCTGTTCAGCGACATAGAATGAGGGTAGAAAACAGCATGTGGCAGTTTTTATAATCCTGAATATGCGGGGGGTATCGTTATGAAGACGTCGAAAGGCAATTGTCTGAACTTTGATTTATTTGATTCAGATGATTTATTTGGAAAAAAGTCTACTGTAATTTGCTCGGTGGAGTCTCCAATGAAAGCACTAGCGCAAATTAAATTTTAAACAATCGTTTTGATGTCGAATTGTTAATTGAGGGCAAAAAAATGGCTATTCCAACTCCTTGTATGAAGTCACGTACTCAACGAATGTATTCCCTTTTTTAAAGAATATGATTTATGCTTATGATGTCGTTCAGCGAGAGTAATTTCTAAGTGTATATCTGCTAGATGTAAGAAAGAAGGTGAACGTCAATTAAACTTAAAAGTAATAAATAATGTTTGTGCTCGACTTCGTTCAGCAACAGTAAATTTCAAATAAAAAAACAAAATCTAATCTGAGTTTCTTTTCAATCTCAATCTTCGATTTTTTTAGATCGCGAATTATTTGTCTATCAACAATATTTTTCTGAATTGTCTTTTATCGTCTATTGACATTTGTAATTCATAAATCCCATTTGCTAAAAAAGACAAATTTAAATCTTTCTCAAAAAGTAAATGATCAGTAAATACCAGATTACCTATGGCATCGAATATCCTTACTTGTATATCTGAATTTGGATTTCCCCGAACATGCAGGATGCCTGAACAGGGATTGGGATAAAAGTGAATC
>JANPNV010000029.1:0-33831 GCA_031427625.1 Bacteroidota bacterium
AAAAACACAACACGTGCAGAAATCCGAGAAGCAATATTTGATGTGCTTAGAGGGAAAATGTTTTTTTCCAAATCGGTTCAGGAAGTCATCAGTATATTCAATAGTGATAAAAATTTATTTTCTTCCGGAAAACTTTCAATCCTCAAAAGTGCACGCATGAAGAAGCTGCTTTTATTTATTTGTCAGGAATGTACCACAAAAGAAATCGCAAGCAAATTGAATATTACTGAGAAGGCCGTTGAGAAGAACCGTGCCGAACTTATGCGTGCTACAGGATCGAAAAATGCAGTAGGGCTGGCAATGTATGCCATCAAGAATAATATTATTGACAAGTCCATTTTAAAAATAACTGTTTAAATATTTTACCTAAATCAGAGAATTTTTTATTCAAATATCTTATAGAAGTTTTGATTTTAAAGGAATTCAATCCGAATCAGACTTTAATTTTTGGTTTTATTTTTCCCGCATATAATGGTTGTGACCGGAATATTCCTAAACGATCTTGCAGACTCATTTTAAAAGGTATCACCATGAAAAAAATAAACAGTTATTCTGAAATGCTGCGTCATGAAAACGAAATTACCAAACTAAAGATACAGGCTGAATTCGGAGTAGAATTAAAAGGGACAAAGGATATGAATCCGGCGCTGGAGAATATCTGGCTTAACCAGATTTTAGAATACGAACGTGCGATGTTGGACAATACAAAAATAACTATTGGTGAGCTTATCGGTTCGCCGCAGTTAAAACCAATGATAGATCTCGAAGATGATGAAATTTCGGAGGAGTTGCAAATGCTGATGAGCATACTATACAAGAAAAATATTGTGATTGAGAGTAATTCGGGAATCGATGAAAGGGAAATGTATCGTTTTCTCACTGAAGAATTAATAGAAATGGAAACCGATAAGAACACTCCAAAGAATATGATCACTTGTTTTATCTATGAGGAGTTTCATCCGAATGATGAATATGATCTTCGTAAGTATTCGACGGAGTTTCTGGAGATGTTTGTAGAAAAAGGTGAAGATTACTGGAAAATGCATTTATCCCCTTGTCTGGAGTCGGAAGAAAATGAAGTAAGGGCCTCGAATCTCGAGAGGAGATTGGAGAATTTTAGAGAATCATTTGATCAGTTGAGAGTGGACAAGTTTTCTATTAATACGATAAGCATTTTAGAAGAAACAGCCGAAGTTAATTTTGAATTTAGTCTGGCTGTTATGCCGCCGGGTAACAGGTCGTCATACTATATTTCTGATTCCGGACAATTCTTTTTCAAGAAAGAACTTGAGTGCTGGTTTATAAGCGATATTATAATGAAGGGAGTTGTGTAGGTTTTATGAAAAAATAAAGTTTCTTCGATTATAAGTTTAAATCTCGATGTGCTTTGCTTGTACTTCGTGGACACCGCGTTAAATGTATTTCACCGACAAAAAGATAGGAGAATACCGAAGGCTTGAAGAGAATCCTAAGAAATCCAAAACCATTACCAATTTTAACGAGAATAAGACTATACGGATGGGAATCAGTATCTTTGGCCAAAATATAACCAATGACGCGAAAAAAGGGCATTTACGATATACTTTTCTTCAAAACGAAAGAATCCCCCGAGAAAATCATTACTGGAGCCAATTGGAAACAGATTCTAGAAAACCTGACCCAAAACTATAAAGACTTTATCAACGTAAAAGATCTCGAACATACTACAGTGCCGTTCATTAAGGTAGTTACAACAGATTCTGTTCCTGCTACAAGTAAAGAGAAGGAAGAGTACTTCTACACAAAGCGAAAATAATATTTGATTGAATATACATTGCTATGCAATGAATTGACACAATATTAAGAACGTTAAATTTTAATCGAGATACATAATGAAATTGGTAAAGCTTGCTGAGGGGAAAGTCGAAATACGTGATTATAAATATCAGTATGAATTTTACTCAGACAACAAGGAAGTCTATGTAAAGATTTTTCATCCGGGAAAAAATGGTGATGTAACAGAGTTCACAAGGAATGACAAAGTCAACCTGAAGACTGATATGGACAATGCTCTTGTAAGGAGCGGCGTGTTGAGCTAATTCATTTTCTACAATACTATGTATCTACGAAACCGTTTTCCTTTCTAAGAAATCGATTGGCTGACTGATGAAGTTTTTTATCTTTGCAAGCCCTTTTTGAGAGATCTCTGAAACGAAAATTCAAAAAATATTTCTCAGGAAAAATAAAACATAAACGTAAAAGAAAATAAGTAATAATTAATCCGGAGAGATGTCCGAGTGGCTGAAGGAGCACGCTTGGAAAGCGTGTGTATCCCAAAAGGGTACCGTGGGTTCGAATCCCACTCTCTCCGCAAAAATTTTCCAGAAGAATAGGAACGCTAACATTGTTCTAAAACAATCTCAAGAATTTTCAAAAAAGTTACCGACTGTTCTCAAAATTAATATTCCACTTCTATCTCCAATTCCTCCTCCCTCACATCATTCACATTCACCAACCAGTCAATCTTCGCCTGAGTTTCATCCAGATGCTTCAATAGCAACTGCACATTCTGGTCTTCACAATTCCTGAAGTAGGCAAGCTGAAAATCAATTTCCTCTCCTTCGGGACAATCAAAGTCGCTGAATTCACCGGCCAAGGCCAGGTTAACTATTTTCGTGAATGTTTCGTCGCGGGATTTAAGTAAGAAGATGGTCGTTTCAATAATGTTGATGCGGTAGTTTTGTTCGTGTGTTAGTGTTTCCATTTTTAAATTTTTTTATCGTGGTTTATTTATACCTATAATATACATCCGAATGAACGTAACCTATTTGCGGTTTAAAGAAAATGTCAATCAATCAAAAACTTCCCTTTTAAAATGTAGTTTTATCGCTGAAATCGTCGAGCGATTTGAGAATCATTTACTGTACCCGCAAATACTTTACGGTTATCAATATTTAATTTGTAAAGCTTATTAAGCCGCACCTTTGTGGCTTTTATTACAATCTGAATACTGTTCAGAAAATCTTAGTTGACAACTTTTTTAAATTTTTTAATTTGCCAATTTTAAAGCCCTAATAAAATTACATCCATCAAAACCACACCTTTAAATTTTATCAACGACAACGTCCATTGTCACATCACACCAATACATTTGAATTACCAAATCCCTAAAAATATGATTAATCTCCTCCAGTCATCTCCACCAATTGTCACCGATATAACTAGTCCGCCTTCTTTGGCTGTCAAAATTAAATCCATGGCTGTTTTTGAAGAGAGCGGTGTTTATATTAATGGAAAAAGAATATTCTTTGCCTATCATGAAATTCTCCCAAATATGATCCTTCTGAAAAGTATCCGCTATGAGAAGGCAATTAAGTGGGTTGAAGAAAATTATAGTGATAAAATTATTCATAAGCATGAGAAAAAACACACGCTGAATAAAAGTAAGCCGAGGCATTGCATCAATGCCATCTATGTGATGGAAGATGAATTAATGATCGACATTGAAAATAATGGAATCGTTTGCATTTTATATACAGGTAAATCTGAAGCTGAAGCTGAAAGCATTGAAAAGCAAATGCGCAAGTTTATAAATTCCGGAAAAAATACAAGAAGTATAAACTTACTTACCGACAGTCAGTTCGGACTTGATCTTCTTCCCATTAAATGTAAAAAGCCAAAACTCGATCTGGATCTTAACTACAACGACGACTTAAAAGAAGTTCACAACCATTTATTAACGTCGATGAATAAAAAAGGAAAATCAGGACTTGTACTCCTTCACGGCATTCCGGGAACGGGAAAATCGACCTACATCCGTTATCTGATTCACAGTATAAAAAAGAAGAAAGTAATTTTTCTGCCTCCAAAACTTGCTTCCAATCTTGATTCGCCGGCAATGACAACCATGCTCGTTGAAAATCCGGATTCAATTATCATCATTGAAGATGCAGAAGAACTTATTGCATCGCGTGAAGGAAAAAGTGATTCAAGTATTTCGATGTTGCTGAATCTGACAGATGGCATGCTGGGTGAAAGTCTGGGTGTGCAAGTGTTATGTACCTTTAATACAAACGTAAATAATATTGACAAGGCATTGCTCCGTAAAGGAAGGTTGATTGCTTCTTATGAATTTAAGGAATTGCAAGAATCGAAAGCAAAAATCTTATTTGAAAAAATGGGGATAACGTCTCCGGTTCTAATAGGGGATATTACGTTGGCTGATATTTATAATGTAGATGAAACAGGTGGCGAATATGTGAATTCGAATAAACTGAAGATTGGGTTTGTGAGGGGTTAATTAATGATTGCAAACGGGTGTAATAGATTTTATTGATATTTATCTGGGTAAAACAGTTTATCCCTTTCCAAATTATTTTAGGTAATCTCCGGGTCTGATTCTCTCGCGGCAGAATGTTGCGCCATTGTCAATGCGGATTCTCATTCCACCGCAACTAACACTACCTTATAAAAAATTCCTAAAGCAAGTAACGTGGCGGAATTCCCTGGCTCACTGACTGCCCCCAAAGTATTGCGCCAATCAGAATTTGTTTGGGCTCTCAATTTAAATTCGCCATTCCGAATCCTTTTCATCATTCAAATGGAAAGAAATAAAAAATCATAGAGAATTTCTATGTTGAAAACCAATTCAACATTACTTACCTTCACACCCATGTTAACAAACAACGACATCCTCAAAAAACTTCGGGTTGCTTTGAAATTGAAGGATGAAGATATCGTCGATATCCTCAAGCTTGTCGATTTCGACATCACAAAGAGTGAACTCAATGCCATGTTTCGTAAAGAAGATCATTCTAATTACATGCCCTGCGGCGACCAATTGCTACGAAATTTTTTAAACGGACTCATAATCTACAAACGTGGACCGTCTGAGGGTGAAAAAGAAGTATAAAGTTTAATTGTCTTTGGGTTATTTATGTAAGCTTCATAGAAGGTTAAGTGAATATGCCAGAAGCGACCAGCTTTATCATCGCCTACTTTTAAAAATGATTGCTTAAGTGTTCCTGAAAGCAATTGGTATTAGTCGTAGTGGTTTTTTTATTTTTAATGTTATGCCATTCAAGCTTAGTTGGCAGGATCAACTACTATAAAGCTGCTTTCATCAACTGGATTTTATTTAAATATAACTGACTGTTTGCTTAAAGCAAAACCCCGCTCGGCGGAGAAAGTCTGGGTGTTTAGGTATTATGTATGTTTTATAGAAACGTCAACAATATTGATAAAGATTGTTACGTAAGGGAAGATTTGCCTCTTATGAGTTTAAAATGTCCAAAATGCGAACACCTTCTCTTAAGAGGGAGTTTGTTGAGTGCAAATAACATTGGAGCAGATCTCTATTCTGACGGAAAGCAAATTGGACTTATGATGCGCGATTTCCCCGAAGTTACCATATGCGAAAAATGCAATACTATTTTCTGGCTAAAAAATTCGGAGTTGATGGTGACAGTGAAGGAGGCCGAGAAAAAGAAATTGCCGGTAAAAAATGCAACAGATGTCCGGTTTTTAACGATTGCAGAATATTTCCGCGCGCTGGAATTAAAAATTTCGGAAACAACTGAAGATGAGATTTATCTCAGGCAGTATATTTTTTGGGCATTTAATGATAGACTGAGAAATAGTGAAGAGCTTTTCAATTCGGAAGAAGAGAAAATTTTGTGGAACTCAAACATTATTCGTTTGATTGAAATACTTGACCCGGAAAATAGTGATCAGAAAATTTTGCTGGCTGACTTGCATAGGACATTGGGTAATTTTGAGAAATGCATGGAGCTAATTGAAAGTGTAGAAAACGAAAATTTACGTTGGCTTAAGAACGGATTTCGAAATGAGTGTGCTAAAAATAATAAAAATGTTTTTGTGATACCCTGGTAAAGACTACTTATTAAAAAAATTTCTAATTAATATTTCTTATCCCCTCTAGTTTTTAAAGTGAAAAAAAAAAATATCGCTACTTAACAATTTTACTTCTAAACAAACCCGCCATGCAAAACCCGCTATTTCAACTTGAGCAATTTGAAAAACAACTGATCAGAAAACCATTTAAGGATTTCAAAAATCTTTCTATCACATTTGGCGGAAAATCATTGGACACCATGTATATTACTTCCGGGGGTAAACCTGTGATAGCAGTCAAGCCCGAACGTGCGATTGTTCACCAGATTGGTGCACGGTTGTATGGCCGGGATTTTTTTTTGCTGATATTTATGCATTCTGGTACAGAGATCTGATGAAGGATCCTGTAGAATTCGGTCGCCGGATAACAGACGTTCTAACAGCGCATGATTTTGAAGCATTGATGTACCAGATAAAAGATGGAAAAAAATTGTATGGAATCGTTACCGGCCGCCCTCAGAATATTTCTCAGGAAAAACTCAGGTATGAAATCCTGTCCAACTTACTGCATGCAGGAGTTGAGGTTAAAAAATCATCCTTTGTTGTTAATGATAATGGAGTTCTGGAAGAAGTGTTTGAGACTTCCCTTATCTCAAAACGAATCAGTTACAACTACGTCGTAAGTTTTGCGAGAAACAATGGATATGATACCGTTCATCTGGATTGGGACAGAAGTGTGATTATATGCCGAAACGGTTTAAAGCGAATTGATGAATCCTCCGGTGTTGCATGGTATAATTCACCGGACAAATCCATTAAACACCTTGTTGAAGAATCCGTTTCGAAAGCTGTTGAACAAAGAATGACTGTTGAGATCAATATAGACATAGCCGCCGAATCGAAAATTGACCCTTACGATTTACGTGAACTCATGCACAGAATAAACATGCCGAAGGAAAAGAAGCCACTAATACTGAATCAGCTAAAAAAAGAATCGCGCTATCAACAAAAATCTGAATGGCATTTGAGTCAGTCGCTGACTTACCTGGCTTCGCATTCTGATGAGTTCAATCCGTATTTGAAACGCCATCTTCGTGATGCAGGAACATCTATTCTCGATGATTCGCTTTTATGCTATCTCAGAATAATGATTATACCAAATGAAGATGGGATTATTGATTCGTCAATTCTTCCGAAGAAATATTCTGCATTGCAAATGGAGAAGTTTTTGAGATTTTAATGCTTATTTATCAATACTAATTAATTTACATTCATTATTGATCATCTGTTTTATTATCAGCTGACACGAATCTCTCTGCACCGCATATAGTTTCTTATAAAAGATGCATTGCTAAATATATAAGGATGAAGTATGAAGACTGTATGCAAATTCTGCACCGCCTGTAAGTCATGATTAGTTAGTTAGAAATCTCACCGATTAAGAGAAAAGATTTTGTAAATCCTTTGTAGCAGAGAGTGTTTTTTTGCGATATCGACAACTGTAATATGTGAATAATGTAATCTATTAACAAGATTATGTAACATGTGCCGGAAACAAATGGTCCACATTTGTAATGTGATAATAAAGTCACAGTCTAAAAGATATTAAAATGAAACTAATAAGAATTTACCCAATCGCAGCAATGTTATTGGCAGTATCGCTGGGAGGTTGTGAAAAGGATCAAAGCCCAAGTTTATCTTCGTTATCTTCCGACGTGACTTCAGTTGAAAGGAGACATCATCAATATGGAGAATCATTGAGAGTCGTTAGTTTAGGTGTTGCAGGCAACTTTGTAATATTGTCAAAGTCAGGAATTACGAATGTCTATCCGTCTGCTGTCACTGGGGATATTGGCTCTAGTCCAATCACAGGTGCGGCGATTTTACTAACGTGTGCAGAAGTTGCGGGAACAATCTATTCAGTCAACGCGGCCGGGCCTCTTCCATGCCGGGTGACAAACGCCAGTCGTTTAACTACTGCAGTACTTGATATGCAAACCGCATATAATGATGCAGCTGGTCGCTCTAACCCGAATTTCCTCAATCTGGGTGCCGGAAATATTGGAGGCAAAACGCTTACAAAAGGTCTGTACAAATGGACCAGTGCTGTAACTATCCCAACGGATATTACAATTTCTGGTAGCTCGAATGATGTTTGGATTTTTCAGGTTGCCGGAACCCTCAAAATGAGTTCAGGAGTTAGAGTTACATTGAGCGGTGGTGCTCAAGCAAAGAATATTTTCTGGCAGACTTCCGGTGCGGTTACTTTAGGAACAACTAGTCATTTCGAAGGAATTATACTGGGAAAAACAGGTATTAATCTACAGACAGGTGCATCTATAAAAGGAAGAACACTTGCACAAACAGAGGTAACACTTCAAATGAATACGATCACTCGTCCATAATAAAAGAGGATTCTAATACACAAAGAGGCTGTCTTTTAACCGGGACGGCCTTTTTTTATGAAGTAAATTCTATAATTTAGGTTTGGTGTCTGCTTAAAATAATTTAATGGATTTCAAAATCATTCTGATGCTTAGAAAAATGATCAGCAATCCTACCATAATCATAATAGTAAATACATTAATTTCATTACAGATAACTGCAGCGAGTGGTGCTGCAGTTTCGCCTCCTGTAATTAGTCCGATGTGAAGAATTTTCAATCATGCGCCTTACATTAAGCACTAATATTTCTTTTCAATAATTTTTACTTTGGCATTTAACTTTTGCTTAAGCAATTGTGTTTAATATAATGGCGAATATTCAATCACAGGAAAAATCATTGTTAACCAACAATATCTTTACTGAAAAGATTAAATAAATGAGAAGGCTTCATTATAGCATCCGGCCGGATAAGTCATGTTTAATGACAATGGGCGTAGTCGATTGGATCGATGTTTTTACCAGAGTGAATTATAAAACGATTTTGGTTGGATTTTTGAAATATTATTAGAAGGAGAAGAGATTAAATATATTTGCTTAGTGTCTGATCCCACTCTCTCATTACACTATACTTCAGCCCTCATCCGAATCGCTGGAAATCACTTATCTATATTATCTTCGCCCATGCCCTCCGCATTCTCCCATGCCGCCTCTGCCATTGCTCTCGGATATTCATTTACGACTCGTGAAAAAGTGAAGATGATTATTATCGGAAGTTTATGTTCCGTTCTTCCTGATGCAGATGTTCTTTCATTTCAGTTTGGAATTCCATACAAATCTATGTGGGGACATCGCGGAATAACACATTCATTTTTCTTTGCGGCAGCGTTGGCAATATTTGTTATGCTGATTTTTTACCGGAAGACTCCTTTGGGATCGCTATGGAAAATGTTATTCCTGTATTTTTTCCTCGCAACATCACTACATCCTTTACTCGATGCATTTACAAACGGTGGACTCGGCGTCGCATTCTTTGCCCCATTTAACAATGAGCGATATTTTTTTCCCTGGCGGCCAATCAAGGTTTCCCCCTTAAGCGCTTCAGCATTTTTCACTTCACGCGGAATTCAAATAATTAAAAGTGAATTCGTATGGATCTGGTTTCCTTCTATTATTTTTATGATCGCTGTATTTATTAAAAGGAAAAAATAACCTTGTCAACATTTTAAAATTTTTAATTTTCGACCAGTCGAATTTCAATAACCAAAGGCAAACGACTCTTCAAGACTCTAAAAACCAAAATCTGTTTTAGCAACCTTTCCCCGATTTTCTCGTATTGATTATGTTAAAACAGGAGTATGTCCTGTTATCTATTTATTACTCAACACAGACGGAATGATTGACGATATAAGTTTAATTAAGTCGATACAGATTGAAGTCAGCACTGACACAAAAAACTTCACTCTTCATCGGGAAATCTCTGGAGAGGACTTGATAAAATCATTCTCTTATCTTCCATCAACGCTCGGTTTTTTTAGCGGATTACTTGAAACGGGCAGAAACATTTGTAAAGATGGAAACTATGCCAACTTCCGTTTAAAAGTAAGCTTGATAAATGATGCCTTCTATATTAATGACGTAGTTTCAGAATTTCAGAAAACAAATTTGGATATCGCAAACGCATCCATTCCGGATGATGAATATCTAAGATACGAAGCTCTTACCAAAAGGGAAAAACAAATATTATGTTTTCTGTATCGTGGGTATAACCAGGACTCAATCGCATATATTTTCGGACTTACCGTTCACTCAATAAAAAAACATCGATATAACATTTATAAAAAAGCTAAATTTAGAAACAGAACTGATCTAGCCGTATGGTGTGAGAAGTTTTTACAAAGCGTATTTAAGGTGTCTAATTAAATTCGAAACTAAAAAATTATTATATTAAAATTGAAACGAATTTATCTTTCAATAATTAATCTTCTCGTCAATATCTTGTCCTTATATTCCATTTTCAAGAAATAGATTCCAGATACTAATAAGTGAATATCAATCAACTCATTATTATCAGTTAAATCCTTCTTCAAAATTTTCTTCCCTACTAAGTCGAAAATTTTTATCGTCGCACATTCTCTCACTGGAAAAAAGTAATTTATCCGTATAAAATTATCTGCCGGATTCGGAAAAACATAAAACTCATCTGCTGTTTTATTAACTTCAATGCTATTCGGGAAACCCACCAACGGTAATGTAATATATGAGGCATTCACGTTATCCACATATACTTTATTACTAGCAGTCATCGTATCGCCTGCAACATACATCTGCTGACCGTTATTAAGATTGCAATCGAACCGGGGATAATTACTGCTCGTTACATCAACACGAATCCGGTGTCCTGCCAAAAAAGTAATTGCAGTATTTGCAAAAAGGTCGATGTCTAATGAATAGACAGAACCGGGTAAAATATTAGATGTATCGCCGGCTTGATACCCATTCCTAAAACGCATTCTTCTTATTCCGTCAAGGACTAGCATTGATCGACCGTCAGGGTAAACATCTGTTAATCGAATAGAAAAATCTGTGTCTGTCTTATCGCTCGATACTTTTAAATGTGCAACCGGTCGGCCTTTTAGAACTATGTCCTGTGCTAATGGAATTGTTGTGAAACTTAAAATATCATTCCTGTTTTCTACCTGACTGGCCTGGTCATCTGGTCCCTGATTGAGAGATGATAATAATGTAGGTCCGCCAATTGTTGGCGAAGGATCTTTCGGATCGTAATTAAAATTCAAAAAAGCAGATGAAGATGTTGGCATGTTTAAATCCAAATCACCCTGGGATTGAAAATACAAATCAACATTATTCACACCTGCATTATTCCATGACGAATCCGACTTCCACGTATTTTCACCCATTTGAAAATATTCTACCGTCGGACGCGATGCCCATCCGTTTTGTACATTCAACAATTGATATTCAAAAAATACTCTTGCCAATGAATCACTAACATTAACTGCTTGCGGATAGTCAAGCTGACCGACATTTAAAGGAGCGCTGCTTGTCGTATTGTGAGTCCATGGTCCGATTAACAATTTATGTTTCGACCGTACACTTGGTGAACTTTGCATTTGAATTCCATTGAATGTCTCGAGTACATCTTCAGTTGCATGATCGTACCATCCACCTATCATCAACATAGGCACTTCGATTGAGTCTGGATAAAATGTATTATTCTCACTAATCGTCCAGTAAATATCTTTTACAGGATGTGCTAAAAGTATTGTTGAAAGTCCATATCCGAGATTGTCGAGCATCTGAACATATTCTGTGCGATAAACTCCGCCCGGATAATATTTAATGTATCCTGTCCTCATCCCTGAAACTATTGGAACACTACAAACCAGATGTGGTGGTTTTTCTTTTGCTGTTTGAAATTGAATGATGCCAAGTGCAGATGGACCCCACGTTCCAATTTGTCCGTCGCTCCATATTTGCTGCGCAATCCATTCAACACAATCAAAACCATCTTCACCACGCTTAGGTGTTGCTATACAAGCAGCAGTAGATCCATAAAAGCAGCGCCAGTCAGCGATCACAAAATTAAAAGGACTTGCATTAACGTTGCTTCCGATTTGCAATGGCAAACCTAGAAATGGATAAAAGTTTTTATTATAGGGCGTTTGAATTAAAATCGTCGGTCGCTGAATCGAGTCATTATTGGGCAGATAGACATCTGCAGCAAGAAATTTCCCATCTCTCATTGGAATTGAAATGCTTACCGGAGTTAATTGAGCCACTGAAATTTCCGAAGAAATAATCAGAAGATAGCTTAGCAGGAATGATTTTATTTGATTCATAAGGAATGAAGGTACTGAAATGATTTATTATTTTTCTGCTTTGAGATTATAACTGTCTGTTATAATTAAAAACTGGACGCTTTAAAAATAAATTCGTCTGAGTTATGTGAATTTGGTGCGAATTGAAAAATTATCCTCATCTTACTTTCAACATATTTATAGAATAATGAACGTTTACTTTATCAGCGGACTTGGTGCAGATTGCAGACTTTTCGAAAAAATAAAACTTCCGGAAATCTTTATTCCAAAAAATCTTGAATGGATGGATCCTCTTGACGATGAATCCATCAACAGCTATGCAAAACGTCTCGCAAAAGACATCGACGAGTCTGTTCCGTTTTGCATTGTCGGTTTATCCTTTGGTGGAATTATCGCAGCCGAGATTGCAAAAATGCTTAAACCGGTAAGAACAATAATAATCTCGAGCGTAACAACCGACAAAGAAATTCCATGGTATTATAAATTAGGAGGAAAAATAAAACTGAATAAAATAATCAAGGCAAAATACATTTACCGGCATGGTTATTTAATCAATTGGTTTTTTAATTTAAAGGCACAGGAAGATATAGTATTTCTAAATAAAATTCTTCAAGCTTCAAATAATAAATTTTCAGACTGGGCCATTGATCATTTAATGAAATGGGAAAACGCAATCAGACCCGAAAATATTTTCTACATTCATGGCAGGGGCGACAGAGTTCTTCCTGTCAGGTTCACTCACCCAGACCTAATCGTTCCGGGCGGAGGACATTTGATGGTTTATATTCGATCGGTTACAATTTCGGAAATTCTGACTGCTGAACTTAAGAGGAATATTTTCGAAAAAAAGCCGCAAATAAACTTGACGTAACGATTGCATTTATCAAGAATCAAGATCAAGTCTTTTCTCCTTTGTTACTTGAAACCAAAAACAACATCACTGCAACAATGAAAACGACTTTTTTTATAACGACCATTTTACTTTTCACCCTTATAAATTTATCCGCATTCGGGCAAATTGCTAACAGCGCAATTCAAATAACAAGTTCGGTTCAGTCGGACACGATAACTGAAAAAAGTAACTCAACTGAGTATGCCGAAAGTGATGACTTTTCCCCTGGTCTACTGTTCTTTGCATTGATTGGGTTTGTATTTATTTTAATTTGCGTTGGAGCTGGCATCGCATTAACAATTTTGGGACTTTTAATATTATTTGGACTTGTTTCATTCGGAATTTTATCGACTTCAATTATCGTTGGACTTAACAAAAAATCATTTGCAAAGGGTTTTAAGACGCTCATCGTTTTAACTTCAACAGTTGGTGGTCTTTTATTATGTAGTGTTGGATTTTGGTTACTAAATAAAGTTGTTCATTGGTGGACAGTACAAACAGCAATAATAACCGGTGCGACTTTGGGACTTATGGCTGGTTTGATATTTGGGCAATTAGTTTATTATATTTTGCAGCGACTGACGGCATATTTTAAACAAAAACTAAATTTAACGACTGAAGAAAATAGCAGAAGGTAACACGAGTTTTGACGCGGGCTTACTCACAAACTTGAAGCCTTCAGATTCAATTTAAGTTAGTGATGGCAGATAGTTTTATGCTCCAAAACCCGAACGAACTAAAAGCCGGCAAACGTTTTATGATCTGCCTATGCCATTTAATGCATTGTTTTAACCTTTTACAACAACCTTCATTGTAGAAGTAATTTTAAAACCTACCTTTCAGCCAATTAGGATTCGTTTAGGAACAGAAATCCTCTGTTTTGGCAATAACAATCATTGCTTTTTGAAGGATTTTATGTAATTAATTCTTCAGAAATTGACACAATCGACACATAAATCAAAACCAAAAAGTCATAAACTACGTTAGTATAGTGATCAATTGAAATTTCGCGAAGAGGTTTTAGATTGGAGCCTGCAGAAAATAATCGTTATCAACCGAATTGTTCCCTGCAATTTTAGGATAGTTGAAAAAAAATATTGGTCATAATAAAACAATAATACCTTTCTAAGAAGAGGTTGTTGTTATAGAATTTAGAAAAAAGTGATGCAAATAAAGGAGTTCATCGAAAGCGGTATAATCGAAATGTATTGTATGGAGCTTGTTTCTGACGAGGAGAAAACACTTGTTGAAAAAATGGCTGCAGAACATAAAGAAGTCCGCAATGAAATTGCTGCAGTAAATGCAGCACTGAAACTTTATTCCATTGCATCAGAAAAATCCCCTTCGGCTTCATTGAAAGATAAGATTCTTGATGCAATTCTTAATCCGGCTCCAATTGCATTACCTCCACGTTTGAGTATGAATACCGCCTTTGAAGAATGGGATAAGTATATCAAGGAAAATAAAATTAAAACTCCGGCAGAGTATGATGAAGTATTTCTATTAGATCTTCCGGGCGACCACAAGCAAAGTACGTACATCGCCTGGGCAAAAAATGGCGCAGTAGTAGAAGAGTCTCATGATGCCGAAGATGAATTTCTTTTTATGTTAAGAGGAAGTTGTTCCGTTACAATTAATGGCGTAATCGGTTATTACAATGCAGGCGATGTTGTTTTTATTCCGAAGAATGCTGTGCATCGTGCCGAAGTTACTTCTGAAGAACCCATGATACTTATTGGCCAACGCTTAGCTGCCTAGCTACATTAAACTTTCCAGCTCTTTTTTATAATCATATTGAAGGTCTTCATGGAGCTTCGAAAGTGTAGCTTCGATTTTCTTCAACTGGTTATTGTACAAGTTCATCAACACCGGACTTTTCTCAATAGCAATTCCCGATTCTTTTAATTTGCGACAGTAATAAATTCTCAACTCCAGATCTGTTTGTTTAATCTGCGAATACCTGACAAATTTATTTATCATCCTTAGAATTTTACGAATGCTTTTCTTCGCCAGATATAAATTACTGCTGTTTATAGCTATAAATTGCTCGTCTACCTCAGTCTTAATGCTGCTGATGAATGCCTCTTCATCATTTGCCTCGAACAATAAATAAGTTAATAATTCTTTATTATCTTTTTTATACTTGGCTAACCGAATGCAGAGCTCAACCAATTGCTTTGATGGTAGTGTAATGAGTTCTTTTTGTAATTCATTAAGAGTTGATGCCTGCATTTATTTTTTTGAGGTATGATTATTAAAATGTCAGTCCGAGACGAGCAAACAGACGAAGACCATTGCCTCCCATCTGAACAGCATCCCACGGGCCTGCAGGTTCATTATTGAATGCCCAGTATTTTGCATTTGACACAACTGCGAGATCAGGATGTACTCCAAATAAATTATCGGCGCCGATACTAATCTTCGCATGTTTATGAAAAGCATATGTCAGGTAAAGATCAGATACAACTTTACCGCTGTAAACATATCTGTCGGGAACATAAACATTCGGATCCTCATCAGTAGGAACCTGCGGATTTATTCCCAATGCATCTTCGCCATAACCAAGTATTGTCACTTTACCAAAATAAGTAAATCTTGTTCCGATAGTCACCTTTTTAATTCCATACTCGAGGTTCATTGCAAATTTTGACTCCGGTGCTGAAGCAAGGATAAAAGTTTGTTCCCGATCGCTTAAGAATGTCTTACGATGTTGCTCTGTGTCATTAAGCTTATCCGGTACATTAATCTTATCAATAGTCATCTTCTGAATATTCCCAGCAAATGTAATACGGTAGGAGTGTTTTTCTGTAAACTTTTTATATTCGAGAACGACATCTACGCCTTTGTTAGTCGTATTAACAGCGTTAGCGAAAAATTGCGCTAGACTTGCATTGGCGGCATTAAGTGCTGTAAGAAAAATAGGATCAAGAGTAGCATCACTAGCATCGAATTGTCCGGATAGAACAACTCTGTCTTTCACTTTTACAATATAACCATCCACTGAAATATTAAAATTATTAATCGGATTGTATGTAAATCCTACTCCTGCGTTAACTGATTTCTCTTGCTTCAGATCAGGAATGCCCGCAGCTTTAGTGATGGTGCTGTAGTTTGGAGCGATCTTTACTTCGGCAACTAAACCGCCTTGAACAGTTGTGAATGTAGAACTGAAATTTATTTGCTGAAGCGATGGCGCACGAAATCCGGTACTGGCCGATCCTCGAACATTAAACTTGTCTGTTACTTTATAACGTGTACTTAATTTATAATTGCTGGTGAAACCAAAGTCGCTGTAGTTCTCTGCACGAACAGCACCTGTAACGAGCCAGTCTTTCGTTACATCCAATTCTGCATCTACATATACTCCGATTGTTGATCGGTTTGCATTGACAACGTCAGAAGGCTGATAACCTGGAAATCCCTGCGAACCAGTTGCCTGATTTCCTGTTGGATCATAATTCTTATACGACGCTTCTTCACCGGCATATAATTTATATTGCTCAAGACGAACTTCTGCTCCTGTTGCGAAACTGAATCCTTGTGCAATGCCACTAATCTCTTTACTTAAATTCAGATTTGATGTGTTCTGCAAAAATGAAAATCCTCCATCGTTAAAATGTGTTTGTGTGGCTCCCAATGATGCATTAAAAGTTTTATCACCGTAAAAATGAAAGTCGTTTCGTCCGGTATTATTACTCAAATCCCAATTCCAGTTTGAACCGGTTCTTCCTTTAATCCCGGCAGCAAACGAACCGTCGCTTACATGAGTCTGAATATGCGGGTCGAAATATGTTTCTCCGTCAGGAGTAACATGCATAATGTTATCGACGAATATTAAATTTCCACTGCCATCAACTGGAAATCTTTCAGGTCGGGCAGAAAAATTTCTCGAAAATGCAAATGCATCTCCTGAGCTATAGTTGTATCCACCGAATGCATAAACTCTCGTTGTATTATTGCTGAGTGGAATTTCTGCGTTGACGAAAACACCACCAGATTTAACTGAACCATCACCATTACCACGGCGGTAAATATTTATTGGCAATGCATCCTTATTGGTTAACAAATTTGATGTGTCTAAAACCTGTCTGAATGTTTTACTCTGACTGAAATAATTTCCGGAAAAATTTAAGTAGCCATCTTTCTTACCCAGAGGAACACCATAGTTACCATTGAATGTAACTGTTCTTCCATCGAATTTATCTCCCGTTTCATATTGATTAAACCCTTTATCATATGAAGGATTGTATTTTTTGTCGGAGTATCCTCCGAAACCAACATCACCTGTAAATTCTTTCACCGACTTCTTCAGTACGATATTGATAACACCTGCAATCGCATCAGAACCATATTGCGCTGAGGCTCCGTCGCGCAGAATTTCTACACGCTCTATAGATGAAACAGGAATGGCATTCAGATCTGTTCCTGAGTTACCTCTACCTCTTGTTCCGAATACTGAAACGTATGCAGACTGGTGACGACGCTTTCCATTGATGAGGACAAGTGTCTGATCGGGACCGAGTCCACGAAGAGTTGCCAGATCAATATGATCAGCACCATCAGAACCGCTTTGCTTGTTGTAGTTCAGAGAAGGTGCTGCATAATTCATCAGAGAAGTGAGATCCATATTTCCGGATGCAAGGGTTGCCTGACCAATGTTTATAACGTCGACAGGAACAGGGGTTTCGGTTTTAACACGACCCGGACGACGAGTTCCTACAACAACAATATCACCCAACTGATGCGCCGTTGTCTTCATCATAACAGAAATTGTCGTTCGGTTATTTATCGCAATGGTCTGCGTTTCGAATCCCAGCATCTGAACAATCAATGTATCTGTCGGATTTGTCGGTAAGGTCGCAATACCGTTTACATCTGTAGAAGCGCCTTTCGTTGTTCCTTTCACAATAACAGATGCTCCTGGCAAAAGCGCAGAGTTCTCATCAGTAACTTTTATTGCTGTGTTTCCCTGGCCAAATGCGCCAATGGATATAAAAAATAAAATCGAGCTAAGTAGGGTTGTTCTCATGATGGATATATTTATTAGTAAACCTAATGGATTTTCATGAAATATGAAAATTAAGAGCCAAGAATAAAGAACCAAGAGCCAAGACAAAATATGGAAGAGTGTATCATTCCTATGATACCACCCGACCTAATACTTCGTACTTGATTCTTGATTCTTGATTCTTGGTTCTTGGTTCTTGGTTCTTATTTTATTACTTCAAATCCCTTCTCCATTCTTTCTCCATTCTCATCAATAAGCGTAATCACATGCTTTCCCGGAGCTGGGCTTAGCGCCATCTGGTGAAACTGTTTAGTGTAACCAAGGTAATCATCGTCGAGATGCCAGTAGATAATGCTTTTCGGATTTCTATGGACGACTTCGAAAATCGCTTTACCTGTCGTTCCGTCGAGTTCTATTGGAATATAAATCTGTGTCGATTTTTTCGGATAAATAAATTCCATTACCGGCGAATTATTATCTGACTTACATCCCTGTCGATATGGTGGCAACACTTTATACTGATGATTGCCTGATTTATAAAACCACTCCTGTGCTGGTGGTAACACGAACCATGATCGATGAAGCATCTGAGACGGAGATTCGCAATCACTGCTGACTCTGAATTTTCCCCAACGATCGAGATGAATAATCTGGTGATAAGGACACGGAGACGTTCTTAATCCTGCACGAGGAACCCAGATCGAATCTGTTTCTTCGCAGATTTCTGTAGCCCTGTGTCCGCTGAGTTTGCAGACAGCAATTTTTTCCATGTCATCAAATGGCTGTTCAAACCACGACGTCGCTTTCAGCAGATTGAAAATATTAAACATGATTGGTGCAGCCGTTGCCACACCGATCAGCCCGGGCCTACCTTCGCCATCAGCATTGCCCGTCCACACAGCAACGACATATTTTTTTGTGCATCCTACTGCCCATCCGTCTCTGAATCCAAAACTTGTTCCCGTCTTCCATGCAATTCGTTGTGATGATGAAAATTCTCTCCAGTTATTTTCTATATCGGGACGATTCACCTCTTCCATTGCATTCAGCGCACACCAAATCGAAGAAGCAGAAAGATTTCCCGCTGCGTTCATTTGATTTATGCTTTTCTTTTTTACGAATTCCCCCTTTACAAATTTCAAAGGATGAATATCATCAGGATCATATCTTCCCGAATTTGTTCCAAAATTATTCAGCGTCCGGCACATGCTTGCATACATGCCGGCAATATCCCACAACGACCCTTCCGATCCGCCAAGAATAATCGACAGGCCGTAATAATCCGGCGACTTACTCAGAGTTGTCATGCCCTGCTTCTTCAACAACAAATTAAATTTGCCTGTTCCATACGTCTTCAGCATTCTCACTGCAGGAATATTCAATGAACGTTCCAGAGCTCGCTGCGCCGGAACTGCACCATCGAATGTCTTATTGAAATTTTGTGGCGAATATCCGGCAATCTGTGTAGGAATATCCGGAATAAGTGTACCGGGTAAAATCTCGCCCTCCGATAACATCGCCGAGTAAAGAAATGGTTTCAGAATACTTCCTGTACTTCTCGGAGCAGTAATAATATCAACTTCGCTGTTCATTTCTATATTCTGCTCGGGAAAAATATTGCCGACGTATGCAAGAACATTTCCGCTTTCAACATCTACAACAATTGCGGAGGCATTATTAATTCCATTTCCCTTCAGCGTTTCATGATGACGCTTTATTATTTCAGACACCTGTCGTTGTAAGTCAATTATAAGTGTTGATTTTATTACTGCAGGTTTGTCTCCTTTTTGTTCCTTTATTATTCGCGTTAGCAAGTGTGGTGCAAGTCTTGGTAATACAAAAGGATTGGAAGCAATGGACTCTGTTTTCGCCAACTCATTCGATAAACGATCAATTATATTTGATGCTGATAATTTATCTAAAAGTTCATTTCTCTTTTTCAAAAGTCTTGTCGCATTCTTCCCCGGACGAATTACTGACGGACTGTTCGGCATCACCGCCAGCGAGGCGGCCTCTGCCCATGATAATTTATCCTGACTCTTTCCAAAGTATCTCCATGAAGCCGCATCGAGTCCTACAACATTTCCACCGAATGGAGCATATGATGCATACATAGAAAGTATTTCACTCTTCGAATATCTGATCTCCATCCGAAGAGCCATAAACATTTCAATAATCTTCTCAAAAATTGTCCGGCCTCTGCCTTTCCTTGAAAGCCTGATGACCTGCATTGTAATCGTGCTTCCTCCGCTTTTCACCTTCCACGCTTTTGTATTATACCAAATGGCGCGGCCGATTGCGAGAAAATCTATACCGGGATGATTGTAAAAACGTTTATCCTCGAATGCAATAATCGATTTTGAAAATTTTTCGTTGGCGATTTTATTCTCCGGAAATCGCCATTGACCATCGAAAGCAATGGAGGCTCCCAGCAGATTTCCGTTTCTGTCGAGTAACACCGTCGAAACAGGTGAAACGAATAACGGATCAGGGAGACAAGTAATAAATAAATAAATTCCCGCAGCCGAAATCACCGTAATGATTAATCGCCTGCGAGAAATTTTCCGCTTGAACATTATTTCTTAGACAATGCTTTAGATGGTTTCTCGCCTGCAATTACCTCTACCCATTTTCCGGGTCTTCTTGAATTGATGGAGGCATCATACATGGCTTCACAACTTACGGATGGTAAATAATATTTTCCGAGATAGCTTGCATTCAGATAAACCCTAAACGTCTTCGTCTCTTTGGCATTTATGTTGAAGAATGTATAAACACGATCATCTCTGATATCAAGAAACGTAGGTTCTGATGTCTTAGAAGACGTCGCAGTCTGATCGAGCCGCGAATTCATAATTTCCCATCCTGATGGAAATATCTGATTCAATGCCATCTGCTGATAATTTTCTTTCTGATTCAAATTGGTCATACTCACTTCTGCATAAAAATCAGTTCCCTGTGAAATCGAAACAGGATCGATGTCTTTTCCGTCAGCAGATTTATATACAATCTTCATATCAATTCCGTTCTGTGTTGAAGTTTGATCATCTGCTGTAGGAATGCCTTCGCTAATTATCCTGACAAATAAAATGCTTCCTCCTGTATTGGTCACATTAATGATTCCGTCAGTTGTTCCCTTCATTTTCATATCAACCTGTTTGATCATCGATGTGCTCGTAATATTTTGTTTTGGATTTGTATTTACCTGATAAGCAAAGTTCATTTGCGATTCCGGTTTCGTACGACCGATAAACTTCGACATAGAAAGCAACATCATCGCAGTAGTATGAGTACTCATCCATTCCTTACTGCAGAGTGATTCAGATATTCTTTTCATCACCGGTGCAGCCTGCGATTTTCTATCCATAAGACTAAGTGTTTCCAGAATAATGGCTTCATCTCTTTCATCGGATCCGAATGTGCCACCCAGCTCACGGTAATTTTTTATTCCCATCGGAAGATTTTCGATAAGCTTATTAGCTACTTCAGGCTGTCCGCTTATCTGGTATGCGGCAGCAAGTGTCCACTTCGCAATATCAGGAAGTGTTTTTATCTCTCTCATCCTGTTCATGCTTCCGGGTTCAGGCGATTTGATTAATGCAAGAGTATATAATCGATAAGCCTGTGTAAGCCCGCTTTCCCAATCTGTAAACGACCATGACTGCGCCTTGTTGTGTTGATATTTTTTCCATTGCTCCATGAATGCCGCCGGAATAATATATCCCTTCATTTCCGCTTCGATAAGAAAATGTCCTGCATAATTTGTTGCATAATCATTTTCTTCTTTCTCTCCCGGCCAGTATGATATTCCTCCCGACGAAAGCTGGAAAAGTTTTAGCCGCTCAATTCCCGCTTTGATGTTTGTTTCTGTCGCCGATTTCTTCGCTGAGGAAAGATCCATCAAGTCGGCGAGATACAATTGTGGAAACACTGAAGATGTCGTTTGTTCTATACATCCGTATGGGTAATGAATCAGATAATCCAGACGCTTGCCAAGATTCAATGGAGGAATTGATGATGCTTCTATGATTGCAACATTAGTCCCCGCAATTCCTACCGGCATATATTTACTCGTCCATGTTTGTCCTGACTGCAAAACAGTATCTCTCACCACCGTCAGTTTCGGATTTCTGTTCATCACATTCAGTTCGATCATCGTCTCCGCTCTTTCACTTCCTGATGTGGCAACAATCTTAACGGTTCCAACACCCGTTAGCGCTTTCGTTTTCAGTCTGAAGTTTACCACTTCATCACCCGGCATATTGAAATGCATCGTCTGCTTATTTTCTTTTTCTGAAGTAAAAATATTACTTGCGATGATTTCAACAGTAACATCCTTCACATTATTCTCTAATGCAAAAACAGAAACAGGAACTTCAGCTGTCTCGCCCGGACCCAATACCCGAGGCATTGTTGCCAGAACCATCAATGGTTTTCTCACCGGTGTTGCCTTCTCTGCAAAACCATAAGCGCCATCTTCAGCAGCAATCACCATCGTTCGCACAGAACCGATGTACTGTGGCATGTCTATCATATGACTTGCACTTTGTCCTTTCCCGAGATGAAACGGTCCGAGAAAACGAACGACTGGTTTGAAACGATTGGCCTTCTTCCCTTCCTTCGGTTTACTGAGACCTTCATCGCCACCGATACTTAATATCCTTTCGAGCTTTGCTCCCCATGCGCCCATTACATCGTCGAATAAATCCCATGACTTTACACCAAGTGCTTCACGAGCATAGAAACTATTCCACGGATCAGGAGTTTTGTAACGGGTGAGATCGAGCAGTCCTTCATCAACCATTGCAATCGTATAAGTCATCGCTCTTCCCTTCTCTTCCCTCACATCTACTTTAAAATTTTCTTCCGGCTTCAAAATATTTGGCATTGAAATAATCGGTTGCAGATGCGTCCCGGGATTTTCAACCTGTATCGGTATAATCCCGTAGAGCCTTATCGGAAGATCATTTAATGTCTGCGAATGTGGCTGCAGCAATGTTACGTTCACATAAATATTCGGAGTCATCTCCGGAGTGATCTTAAATTTATAACGGCTCTCTCCTTGCTTCGTCACCAGCCAATCGCTCTGCAAAACACGCGTTCCTGATTCGATACTTATCAGCGCACGACTGTTACTACTCGACGGAATTGTAATTGTTGCCTCATCACCTACTTGATATTTATCTTTATCAGAAGAAAACGTAAGCATCGTCGCTCCGCCTCCCTGATTGTCGCGTTGAGCACGACCGGCCCATCCCGGCCAGTCCATGTAAAAAGTTTTTCCCGCACAATGGCCAGATTTTGAATCACAAACTCTCAAAAGGTATCGTCCCCATTCAGGATAATTTAATCGAAGCGTCCATTTTCCTTCTCCGTTTTCAAGTGTAACAGTATCGCGAGAAATAATTCGCTGCCATTGTGTGCTGTTGTAATCAGAAAGATCTTCCGCTGATTTATCCCACCACCATTTCCATTTGATCTGGTAAAACTCTATTTCAACTTTTCTTTTTTCCGTGACGGGTTTTCCATTTCTGTCGACACATACTATGCTTACTGTATGATTAGTATCTGTAAGAAGCATTCCTCTTGCCTTATCGCCCGGTGGAGTTCTCAATCCGACGTACGATTCATAAGGATGATACGGAAGCGAGAAACGATCAATGCTGAAACTGCCGCCGGGTTCAAAAACTTTCGTCACAAAATTCGCCTGTAATATTCCGGGCGCTGCTTCTTCTACTACTATGTCTGCCTTTACACTTGCTCTTCCCAATTCATCGACAGATCCATTGAACAATTCCTGTTTATCAGCAGAAAACTTCCTCGTCGGATCGTCGAATGTGTATTCGCTGTACTTCGGAAAAGTTGTTGATGCTGCAGTGAGGCTGGCTTCAACGGTTGCCTTTAAATTTCTCGCAATCGCTCCATGCAGCCACTTCACTTCCATTACTGCAGATTGGTCCACGTCGGCAGCGAGATACTGTTTCGGAAAATCGAATTTTATCTTCAACCTATTCGGCATGACGGTTTCTATTCGTATGGGTTTAGTGAAAACCACTCCGCCAACTTTTACCTTCGCTTCCCAATTTCCTGTAGGATCATCCTCTCCTGTAGAAGTATGAAATGAATAAAATCCGTTGTTTGAAGTTGTGCTGATCATCCGTTTCGACAATTGTCCCATAGGATTATAGAGTTCGAAAGAAACGGGATGACTTTCGGGAAGCGTATGTTGTTTGTCTTGCAAAATAAATGTGAAGTACAACGAGTCGCCTGGACGCCATACACCACGTTCGCCATAAATAAATCCCTTAACGCCCTTCTGCACTTTTTCTCCGGCAACATCAAACATACTCATCGACAGAGAAGATCCATCGTCAAGTTTCAGATAGCCTCGCTGAATACCTCGTTTTGCAACCAGCAAAAATGGTTTCTCTGCAGTTGTCAGCGTTAGCATTCCATCAGAATTCGTTATTCCATTTTGTATAATTTGTTTTTGAAGATTATATACTTCAAGATTTACGCCTGGCAGAGGATTCGCGCTTTTAAGATCAGTCACAACAAAGAGCATCGATCCGTCCATTCCTTTTTTCGCAATAAGTCCGATGTCGGAAGCGAGTACATTTCTGCTTACCGCTTTGTTGGCTGAATAATATTCCTTCTTGCAAGGATTGTCACGATTCGACCATTGGTAATTTTCGTTATTCTCATAATAGTCTTCGACATAATCCCAGCTGCTCGACTCCTTCGTTTCCAAGTCGTCCCAGTTCTGATCATTGTTATCGACTTCATCAGCAGTAGAATCATTTTCAGTACATATATATAGAGAGTGTTTTTTCCGGAAGCTGATAGTGATGCGATAGATCGACCCCGGATCAGTTCTCACCAACGTTCCCAGATCGAGCGCATATTGATTCCATCTTTTCAGATCGGTTTGTTTGATTGACGAAAGCAGAATAGTTTTATTCAGAACAACACGACCGACACGCGTTATCTCATTTCCTTCGTTGATGCTGTTGACTTGCAAAAACTGACTTACATTCTCTGCGAATATTTTTACGACTTTAACATCGACGGCTGAAAGATTGACTGCTTCAAAAGGAAAAACAATTCCGCCTGATGAAGGAAGAATCACACCTTTACCGGACAATCGTACCAATGGTTTTACTTCTTCGAATAAGATTGTTCGCACAGCACGATCTGTCATTGTTTTTCCCATTCCGTTTTTTATTGCGGCATCAACAACAAGGGTAATCGAACCCGATTGTCGGGAAGTCGGATAAACACGAATCATATTTCCTTCAATAACGAAACGCAGATCTGGAAGTGCGCCCAGTTGAATAAGTCCCTGCAGATTTTGGGTTTCATCCAGTGGATCAGAAAACTGCAGCATGAGATACTGATCAGTCTCCTGTTGAACAACACGTGTATCCATCAGAATAAAATCGCCAAGCGCGGGAACGGTAATTGTATCGTTTCCCTTTTTATCCACATTAATGGATTTCCCGTTCCATGAAAGAATTACATACGATGAATCTTTCTCTCTGATAATGCTGTCTACAGTAAAATTATGAATCAAATTGCCATCAGAATGTTTCCACTTTATAGGCAGCGAAATATTATTTTGCGATGCTGTTAGTATTTTCTCAACTTGTACAGCATCGGCCATATCAGCAGTAACTAAATTTCCGGATAGATATTGATGATCGAAATTTCTGTTATCGACTGCATGTAGTCCTTCCACATTCACTTCGAACGACTGCTGGATAATCTGAAAGTTAAATTCAAATTTCGAAAACTTTGCAGGCACCTTCATTACCTCTGCAAGTTTAAACGACGCCTTATATTGTCGGCCGGGCTCCATCTTTGCCGACGGCCTGAATTCAATCGTATTCTCGTTTACCCAAACAGCATTTCCGTCAATGGAAGGACTGAATTCAAAAAGTTTTTTTTCAACCGTCGTATTGAGGTCGGTCGCTTTAACGATATCGTTTACAAGTTGAATGTAAATTTTTCCTGTCGACGAAATCGTTCCTGTTGTGAAGGCAGTGATGTAAGCACGGAAGGCGGGATCGACGGTTACCTTCTCGTTTTTATTGCATGCGAAAAATGAAAACAGAAGTGCAATTATAATTGCTCTGTTGAATGATTGTGTTGTCATACGGTTAGAATTGGTGTGAAAATTTCAGAAATAAAGAACAGTGTTTTTCAATTGCATTTATCAAACAAAATCTCAATGCCCGGCCTTTGCATACTTCTTCTCTCCCGCTAAAATTTTCACGGGAAGATTATTTTCCTCCGGTGGTTTCGGACAAGCATAACCTGATGAGTAAGCACAGTATGGATTGTAGGCCTTGTTAAAATCGATCACGAATTTATTGTCGCGAATGTCTTGCATCATTAAATCGATGTAACGTCCGCCGGTATAAGACTCCTCGCCATTGGTAAGATCTGTAAAAGGGAGAAAAAGATGATCCTTGTATTCAGGATTATTCATCAGTGCAATGCTCTGATAAATTTTCAATTTTAAATTTTTTTCATGCAATGAAAATGAAAACGTACCGTATTCAACATACGTTTTTGTCTTGCCATTCATCGTAGCCATTTCGAATGGCTTTGCCTCTTCTGTCTTCATGAAGTTTGCTGTAATGCGATAAACTTCGTCGGCGTTAAAAAATTGTATGAACTGTAAATTTTCTTTTTCCTTAATCGGTGAGCGCTCATCGTCGAGGAAGTCCTGCTTGTATTGTTCGCGGTATGTTTTAAGAGAGTCAGAAAAAGTCTGGCCGGCGGCAGAAAGTCCGGAAGAAAACAAAACCGCTAACAAATACTTTCTCATGCCGGTACTAATTAAGATTTTCGATTTTTTGTTCGTCGAATTTTACTCCGACCACTCTTTGATTATAAAGGAAGGCAAATAAAATTGCAGTTGCGCCTAAGCTGATGATGGCAGCCATCGATTCATTTCCTGTTCCGATCTTATCGGGATCGATTCCGCTGACACCACTCTTATACATATATATAAGAATAACGGCGGCGGCATTGTTTATGAAATGTGCAAGAATCGGCAACCAAAGACTTCCGCTCCAGACGAACATGTAGCCGAGCATTCCACCGAGAATCATGCGAGGAAAAAATCCGTAGAACTGCATGTGCATAGCAGAGAATAAAATCGCTGAAGTCCAAACGGCGACATGAGCATTGCGCGACCATTGGTGAAAGAGGCGCTGAATGATTCCGCGGAATAACAATTCCTCGCCGATAGCAGGAAGCAATGCGATGATAAATAAGTTAATGATAAGATCCATTGGTGTAGTCATGTCCAAAAATGCTTTGGTAAGATCGGCGGCTGCCATTTCAGAAGCCTTCATCCAGTCTTCTACGCCTTTCAAAAATCCCGGAAGATGCATTCCGGCATTTAGTTCACCAAGGAAATTGATGAAAGGCGTGGCCATAATCATGATTATGAAAACGATTAACATAGAAGAACTTCGTATTCCCTTGTCGAGAGCGAGAAAATGAATTGGTCTTGCATTGAAGAGGTATGCAAGCAAAAACGGTGGGACGATAAACGCTCCAATGGCAGAGAATGTCTGCATAATTTTCAGAGCGGTTACAGACTGCGGATGAGTTGTATTTTGAAGCATTATTTTCAGCTCCTCCATATTTATTCCTAAGATGAAAGAAGCCGTTAATGAGCCCAATAAGGTGAAAAGTGTTGCCGAAAGCAGGATTATGCCGACGCTGATGAGAAATTTTGAATAGACGGTATTCCCCGCCCAGATTGCCTTGATCATATATTTGGGTAAATTTGCCCCTGGTTTAATGTGATAATGTGATGATTAGCGAATGTGATGATGTGATAACAGATCGAATTCCGGTTATTTCTAGTTGAAAGTAAATAGTATCACAATAATCGATGCAAATTAGTAATTCCAATATAACCATAACAACAGACCTCTTAATTAGCTAATCATCACATTATCATATCATCACATAAAGATTTGATCAAAATAAGTAACATACACCTCAGCGAATTCCCCTTACTCCTCGCACCCATGGAAGACGTAAGCGATCCACCCTTCCGTTACGTCTGCAAGCAGTATGGCGCTGATTTGATGTATACAGAATTTATTAGCAGTGAGGGATTGATAAGAGATGCGGCAAAGAGCATAAAAAAACTCGACATCTTCGAATACGAACGTCCGATAGGAATCCAACTCTTTGGTGGCGATATAAATTCGATGCGCGAAGCAGCATTGATAGCCGAACAAGCGCAACCCGATCTGATCGATATAAATTACGGTTGCCCGGTGAAAGCAGTTGCATGTAAGGGAGCCGGTGCAGCATTGCTGCAAGACATTCCGAAGATGGTGAAGATGACGGAAGAAATTGTGAAAGCAGTAAAACTTCCTGTCACAGTGAAGACGAGATTGGGATGGGATGAAAGCACACTCAATGTAACAGAAGTAGCAGAACGTTTACAAGACATTGGAATTTCTGCATTGGCAGTTCACGGTCGCACGCGCAAGCAGATGTATAAAGGACCGGCCGACTGGACATTGATCGGAGAAATAAAAAACAATCCGCGTATTAAAATTCCTATTTTCGGAAACGGCGATGTTGACACACCGGAGAAAGCGATGGAAATGAAAAACCGTTACGGTGTCGATGGAGTAATGATTGGTCGTGCAAGCATTGGCTATCCGTGGATCTTCAACGAGATAAAACATTTTTTAAAAACCGGTACGCATTTAGCGCCACCTTCCATCGACGACAGAATCAATGTCTGCCGCATGCATCTTCACAAATCCGTCGAATGGAAAGGTCCCATCATCGGCATCTTCGAAATGCGCAGACATTACACGAACTACTTCAAAGGTCTCGATCACTTTAAAGATTACAGAATGAGAATGGTTACTGCTGGTACTGTTTCTGAAATTGATGAAATTCTTGATGAGGTGGGGGGTAGGTATGGGGTGGCTGTGTAGGTATTCTCAAGTGATGTTTTCTATTAGTTGAATATTTGTTTTTATATTTTAGGATTAGAAAATTGTATGGGGTATTGAGGTTTTTACATTGAGAGTGTTTTGAAAAAAATTGTTGGAGTTGGTTTGTGAGTTAATTGACTACTGATATAAACTAATTCTTTAAGTGTTTACGAAATGGAGAATTGATTAATTGATATTGCAGTTTGTTATGGGCAATCATTTCGAAGCCCAACCAACACTGCAATTATCAAACTTCATCACGGATAGAAAGAAAACCTTTTTCACCTAACGACTTCATTACACTTCTCAATAAGTAGCTATTATCAAATCGTAAGACATATTTTCTTGCTCCTTCTTTTTCGGGAGAAAGCATTTTCTTATCAATCAGTTTTCTAATTTGCCGTGACACTTCAGAATCTGCTTTGCCTGCAAAAAATTCTTTAACATCGGCAGCTTGAATCACTTGGATATCCACGGCTTTCTTTAAAATTTTCCCTTCGACTTCTGTAATATATTTTCGTTCCAATGAATAGCTGATGGTAGGGATAAGAATTTCCTTTTTCAAAAAATCATAATCCAAAAGCTTATCAATTTTTTCTATTTCCTCTTTCAGACCCGTTAGAACATATTCTATCCACTTAATTAATCCTTCATCCGTTCCTTTATCAGCTTCGGACAAATTTGTGTAGTAATCATTTCGGTTGCTACAAAACACAGCGGTAGGATTTATAATTCTACCAACATTAACATTGAATCCCGTTTTAACAAGCATTGCATAGGTAAACAAGCGAACAGTTCTTCCATTACCGTTTCCATAAGGGTGAATCCAAACAAATCTATGATGAGCAATTGCAGTTTTTAATAAATCATATTTCGGACTGTCTTCTCTATTGACAAAATCAAGCAACTCTGCCATATAATCCTCTATCTTCAGCCACTCGGGAGGCTTGTGTGACGACTTATTAATTTTCAAATTAGTTTTTCTGTATTCGCCAGGAGTTTCATCACCCTCTCCATTGGGTGGTGGTAACAACCCATCTACAATCATTTTGTGCATCTCACTCAAAAATGCTCTGTTGATAGGATAATCTTTCACATTCTCTTCAATGAAAGCCATTGCCTTTTCAATGTTCTGAATTTCTTTTATGCTTGGCGGAACATTTTTAGTTTTAGCAAGTTTTGTTTCAATGTATTCTGCAACGGTTGTATTATTTCCTTCTATCCTTGCAGACCCAATACTTTCAAGAGTATGAAAGATATGCTTCAATTGAAAAAATACCTTTGGATGCGTTGAACCACCAAGAGGTTTCTTACGGAGATAGTCCAATTCAATAATTAAATCAGTGAGTGCAGAGCCAAAAGACGGCTCTATCAATTTTAAATCGTAATGTAAAAATTTGGCTTCTGACATTTGAGTTTTCAGTTTACTTGATTTAACATCTTTGAAATAAACAATTAACGGTTTTAATTGTTTTGTTCCTATTTATCAATAAGTTACAAACATACATAAAACACAAACAATTAACAAGTAGAGTTTCAACATTTGTAAAACACATGCATTACATTTAAAGAAAAAAGCTTAGCATAGAAATTAATAATCATTCTTAAATGCTAGTTACATCTATGGAATAAAAAGACGGCAACATTGTGTTAAATGAATTGACTGAATCTGTTGTTAACAGCTCGATTTCCTAATTTTCATATCTGTATGAGCCGCCAAAAGAAAAGTAGTAGCTTCGAATTAAGACACTTGATTTACGCTGAATGTAAGCTCCATTGCCAGGAAAATTAGCCCTTGTGTAAGAAACGTTCTATTAAATGTTCCCAATTAGGGAACTTATTTATATATTTGATTCGTGAGAGTTATAGCAAAGCGCACACTTCGTAGTTTTTGGATTAAGCATCGGAACTGCGAAGAACAGTTAAAATCATGGTATAAAGAAGCCGAGGAAGCCGTTTGGAGGGGTCCGGGCGATATAAAAGCGGACTACCCAACGGCTAGTTTCCTTAAGGATAATAGAGTAGTATTTAACATTAAAGGCAACACGTATAGATTGGTAGTTAAGATCAACTATAGTTACAAAATTGTTTGGATTCGATTTATTGGAACCCATGCACAATATGATAAAATTGACGCAAATAATATTTAGACATTATGGACTGGAAAGTAATTAAAACCGAAAGGGATTATCAAAAAGCATTAAAGCGACTTGAAACTATTTTTGACTCCAAAAAAGGATCAAAAAATGGTGATGAGTTAGAATTGCTTTCGCTTTTGATTGATAATTTTGAGAAAGTAAAATTTCCAATTGATTTGCCAGATCCGATTGAGGCGATTAAGTTTCGCATGGAACAATTAGGATACACACAAAAGGATTTGACTAAAGTAATTGGCTTGAAGAGTAGAGTCAGTGAAATTTTGAGTAAAAAAAGAAAGCTTACTCTGGATATGATTCGAAAGCTTAACGAAGTTCTTGGAATTCCTACAGAGGTTCTAGTTCGAGATTACTGAAAATACACTGGTGTTAACATTGGTTTAAATGAAATGGCTGGGGCTTTGCTTGGCGGCTCGTTCTGCTAATTTTTAATAACTGTGTGAGCTGCTAAAAGAAAAGTCGTAGCTTCGAATTTGACACATGATTTATACCAGGGAACACAATAGAATAACAACTAATAAATACAAGAAAAGAATACAATTTTAAGACGCTTTGGAATTATGCGATTGGTTAATCGCTGAACCAATGAATACAAAATTAAATAAATTTGTAGAATCCAAATTACAGGCGTAATTCTATTGATATATAATTTACGAACTTGAAATGCAAAAAAAATAGATGGCAAATAAAAAAACTAAAGAGAAATTCAAATTCATTGACTTATTTGCTGGACTTGGCGGCTTTCATCTTGCTCTGCATGAATTAGGACACACTTGCGTTTTCGCAAGTGAAATAAACGAGGACTTACGGACACTCTACAAAACCAACTACGGAATAAAATGTGACGGAGACATCAACGCTGTTGATGTGAAAGACATTCCGAAGCATGATATTATTTGTGCAGGGTTTCCTTGTCAACCATTTTCAAAAGCTGGAAAGCAAAACGGTTTAGGAGACGTCAACAACGGAAATTTTTTTAATCGGATAATGGAAATTGCCGACCATCATAAACCTGAATACATTTTTTTGGAAAATGTTCCGAATCTCAAAGGACATGATAATGGAAACACATGGAAATTCATACACACAAAACTTTCTGAAAAATATGAAGTGAAAGAACAAAATCTTTCCCCTCATAAATTCGGTGTGCCACAACACCGTTCAAGAATTTACATCGTGTGCCGCTTGAAAACAAAAGGTGGCTTGAAACATTTTGAATTTCCTGAAGGGAATTTCGAAGGTGCTCTTTCAATTAAATCTATCATTGAAAAGAAACCGAAAGAATACACAGTAATAAAACCAGATTCATTAAATCACATTAAAGTTTGGCAAGAGTTTCTTGACAATTTAAAGAGTGAAGAAGTTCCGAGATTTCCAATTTGGGCAATGGAATTTGGTGCAACTTATCCTTATTACAACAAAGCTCCAATCAAACTTTCAACAGACGAATTAAAAAAATACAACGGAAAGTTCGGACAAAAAATCAAAGGACATTCCTTTGATGAAGTGCTTGAATGTTTGCCTATTTATTCGCAGATTGACCAGAAAGAATTTCCTCATTGGAAAAAATATTACATCAGAGCCAACAGAGAATTTTATTTAAAACACAAAAAGTGGTTAGACAAATGGATTCCGAAAATCCTTAACTTTGAAAATAGCCACCAAAAATTAGAATGGAATTGCGGAAATAAAATTTCGCTAAATATGAACGACAAAATTTTACAGTTCAGACCTTCGGGAATAAGAGTAAAGATGCCAAATTTTTCACCTGCTCTTGTAATTACTTCAACACAGATTCCAATTTTTCCGTGGTTAGGCAGATACATGACACACAGAGAAGCAGCACGATTGCAATGCATGGATGAACTGAAAGAATTTCCAAACACAACGGCAAAAGCATTTAAAGCGTTTGGCAACGCTGTAAATGTTTGCGTAGTAAAAAACATTGCAACTAACCTTATCAAATAGTTATGAATAACATCAACACCGTATCAATCAAAATTCAGACTGGTGTTTACGGACAATTCCGAAATCTAAACAACAAGGTTTGGTTTGCTTTAGCGGAGTATGTTGACAATGCAGTTCAAAGTTTTGAATACAACAAAATCAGATTACAAAAAGCAAACAAAGGCAAATATCAATTTGAAGTTCGTATTGATATTGACTGGGAAAAAGATTTCATAAAAATTTATGACAATGCCTGCGGAATTGACAACAAAAATTTTCTAAGAGCATTTGAACCAGCAAACATTCCTATTGACAATACCGGTTTGCATGAGTTCGGAATGGGAATGAAAACCGCTTCCATTTGGTTGGCTGATTTATGGTCGGTTAGAAGTGCATCACTTGATGAAGCGGAGGAGCGCTTTGTTGAGTTTGATTTAATAAAAGTAATGGCAGAGGAAAGAGAAATTCTAAAAGTAAAAAACACTGACAAGCCAAAGACAACACACTTCACCGAATTGATATTACACAACCTCTCTAAGAATGCACCATCTTCTTATCAGATGGATAAAATAAAAAGACACTTGTTAAGTATTTACAGAAAGTTTATTCGCAGTGGCGACATGAAACTTTTCATAAACGGTGACGAACTAATTTACGAAGAACCCGAAATTCTAAAAGCACCTTTCTATACAAACCCAAACGGTAAGCCACTTGAGTGGAAACACTCGATAAGTTTTTCATGGAGTAAATACAAAGTGAAAGGTTTCATTGCAATCTTAAATACAAT
>JANPNV010000030.1:0-29360 GCA_031427625.1 Bacteroidota bacterium
TCGCTCATCCAGGACAAAAAGATTATTTAGATGAACATAACGGAAGATTTTGTGTAACACCTGAATATCCGAACGGCATCTACTGCTATTTTGCTACTGTTGATGCAAATTGGAATTCTGTATATCCTTATGTGGTAGGACCTACTTTTTATGGTGTTTATGCAAACAGAAAAGTTACCTCAATAACTGAAACAACTACTGTTTATGCATCAACAACTGGAATTTCAGATATTAAAACTGATAATATAAAAGTGAATGTTTTCCCAAATCCTTCAAATGATTTTATAGCTGTTCAGGTGATGGGCTTGAACAAAGAAATTTTAACTGTTGAATTATACGATGCAGTTGGAAAATTAATTCAGAAATCATCCATCAATGCCGGTGCAACAAATACCTATCTTGATACAAGAACATTGTATTCGGGAAATTATTTGGTTAGAATAACGGGAGCAAATGTGTTGAGTACAAAACAGGTGGTGATAACTAAATAGAAAATTAAATATTTTAATCTCTCTGTTTAAACCATCAAATCATTTGTCTCAGGCACATTAAAGATAAACCCAACTCCAAAAACATTTTCAATACTTAAATCGGGATCTTCCTTCAGGTACTTTCGTATTTTGGTGATAAACACGTCCAGGCTTCGGCCGAAAAAATAATCGTTTTCTCCCCAGAGTTCTTTGAGTACTTCTTCTCGTTTTATAACCTTATTCCGGTGAACAGATAAATAATTAAGGATATCACTTTCTCTTTCGGTAATGCGCTTTGTTTTTCCGTTTAAGGTTAATGATTGATTCGAACTATCAAAGGTATATTTCCCAATCGAAGCAATTTCTGTCTTGCTTTCATTTTTATTTTCAGGTATCCTACGGATTACCGCTTTTATTTTCCAAAGCAATTCCTCTTCATCAAATGGTTTCGTGACATAATCATCAGCACCTAAATCATAACCTATTAATTTATCTTCTTTTAAAGACTTAGCAGAGATAAAGATGATTGGAATTTTTTTGTCCTTTAGCCGAATCCCGTTTGCAACGGTGAAGCCATCCATTTTCGGCATCATGACATCGAGCAAGCAAAGATCAAATGCATTGTTCTGAAATACTTTTAATGCCAGCTCCCCATCTTTACAAAGTTTTACCTGAAATCCTTCGGCCTCTAAATAGTCAATCAAAAGAACTCCTAAATTAAGATCATCCTCTGCAAGTAATATTTTGAATTTTACTTTAGTCATAAGGCAATGCAATTGTAAATGTTGTCCCAGTCGCCGCTAATTTTTCTGCAGACAATTTTTTAGCTATTTCGCTCTGAAGATCAATTGTTCCATTATGTAACTCAACTATCTTTTTAATATATGCTAAACCGAGCCCAAATCCTTTCACATCATGTACGTCTCCAGTTGGAACTCTGAAAAATTTATCGAATACCTTCTTTTGATATTCCTTTTCTATACCAATACCATTATCGGAAATTTTTACAATTAAATGATGACCAATATTTGATGTTTGAATAGTTATTTCAAGTTTTTCCAGTGAATACTTAATAGAGTTATCAATCAGATTGCATAAAGCATTTGTAAGATGTGTTTTATCTCCGAATACCATAAATCTATCTGCATTCAGGTTTAATTTTATATTCCCTTTATTGTTCTCGATCTGTATGCTGATATATTTTACTGAATTATTTATAAGTTCATGAAAATCGATTTCTGTTTTTTGCAAAGGAATTTCTCCTCTTTCTAGAGCAGTCATACTTAATACCTGCTCCACCTGAAGTCTTAATTTCTCATTTTCTTCGAGTATTATTTCTGAGTAATGTTTTATTTTACTATCCTGCTTGACCGTTGAATCTTTTATAATCATCTTCCCTGCAAGAGCGATGTTTGTTAATGGTGTTTTAAATTCATGTGTCATATTATTCAGAAAATCGGTTGTATGCTCTGATATTTTTTTCTCCCTGATGAGCAACAGAATAGTTCGCCAAAACATAATGAGCACGACAAGTATAAGTATAACAGAAGTAATGAAAAGTGTCCCCATCTCTGCGATAATAAATTGTCTTTTCTCAGGAACTATTAGTTTCAATTCCACTCCATCATTGCCTGCATCTTCCAGCGTTTTATTATAGCTATAATTTGTAATCCTGTTTTCCGCTGCAGTAATGTCTGGATTTGATTTTTTTACTTCATAGGAATAGTTAATATGAAAGTTGTAATATTTCATATAATGATTAAACAACGAATCTATTTTACGGCCCTCATTCTTTCCTAATTTCGCTGCTGATCCGAAGTTGGAATCGTTATCTACACTATCGCCAATTTTTCTACATGTTTCTTTATCGGAACTAATAGCCTCGGTCGTTCTTAAAAGAACCATGTTGGCTCTTTCATTAAATATTTCTTCTTTAATTTTTGCAGTTTGAAAAATCCAATTCACCTGGATGATCAGCACTGCTAATAATGCAATTGTAGAAATTACGATAAATATATTTGTTCGGTTAAGTTGCATTTGAGAATGACGAAATTAGGGAATAACTATTGTATATTCACGGCATTAACAACTCAATAACAACTCAATAACTACTGAGTAACAAAATTTGTTATAATCGAAGTTACCTTCGTACAGGAAATTTAAATCATACACTCATGAAAAAAATTATCATATCCTCTTCAATTATTTTAATCATCGGACTAACTGCTTTTGCACAAACCGAAACGTTTAAAGAATGGGGGTATCGAATCGAGTATGATCCCGCCCCTTCTTTTTCAAAGGATTTGAGATTTTCGGTTCATGGAAGATATTCGCGTCCGGCTAAAAAACAGAAACTAGTTGAAGCGAGACTTCTTGGGGATTTCATACCGGGTTATCCCACTAATTGGATTAGCAATTATACATCGGTAGAGATTATGGTAAAAAGTAATGGAATCGTCAGGAAGGCGGCAAGCAAAAATGACACACTTAGCAAAGAACAAAAAAACATTTTAAATACTGCTTCAATTGGTACTGAAATTATCATAAAAATTATGGACAAATACTTTAACCCTGAAGCGGATATTATTGCAGACAGAAAAATAAATATTTCGATGATGATAATTCCGGAAATCGAGGCACAGTATATTGGTGGATATCAAAAACTATCAACTTATTTAAGAGAAAATGCCATTAAGAAAATCTATGAAAACTATCCTAAACGCTTTCAACAGGGAATCGTTAATTTCACTATAAACGAGAACGGTGAAATAGAAAATGCGAAAATATCAACATCATCGGGAGATGCATCCACCGACAAACTACTAATTGATACAATCAATAAAATGTCGAAATGGAAACCGGCTGAAAACTCTAATGGAATAAAAGTTAAACAGGATTTTGAATTTACCGTGGGTAACGATGGTTGCTAGGCAATTTGTTAATAGCGTAACCACAGTAGGTAAATTATTTTTTAATCCGCATAAAAGATATCTAATCTTGCCATCTGTTTTTTATTTTCAATTTTATATTTCCCAAATTCGTCATTCTTAATAATGGATTTCATCAAAACTTAAAACTGATTTCAGGAAATTATCTTTGTCAAGACAAACATTATAGATGAGAAAATTAATTGAATCTATCAAAATGACTCCTGACTTGTTTTGAGATCACAAGGCTGAAATTCCTTCGAATAATTCCATCTACAATCCAATGTGCTAATAGGCAATGCGAATATTTTTTTATTCTGAAGGAAAGCAGATCAGCTTATGGTAAGTAGTTGGAGACAGGAGTTCAACTACATTTTAATTACTCGCTTTAAAACTGTTTTAAAAACCGTACATCATTCTCCGAGAAAAGCCTGAGATCTTTTACATCATACTTCATCATTGCAATTCTTTCTATTCCCATACCGAATGCATAACCGGAAAATTTTTCAGGATCGATTTTGCAATTACTCAAAACGCTTGGATCAACCATACCGCAACCCATAATTTCGAGCCAGCCTGTGTATTTGCAAACATTACAGCCTTTGCCTTTACAGATGTTACATGATACATCCATCTCTGCCGATGGTTCCGTAAATGGAAAATACGATGGACGAAGTCTGATCTTTGCGCTTTCGCCAAACATTTGTTGAGCGAAGTAGAGAAGAGTTTGTTTTAAATCTGCGAAAGAAACATTTTCGTCGATGTAAAGTCCTTCGACCTGATGGAAGAAACAATGAGCGCGTGCAGATACGGCCTCGTTCCTGTATACACGACCAGGTGCGAGAATGCGAATAGGGGGTTTTGTCGTTTCCATAATGCGCACCTGAACAGATGAAGTATGCGTACGCAATGCGATTGCATTTTTTTCGTCTGCATTATCGATGAAAAAAGTATCCTGCATGTCTCTTGCCGGATGATTTTCGGGAAAATTCAGTGCAGTGAAATTATGCCAGTCGTCTTCTATCTCCGGTCCGTCGGCAACAGTAAATCCTATTCTTTCGAAGATGGATATAATTTCACTTCTGACAATTGACAATGGATGACGAGAGCCAATCGAAACTGATTCGCCCGGCAGTGTAAGGTCATAGGCAGGCTCTCTGTTTTTTGAGGAAGAATTTTGAAAAACATTCTGAAGAACGGATAATTTTTCTTCGGCTTTTATCTTTAATTCATTCACCATCTGTCCGAAATCTTTTCGCATCGATGGCTCGATGTTTTTCATTTCGGAAAAAAGATCGGTAAGAATTCCTTTTTTGCCAAGGTATTTGATCCTGAAAGACTCAACCTGCTCCTTTGTTTCGGCGGCGAAATCTTCTATCTCATGAATAAGTTCTTTTATTTTCTCCTGCATTATTTAATGATCGACATTTTTAAAATATATACATTTTCTAATGGGCGATCGCCTGGAGCTGTTTTAACAGATTCGATTTTATCAAGTACATCAATGCCTTCTGTTACTTCGCCGAATACTGTATAATTTTGGTCGAGCAAAGGTGTTCCGCCCACTGTCGAATAAACTTTCTTCTGTGATTCAGTCATTTTAATTCCGCGTTGCATTTCGAGATTACTTAACTGATCAGGTGTTCGAACCTGTCCCTGAACGATATAAAACTGGCAGCCACTAGAAGCCTTTTCTGGATTTTCGGTCCGGGCAGCACAAAGCGCACCTTTTTTATGAAAAATAGTATCGACGAATTCTGCCGGAACAGTATAGCCATTATCGCCACTGCCGAGCATAGCATTTGGAGATGCATTCTTCGAAAGCGGATCGCCGCCCTGAATCATAAAATTGCGGATAACACGGTGAAAGAGAAGACTGTCGTAGAAGTTTTCAGTGATGAGTTTAAGGAAATTGTCCCGGTGTTTTGGGGTTGCATTGTATAGCCGAACCTTCATATCGCCCATACTCGTTGACATTAGGATGATTTTATCTTCCTTGGAAGACTGGTTTTTATCTGATTTTTCCTTTTGATTGGCAGGAGCCGGAGCCGTTTTATTATCTTTTTGTGCATACGTAACACTTGCAAGCATGATAAGCGTATAAAAAATCATTATTTTCTTCATAAATATTATATTTTTGTATTTGTAAGTCACGACAATATTAACCAAAATCAGATGAATAATGAAAGAAGAACCAACAGTTACACCGGTTGGTTCGTATTAATTTTCTTTATTGGAATGAGTGTTTTTGCATGCAAAAAGACCGGACCTACCCAAGCCGTGATTACTGTAATTGACAGAACCAATGCAGCCGTGCAAGGAGCGAAGGTTACCTTATGGCAGGATACGGCAGTAAATGCAACGAATGGAATTCAGTCAAAACTAAGAGTGACAAAAACCACCGATGCAGCAGGTCGTGCTGAATTTGATTTTGAACTTGAGGCTTTTCTAAATATTGAAGTGATTAGAGGTGCTGATACAGGCCGGTCTTTCATCAGACTTAAAGAGCATGAATCGGTAAGCCAGACGGTGAACCTGTAGATTGATGTGATGATGTGATAATTAGCTAATGTGATAATTGTTCATCTCATCGGTCCATATTTACAACAAAAAATCTACTCTTTCAAAGTGAGTTGAGGAGGTTTTTATAATAAAATCATTTATCATCACATAAGCTAATTATCACATCATCAAATTAAAAAGTACTCTACCGCCGCCTGTTTCAACAACAAATCCTGTTCTTTCAATGACAGTGGCGGAAGTTTATTTACGAGTTGCCAATGTGGCCATCCATCCTGGTCGACACCCGTTAGTTCATAATATCCAAAGGTGCTAAGGAGCCGGCAGACAGCAATATGCATCAGATCCTGTTTCTCGGCTTTTGAAAACTTCATCGGTCCTTTTCCAAGTTCCTGAACGCCAATTAAAAATAGCACTACTTGAAGATCAGGTTCTTCCCCGTACTGTTCTCCCAGTTTTTTTAGGAGAGAGTCCCAGTTTTTTTTTAATTCCTGTAAATCGATGGCATCCATTGTCTGCAAATGTATCTACTATTTTATGCGTTTGTTACCTTTGCCGCCCGATTGATGTGGAAATCGTCGGAAAAATTTAATTGATTATGTCAAGTTGGAACAAATGGATTTTCGGTAGTCTGGGTTGGGCATTGGGAGGACCCATTGGCGGGATTTTAGGTTTTGCCCTTGGTTCTATATCGGAAGACTCCGTTAAGATGAGTGTACATTCGGGTCGGTCGCCGCAATTTGTTCCAAACGATTTCAGTGCTGCCCTTCTCGTTTTATGTGCAGCTGTGATGAAAGCCGACAGAAAGATTATGCGAACGGAACTAGATTTCGTCAGAAATTTTTTCAGTCAGCAGTTTGGAGAAGAGCATACAAAAGAAAGGATGCTGATTTTTCGTGAAATCCTAAAACAAGAAATTGCCATCGGTCAGGTATGCGAACAGATTCGTCAGCATGTTGATGCGCCTTCACGTTTACAGTTGCTGCATTTACTTTTTGGTCTTGCTGCATCTGATGGACATCCGGCAGAAGAAGAGTTAACGGTAATAAGTCAGATCAGCTATTTGATAGGAATAAATCCTCGTGATCTTGAAAGCATAAAAGCGATGTTTGTAAAGAATGCAGACGGATGGTATACGATTCTTGAAATTGAACGTACGGCAACTGCCGAAGAAATTAAGAAGGCATACAGAAGAATGGCTGTAAAATTTCATCCGGATAAGGTTCATCATCTGGGTCCTGAATATCATAAGGATGCTCAGGAGAAGTTTAAAAAAATCAATGAAGCTTATGATAAGATCAAGAAGGAACGGGGCATTAACTAAAAATAGCTGTCATTAATTATTTTCTGATAGCGCTGGAATTATATCCGTAATAAATAACGGATGACAACTATGCCGGTCTTTTTTTAGGATTACCATTGCGACCCATCAGTTCAGATTCAAAAAAATATCCCGTGTCAAACAGGTTGCTTGTCCATGTAGGAAGCAAGTTTTTTCGGGATATAGTTAGTGTTGTAATTTGATTTAGATTTAAAATGGTCAACGATTAATAAAATTTACAACTCAAAATTAGCGGCGAAAAAACATTAAATGAGAAATGTCATAGATTTAATTGATTTCAATCATTAATTTTTTTCCATTTTTTTTATTTATTTACTAAACACATTTTTTGAAATTAGTTAACAATCTGTATTTTAACAATTCGTTTATTTTTTGAGATGGAAAATCGATCTTCCAGCACGGATTAAATATTTAATATTTTTCCTCGCAACTCAGTTTTATTATAATTATGATGATCGGTTAAAATGTTATTTTTACAAAGGTATATTTCCAACAATGAAGTTTTTTACACATTCATTTTTTAATTCACAAACCCGACGCTATTCAATAGAAGTTTTTAGTAATTAGTATTAAATAAACAATTCAGAATATGAAAACAATAATTTGTCCTACGGATTTTTCAACATGCGCTGATAATGCAGCCATATACGCCGCTGAGCTTGCACGTGAATTTGATTCAAGATTAATACTTTTTCACATTTATGAAAATCCTCTCACATTTGCTGAGCCATCGGTAGTTACCACTAATGAGGGTCTGGTCTCAATTATGGAGTTAGCCTGGAAGAATATGATAGAATTAAAGTACAAGCTGCTGGCAATAGATAATAATTTAAAAATTGAGACACTCATAAAAGACGGAAGTGCACCTGAACAGATTATTCATATTGCAGTAAGAGAAGTAGCTGATGCAATTGTCATGGGAATTACAGGTAAAAGTAGACTTGAAAGAGTATTTATGGGTAGCACAACAGTAAAGGTAATTGATCAGGTAGCATGCGCTGTATTTATCATTCCTGATGAAGCACAATATCAAGGGATAAAAAAAATTGTTTTTGCGACAGATCTTAAGTCTGATAATCTGAATTCAGCAACACATATTGCAACTTTCGCAAAGCATTTTAACTCTGAAATAATATTCGTTTATGTGGAAAATAAAGAACATGGTCAATCAGATGAAATAATTGATGAGATGACAAGAAAAATAAGAAAGCATATGAAGTATGAAAAGATGTCCGGATACGTGGCAAAGAGTACAGACGTCACAGAAGGCATCAGCTATTTTTTAGAAAAGAATCCTGCTGATCTGGTTGTGATGTTTTCACATCAGAAACACTTCCCTAAAACATTGTTTAAGCCAAGCGTTACAAAGAAGATGTCGGCTCACATTCTTATTCCTTTACTTTCTCTTCCTCTGCAGTCATATACATTGGCAGGCGCTCAACTATAAAATATGAAAGAAGAAATACAATTTCTTGAAGGGCCTCAATCGCGGTTTAAGGATTTCTTATTCACCCTTAAAACGGTGAGGGAATTTATTAAGGGTTTTAGGCGCCTTCATTTTATCGGACCGTGTGTAACTGTTTTTGGTTCTGCCAAGTATGGTGAAGGTCATGAATATTATGATCTGGCGAGGAAGATAGGTGCTGAAGTTGCGAAATTAGGTTTCACCGTTCTTACGGGTGGAGGACCGGGATTAATGGAGGCGGCGAACCGCGGAGCAAAAGATGTAGGAGGAAGATCGGCGGGATGTAATATCACGCTTCCACATGAACAACATCCCAATCCGTATCTCGATATCATGGTAGAGATCAGGTATTTTTCAATACGGAAAACTCTTATGATTAAGTACTCCTATGCATTCATTGTTTTGCCAGGCGGCTTTGGAACGATGGATGAATATTTTGAAGCCATCACTTTGATACAAACAAAAAAGATCAGCTTATTCCCTATAATTCTTTTTGGAAATAAATTCTATAATGATCTCGTTCAGCAGCTTCAAACGATGAGAGAAAATAAAACTATTTCAGAAGATGACTATAATTTATTTAATATAACAGATTCTGTAGATGAAGCCATTAGCATAATCAAGGAAAAAAGTATCCTCCAGTATGGATTAAGTGCACACAAAAAATATACGCCGATAAATATTTTGAAGGAGCCAAGAATTAAACAGTAAATTAGTAAAACCAGAAAATGAAAATGTATTTTGATTAGGCATCTTATAATATAGATATTGTTGATATTATAAATGGATCATAATTTTCCTGACCAACTTTTTTAAGACATTACAATCCTGTTTAGAAAAGAATATTCTTAGAAAAATCAACCCTTGAATTCTCTCGACATCGTTTTATCTGTCATTCTACTCATCGGAATAGTTCGCGGATTCATCAAGGGCTTTATATATGAGCTTGCCGTACTTGGATCGCTGTACGTCTGTTATTTAATCGGATTCAAAATTGCGGCAATTGCTGCTGTATATATCAATAAAGTGATTTCTGTAAATCCAACAACATTACATTACATCTCTCTATTCGTGGCATGGATAGGAATCTCTATCGGTATGTTTTTCCTGGCCAAATTATTTGAGGGGTTAATAAAAATTGTTGCATTGGGGATATTCAATAAAATTGCCGGCGCCATTTTCGGCGGACTTAAATATGCTTTTCTTATAAGTCTTTTTCTTTTCTTCTTCAATAAAGTTCAGTTTGCCAACAAATGGATCAATCCTGATTTAAAGGCAGAGTCAGTTCTGTATTATCCGATACTTAAAATTTCTAACACAGTGCTTTCAATGAAAATGTAATATTGAAGATTGAAGATTGAAATGAGGGACTTCAGAATTTCATTCTTCAATCTTCAATTTGCATTCTTCAATTATTAATAGCCAGTACTCCGGGTAATGTTTTTCCTTCGATGTATTCCAATAGCGCTCCACCACCTGTCGAGACATAAGAAACCTGAGAAGCAAGATGGAATTTATTTATTGCGGCGGCCGAATCTCCTCCTCCGATAAGTGAGTAGGATCCATTGGTTGTTGCTTGGGCGATTGCTTTTGCAATTGTTTTTGTGCCATGAGAAAATTTTTCAAATTCAAAAACTCCGGCAGGACCATTCCATAATATTGTCTTTGATTTTTTAATCACTTCAGAAAAAATAACTTCAGATTCCTTTCCGATGTCAAGTCCCATCCATCCATCAGGAATTGTGTTGATGGATGATGTTTTCGCATTCGCATTAGCGTCGAACTTATCAGCAATGATTGCATCAACAGGCAAATGAATTTGTACTCCCGACTCTTTGGCTTTTTTCAAAATATCGAGAGCAAGCGCAAGTTTGTCGTCTTCGACAAGCGATGAACCGATTTTTCCTCCCGTTGCTTTGATAAATGTAAATGCCATTCCTCCGGCGATGATGAGATGATCAACTTTCTTCAAAAGTTTTTCGATGATGAGAATCTTATCTGAAACTTTCGCCCCTCCCATTATTGCAGTAAATGGTTTTTCGGCATTATTCATAATGCGATCGGCATTGGCAAGTTCGCCGGCCATCACGTAACCGAAAAACTTCTTACCCGAAAAAAATTCAGCAATAATGGCGGTTGAAGCATGAGCACGATGAGCAGTACCGAATGCATCGTTTACATAAACAGTTCCTAGTGATGAAAGTTTTTCCGCGAATTCAAGGCTGCCTTTTTCTTCTTCTATATGAAAACGCAGATTCTCAAGAAGTAATACTTCGCCCGGTTTAAGATTTTTCGCAAGCTTCAATGTAGCGTCGCCAATGCAATCATCAGCGAATAAAACATCTCTATGTAATAAACCGGAAAGGTGTTTTACAAGGTGTCGAAGAGAATACTTGTCGGCTGGTCCTTCCTTCGGCCGGCCGAGATGCGACATTAATATTACCGAACCACCATCGTTCAGGATCTTATTTATAGTTGGAATGGCAGCAGTCATTCTTGTATCATCCGTAATCACCAAGTCCTTGTCGAGCGGAACGTTAAAGTCGACACGAACAAGGGCTCTTTCGTTTTTGAAATTAATATTATCGATCGTTTTCATAAGCGGGAGCAAATATAGATGATTATCATATTTGTTTGTGATACGTAATGAAGATAGATTGATAGTCTTTGAATAATATTAAAGCGAATGAGTTTATCGTTTCATGAATTGATATATATTTGTCGTCTAATTGAATTGTAAACTCAAAAAAATTATCATGAAAACAATTTGTACATTCTTATTTGCGCTCGTTGTTATTAATACGGCATCAGCGCAAGGAAATTTCAATGTGGGAACAAGCGTTTTAGGCGCAGGTATAGGATTTGGTAGTTCGTTTGGTGGAGGGTATGGCTCTCAGACTCCGGCTCTTTCAGCTCTTTACGAACATGGAGTTTGGGATGTTGGTGGTCCGGGTGTAATAAGCCTTGGCGGATACATTGCTCATAAGAGTTTTTCAAGTGACTATCTAATATATAGCAGCAGTTGGAACTATACAATCATCGGTGTAAGAAGCGCCTATCATTTCAATATGATAAATACGAGTGAATGGGATCTTTATGGAGGCGCCATGATTTCTTATCGAGCTGTCAGCTTTTCTGATAATGGTCCGGGAAATAATTATGGAGCCGTCAGTAGCGACATCTACTTTACTCTTTATGCAGGAGGCCGTTATTATTTTAGTGAAAACTGGGCAGCATATGGTGAATTGGGCAGCGGGATTGCATCCTTAACACTAGGTGTTTGCTATAAATTTTAAATAACATTTTTAGTAATAGGAAAAGGAGAGAAGCATTTTCTCTCCTTTTATATTTTAGAATATTACGGAAGCCATGCAATAAGGAGTTAAAAAAATCAAAGCATAGATATGGGTCGGTTGAATATTTAGTAATAACAAATATTCTTCTTGCTGTTTCACCATTAAAATAGTTCGGATATTCATATCATGAATCTGCGAAAAATAAATATGTATCAGATTAATATTTTTACTTGAAAATCGGTTGAAACATATCACTAAAACAATCCGGATATTATCCATGGTGAGTCTGTTTACAGATGTGGCCAGTGAAATGCTTTATCCGATTATGCCCGTTTATCTTAAGAGCATTGGATTTTCTATTTTGCTTATTGGTGTGCTCGAAGGATTAGCAGAAGCTATTGCCGGTCTAAGCAAAGGATATTTCGGAAAAATGTCTGACAACATGGGACGCCGCGCTCCATTTGTTCAACTCGGTTATGCATTCAGCGCTATCTCGAAACCGATGATGGCTGTATTTGTTTTTCCTGCCTGGATTTTTTTAGCTCGAACCGTCGATCGTTTTGGCAAAGGAATACGGACAGGCGCAAGAGATGCGATTTTATCTGATGAGTCAACTCCGGAAACAAAGGGAATGATTTTCGGTTTTCATAGAGCGCTGGATACATTCGGGGCAGTATTAGGACCGGCAATAGCATTATTTTATCTGTGGAAATTTCCGGAAGATTATAAGACATTGTTTTTTCTTGCTTTCATACCGGGTGTTGTATCTCTTGTTCTTACATTCCTAATAAAGGATAAGAAGAAACCGAATGTTGAACGGAAAAAAGTCGGCAGCTTCTTTTCCTTTATTCATTACTGGAAGGAAAGTCCGACGAAATACAGAAAAGTGGTTTCAGGTCTTTTGTTATTTGCGCTCTTTAACAGCTCAGATGTATTTTTACTTCTGAAGGCGAAGGAGTCAGGATTGAGCGATGCAATGGTAATCGGAGTGTATATTTTTTACAATCTGGTTTATGCGATATTTTCATTGCCTGCTGGAATGCTGGCCGACAAGATTGGATTAAAGAGTATGCTCGTCGCCGGCCTTTTAATATTTGTTGTTGTCTATTCCCTCATCGGATTTATCAGCAGTCTAAGCGGGTTTATGATATTATTCGCCCTTTACGGAATTTATGCAGCTTGCACAGAGGGCATTTCGAAAGCATTGATTAGTAACATTTCTGATAAGAAAGACACTGCAACTGCAATAGGTACCTATTCGGGATTCCAGAGCATATGTACGTTGATAGCGAGTTCAGTTGCAGGATTTGTCTGGTATGAGTTCGGCTTTATCTACACCTTCGTTTCGGCGGCCGTTGTAACCTTGTTTGTAGCATTTTATTTTATTTACTCAATACGAGACACAAGGGCTGCAACATCCTGATCAGATCAGCAGATTATTATCTGAAAATAAAATTACCTTCGAAGACAATATTTGATCATTAATTCGGCTGAATACATTAACCAATAAAAATAAAAATAAAAAAAATACTCCTTACAGCCGCATATCTTTTTATTGCAATATTTTCCTATGCAGTCAGTGTTCCTCAAATTGTAAAAGATCAATTCGCAAAGAAATTTTCGGAAGCGAAGGATGTGAAATGGTCAAAAGAGAATAAAAGTGAATATGAGGCAGAGTTTAACATGAACGGAAAAAAGTATTCGGCAAATTATTCCATAAAAGGTGAATGGATGGAGACGGAAGAACAGATTTCAACCATTGAATTACCAGAAGCTGTAACTGCGGCCGTAAAGAAAAGCCATCCCAAGTCTGAATTAGTAGATGCTGACAGGATTACGAATAGCAAAGGAGCATTAAAGTATGAGGTAGTTATTAAAAGCGGCATTAACAAACAAGAATTGCTTTTTGATGCAGCAGGAAATACAGTAAAGTAATATTCTGGAAAAGTATTTTTTAAACGGGTTTGAGATTTTTTTTATTGTTCCCTGAAAATCAATAAACGAAAGGTGTTGAGTTAGCCGATAATTTAATTACGGGAATGCCAGATTTTTTTATGTTCAATTCTTCAGAACAATTTATCAATCTATTGGAACATCTGCCGTTACGGTTATTGGAAACACAATTTTTTCTTTAATTTTATCTTTTTATAAGTAGTTCTGTCACAGTATTGGAAAAAATCCATTGACATTCGAATGAATATAGAAGATCTACAATCAATCTGTGAAAAGCTTCCGGGTGTAAATCAGGATATTAAATGGGAGAATCACCTCTGTTTTAATGTAGGCGATAAGATGTTTTTGATAACATCACCCGATTCTGTTCCCGTTACGGCAAGTTTTAAATCGAGCGCCGATGATTTTGAAGAATTGTCATCAAGAGACGGCTTTAAGCCGGCGCCATATCTGGCAAGAGGGAAATGGATATTTGTTGACAATATAAATCGCCTTTCAAAAAAGGAATGGCAGCAAATTGCTGAGCAGGCTTATAAACTTATCGGATCAAAACTTCCGGTCAAGACTAAGAAAAAGATCAAATTCAAATACTAACTTTCCGAAAAATTAGAATATGGCATTGCAGGAAGAAATGGAATCGCAAGGAAATTTTCTTTTCCGTCACCGGGGAAACTTTCCGATCATTATTCTGGTGGTTGGATTTTACATGTACCTGCAGATGAAGCTCCATAAGGGAATTGAACCTCTTAAGGAATCAAGTATGGAAGACATTTATGTGTTTGTTTGTCTTTTTGTTTCGTTGTTCGGTCTGATCATCAGAATTTATACTGTCGGACATACTCCTGCAAATACATCGGGTCGGAATACGACAGGGCAATTGGCAGATGAATTAAACTCTTCCGGAATCTATTCTGCTGTTCGTCATCCCCTTTATTTGGGAAATTTTTTCATGTGGCTGGGTCCGGCAATGCTTACAGCAAATTTTTGGTTTATAGTCGCATTCATCTTCGTTTACTGGGTTTATTATGAAAGGATAATGTTTGCCGAAGAACAATTTCTCAGAAAAAAATTTGGAACAGTCTATACAAATTGGGCAAGTCGTACGCCTGCAATAATTCCATCAACTAAAAATTTTGAAAAGCCATCCATGCCTTTCAGCTGGAAGAAAGTGTTGAAGAAAGAGAAAAATGGCTTAGTGGCTGTATTCCTGATTTTCTTTTTATTTGATGCAGCAGGAAAATATGTGATGAAGGAAAAAATAGAAGCCAACTTTCTGATGTGGGGATGCATTGTTTCAACAGTACTTTATTTTATTTTAAAATATCTTAAAAATAGCACGAAGGTTCTGGATGAAGAAGGCAGATAATTTTATTGGTGAATACGCCGCTTATATATGAGTAATCAAAGGAGAAAAATGTCCGGCGATAAAATTAAAAAATGGAAAAGAAACATACTTATTCGTTACAGGTGAAATGGACGGGTAATCGTGGGACAGGAACGACAGGATATTCCGACTATGACAGAAGCCATGTGATTAGTATAGATGGAAAGATGGATTTGCAATGTTCAGCAGATCCGGCATTTCGTGGCGACAACACCAAACACAATCCTGAAGAGATGTTGCTTGCGGCATTATCATCATGCCACATGCTTTGGTATCTTCATTTATGTGCTGATGCAGGAATTGTAGTTGTCGATTATTCTGATTTTGCATCAGGGTTAATGATAGAGAAACAAGGTGGCGGAGGAAAGTTTATTTCGGTAACTTTAAATCCAGTTGTTACAATTACAGACGATATGAAAATTGATCTTGCGAATGCATTGCATGCTGAGGCAAACAAAAAATGTTTCATTGCAAACTCATGTAACTTTCCCGTAATTCATCAACCCAAATGTCTTCTGGCAGATTAAATGAAATATATATGAGAGCATGGATTAAATATACGGCTATAGTAATTTCTATTTTCATTGCAAATGGTTCGGCATTATTTGCTCAGACCATGATAGAGGCCAATGTGTATTTTATGAAAGGTGAATTAGACTCTTCGTTGTCAATTACAAAAGCAATTATTAATTCAGGGAAAGCAAATGTGGAAGCATATATAGTTGCCGGTCGTTCTTTAGTAGGCATGCAGAATTACAAGGAAGCAATCCCTTATCTTGAAAAAGTTTTAACTTTTGAAAAAATACCACCTTATGCAACAGCTTGGGCAAAACTAGATCTTGGAAATAGTTTTTATTCGCTGGGGGATTATGAAAAAGCAAAAGAGAATCTGCAATTTTGCTATGAGATGAATGCCACGAATTCATCAACAAAGACATCGAAAGCTGCTTTGCTGAAATTTGGCTTCGACGATTTTTATAATAAATGGACAATCAGAGAGTCGGCACATTTTATTTTTCATTTCCAGGATACGCTGACAGTAAAAAATGTTTCTGTATATATTAAACGGAAAGAGGCAGCTTTCGATACGATAAATACTTTTTTTAATTCAACACTCCCTAAGAAAATTGACTACTTCGTCTGGAAGGATAGCGCTATGGCGTCGTCGATGTTACAGCAAAAACTTTCCTTCAGCGAGGGCTCATTCTGTTTAACCCATACCGATGCACGACATTCACTTGGTCATGAGATTACACATTCCATCAGCAATTTTTCTGTTCATATAGAAAAGCAAAGCAAAATAATTTCGGAAGGAATTTATGTTTACTTCGATTTATCTAAACGCGATAATCTGAAAATACTTCGGACAAAAAGACCTGACAAAAGTATATTGGACATATGGCAAAATAATATGAGGGTTAGTGATGAAGTGCTTTATCCATTGGGAGGAGAGTTGGTAAAACGTTTGATGGCAATTGGAGGCAAAGAGAAATTCATGAAATTACTTGTTGATCAATCGTATGAAAACGCTCTAATTGTCTATGGAAATGATTTGAGGATATTGATAAAGAAGTTAGAGACTGATATGGCGAGGAAGGAATAAAAACAGTCTAAAATCGACTTCCGTCTAAGGGGCAATTGATTTATTTTCCAGACATTATTTACCAGTTAATTTTTCTACTTTTAGCGGGTAAATAAAAATCATGAAAACTATAACCTGTATTGTTTTATTATCAATAGTACTGTTTTCCTGCGCTCAGGATAAATCAAAAGACAGTAATAATTCACAAAGTCCGGACACAAAATTTTCTGCCTATAAAGAAGGGCTCGTTCTGCGTTTATGGAAAATGTATCCTTCATGGGCAAGCTCAGTTGGTTATCATAATTACGACAGCCTACTAACTGTACCGGATGCCGAACATCGTAATGCCGAACTGGATTTTATTCATGCCGAAATAGATTCGTTGAAATCGTTTGATTCGAATGGCTTGAATGATAATAACCGGACAGATTTTTACCTGATTGATAACCAGCTTAAGTCTGCTCAATGGAGTATAACAGATATGAAGTCTTATGAATGGGATCCGTCATCCTATAACGTAGGAAGTATTTTCGGCGAAATGCTGAACAATAATTATGACAGTCTCGATAACAGACTTCATAGTTTTTACCTGCGCATGGAGAATATTCCCGCATTCTATGAGGCGGCAAAGAAAAATATTGTTAATCCAACGAAAGAGCATACTGGATTAGCTATTGATCAAAACACTGGAAGCGTAAGTGTTTTCGAGAAGGATTTGAAAGAGGCATTAGACAAATCGAAACTCACTGCAGATGAAAAAGAAAAAATGCTCGTCCGTTCCGGACAGGCTATTGCGGCCATCAATGGATATGTTGAATGGTTGAAAAAGATGAAGAACGATACTCCAAGAACTTTCAGACTGGGTAAAGATCTTTATGCAAAAAAGTTTGAGTACGATATTATGTCTGCATACAGCCCGGAGGAAATGTATAAGAAAGCCGTGGTGCATAAGAAAGAACTTCATAAATCGATGGCTGGACTATCTGTTAAATTATGGCCCGAGTACATGGGAAAAATTAAAACGCCATCAGATACATTGCAGATGATCAGAATGGTTATCGATCGTTTATCAGAAGCACATGTAAAGCCTGAGTTGTTTCAGACAGCCATTGAAGGACAGCTAAAAGATCTTGCAGCATTTATAAAGACAAAGGACCTTATATACATGGACCCATCAAAGCCACTTGTTGTAAGGAAAGAACCGGATTATATGGCTGGTGTTGCCGGTGCATCTATCAGCGCTCCTGGGCCTTACGATAAATCGGGAAACACATATTATAATGTCGGCAGTCTTTCGGGATGGCCAAAAGAAAAATCAGAAAGCTATCTGAAGGAATACAATCATTACATTCTTCAGATATTGAATATTCATGAAGCAATCCCCGGTCACTATACTCAACTTGTATATAGCAATCAGTCGCCGAGCATCATCAAATCAATTTTAGGTAATGGATCGATGGTAGAGGGATGGGCTGTTTATTCGGAGCGAATGATGCTTGAAGAGGGTTATGGAAATAATGATCCTGCAATGTGGCTTATGTATTACAAATGGAATTTGCGTGCAACATGTAATTTCATTCTTGACTATGATGTTCATACCGGAAGTCTGACAAAAGAGGCAGCTTTAAAATTCCTAACAGAAGAAGCGTTTCAGCAACAGACGGAGGCGGAAAATAAGTGGCGTCGCGTGCAGCTTACACAGGTGCAGCTTACATCATACTTCAATGGTTTCACAGAAATATATGAGTTACGCGAAGAGATGAAAAAAATACTTGGTGATAAATTCAATCTGAAACAATTCCACGAAAAATTCCTTAGCTATGGAAGCTCTCCTGTCAGAGTGATCAGGGAGTTGATGTTGAAAGAAAACAAAAGTAAGTAAGAGGTAAGAAGGAAGGAGTAAGAATTTAAAAGCATGATGTGAAAACGCATCATGCTTTTTTAATTTTCGACTTTACTTCAGCATCATCGCTTTGCATTGTCTAAAAGTTCCTGTTTCATTTTGAACGGTTATCTGATAAATGTAACTCCCGTTGCTTAGTTTTTGATTAGTGCTTTCTCTGTCGAGGCGAACCTTCTGATCTCCGGAATTCATTTTCTCATTAATAAGTTCCAGAACTTTTCTTCCACTCAAATCGAAGATTTCAATGTTAACCAGTGAAGCGCTTTTTAGGTTGAAAGGAATAACGGTATAAGCTTCTGCGGGATTCGGATAATTCTGATAGAGCTTAAACTGGCCTCCTGTTTCCGGTTCAAGGTTAATGACTCCAGTTGTTGGAGCGCTTATTCCGATTAGTAGTGATGCATCATATCCGCCTGATCCATTAGCAGCTACGGTAGCAATTTCATACTGTGTATTATTCACATCAGAAAAAACATTATCAGATGAATTGGTCGTTGGATTTTGTCCGTGAGCTGAATAAGGCGAAGTTCCATTTACAACGGTATTCATGCTATCAGGAAAACAAAGCTGTGAGGTAGCGACAAGAACTGAATTCAGGAAAACCTGAAAGTGAATATGAACGGCACGACCGGGATACCAACCCGGGTATATAGTATCAAAATGAACTTGTCCGTTTATGTCAGTAATCTGAATGCCTCTGAAGAATGTATCGCCGACATGAGTTTGCGGCCCAAGCCAGCTGGAAGTGTTAAATTCAGAATAATAACCATCAAGATCACAATGCCATATGTCTACACGTAAATTTTGAAGAGGAGCACATTGTTCATTAATATTTACAACAGTTAAAGTGAGACTCATCGGAGTTCCCGGCTTTCCTTCCGTTATGTTTTGTCTGAACATTGCGGCATTACCACTCAGGTTAAATGGATACGGTCCGGCTGTTTCCTGTGGAATAAGGACACATGAGCCTGCAGGTAATTGAGTTTTTGCCAATACATTGATGGCTGCATTTGTCTTTTTTGTGGGAAGCATTGTTCCAATGCCAGCTAATCCTAATCCGCGAAGAAAATATTTTCTATCCATTTTTTGTTTTATAAGTATGTCTTGTTAAAGATAGCGAAAACTACAATGAGGCTGGGACGATGCCATTAAAATGTCGTCAGTGAAAAGCCGGAGTCTTTTCATCGTTAGAACAAATTTTGTTATTTCAAACCTAGCAAAGGCTTTATAAAGATAATGTCTCTTTTTCGATTACATTTCTAACTCCGATTCTATGCCCGAAGAGTACCATTGGAATATAAATGATGATATTCAGGATAGAAAATAATACAGGATGAGGAATCATGAAAATATTGGATATTCCACCAGCTGTTAGGATAAGTCCGGCGATAACTGGAAGAGTAGTATTTTCGGTTTTGGAAACAGTACCGATTACAAAACCGCAGAGGAAGGAACCAACGGCATATCCGGCAAGAATAATTAGAAAGGCGAAAACGGGTAATGCATCGATATAACTTTTCATTGCAATCTTATCAGCGAAGTCGATGTTTTTAAGAGAGGGGAAAAGTGTCTTGCTGAAATATTCAAAGAGCATAAAAATGATCATGGCCGTTATTAAACCGCCGATAATTCCGAAGATGTTTTTCATAAGGGTTAGATTAAGGGGTACAAACAAAAATATAATAAAATCGATACGAAACAAGAGGAGATTTGGCGAATGAAAGGCGGGGATAAATTTTCAGATTGGGGAACTGCTTTGTCAAAATCGACTCCAGGTGATTTTATTGGCTCAATTTATACGAATTTGATTCGTCAACATTAAAAATCGAAGGGCTAAATATTTTACTAATTACAAGAAAGGCAGATTGGTAGAATTTGAAATTATTCCATCAATGTAAACAATCATTTATTTAGCAACCTGATTTCCAAAAAATAATAGATTAATCATTAGAAATCAACTTTACTTTTAAAACAGATTTTACTATTATTTACGTACCGATTTATATTTTCCCAAAAAGTAAACAATCATTCCGAAACATATTCCTAACGTAAATCCTTGCATCCAGGAAAAATGTTTATGAAAAAATAAAAGATTAAATGCATGCATTAAAACTCCAAAAATAAGTCCTGCAATAATTGAATTTCAAATTTTAATCATTTTTATTATTGCATTTTATTTTACTGATGATTTTCGAATTTATTTTTTGCAAATACGTTTTCTGAATAAATAAAAATAGTTATGGAGGCAATACGTATGTAAGGCGCTGTTTTGTTTTCGAGCAATGTATTGAATACTGAATGGGTATGGGTATTTTAATTGGGGAATATTACTTATAATTTCACCATACCCCTGTTGTTAGAAGAAAGGAATCTCAGATTTCAGATGTACGATTTTCGCTTTATAATGCCACAAATCCACTGCTCAGATTGAAAATTTTATGAAAAATCAAATTTTATAGCTTGGTGCTTTTCGGAAAAGCTAACCCAATTTGCTTTACATTTTATTTGACCAAATACAGCCAAAAATTCATTAGCATAATAAAAACAATATATTTGCCGTTATATAATTGATTTTGAAAAAAGCGACCAACATATTTCTCTTAGCATTTTATTCTTTTGGAACTTTCTGCTTACCAATGGGAAATTTTTCGGAATTGAATGATTTACCTGCAATGTATCAACATTGCAAGGCTACAGAAGATAAAGACATGACGCCGCTTGATTTCATCACCGACCATTTAATAAATATTGATTGCCTCTTTGATAAGCATGAAAACGGAGACGAACAAAAGCCACATACCCCAATTCAATTTCATCATCAGCAAGCACAGAATTATTTTTTAACACAAGCATTTAAAGTCAGCGAAAGTAATATTTCAATCATTCCAGTTCAACTTCCCATTTATAAGGAGAGCAACTACTATTCAAACTTTCACTCCTGTGTATTCCGCCCCCCGATAGTTTAAGACGCTTTTTTATTATATACAGTTGCCACACAAAGTAGCTGAGGGGTAATAATTAATTTAAATTCAAAATAAATGAGAATCAAAAAAATAATATTTGGTTTCGCATTGCTATACGCATTGCTGCCAATTAAAATATATTCACAGGTTTTGGAAACCGAAGAATCTAAACCATTATTGCCTGGGCAATTTGAAATTGGAACCGGGCTGGAATTTCAGATTTCAAAAGAAGGAACTGAAAATGCTTTGCCGCTAGCAATTGAATGCGGACTTTCAAAAAAAGTTACGTTGTTAGTTGAGCCAGTCGGTTTCGCATCTATCAAACCGAAAAAGGGACCCCGTGCAAAAGGTGTAGGTGATTTGGAAATAACTTTGTTCTATCAAATTGTTTCAGAGAAAAAAATTCTTCCGTCAATTTCCATTTCGGGAGAAGTAAAAATTCCAACTGCAAAAAGCACTTTGATAGGAACAGGTAAAACCGATTATACTCCGTTTCTTATTATGAGTAAGACAACAAGAAGGTTTTATACAAGTATGAATCTTAGTTTTACATTTCTTGGAATACCGACCGGTGTTGTTGCAAATAATTTATTCAATTATGCACTTGGAACAATCTTCACTGCTTCACAGAAAAGCATTTTGTTTGCTGAGGTATACGGAAACACATCTGCTGTCGGAGGCGCTGAAACTCCTGAAGGAATAGCTGTAAATAATCCGAATGTTAGCTCACAGGAAATTTCAGGCGGTGAAACAGTTGGGGCATTCGGCTACGGATATTATCTAAAAAAGGAATTATTGTTGTCTTTAGGAGTAAGTTATGATAACAACAACGCAATCCTTTTCCGACCAGGAATTGAATTAAAGTTCGGAGGAAAAAAAATAACTAGTTAAACAAATCAAAAACAAATTAAAATGAAAAAAATAATTTTAATGATAGTGAGCTTAGCAATAGTTTCCAGTTGCTCATATGCAGGCACACCACCAACAGCAGTTTCAAAATCATTTTCAAGTAAATTTCCAAAAGCAACTAAAGTAAGTTGGGGAAAGGAAAATGCAACAGAATGGGAAGCTGAATTTACTTTAGACGGAAGCAAAATCTCTGCTAACTTCAAAGCTGATGGTGCATGGGTTGAAACAGAAAGAGAAATTTCAGTTTCGAAATTACCAAAAGCAGTTGCTGATGCAATCCAAAAGCAATATCCAAATTGGAAAATCACCGAAGCTGACGTAACAGAAACTGCCAAGAACGGAACGATTTACGAAGCTGATATTAGATCAGGAACGCAGAAAAAAGCCCTTGCATTTAAAGAAGACGGATCAACTGTAAAAGAATAGTTCACAAAAATGCAGAACATCATTGGTGTTCTGCATTTTTTTTAATTTCAACAACTGCGAGCTTAGCAATTTCTAATCATATAGTGTTGCGAAGAATTATTGATATACATTTTTCTTGCGATGCGCCGAATATGGAAGATTGACTGTTGCCGCTTTAAGTAGTCTAATCGCGGATTGTCACTACTAATTTTTGCTTCAAATTGTCTTTGCATTGACTACGTCGCCACCGTTGGATTTGAGAGGAATAAAATTCGATGTAAGAAGGGGATCTCAGATTTCAGATGTACGTCCCGAAATCTCGGGATCAGATTTTCGATTTTTGTGCTACTGGCTCAAATAAGCCGGACAATCGGGGCCTTTGCTAAATGGTTTTTTACAAAACTGAAATTTGAAACCAAAGAAAAAATCGAATGCTTTTACATCTGAAAGTCCAAGCATCTGAAGCAATCTGTCTGTACCGATGACAAAAAATCTGTATCGCAGGCCGAGTCCGAGTGAGGGTTGTTTGTATTCAAATAATGTAAAGTTCAGAGAACCTTCGTAACGACGGCGTTCATATCGTACTGATGTATTGAATTGATTGCCTCTTGCAATTTCATTTGCAGTAAAGTGTATTCGATTTACGATGGATGCATTGGCAAAAAGATTCGGACGTAACTGATAATCGAATTGAACACTAAGAGCAAGTGGAAGCCAGATATTAAAATTCTTTTTACTTAATGAGCCACCGATATTTGTAATAAGAGTAGTGTCAAGTGCGCGGAATGATCCGAATTTTATAGTATCGATTCCATTCCAGACTCTGTCAGTACCGGTGTTTACGTTAAGTACTTCCGACTGATTAAAATAATGAATGATGCCCAGGTCAAGTAATGAAAAACCAAGTCTGTATTTGTATTTGCGCAATTTGTCGTTGCTCATGTTGCAGTCGAAGGCGCCTCGGTTCGGATGACTAATATAAGTTGCACCAAGTGTTGTACTCAGTCCGAGTCCGCGCAATCCGAAAAAAGAATTTCCCATTGCCTGTGCATATGTGGCATCGAAGCGGTGAACGGTAACTGTTGAAGAATCTATAGCAGTAAACTCCATTGCCCGCTGATCGTAGTAATAGCCATTCATTCCGAGCAGAACATTTCCTGTGGCAGCCCATTTTAACAGATGCTTTTCATTTTCCGTGAAAACACGACCATAGGTTCCGCCCAATTCGAACCATGATGCATATGCTGATGTGAGGGGTTGAATAGAAATTTTGTTTCCGATGAGCGGATAATAATGAAAGCTGTTATATAAAAGCAAAGCAAGATCAGCAGACACATCGGTAAAGCTGAACTCCGATCGAAAGGCAGAATGTATTCCCCAGGCCCAGCTTGTTTTATTTCTGATATATGATGGGCCAATCACCATACCATGAGCGAATGCACTTTGCAATCCAGAACCACGAGGGAAATAAATTTTCCCGACGGGCAGCGTTCCGAATAACAATTTTGAATCTACCTTTTCCTTTTGAGGAAAGTATAGAAATGTATTTTCAGCAAATGCATCGGCAGCTATGATATTAATTTCATATTGATAAGGTGCTCCGACGATGGTAGATGGATTAAGAAATATACCCATGTTACCGCTGAAGTTGCTGTTGCTTATTCCCCACATTTCCTGACCTTGAGCAGGTAGCTGAAAAATCAGAAGAAAGAAAAATATTAACTGTTTAATTATTCGCATGCTGTAAGGAGGGGAGAGATATTGGTAATAGAATGAAAAGATAGCTTAACAAACGATTGAGGTTTTCAACGAATGACTGAAGTTTTTTATAGAACTCGTTGAATTTACGGGTTCGAAGGCGAAATTGATAATTTTCTAACGAAGATTAGGAAATTTTAATTGCTGTGAATTACTAAATTTACCCTCGTGAAATTTTCATCAGTCATAGGTCACAGCGAAATAAAGCATCGTTTGCTTCATTCAGCCAAAGAAAAAAGGGTAAGTCATGCCCTGTTATTTCTTGGTCCTGAGGGTTGCGGAAATCTGTCGCTTGCTATTGCATTTGCTCAATATCTTGAATGCGAGCAGCCAACGGAAACGGACTCTTGTGGAATTTGTCCGGGATGTAAAAAAATGTCCAAACTCGCTCATCCAGATGTCAGCTATTCATATCCTGTTGCACCGAAGGATAGCATTAAAAAACCACGCAGCGTTGATTTCGTTACTCAGTGGAGGGAATGTGTTTTGGACAATCCATATCTCAATTACAATGAATGGATGGAAAGTCTTTCGCTCGATAATAAACAAGGAATCATTTCAGTCGAGGAGAGTGCAGATATTGTAAACCGTCTGACACTGAAGAGCGTTGAAGCACCCTTTAAAATTGTAATTATCTGGCTGGCCGAGCGTTTAAATGCATCGGCTGCAAACAAGCTTTTAAAGATTATTGAAGAACCTCCTGATAATACATTGTTTTTTCTGGTAGCTGAAAATTATGAGTTTCTGCTTACGACGATAGTTTCACGAACACAATTAATAAAAGTTGGAAGAATCAGTGATGCAGATATGCTGGACACGCTAGTCGAAAAACATTCATTGGATCAATCCACTGCAAGACGTATTGTTCATCGTGCTGATGGAGATTATAATGAGGCATTGAAGATGATAAAAAACGATGAAGGTGATGCCGATTTGAATCAGAAGTTCCTGCTATGGATGAGAAATTGTCTGAAGTTGAATGTAACCGGAATCACATCACTTTCTCAGGAGTTCGGTGGTCAGAGTCGCGAAGCACAGAAGAACTTTCTTAAACATGCACTTTCGATTACGAGAGAATGCCTGTTGATCAATTATGGTGATCGTTCACTTATTCGTTTAGAGGGGAAGGACCTGGAAGATATTCAGCGTTTCGCTCCCTTTGTAAATGAAGGAAACATAAGTGCTTTTACCGAAGAGATTAACAAGGCTCATTTTCATCTCGAGAGGAATGCCAACTCAAAGCTTGTTTTTGCCGATCTTTCCTTTAACATTCACCAATTGCTTCATCAATCGAAGATGGCCTGAACACTCTCGCACATTTTGCTATTTTTGCACATACTAATAGAAAATCATGTCCTGTAAAAGTTGTAGTACGGAGAAAGATGGAGCCCCTGCCGGTTGTCGCAGTAATGGCACATGCGGAACAGGCGGCTGCAACAAGCTGAATGTCTATAACTGGCTTTCTGACATGGTTTTACCTCATGGTCAAAAACAATTTCCGATTGTTGAAGTACGTTTCAAAGGCAGCCGAAAAGAGTTCTATTTCAATAAGGATAATATGGAGCTAAAAGTTGGTGATATAGTCGCATTGGAAGCCTCTCCCGGCCACGATGTAGGCGTTGTTGCCATGGTCGGAGAACTTGTACGTTTCCAGCTACGCAAAAAAGGAGTTTCCGATAATCCTGAAGGCTTAAAGACCCTCTATAGAAAAGCGAAGCAAAGTGAAATCGATAAGTGGAATGAGGTAAGAGATAAGGAGACAGAATCACTACATCGTACACGTACAATCATTCAGTCACTGAAATTATCTATGAAACTGAGTGATGTTGAATTTCAGGGAGATGGAAAAAAGGCTACTTTTTTTTATACTGCTGATGATCGCGTCGACTTCAGAGAACTTATAAAAAGACTTGCCGACGAATTTCGGATACGCGTAGAGATGCGACAGATCGGAATGAGACAGGAAGCGGGCCGACTTGGTGGCATTGGTGTTTGCGGCAGAGAACTTTGCTGCGCTACTTGGCTAACCGATTTTAAGACGGTATCAACAAGTGCTGCACGATATCAGAATCTTGCTCTGAATCCTGCCAAACTTGCCGGACAATGCACAAAATTAAAATGCTGTCTCAATTACGAACTCGATTCGTACATGGATGCGTTAAGCGATTTCCCTTCTACCAGTGTAGTTCTTGAGACTGAAAAAGGAAGAGCGTTTCACAGGAAGTCCGATATATTTAAGCGATTGGTTTGGTATGCTTTTACTATTGATGACAGAAGAGAACAAAAAGAACTTAGCGAAGGCGGAGACGGTGGCAATTGGGTTGTATTATCTGTTGATAGGGTAAAGGAAATTATCCAGCTAAATAAAAATAATCAAAAGCCGGCAGAGCTGGCACTTCCTGAAGATGATATAAAAGAAGTTGAGCCAGACTATACGAATGTTGTCGGACAGGACAGCATCGACAGGATGGATAAGTTGAAGAAGAAAAAGAAGAAGAAAAAGAAGAAAACAGGAGAGAGGCCAGTTGGGCAAGTAGCCGGTCAGCCTCAGGAAAAAGGAACTGATCAGCCGCGACCAATTCAGCCGCGACAAAACCAACAGAGACAGAATCAGCCGCGACCGAATCCGTCTGCCCCGAATCAGCCACGTCCAAATCCTCCAAGGCAGAATCCTCCTCGGCAAAGTCCTTCGGGTCAAAATCCCGGAGAACAGAATCCGCCTCAGCAGAATCCGCCAACAGGAAATCCGCCGCGGACAAATCCTCCCAGACAGAATCCACCCAGACAAAGTCCTTCGGGTCAAAATCCAGGGGAACAAAATCCAGGAGAATCTAATCCTCCACAACAAAATCAGCCACCGAGAAATCAACCCCGTCCTCAGCATAACAAGCATAGGAGGAACGATGACAGGAATAAAAAACCTGACGGGGATAATCCAGCCTGATCATATTCTTTAAACAAATGATTGTCAAAAGATCTATTCAAGTATTATTTACTTTAATTGTAGTATCATTTTACTCATGTGATAAGAATGTTGTCTTCGAGAAGAATGTGAAATTCCCTGAAAACAGATGGGCTCAGAATAACGTATTGAGTATTGAAACGGTCATAGATGATACGATAACACCTCATAGCATTTATATAAATGTGAGGAATGCAGGCGGCTATCAGTTCAGTAATCTTTTCATTTTTATGACTACGAAGACACCTTCAGGCAAGGCAGAAAGAGATACGGTTGAGTTGACATTGGCCGATGCATCGGGTAAATGGATGGGCGATGGATTGGGTGATATTTGGGATAACAGACTTCCCTTTAAGCACAATTTTCGTTTTCCGGAAAAAGGCACTTATACCTTTTTGATTGAACAAGGCATGCGCATCGATCCATTGCCACAGATTATGGATGTAGGAATCAGGATTGAAAAGAACCCCTGAGGTTATCTGAATTTCTGACGGAGCCATGCAACCGTAGTGAAGATTAACAGCACGATCAGCGAAATAAAATAGAGTGTATATTTCCTGATTGCCGAAGAAGATTCTTTGTATTGTTTTTCGAGAATGATGACATGCTTGTTCAGTGTGTCGTTCATCGCTTTTAAATTAAAAATCCTGTCCTCGAAAGCGCTTGCATCATACCTCATATTCAGTTTTTCAAAATTTCTGAAGTCGAGTGTGCGGTTGAGGGCTTTCATTATTTTATTATCCTGAGTGATAATAGCTTCGAGTTTGTCCTGGCTTTCGCGTAAATCATTCTTTGTTTTATTTCCGAAGAAGCCGCTTTTATGAGATAAGGAAATCGTATACGCATCGAATAATATTTTTCTTTCTCCTAACAATGAAATTAGTTCCTTCTTAGAGCTGTCGGGAGACCAAGGTCCAACGGGTATGTCGCTCTTTGCATTAGCAATTGAATGAAAACAAAAAAATAGTAGAACAACGATCATCCGGATTGGACGACGGATTAGTTTTTGGATATGAGCTGATGCATTATACATGTCTGCAAATGTATTTTGAAAAAGACAGGTATTACATAAACCTCCAATTATTTTGTAAATAATAGCTGAGAATTTTAATTAATTGTTTCAATTGTCATCTAAACTAAATTATCAAAAGAACCGTACGATTCTGTTCTTATAATCAGGATTCTTTTAAATGAGAATATATCGGATTTGTTTTTTTATTTTATCGAATCACTGATAGTTTGCCCACGAAATTAATTCCACTGTTTATTATCACTCTGCAATTATAAATTCCTGTTGGAAGTTTGTGAATTTTTATTGCATACAATTCGTTTTCATTTTTAATAAATGCATGATGAACGATTTCTCCCAATGAATTATAAATAAAAAGAGTTGCCTGCGAAAAATTTATGTTTCCATTTAGCTGAATACTTATTTTATCGGTGGCAGGGTTCGGATAGATAGAAATAAAATTACCGGCTGATTCCAAATTAAGAATGCCGTTGCGAAGCGAATCGCAAACG
>JANPNV010000031.1:0-8019 GCA_031427625.1 Bacteroidota bacterium
TTCGATCACAACGTTGGAAGATGTTACCTGGAAGGTAGATCCCGGGCCCCCGATCGGACCACTGACAGTGGAAGAACCTATACCGGCTCCTGAAACAGTTACCTGCTTGTTTACCGTTACATCTTCATTGTATGATCCTGATTTTACGTTTACTGTGAATCCGTTTGATGATGCATCCACACCACGCTGAATAGAACCTGCAGTGGTAAGCGGAGAAGCAAAACTATTCACCGTTACATAATCGTTGTTTGCTTTCACGGTAACGAATCCTAAACCGGAAGCGTCAACCTTATGCTGAATTCTGTCTTCAACAGAATAGAGGCTTGATAAAGACATGGCTGATGGCAATTGCAATCCGGCACCAACATCAAATTTATTGTTTGAGGCATTCAGGTTTGGAGTCCACAGGGCCATAGTGGTTAATGCACCAGCGCCTGCACCGATCAACGAAGTGTAAGCAGGGAATGTAGAACCTGAACTTGTACCACTCTGATGATCGAAGTAAATGGCTTTACCTAAACCGTCGTTGAAGTTGTTTTCATTTCCTACTGTACCGATCGTGAATGTGCCGAAGCTTGCCGCAGCAGAATGGTGGTTGTGGAAAGAAAGCGCTGTACCGCCCGGAGTCCCCGAACCGTTAAAAGTATTGTTTGTTAAAACAGCACCGACTATAACCGACACGATTGAATTTGAATTCGTGCTGATGGATTTTGTATTAATGGCCACATGGTGGAAGGTAGTAGAACCAGCCAGTGGAGTGAAGGTGTTGTTGACAAGCGTAACAGAATTGTAATTCGCTAAGCTGACAGCCCACTGATGATTAGAGAATGTATTTCCACTAACGATTGTAGTTTTCGAATTGTAGTTATTCTGCAGACGCAACACAGCCGTACCCGGTGCAGAGAAATTGGCAAAAGTTGCATCGAAAATATTTCCTGATACGGTAAGAATTCCTGCACCGGCATTCATGTCGACAAGTTCCACACCACCACCGTTGAAGTTGTTACCGCTGACGGTAATGTTTCCGTTGCTGCCGAATCGTACGAGTACGTCATGATTAATTGTCTGAAGCGTGTTTGCGGTAAAAGATCCACCGGCCTCATCCGCTGAGATACCTGAACGGAAGAAACTTGCGGGAAGAGTACCATTCACCGTATTGCCTGTGAAGATAATGCTGTTCACGCCTCCAGTAGCTACACGGTAATTTGTTGATCCGGTGTAGTTGATACTAACGGCATTTCTGTCGCCGTACGAACCCGCAGGAGTGCCATAAGCGTCGATTGTGTTATTGGTAACAAAGATGTTGTCAATTCCTGCCGCTGATGCAATGATTGCACTTCTCAGTTTGGACAGATCAACATTGAAATGCATTTTGTCGATGGTAACGAAATCAGCAGAGATGTCAAACAAGGTTCGCTTTCCGGTTACAACGCCTGTATAATCGACAGTAGATAATGTTCCGCCTGCTCCGATAATTGTCAGACTCTTGTTAACCAGATTCTGTGAATTATAATTTCCTGCATCCACATAAATCGTATTCGCAGAAAGTGCCACATTGATTGCATGCTGAATGGTAGCAAAAGGAGCTGAAGGAGTTCCAGGATTTGCATCATTACCAATAGCAGAAGTATAAACATCGCCTGTAAGACTGTTGTCGTTTACATATAACATGACACCATAAACAACAGCAGTTGTCGATGATGAAGCTGTACAACCATTATTGTCGGTGATTACTACTGTGTAAATACCATTGCCATTAACCTGAACATTGCTGATTGAAGGATTCTGATCAGTAAGGTTTGTTACTGCAACAGGTCCGCTCCAGCTATAAGTATAGGGTCCGGTGCCTCCACTTGGTGTAGCAGAAAAACCAAGTGTATTACCTGTATATTTTGGTCCGTTATTACCTGCAGCAACAGCAAGACTGTTGTTGTTAACTGTTACATTAAATGAACAGCTGACAGGAGTCGTGCTTCCGTCGTCAATGATCCATGAAACAGAAGTGGTTCCTGAAGGAAATACAACACCATTAAGTGAACTGGCAACTACCGGTGTTCCGCCATTCAGACTATATGATAATGTAAATGAACAATTATCAGACGCTGAAGCCGGATCAAATGTGCTTCCCGTAACCTTGTATGAGCAGCCTGAATTGTTGGCGCTTACAGTTTGGTTCGAAAGGCATGTTATAATCGGAGAAATATTATCGATCACGTTTATATTGAAGGAACATGAATCTTTATTTCCTGCAGCATCTGTAGCAATCCACTTAATTATAGTTATGCCTTTATTTAAAGCAGCACCGGCAAGGGAGCCGATTCCTGACCCTGTTGAGGCACCGCTAAATTTATAAGATAGAGTAGGAGCTGCGCAATTATCAGATGCTGTAACAGCATCAAATTCTGTTGAAGAAATAGTGTAATAGCAACTTCCTGTATTAACATTTCTTGATGCATTGGCAACACAGGAAACAGCAGGTTTCTCGTCATCAGTCACGGTAATGGTAAACGAACATGTACCAGGATTTCCTGCCTGATCGGTTGCAGTATACGTTATTGTATATACGCCTGGACCAAAAGCGCTTCCTGAATTATATCCGGTTGGAGAGGAAGCATAATTTGTACTAGCTACGATGCAATTGTCAAGTGCATTCGGTGCCGTCCATGAAACGACAACAGTGCAATTTCCTGTTCCATCATCACTGGTATTTGCTGTAATATTTCCCGGACAAACATCAAACGTAGGGTTCTCATGATCGGCTACTGTTATAGTTTGTGAGCATGAATTGCTGTTTCCGGCTACATCATAAACAGTCCATACAACTGTTGTTGGTCCCTCGGCAAAATAATCATCCAATGTATTAGAGCCATTATAATCATTATAGATAAAATCAACTGCACAGTTATCGCCAACAGTTGGTGGAGTAACAGTTATATATGCGCTGCAATATCCTGGATCCGTTGGCATGTTCGTAAGGTCTGGAGAGCAAGTGATTGTTGGATTTGTAACGTCTGGTGTAGTTCCGACAGTGGTTGAAGCTGTTGATGTGCATCCCAAACCATCAGTAACTGTGACCATATAAGTTCCTGCATTAAGTCCGGTAGCTGTTGAAGTTGTTTGTCCTCCCGGAGACCACGAATAAGTATAGGTAGGAGAGCCTGAAATAATTGCCGCGCTAGCTGTACCATTTGACAAACCTGCACAACTGACTGGAGTAGAGGATGCGCTTACTAATAAGTTGCAGACTGCCGTATTAACTTCGATATTATCTATTGTAATTGAACCGCTACCTCCATTCATAACAAACTTTAAATCGGTCATGCTTAATAAAGGAGATGTTACAGCGATGTCGTCAAACACTTTTACTGATCCTACCCATATATCCATCTTGTCTACACCAAGGTATTCAGTAGCAGCCGCAGGTGACATGTATGAAATCGTACCGGTATTATTATTCATGTACCACGTTACGGTTTTCGTTCCTGAAAATGGTCCGGGATTGCCTGTATTCGAATTCGAATTAGCAGCGCTTAGGTCACGCAGTTTAAATTGATTACTGGCAATAAAATCTATTCCAAATCTTCCATAAGTCGATGAATTTAATTCAGGCGTATTTGCATTACTGAATCCTTGTCCGACTTTAAATTGAGCCACACTGTTTGCCGACAAAGTTGTTGCAACAGTCAAATCGAAAGAGTATTTCAATGTAAGTGGTACAGGAGAAAAATCGACAATCCTCGAAAAAACACCAGATGCACCGGCTGTCCGGTTAAACACAAGTGCATTCGTCGCAGCACTAATTGTTAGTCCACTTGCCGGAGTTATACCGGTAAACTTGTGATTGTTCGGTGTTGCACTAATGTAGGTTGCAAGAACAGTTGAAGAACTAAAATCCTGCTGGAACAATTGGCCAAAGCTTAATTGAGAATTTACGGCCAATATGACCAAAAGTGGAAAGCAAAAGCTTTTAATTGGAATACGATAGATTGATTTCATGGGTTTTGTATTGTATGGTTTGACTAATGGTTAGGACGTATTTATTGAGGGTGATTTATTTAACAACCTTTACAGTCATTTAAATAAATAATTCATCAACAATTTGCTGATAGTAATAATTGACAGTAAAAGCGTTTAAATTTTCGAAATTTACGTTCGAAGAAGTGATTCCTGAAAATAAAAAGGTTTAAGAATGGTTTGGTGTGGGTTTGTGGCATAATATAATTAGTTTTAGGTCGATTCATATAATTAATGTGGCTAATCAAATTCAAAAGTTTCAAAAAAGAAACAGCATAAATAAAACATCAGTTATAATACAAATAAAGCGAAAATTGCAGTATAATACAAGTTTAATTTTGCTTGGAATACCCTTATAAGCCCTTAGCAGTACGCTATTTGGTGTTTTTTATTTTCCCATTATTGTAAATTTTTTTCAACATAATCTGCTTAATTATTATAAAAAGGAACAATTCTCAATTTGTCTATTACTATTGGCTTAGACAAATAATTTCATCATTTGGTAAATATTGTTTTGTGCATAATCAATTGACAATTATAATTCGGTAATTAAAATTTTCAGGATAATTGTTTAAAAAGTAAATCAGGTTCCAGAATTTGAAGATTCTATCAGAAAAGATGTCTTCTATTACACTTGGCCATTTCAATATTTTCAACCTAATAAGACTTAAAGGTTGATTTATTTGCAGTTTGAATCGATATTTTAGATTAAAAAGAAAATATCAGTCAACGCAACCTATTTATGTTCTTAATATAGTCCATCTAAAATTAAAAAGTTCGTTATTTTTGATTGCCTGGTCGTAATCTCCAAATGTGGAAAACCTGAATTAGTCGGCCATTATATATTTTGGATTTTCAGAAAATCACATATCCCGATTATGCAAATAAGTAATATGAACAATTACGTAAATTTGGAAATCAATTTTCAACAGTTCAATGAGTATGATTGCTGCTTTTTTGATTCAAACAAGTTACACTTTTGGGTAAGGGTGCATTTGAAATATTGTCAAATATCCATTATTTAAATTTTATCAAACCGGGAAATGAATATTTTCAATATCCATTTTAACATGATTTTGCATAAACATTATTGCTGGAAAAGCTTATAAGGTAGTATGTGTTTAATAAATTTAATATAAATCGGCAAAAAAGTGTTTTCACACCAGACAATTTCAGCCGACAGAATGGGCCGGGTTTAAAATCCCGGCCTTTTTTAATAAGTTCATACTAATATATGCGGACTGTAAAAGCATTTATTTTTTTCGTTTTTTCGTTTTCATTCGCGCAGGGTCAGGTATCGTTGAATGAGATTACTGGCAGGCAATCAAAAATTTATCAATTGATAAAATCACAGGGGAAGGCATATCCATTTATAAATATTATGTCAGAAGAAGATACGAAGACCTTAAAAGTTTATGTGCCCGTGAAACGGTTTCATTCAGATATAAAAAATGTTGTAATCGTACTTAGCAATGGGCAGGCCATTGTCAAAATGCTTTCAAAAATAGAGGTAAGACAAAGTGAAATTGCTGGTAGTATGTTGAATGTATTTCATTTGCAGATGAATAAATTTGATATTGAATTTTAAAGGAAAATAAAGTAATGTTATTTCAATTTCAGGATTTTGCTTTAGAGCTGGATCCGGAAATTCAAGCTGGAATTCAAAATGTATTGAGTAAATAAATTAGTAGCGTTACTCGAAAGGTTTTTATCTCTATGCAGCCTCGAGCATTGCATTTAAGTATCTCATAATTACCTAAAACAAATTTGTAAGCAGTATGACAATATTATTTAAAGGGTCAGTTATTTTTTTTAGGAAAGATATTATAAAAAAATCCGAATTATTTATGAGGCATATTTTCCTCCATTAATTTTTTTATCATCTCCTGTCTTTCCTCAGGTGTCATTGATTTCATTTTTTCAGCGTCAAATTGAAGATTGCTTTTCACATAGCCATCGGGTATTTTAAACAGTGATTCATCCAGAGTCTTGCTTTCAAATTTTACGAGTTCCATTGTTATTCCCTGTGTTTTTGTTCCCTGCTTTAAAAATTCAATTTTTACGGGCACACCGTCAGCAGATTTGCTTTTTAATAACTCCATTATTTTACGATTAGCTGCTTCATTGTTTCTTTCAAGCGGAAAATTAAAAGCAGGCAAATCTTTCGTCACCCACATATCCCAGGAAGTAGTGTCTGAAGTCATTCGAACATGTTTGCAATTATAAATACCGATTTTTTCGTTTCCTATAACAGCTATAGATAAATTGGTTGTTTTCGAATTGTTATTGTCTTTTTTAACTTCCGTATACGTTTTCGAATTCGAATTGTATGCAATTGTAAATTCTGTATTGCTTTTTAAATTTAAAGTTACAGAGGTCATTTGTCGGCCGGCAATATTCATATTTACTTCCGATCGCATGTCGCCATTTTTAAAATATAATTTGCTGATGGTTAATTTATCGCCAATACCCTTCATTTTGTATTCTGCATAGATATCGCCTGCGAATAAATTGATAGAATAAAAAGATAATAGAATAATAAAAGCAAGAGGTGTAATTGATTTCATATTTTCTTTATTTTTAATTTCCCTGAGTATTAAAAGTACAATATTATTATGTAATATTAAGATCTTGTTTTAAACGGTGAATTATAAATTGGAAAAATCTTTCTGGTGAATCTGTCAAAGGTAAATCTGATTTATGATTATTGCAGTGAAAATAGTGTACCGTAAAAAAAATTTCTTGAAAAGATTTTAAATAGTTTCATCTTAATTTTTATAGTAATGACAATTCAGGCAGGTGATGAAATATTTATTAATGGAGAAGGGCTAGAGCTTTGTTCCTCACCATTCGATGATTTCCTTCCGTATCTCAAACCATACATCAGTTTTGAATGGTACTTGACTTCATGCTGGCGGGGATATACTGCAAAGTGGAAGTTAGCAGATGGAATATTATTCCTCGTCGAATTAAATGGAGATATTTCCTATCAAGACGAAACAATTAGCATAAGCATTGATTATTTTTTTCCATTATCAGATAAAGTTAAAGCCTGGTGGTTTACAGGTGATCTTACTATTCCGCAAGGTGAACCTTACGGTTGGTACAGAAATATAGGCGACGTATTTGAAGAATATTTATTAATACATATTGAGTCCGGAATAGAAACAAGCAGGCGTATTAAAAAGAAGAAAATAAATTTAGCGGATGAGGAATTGCGGCTTTATAATAATAGTGAAGCGTAGTTATCTACATTTCCGCTCGGCGTAGGTATGTCCTGAATTATCTTTTGTTGTATGAAAGATAAATGTTTTAATTGAGATGAAGGAAGATAGAAACTAAAATCTATCTGACCCTTCGCAGTCGGCTTACAGGAGCAGGCTGCAAACCGCTTTGCAGGTGCTTTATGTTAAGAGCTAAAGGTACTGAGCGTGCAAAGAAAAAGTTCTTTTAAGGAATTAGGTAAGTATAAAAGAGATGAATGCAAATGAACCTTTGAAGAAGCATCGAGAAAGCGAAACCCTTTGTCGAAAGTGGGACATCTACGTATCCCATGATAAACTATAACGGATAACTGTATTGCTGGTTATAGGACAGACGTTGTTAAGGAGGCATGACTTTTATACGGGCTCAGTTAAGAAACAGGAGAAGCTCATTAATGATGCGCGGAATGCTTTGTAGGGATTCGAGGATACTCTTATCAACAGAAAACTACAACTCAATTTTCATCACAGATGAAAAGAAGCGTTAATGAGTGGCGGATGACACGATAGTAGTGAAGAAGCGAATGTAATATTCGTGGAGCGAAGCGTGTCAGTTATTCAGTTGTAGAAACAGTAACAACTTTAAGAACATTAAAGGAGGACTAATGAAGACAACAACAAAATCGTTACCGATCAGCAAAGAGATGGTCTACGAAGCGTGGAAGCAAATTCGCAAAAACGGCGGAAGTGCCGGCATTGATGGAAAGAGTTTAAAAGACTTTGAAGAAGATTTACCAAATAA
>JANPNV010000032.1:0-26477 GCA_031427625.1 Bacteroidota bacterium
TGGGCCTCGACGATACGCTGGCGCCGCAGCTCCAGCATATCTAATTTAATGGCATTCGATGCCCCATCCTGATTTTGGACATAGTTCCAGTTACGAGTCAACTGAGCAAAGGCAATGTTGAAAAAAAACGACACATAAAGAGTAAAAACAAAACCACAATTCAGAATTTTCATAAATCATCACCTTTTTTCTGTGAAACGAGATAGCTTGCCAATGATAAGTCTTTATTAATGTAAATACTATAATTTATTTTAAATATTCCCACTGTGATGGACTTGCCCATCACCTACTTCCCCGCTGTGCCAAAATTCCTTAACACTAACCTATTAATCAATTAAGGTACTTCGAAGCGTTTTTTGTTTTTACTGGCAAATGATAAGGAAATCCTACACAGCTGGAGAAAATGAACCTTGTCAATTAGCCGGAATTAAATTACTTTTATAATTCCACTTCACATTCCGTCAGACAGTAATTCAAATTTTAACCGGTGAACATAGGTACCTAGCTGTGCCGGACTTCACTCTAACCTTTCCTTTTCACCAATAAAATAAAAACCCAGAATGCTTCGACGGACATTTCCATAAGCTGGAGACTTTTTACGTTGCCAATAATTTCCAATTTTGTAAAATATAATTGACTCATCATAAATTATAAACTTAATCGATATATGATAGAGAATCGAATTCCGGAAACTGAAAGGAAAAAATCGTTAGTGTCTTCTTCACTATATTCATATATTCGGAGTTCGCGCCAGAAATAGGCAATATTAAAAGTGAACGCACCTTGTGAATATTGGTAGTTTAAAGCGGCATCGGCGGAGTAATATTTTAAATACACTGGTCCGCCTTCCTTAAAGAAACTTTTAAAGAGTGGAATATAAGTGCCACTGGCTTCTATTGAGACCACTGACTTTTCTGAGAACTTTCGGTTTAAACGTGCACCTAAAAATGGATACGGTAATGCCTGGCGTTTGAATGCTTCAACCGGCTCGAAGCGAGGAGAGTTGGGTAAGATAGTTCCGTCAATTTTAAATAATAATCTATCTAAGAGAAATCCTGCAATAAATTCAGGATAAAACTTATTATAATTATTAAAAGACTTTTCAAAACAGAGCCTTAGGTGGGTAAACTCAGTACTATTGATTGAAAGTCCATCAGATCCTTTAATCAAGGTACCGTTAAAGAAAATATCATTTGGAAGAACAGAGTGTCCCTTAAAGAAGGAACGTTGAAACGAAATCGAGAACAAAGAAGAATTGTCATTTAAATGATAGGAAACAAATACTCCTGCACTTAAAAGATTCTTCATCCCAAGATGTTTTGTGAGTGAGAGTTTATCTCCTGTGTATTGAGCTTCTCTTACCTGTATAAAACCGCTAAAGTCAATTGCCTCAGATGCAATCAATCTGATGTGCCATTTATTTTCAGAAGCAATAGAATCGGACGGCAAAGATGCAGCAGTGGAAAAGCATGATTGTAGTATAGTGATGATGAATAGCGTGAGGATAAAAATTCTATTGAGTATCATGAAACATTATATTAATAATTAAAAAGGCAAAGAGGATATTAGAACCAAAAAGTGCTTACAGTTAGCAATTGTGTAGATTCCAATATGATGTTTGCTTTTTAGATGATTTCCCCTGTATGCAAGATAAGGAAAACCTGTGTAGCAAGAGTTGTTTCAAAACCATGATTTTCATTGCTGCTCGCTATTATTTCGCAAGAGCAGAAACAGTGCAATGTGATATATGAAGATAATAGAACTACGGCGTTAATATAATCCGATTAGATCCAATAATAACCCCTTCCCTATCAATCACCTGAATGAAATAAAGTCCGCCTGCAAGATTCGAGGATAATTCAACCGTAAAATCAGGAGTAGTAATTCTCCTCCTGAGTATTTCGCGACCTGTTTGATCAAAAATCTTTATCATGCATTCTATTTCTGAAACACGATCATTTAGATTGATGCGAATCCAATTGTTGGTCGGATTTGGATAGACTGAAAGAGATGTAGAAAAATTATATGACGTGGCCGGAATATCCGTAATCACATTAAATAATTCACCGACATAATTTAGTGTATCACTCAAAGCATAAGAAAAGTCTCCACCAAAGACTATATTGTTTGTAACCGGGATCATCGTTCTGATCACATTGTTAACTACCAACAACGGTGAGCATGTGGTTTGTATCCCTGCATCATATCGGAATTCCATCAGATTATTTCCGTAAAACAATCCTGAAGAACATGAAAAATTCCCGGCGCAAAACAACCTGTCGTTCGAAGAAAGTAAATAATTTATTGATTGTCCATCGAAATTGTCTAATCCCATTGTAAATGGCTTAAGTACCACTTCCCAATCGAAATTCACAAATCTTGCAATAGCACAAGTATCCATGCCATCAACAACATCGCAGGCAGCGTATATTGTATCACGAAAAATTTCGAAATCATTTACAGGTGTAACTGTTCCCATGCCCAAGGTACCCATATAAATACCATCGAATGATGCAACATTTTTACGAATGGCACCAGTAGCAAGCTCGAAGCTTCCTCCTATTACAAGAGTATTATCCCACACCTCCAGTGTACGCACGCCCTGGCCATAGAGGAATCCTTGAGTTACATCCTGCCATTGACTGCCCGTCCATTTGGAAACAAATCCAGAAAATTTTCCTCCGGCATATATTTCATTATTAAAAACAGTTAAAGCATACACAATACTATCTAAGCCGCCCATCGCCTGCCACTGTTGTGTAGTAAGATCATAGACTGCAATGTTTGAAACGGAAACAGAACCGGCCGTGGTAAATTCTCCGCCTGCATAGAGCTTATTATTGTAAATGAGCAATGCGTTCACAGTGCCATTCAAGCCATTTCCTAAACCGATCCAATCCCAACCGTTGATTCCGTTGATGTAAACACTTACGCCATTACAGGGATTTCCTTTTGTAGAAGCAGTAAATGAGCCGCCGGCGTAAATCAATTGAGTGGAAGAATCAACTGCAAGTGTCTTAACAGATCCGTTCAATCCGCCTGCCATGTCATCAACAGAGAATTGAGGAGGATAGGCAGGTTGAATCCAGGCGAGTTCATCTAATGTAAAGCCATTTTCAAATGCCCATTCTGTCACTCCATTTGTTTTAATATTTTTTATGAAGACGAATTTATTATCGGCATCGATAATGCGAGTAAGCCATTCGGCGCCGCTTTGCTGCATAAGATAACCGACGGCACAATGCGTTCCTTTGCGATCGATAAAAACGGGATTTTTATAGGAGAGATAATCATTGACTGGAAAAACGCTGGCATGCCAGTAACTGTTCAATTCATTAAGGAGGCATTGCCGCTTTTCTTTTTGACGAACGCTTAGATTCTCAACAGGTCGCTGTCTGAGTGTTTGCTCGACGAGCATCAAATGCATTGCAATCCAATCTGTAAAAATTCGGTTGCTGATTGAATTAACTGAAGCCGCCAGGATCTGCCCGTCTGTATTATTTTTCCATTCGGAATTTACTTCGATGAGTTTTGCAGGAATGATTCTATACGCTGAACTGCTGATTGAAGAAAAAAGAAATACGGCAAATAAGAGTTTTTTCATGATATAGGAATTTTGATAGTAATAAATTTAAGAAATATTTTGAAACAACCCTTATAAATCAGGCAGGTAAAGAGGATCTTGCATTGACACTTAATGCAAAGTAGCAGAAAATAAAATCGAAAGATTTTTTTGCCGCATTAGTTGCTGTAAAAGTGGAGAAGAAAGTTCAGGAGAGTTTTTTCAAAAAATTTGAAAAAGCAATTCGGGAGCGGATGAAGTTTTTTGAGATAAGTTTTTTATTTGAAAAAATAATACAAGGAACTCATTCTTCAAAAGCATAAGCAGTTGCTGGATGGCAAATAATATTTCGCTCCTGCCAATTGTTATCGGGATCAGTAAATCACTTTCGCATCTAAATGCAAACCATGGCATTTAAAAATGTTGAAATGCGCTCCTGGGCTCATTAACTCGAAATCCACCTTTAAACGGGACGGGGTTTTTATTTAAAAAAGCACACCCCACTGTTCAGGATTTTCTTACATCTATCCTATTAAAGAAATTAATCCTTTGAGACTTCTTTTGTTTTTTGCTAATTAGAAGGAAACCATATACAGCAGTAAGAAGGTTTATATCTATAAAACTAATTATCTAAAATTCATTTCTGATAAAATAATGGGCATTAAACAATCTGGTCAGATTCTGTAACTGAACCGTTTGTTTGAAAAATCAATTAAAAACGCATTATTTAATTCGACTCATAAGGATATATAAATGGAATAATATTTAGGGTTAATTATGAATTCGCCTCAGAATTATTTTTTTAATCGCCGTATTTTCATCTAATTGCATACCCTTATGATGTGCGCAAGCCGAATTATTATTTCATTCTTTTCAAATCGATTTGCTATTTTTCTAATGGCCATTTTGATTTGGGGTTCGGGTTTTACTTTTGCTCAGATCACTCAGAATAATACGAACAATTCTGTTCTATCTTTTCCGGAAAAATTATCGATTTCTGATCAACTCAAATTAAACAAAATTCCTGTTGCTGCTTTAGAAGTAATCCGTCAGCAAAATGAAATACTTATGCGTGAGGGTAGAAAATTATCCATACACTCATATGCTAGATCATCTTCATCAGTATGCGGAACCTGCCAAAGCATGGGAGTAGAAAACGGATGGGATGTGTGGCAGGCACAAGCTGGAGAAAATTATGATTCACTTGGATTAAATTTTACATCTACAATTCCTGCCCCAACAAGATTTAATATTACCACAGGAGCAGGAATCGATCCACTCACTCCCGGTGTTAATCCCGGCGATCCTCCCATTACACTTGTGGCGCCACCCGGTTTTGGTGCAAGTTCAATTCAACTTGGCCAGCCACAGACCGATGGTCAGGGTGGTGGATGTTCAACGCAACAGAGCCCGTTTGCTGCCGGTTGTGCCGAAAGACTGACCTATTGTTTTACCGTAGCTTCAGCAGATACAAATTTTATTTATGCCTATGCATTTGTGATGGAAAATCCGGGTGATTCAACCCATTCCCTAGCAACGATGCCATATGTAGAGTTTATGATACTTGATGCTCTTGGCGATACGATTTCCTGTGCTTATCAACGATACATTGCCAGCGAATCTTTTCCGGGTCAATATACATGCAACGCTGCTCGTAACGGTGGTGGTGGTGGCGGCTTTCGAGACACTGCAATTTATAAGCCATGGACAATAGAAGGAGTAAATTTGTCTTCTTATATCGGACAAACACTTACCGTTGTTATCACCAATGCTGATTGTCGTCTCGGCGGTCACTTTGCACATTCGTATTGGGATTTTGCATGTGGATCATCATCGGTAATTTATAAACCCAACTGTTATATTAATGCCCCTGACACATTAGTTGCTCCGGCACCTCCTGATTTAATTAATACATACACCTACCAATGGTTTCAGAATAGTAATCCGAATCCGATAGCTACCACGCAAACGATTACTCCGTATGCGCAGCCGGGAGATACATTCATTGTTAGTATTAGTTTACCTTCAGGTTGTAACTGGTCTGCGCGGTATGTACCGCAACATTATTCAGTTACTGCTGATTATATTTTTTCAACACATTGTGGTAATGCTGATTTCACAGCTCAAAGTATTTCTCCTTCAGTCCAGGATCCAATTAATTACTGGTCATGGAATTTCGGTAGCGGAACTCCTTCCACTTCGAATGCATCAAATCCATCTTCCGTAATTTTTCCACCGGGAAACCATACAGTCACTTTAATTTCCGGCACCTATTCTCCCGGTTGTCGCGATACGATTCAATATACCGTTAATGTACCACAACCTCCCGTTGCTAATTTTACTGTTTCAAATGTTTGTGCAGGCTATCAACTGCCTATAAACAATACTTCAAACGTTGCTTCAAGTGATACGATTAGTTTATATTCATGGGATATCCCCGGGGGAAATCCTGCAACCTCTTCAGCAGTCAATCCGGTAACAACAATTTCCAATCCAGGTTCTTCACAGATAACATTGATTGTAACTACGACACGGGGTTGCCTTGATACAGTCCAACAAACGGTTAATATTCGTGAAGTTCCTGTTGCATCATTTACCGCTGCACCAATTTGTTTCGGTCAGCAACTTTCAATACAAAACAACTCATCCCTTTCAGCCACTGGTGGTTTAATATCCTATGACTGGTCGTTTCCGGGCGGAACTCCTTCCCTGTCTACATCTGCGACTCCATCAGTAAGTTTTGCTTCGCCCGATACATTCCCAGTCATATTAATTGCAAACTCCTCTTTCGGTTGTTCCGATACAATTCAACAAACAATTAAAATTCATCCCGTACCGCATTCAGGTTTTTCTGTTCCACAGGTTTGTGCCGGTACAACTATTAATGTTAGCAATAATTCTTCCGTTGTTCCCGGAGATTCCATCGTCATGTATAACTGGAATTTCCCTGGTGGTCTTCCTGCTAATTCAACTTTGTTTGAACCAACTGTAACATATAATCAACCAGATACAGAAATCACTACATTGATTGTTACAAACAGAGATGGGTGCATGGATACAATTCAATATCAATTGATCATTTCTCCTAAACCGGTTGCTTCCTTTGATGCAAATTCTGTTTGTCTAGGAAATCAGGTTCAAATTCAAAATACTTCGGCAAGTATTCCGGCAGGCCAGCCTCTTATCTATGAATGGTCTGTCAGCGGTGCAAATCCCGGGTCAAGCATTGATCCGCAGCCATTGTTGAGTTTTGCGAATCCGGGCAATTCGATAATTCAATTGATTACTTCTGCAACTGGAGGATGTAAGGACACTCTGGAAAAAGCTATTTCGATTTATCCTTTACCGACTGCTAATTTTACGGCACAAATAAGTTGTTTTGGTTCACCATATACGATCACCAATTTATCATCTGCTTTCTCAGGAGATACACTTTCGTTTTATTCATGGACAATAGGAAATGCAAACCCATCACAATCATCGCTTGAAAATCCTGTTGTAACTTTTCAAACTATTGATACATCAAATGTGCAGTTAATCACTACAACTATTCATGGATGTACAGACACGATTTCGAAACAAATCATCGTTTCAGCGGATCCTCGTGCCGACTTCTCTTTACCGGATATTTGTGCGGGTTCAGAAATAACATTTACGAATTCTTCTAACATACAACCTGCAGGTGAAAACATAAATTATGCATGGACTATCGCAGGCGGTTCAATCACTTCATCTACTGTTGCAAGTCCTGTTGTTTCCTTTTCAACAGAAGGATCATTTATGGTTTCTTTGATAGCCCGTGCAGACGGAGGTTGTGCTGATACGGCTGAACATACACTTTCAGTTTTCCCTTTACCCCAATCCGCATTTGTATCTCCATCTGTTTGTAGAAAGAGTACCGTTCCATTGATTAATCAATCGGCGGTGATTGGCGACATCATACAAAATTATTATTGGTCTGTTCCGCAAGGTCAGCCTACAGCTTCACAAGCGAAAAACCCTTCAATAAGGTTCGACACGACGGGGATATTCTCTCTTTCATTAATTGCAGAGACGCAACATGGATGCAGGGATACTTCATCAGGAATTGTTACTGTTCATGAACTGCCTGTAGTTCTGATTGACAATCCTGATTCCGGTTGCGTTCCATTGTGTCATACATTCACGGATCATTCTGTTTCAACAGATGGTTTACTTACTCAATGGTCATGGAATTTTTCGGGTGGAGTACCGAATATTTCCAGCTCTCAAAATCCGGGTGAAATTTGTTACGCGATTCCTGGTAGTTTTGATGCTAGTCTTTTTATAGCGAGTAGTTTCGGTTGCACTGCCTATAGGTCATTTAAAAACTTTATTAAAGTTTATTCTAACCCCACGGCTGATTTTAATTTTAATTCTGAATTAGTCGGTTTAAATTCACCAACCATTACTTTCAATGATCAGTCTTCCCACAATGTTGTTCAATGGTCATGGAATTTTGGTGATAGCTCTGCTTCATTTAACGGAGACACGGTTGAAACGCATTCTTATTCATCTATAACAGGCAACGACTTTTATCAATTCATCGCATCGCTTGTCGTCACTACAGCACATGGTTGTAAGGATTCTATTTCGAAACCATTAGAAATCAAACCGGAGTTCACCTTCTTTGCTCCCAATGCATTTACACCAAATGGAGACAATGACAACAATCTTTTTTATGCAAAAGGTCTGGGGATAAAAAATTACGACATCGCAGTCTACGATCGATGGGGATTAAAAATCTGGTCATGTCATCAGCAAGGTTCAAACATACCTTGGGATTATTTTGGTAATGAAGGAATGTCTTCTTCCTGTAAGTGGGATGGAACACTCAATGGCCAAAACGTTCAGCAAGATGTTTATGTCTGGAAAGCGAATGTCTCTGATGTCTTCGGTAAAAATCATGTATATATCGGAACGGTTACGGTTCATTATTGATTCTCCCCGCTTTTCGAAGTGTTAAGTACGAATTCCATAATTAATAACTGTATATTCAACTGCTTCAATTTTATTTATCAACTACTTTTTAAAGAGTGAGCTTATACAGAATTTTCAAACATTGCCGTATTTACTCAACAAGATTAAATAAAAAAAAGACTGCGTCGATGGATATCTACACCAACTAGTGGAGATGGTCAAGTAGGAAAAATAAAATCAATTTAATCCTCTTACAGAACCGCACGTAAAGATTCCACAAGAAAAAAATTATCCTTTTGAATCAGTATCTCTGGCGATGTTATCGAACCCCGACCGGTAATATTGCATCAGAATAAAACAGACAACAATTCCGCTCTCCACGTCAGTTCTTCAGAATATTAATATGTGTGAATGATGTAACTTTTTCTAAAATAATGTAACACATTTAAGAATTAATTAATTAACCTTTGTTTTTGAAAATTCTTTCAAAAAATAAAATTCAAAAAAATGAATACCACAGAATTAAAAGGAAATTGGAATGAGCAGAAAGGTAAGCTCAAACAAAAATTTGCAAACTTAACCGACAATGACCTGATGTTTGAAGAAGGGAAGAAAGATGAGATGCTTGGAAAACTTCAAATCAAACTTGGAAAAACAAAAGAAGAAATACGCAAAATTATCGAAGAACTTTAATCAACTGCTTATTTTAAAAGATACCGTTTAGTTGAATACGCTAAACGGTATCTTAAAAATTCAATTAATAGTATTTATAAAACAAAATAAAAATTATGAAACATTTTAAAGAACCATCGGCAGGAAAAGAAAAAGAAGACATGGAAATCGACCCCATCAATCCACTTCCAAACAAGCCAACTACTCCTGCAAAGCCGGATGAAAACCCCGACCCAACAAAACCTAAACCGGGCGGTAACGAACCAAAGAAAAATGACCCGACAAGAATTGAAGAACCATCAAAAACGGATCCTACTCGAATTGATGAACCACTTCCAGCTAACCCTGAGACACAAATAAATTAGATAAAATAATTTTTAACATCAAATAATTGTGGCCAAATATTCGAAAAAAGCGCTGGACAAAGTTGAAAAGGTCATGCATGAATATAAGCATGGAGAATTAAAATCAGGAAAGGGCGGAAATGTAAAAAGCAGAAAGCAGGCAATTGCAATCGGTCTAAGCGAAGCGCGTCAAACAGGAGCAAAAGTTCCGAATAAAAAATATTAATCAGGAATAAATAGAAGAATACTTAAACACAAATAACGATGGCATTATTAAAATAAATCGAACTAATAGCCTCGTCAAAAAAAAGCAGAGAAAATGCAACTCAAAATACAGTTACTGAAGCATCAAAAATTATCCGAAACATAAAATCCGTGCATGAGATAATTTAACAACGAATTTGACAAAGAGAAATATTTCACACTGTAGAGTTAACTGTAAACTAACTTTTAAAATAAAATTACGCCCCCCCCCCTGCCAAAAACATCGCAGCAATTAATGATAAATTATTTAGAAAATGAAAGAACCATCCGCAAATTCTGAAATGAAAACCCTCGTATCCACTCTCAATACTCTGGTTCAGAAAGGATATACAGAGGATTATAAAGTAAACGATAAAGGGTTAAAAGCATTGAAAACAAACAAGGTTTACTTACCTGACCAGGTAAAAGTAGTGGATTTTCATCGCTTTGAAGGAGTATCTGACCCTGCAGATGAATCCATTCTATACGCCATTGAAACAAATGACGGTGGTAAAGGAACTCTGGTTGATGCCTTTGGTCCTTCTTCTGATACTAAGGTAACTGCGTTTATACAAAAAGTAGAAGAAATATCAAAAAAGGTTTAATAATAAATAAACATATAATCAAACTTGAAATCAAGAAAATCATTGACGAATTATATCTCTACGATAATCAGTACGAATTAATCGTCCATGAAATATTCTTATAAGGAATAGCTTGTGTAACTGTCAGGAAAACATTGTCAGTAAATGAAAACCATTAGGTTGTTTTGCATTTGTCGTTATATTTAATTCTAAATTATTTCACAAATTTTGCGCTAAACAAATTTATTTTTCGCATCTGAAAGCAAACCAGCAGTATGTAAAAATGCTCAAAGTACGCTCGGGATCTCATCCATTATCTGAACTTTGATTCATTTGATTTAAAGATTACACTGAATAATGCATCAATCAGTGAAATCTCCAAATCAGTTGATTAAAACATAGACATTTTTTATTCGGCAGCCTTTTAATTCCGGCTATGACGGTTTTACTCATCACCAACATTTAAAACACAAAGTGCTTCGATGGACATTTGTCCTGCGGTGACGGACCTACTCCTCATCTCAAATAAAGCAAGTATTGCTCCTACAGAAATTTATGACTGTCATTCGCTCAGGATATCTCCACCTGCATATGACCAGCGCTCAAAGTATTCGCCATTGGCTTAAAATAGTTAACGTTTTTAGGCAAATCTGTGAATTACGAAACAAAAATAAATAATTGTATAATTATTACAATCCTAAAGATATTCATATTTGTACTATAAAAATTCAGTTGTAGTAAGAAAAACTATTTCATAACTCAAAATATTAATCTAATAAAATAATCCACAATGAAAAAATCGACAATGATCCCGTTGATATTAGTAATTACAGGGAATTTATTTTCAAGTTGCAATTCTGATTTTGTTGACGTTAAGCCGGAAATTTATGCAATGAAAATTGAAACGATGGAGTTAAATAATTCTAATGAGGCGATTGCAACTGCTCAAAAAAGCGTGAATAGCGATTTTGAAAAATTCGTAGTTAAAACGAAGGCGATAATTAGTCGCAATGAATTAAATATAAAAATGCTGAAATCCCAACTTGATAATAACGTTGAAATAAATAATGAAATTTTGTTAATAGTTGATGGTATTTGCAAAAGAAACGATGCCTTAAAAATAAAGCTTGATAATTATGTTTCAACAGGAACCGGCAATTGGAAAATATTCGAATCAGAGATCCAATATGAGCTCGATAATTTTTTTATTGCATATAATGATGCTTCCGCGTATATCATAAAGTAGATTATTTATTAATAAACTTGATAATTAATCCATAATAACTTCATCAGAAGAAATTTTAAAAATTATAAACATGAATAACTTAAATACTAATCTTATTGCCGGGGCGAATAAGCAGGATGCAAAAGTTAATCATATAAACGAGGGTAGAATTGTTCATCGCTATAATATTTCTAAGGCGCTGATTGAATGCTATTTTATCCCATCCGATAAACTGAAAGACTATGAGATTGAAAAAGCAAAGCAGGATCTTAGCGTTTATAGTAAGTATGGAATACAAATTATAATGGAATTTCAGAAAAAATAACAATCCTAAATATGATGAAATGATTTTATAGGATTGAGCAGATATTCCTTTTTCATTATAATGTGTGAATTTTGAAATACTTTTTAATTATTATGTAACATTTTATTCTGTTAACCTATGGTTCTTTGAGAATATATTTATAAACCAATATTTTAAACAATTAAAAAACTTTAACAATGAAAAAAGAAATCAAAATTATTTTACTTTCCATGATTGGAACTATTGGGTATGCTCAGGCGCAAACCCCTGCGGTGATTGCCAGTGATAAAACAGGATGGCATAAAATCGCTGAAACTACTGTCGATTTTAAGAAAGATCGCGATGAAGTAAAGGTAGTAGGCGCTGACCGATTTGCCGCGATACAATTTAAGGTTGAAGATGCACCTATTGATTTGATATCGCTTGAAGTATATTATGAAAACGGTTATAAGCAAGATATTGTGGTAAACACACCCATTTATGCAAATACAAAAAGTCGTGTGATTGATTTGAATGGAGGAGAACGAAGTTTGGATAAAATTGTATTAGTTTATAAAACTCTGCCTAACAGCAAGGATGACAAGGCTCATGTTGAAATATGGGGTATAAAGACAAATGCTGATAAGAAAATGGCTCAATCTTCTTCGCCAAGTATGGAAACAAGTTTGATAGTAAGTGATAAAAAGGGATGGCATAAAATCGGAGAAAGAATTGTTGATTTCGTAAAAGACCATGATGAATTTATCGTAATCGGAGCCGATCGTTTTGGAGCTATTAAATTTAAAGTTACTGAGGCTCCCATTCAATTAATGAAACTAGAGGTTTATTTTGAATCCGGAGATAATCAAAATATACTTGTAGAATCACCGGTAATGGCGGGAACAGAAAGTAAGGTTTTTAATCTTAATGGTGGAGAAAGAGAAGTGAAGAAAATTGTATTTCATTATAAAACTCTACCAAATCAAACTGCTGAAAAAGCTATTGTTGAGCTATGGGGATTGAAAACCAATGTAGTTGTTAAATAAATAATTGGTGAAACGTACGAGAGTTTTACTCTTGTACGTTTTATTTTTATCATTATTGGCAATACATTTAAATTTTAAAATTTTTGTTTGATTGCCAACTGAAGGAATCGGTTGTATTTTCTGTTTATTCAAAATTAACCAATGAATTTGTAGAATTAATCATAACAATAAACTTCACAAATTGCAGATTTCATAGAGTGTAAAAATTTGGTTTAATAAAAATGATTTTTACTATTTTGTAAAATTCACAATCCGTTAATTTTTATTAATTGTAGTTCAAAATAATAATTCAATCAAAAACAAAATGTCGACAGATAACCGATCAATGTCATTAAGCATCCGTACACTCTTATTGCTGATATTTTTATTTAGTTTCGGAAAAATAAAATCCCAATCTTTTCAATGGGCAAAGGATATTAAAAGCGAGGGATTTGATGAAGCGTTCGACCTTGTAACAGATCATGAAGGCAACACCTATGTTGCTGGAATGATGGAATTCGATACTGATTTTGGAAATAATATTATACTACACTCAGCAGGAATTCATGATATATTTCTTGCTAAATATAATCCAGTGGGAAAATTAGTTTGGGCAAAAAGAGCGGGAGGAAAAGGAGGAGATAAAATTCAGTCAATAACCCTTGATGGAAGCGGACACATTTTTGTCACTGGAGAATATGAGGACACATGCTATTGGGATGCAATAATGAAAGTCACAGCCGGGCCTGGTATTAATAATATGTTTATTGCAAAGTATGATACATCTGGTCCTGTTATTTGGGTAAGAAACATAAGCACTACAAGTCCAATGCATACACGTGGCTATGGAATTACATGCGATGCTGTAGGTAATGTATATGCTTGCGGAGGAACAAAGGGTGACACCTATTATGATGGTAATTTTCTATTCACAACTGCCGGCGATTACGATGGCACCGTTGTAAAATTCGATCCGAACGGAAATTTCTGCTGGGCTCGAAGAATGGGTGGTGTTGAAAGCGATAAAGCATATGGAATTGTGAGTGATAACAACAGTTCTATTTATGTAACAGGCTATTTTGTAGGAACAGCTGATTTTTCATCCAATGTTAATTTAACCGGTAGAGGACATACGGATATATTTCTTGCAAAGTATGACACAGCTGGTACACTACAGTGGGCAAAGCAGGTGGGTGATACAGGATTCGAAAGAGGACATGATATTACTTTTAATGTTAATGGTCAAATTATTTTAACCGGCGAATTTCAAACATGTGCTTTCGGTACGAACATGGCTTATTCCCGGGGAAATCTTGATATGTTTTTAGCAGCATATAACGACAATGGCGATAACATCTGGGTTGTTTCTGGCGGCGGAGTAGAGGATGATATTGGCAGAGGTGTTGCGCATGATACATCCGGGAATATTTATGTTATTGGTGATTATGCTGATTCAGGAATATTCCCTCCATCGAGTATCATCTCAAAGGGTTTCTCAGATGTATTTCTTGCATGTTATGATTCAAGCGGATCGAATCTTAACTGGATACGCTCAATGGGCGGACATGAGAATGATAGAGGTCGCGGTGTAGGAATTGATCTAGCCGGAAACATTAGTATCTGTGGCGAGTATGTAGATTCTGCCAGTTTTGGTTCGTTAAGTTTAACTGGAGACACGTTGTTGGATATTTTTGTAACACATCTTGTTCCAGGAAATTTTTGTTCAACACAGGTTTCTGTAGTTACACAAAATTCTTGTGCCGGACTTTGTAATGGTATTGCTATCGCAACTTCAATAGGTCAGGGTTCAATTAATTACAACTGGTCGACCAATCCTTTCCAGTCTGGAACTATGGCAACAGGATTATGCCAAGGCACTTATTCCGTCACATCAACGGATGCAAATGGTTGTTCATCTACAGCATTTGTAACATTAACAGACCCTCCAATATTGCAGCCTTATACAACCATTATAAATGCGAGCTGCGCGGGATTATGCAATGGTGCAGTTACCGCATCCGCGACGGGCCTGGGACCATTTTCATTTCACTGGCTGACCAACCCGCCACAATCAGATTCAACTGCAATTGGTTTGTGCCAGGGATCCTATACAGTAATTACCACGGATTTTGCAGGATGTACTGCGTCTGTTGTTGCTACATTGACTGATCCATTACCACTCCAATTAACGGCTTCCACAACAGATGCTAGCTGTATCGGATGTGCAGATGGCGCAATTGATCTCCTGGTTAGCGGAGGTACGGCTACATACAGTTATTTATGGGCTAACGGAAGTACTATCGAAGATCAACAAAATCTGATTGCCGGAAGTTATTTCGTCTGCGTAACGGATGTGAACAATTGTAATCTATGTGATACTTTTAATATACATGATCCTTCAACCGGTATTATAGCAACAAATTCATATAATGGATTTTCAGTTTACCCGAATCCTTTCTCGTCATTCACATCATTAAATTTAAATATTCCTGTAGGAGAAATTACAAGAATCGTCTTGTATTCGACCACAGGGCAAGTCGTTTATCAAGCAGAATTCAGTGGCAAAGAATATCGCTTTCCGGCCAATTATCTAGAAAGCGGAATTTATTTTCTACAATTGAATAATAAGTTTTATGATAGAATGAAGATGATTCGATTGATTGTTGAATAATAAATAATGTGACATGCAAGTTTTTGCTTGAAGATCAGTATTGGTGTTTTGAACTTTACAATATTTTAATCTGTGATCAATATTATTTAGTAGGTATTTTCTTCACTGATCGATAAAAACCACAAAAGCTTAAATATATTATTGAATCACTAAAAATAAATGTATGAATTATATAATTTAATTTAAATATTATACAATACTTAATGCAAATCCATCACAGAACTTTATGCATTAATAAATATAATATCTACGTTATGAAAGTATCATACATAAAAATAATTTTCCCAATACTAGTTTTTCTTAGTTCATTAGTGTTTTCAATCTCAACGAAGGCGCAAACAACAATTATAGGTACTTCCTCAATCTGGAAATATTTAGATAGTGGTTCCAATCAGGGAACAAACTGGAGAACTCCATCATTTAATGATTTGACATGGGCATCAGGAGCTTCAGAATTAGGTTTTGGTGATCTCCCAGTAACAACATTGGCTAAATTTAAAATCGGATACTATTTCAGAAAAGCAGTCAATATCAGTAGCCCTGCACAATTCGCAAATTTTACAATGAAAATCAGGCGGGATGACGGAATAGTTGTTTATGTAAACAATGTAGAAGTTTATAGAAATAATATGCCGTCAGGAACAATTAACTATAATACACCAGCTGCCTCTGGATGCACGGATGACGGTAACACGGTATTCACTTCAACCCTTTCAAATTTACTTTTTGTACCTGGGAATAATATTATTGCAGTAGAAATTCACAATATTTCAACATCCTCTTCTGACATCACATTTGAGTTACAGTTAATTGCCAATCCGGTACCAGCTATTGCATGTGCTATGCCAAACGTGAACTTATTTGGTACTAGGAATCTTACATCATCAACAGCAGAGGTGTTTTGGACTCCGATACCGGGAGTACAATCATATAATGTCAGATATAGAATTCGAAATTCAGGAAGTCTCTATTCAGTTGCTGTCAACACAACATCAGCCTTACAGGTCTTAACTAACTTACTACCATTAACTAATTACGAATGGATTATTCAATCGGTTTGTTCCGGGAATGCATTGAGTGCTTTTACATCAAGTGGCTGGTTTACAACATTGGCAGCAAGTGCAACAACAACTTTATTGAGGGGTCCATATCTGCCAATTGCAACAAGTAATAGTATTACTATACAGTGGAGGACAAATAATGCAACCAACTCTGAGGTGAAATACGGTACGATTCAGACACAATTAAATAATACAACGAGCGATTTAAATGTAAATACTGAACACGCTATAACTCTTAACAATCTTCAGCCAAACACCAAATATTATTATTCAATCGGTTCGGCTAATCTGGTTTTGCAGGGAGATTTGAATAATTATTTTTACACTTCAGCGGCTTATGGAAGTACGCAACCTGTAAAATTTTGGGTCACCGGTGATTTCGGTATTGGAAGTTCTGCTCAAGCTTCAGTTCGTAATTCATTTACGAACTATACTTATGGTCAGATTGTAAACGGGTGGTTATGGTTGGGCGATAATGCGTATAATTCTGGAACCGATCAGGAATATCAAAACAATGTCTTTGATGTATACAAATCATTATTTAAAAATATCCCTGTATTTCCTACACCCGGAAATCATGATTATGCTCAATCGGGTTATCAAAGCCCGGCATCATTAGGCGTAAACTTTCCATATTTTAATATTTTTAATTTACCCGCTGCTTCCGGAACAGAAAAATATTATTCTACAAATTATTCTAACATCCATTTTATTTCACTTGACAGCTATGGATCATATAATAATATATCAAGCGCTATGTACAATTGGCTGAATACTGATTTAGCCAATAACACCCAACTATGGACTATCGTTTATTTTCACCACCCTCCATTTTCCATGGGAAGTCACAATTCTGATTCTGAGGTTGAATTAATTAATATGAGAAATAATATTATTCCATTGCTTGAATCGTATGGCGTTGATTTAGTTTTAAGTGGACACAGCCATAGTTATGAGAGAAGTTATTTTATTAAAAACCATACGGGGCCCGAAATCACATTTAACTCATCTATTTATCCGGCTGGAAATATAATCCAGGCAGGTGACGGACCGTATACAAAGACAACAAGGACTGGCAATGGAACAGTCTATGTTGTCTGTGGCGTTTCAGGCCAGTCGAGCAGCACTACTGCTCCGGGATATCCTCACAATGCAATGTTTAAGTCAATTATAAACAGCTATGGAAGCTTAATCCTTGATGTGGATGGTGGAAATTTAACTTGTAAATTTCTGACTTCCACCGATTCAATCAACGATCAATTTACAATACTAAAAACTATTTCGGCTTCGGCGATTGGGCCTGGTCAATTTGGCAAGATTGATAAATCAGAAATAGTTTCCATGATTTTCCCAAATCCTTCATCAGGAAATATAAATATCAAGCTTGATAATCAGGAAGAAATACTAATTACAGTTTCTATATATAATGCTGTAGGAAATTTATTGTATAAAAAAGATTATACAAAAATTAAGGATGAAATAATACAAATTTCCCGAACAGAAACCAATCTGAACTCAGGAATATATATTGTAAAAGTAGATGGAGAAACAATAAACACAAACAATAAATTGGTTATTAATTAAAAGGATGACACTTCCCGCAGCCAAGGCCAATTTGTGTACTTGATTACTGTGAATCATGTAACTTTTTTAAATAATTGTATAACAAGCTTAATTTTCATCTCATCACATTTGTTCTAATAAAATAATTTAAAAACAAAATGATAAAGAAGAAAAAAATTATATCTCCTCCAGAAAAAAGTCTTGTCAATAGAATTAAAGTAAGACTTGATCATAAAACAATGATAATTATTAATAAATTATCATCTTTTGATGTCTGGAAAAAAAGATATCCTAATGCATTTGTTATTGACTGAAAGGAGTAAAAGTATTAATTATTAAAAAAGAAAATTACGATGGAAATGCAAGAATTGAAAGAGTTGATTCAGGCCAAAAATGAGTTTCCCGTTAAATAAACCAGAAGAATAATACTCCTCATAGAAAAACCGGTTGAAGCGAGAAGGAATTGCTTACAGTATAAACACTTTGATGTATTAGTTCATTTATAAACGACAGTATAATAGGAATATTCACAACCATTAGAAAATGATCAATCTAATTTTTTATTAAAATTATTTTTTCTTATCAGAATGTTGATTTTTATAAATTTTAATTCCCGATGTAAAAAGGGAATACATATCCCCCATACATCCCGAAAATTCGGGATGTTTTCTTTTCTTCTATCCGGCTGTGGCGGACATGCTCAGTGAAAAAATAAAAAATATAATTATTGAAATGATACAATACTCTATTGAGCCTCATAAAAACAAATTTTTTGGATTAGTTAAGCATAAAATTAAATTAGGATTTCATACATGGCAACAAATTTTTCATAAATAAAATAAGTCCCCATTGAACACTACATTCCCTCGCATAAAATTAAAAAAATAAAAGAACTATTGATTTACGATAAACTCAATTTTTTCGAAATTGCATGGAGCTTTTATTTTAGTGATGTATCACATCTATCCTGTTAATTGAAAATAGTTACGGGTTTAACGTCTACTTTTTTCAAATCAGTGAAACACAAAAGACGTAGCTCTCTGAAAAATTTGTAACTGCATTCCATTCTTCCTTTTTTCACTTCACATACTTCTTATAATTTTCAACCTGTGAATCATGCAAAACATTTCCAAAATTGTGTAAAATTATCATTTCCATTGTGCTCACCTTTGAAGAATAATTATCAGTTGAACAATTTAAATTAAAATCAAAATGGAAAAAAATCAAAATGACAAGAGAAATCAGCAATCTGATGGAAGGTCAAATGAGCAATCAACTCAGGATGGAAACAAAAAAGAAACCAATCCTAACAACCCTACTGCGAACAAAGACCAAAAGCAATTTTCTCAACAAGGCAATCAACAAAAGCAAGGTTCTCGGCAGAGTGACTCGCAAAGTAAAAATCCAAGCGCAACTAAGGGAAAAATGGACATGGAAGATCAGGACATGGAGGAGAACGAAGAAAACAAAGAAGAATCACCTGATAAAACAACTGTTGGAAAAACTGGAAATCAAAATTCACAAAAAGGATCCAGGTAACACAAATTCCATCAAACCTTCCCAACTTTTGGGAAGGTTTGATTTAGTTAATAAAAATTATCCCTCAGGTCTCAATAAACATATAAAATGGAAAAAAATAAAAATAAATTAGCTGAAAACATGACATCAGACCGTGGTATGTTAGCTAAAATGGCAAACGCATACAACGAAAAAACTTCCAATACTTATAAAACATCTATTAATTCATCCGAAAACGTAAATGGAAGCATCACATCGGGTGACAACCGTTCTTTTTGGTTTGAATCAGCAATAACACCGATTGCATTTGAAAAATTAAACAATGATATTGAATCAGATATATTAATTATAGGTGGCGGCATTGCCGGACTTACCACTGCATATTGTCTTGCAAAAGAAGGGCGAAATGTAATTTTAGTTGAAGACGGCTTTATAGGGAGTGGTGAGACTGGAAGAACCACAGCACAACTTACATGTGCACTTGACGACAGATATTTTGAATTGGAAAATACTTTCGGTCAACCTACCTCAAAATTAGCTGCACAAAGCCACACAGCAGCCATAGAATGGATTGCAAATACAGTTAAGCAACATAATATTAGTTGTTATTTTAAAAGAGTAGACGGCTATCTATTTTCACACGCTTCTGATACCAACGAAAATTTACAAAAAGAATACAAGGCAACGCAACGAGCCGGACTTCAGACAGAAATGTTAAACAAAATTCCTTCCATTGCTGCAGAACAGGTTAAATGGTGCATTAAGTTTCCCAATCAGGCTCAGTTCCATATTCTTCTTTACATGAAAGGATTGGTTGATGCTTTCATACAATTGGGTGGAAAAATTTATACCGAAACAAAAGCTGAAAATATTACTAAAGAAGGAGCAACTGCCAACGGTTTTATAATAAAAGCAAATCACATAGTTGTCGCCACGAATACACCTGTTAATGATTGGGTAACCATGCACACCAAGCAGTGGCCTTACCGTTCATATGTAATTGCTGCAAAAATTCAGAAAGGAAAATTACCTTATTCATTGTGGTGGGATACTGGCGATCAAGATTCAAAATGGATTACAAAACCTTATCACTATGTGAGGCTAGAAGAATTAAATGAACAATATGATATGCTCATTGCAGGTGGAGAAGACCACCGTACAGGGCAAGCAGATGATGAGAAAATAAAAGAAGAAGACCGTTACAATAATCTTGAAGCGTGGACAAGAAAAAAATTTCCGGCAATTGAAAAAATAGAATTCAAATGGAGCGGACAAGTAATGGAGCCGGTTGATTCATTAGCATTCATCGGAAAAAATCCGGGAGACGAAAATATTTACATCATAACAGGTGATTCGGGCAACGGAATGACGCATGGAACACTTGGCGGAATGATTATAAAAGATATAATCAATGAAAACGAAAATCCTTGGATTAAAATGTACAGCCCATCGCGAATCACTTTAAAATCAACAGGCGATTATTTACACGAAGTCGGAAACATGGTTTCACAATATGCAGATTGGTTTACTGCTGAAGACATAAAAGAGGCTAGCGAATTAAAACCGGGAGAAGGAGCAATCATTTCATCTGGAATGAAAAAAATTGCAGCTTTCCGCGACGAACAAAATAGTCTCCACACCTGCACAGCCGTTTGTCCACACCTGGGAGCAATATTACAGTGGAATGCAGATGAAAAAACTTTTGATTGCCCCATGCATGGTTCGCGTTTTACTACCGAAGGCAAAGTAATAAATGGACCTGCATCAACTGATTTAAAAAAACATAAAATTAAAGAAGAACAATCTGTTTAAGATAAAACCCAATTAGATATATTAAAATGAAAATAATAATATTAGTACTAATAGCAATCGCATTCACGATCGGAGTTAATGCACAAACTGATTCAATAAACAGAAAAATGAATCATCCATCAGACATTCCCACCACAACTGAAGGCATAAAAAACAACCAAAACAAACCGGTGGATAAATCGCATCCAGATGGAGTAATTATGCAAAATGGAAAAATGATGCTGGTAAAAGATGGTAAAATGACCGGGTTAGATCATGACATGACAATGAACAACGGAACAAAAGTAATGAGTGATGGAACATGTATTAATAAAGACGGCTCAAAAATGATGATGAAAGAAGGTCAGCGCATGGATATGTCAGGTAATATAGTTCCAATAAAAAAATCAAATTATCCAGCTGAAAAAAGCAATATAAATAAAGATAAAATGTACATCGTGCCAGACAGCACAATTAAAAAAGATAATAATCAAAAGTAAACCTCTTAAAACTGTATTTCAACAATTACAATTCATAATTTAATAAAAAACAAAATCAAAAATTTCAAACATTTTAAACATTTTAAAAAACAAACATTATGGGAAATCTACTTTATCTAATTGCAGTTCTCTTCATCATCGGATGGCTAATTGGTTTTGTTGGCCTTCATGTTGGAGGAGGCCTTATTCACATCCTACTTGTTATTGCAGTTATTGCAATAATTATTAGAGTTATTCAGGGTCAAAAGCCTATTTAAAATTCAAATATATTATTAATTCAAACAATTAAAAAACAAAAATCATGAGCAAAGGTAAAATAGTATTAGGAACACTGGCCGGACTTGCCATCGGAGCAATAGCAGGAATTCTATTCGCGCCCGAAAAAGGATCAGAAACCCGCAGAAAAATTTCTAAAAAAGGAGAGGATTATACGGATAATTTAAAATATAAATTCAATGAATTTATAAACAATATAAAACAAAAAACTGAAGAAGCAAAGGAAGAAGGTAAAGACCTTGTTGAAAAAGGGAAAGCTAAATACGAAGAAGTAAAGAAAGATGTCAAAAATGCCACAGCAGATTTTGGACACGATGGAGCTGCAAAAAGTAAACATGGAGCTTCATAAATATTGTTAACCAACCATAAAATAGTAAATCATGTCAGACAATGCAACTCCCATAGAAACGTTTATTGCGCGGGCCGAAGATTATGGTAATTCAACAATTGAATTGTTTAAGCTGAACGCAATAGACAAATCAGCAGATGTAATTTCATCGTTAGTGTCCCGAATGGCCATTATTATGGCTGTTGCATTGTCAATTTTAATCATCAACATTGGAATAGCATTATGGATTGGCACACTGCTTCACAATTCCTTTTATGGATTTTTTATAGTCGGAGGATTCTATGCAATTATTGCAATACTCCTTCACGTTTTCAGGCATCAATGGATTAAATATCCTATAAGTAATTTAATTATTACGAAAATGTTAAAACAAAAGATTTCATGACTATCAAAAACGAAACAGAATTATTAAACGATGCTATTAGTTTATTAGAAAATAAACGAGCAAATGAATTAAAATTACTTAAGGATCAATTTCATCTTGTGCATGAAAGCATAAAACCAATTAATCTTATAAAAAACGTGTTACAAGAAGTAACAGAATCATCTGAAATTAAAAATAACATTGCAAACAATACAATTGGATTAGCCGCTGGCTACCTTACAAAAAAAGCGATTTTCGGTACAGCCCGTAACCCAATAACAAAAATTATCGGAACGCTTTTACAATTCGCAATCACAAATTTTGTATCCAAACATACTGATAACATTAAGTCAACAGGAAGAATTATCCTGCATCGCTTTTTAAAACTCAGAAATGAATCCAAATAATAATGTCAAAACAATAGTAACAATTTAATCAGATAATATTTGAACCAATCAATTAAAACAAAATGAACAACATTTTTAAAGGATTAATTGCCGGATACGGTGCCTCTAAATTAGGAGGCGGATGTTTAGGAACTATCGCAGTATTTGTAATTATATGGATGTTGCTCGGTCATTGCAATTAAAAATAATTAGTAAAAATAATTTTTTAAACACAATTTAATAAAAATAAATAATATGAAAAATGAAAAAACAATCGAAGTGTTAAACTCACTCATCATTATTAACAACGACCGCATTCAGGGTTACGATACCGCATCAAAAGAAACAGACGAGCAGGATTTAAAAACATTGTTCACTCAGCTTTCACAAACCAGTCAGAAATGCAAACAAGAATTGGTAAGTGAAGTAAATAAGTTAGGTGGTACTCCCGATGAAGGAACAAAGACATCAGGCAAATTTTTCCGTGTATGGATGGATGTTAAAGCCTCCATCACCGGTAAAGATCGAAAAGCAATTCTCAACTCATGTGAATTTGGTGAAGATGTCGCTGTTGATACCTACACAAAAGTATTAAGGGTTAATCTTGATGACCTCACCACCGAACAACTAAAAATGATAAACGCACAACACGCCTTAATAAAAGCTGACCATGATAAAATAAAATATTTGCGCGACATGTTTATTGAACAAAACTAATTCCTCTGAATATGTTTAAAAGCGGAGGAGAAAAACTATCTCTTCCGCCTTTCTTATTTAATACATGGACATCTAAACTGGATAATTTCATTTAGTCATGAAAAAAAAGCAAGTAAACAATTCGTCCTTTTTTGAAAAAATGTCCTCCACTGCTACAAAGGCATCCGGCAGCACTGCTTCGTTTATCATTGCCTTTTTTGTTATAATAGCATGGCTCGTAACAGGACCAGTTTTCCATTATTCTGATACCTGGCAATTAGTTATTAATACTGGTACAACTATCATAACTTTTTTGATGGTATTTCTCATTCAGCGCAGTCAGAACAAGGATTCTATTGCCCTACATTTAAAATTAAACGAACTGGTAATAGCCCAAGAATTTGCGAGTAATCGACTTGTCGCAATTGAAGGTATCAGCGAAGATGAATTGAAAGTGCTTCAAAAATTTTACAAGCATCTTGCAGAATTGGCCAAGAAAGAATTGTCGGTAGAGGAATCACATTCTATCCATGAAGCAAATGAAAAACATGCTAGAAAAAACACTTCCGTTGTAGTCAAAAGAAAATAAGTTAAGACAGATTAAGAAATATTTGTGAATTAATATACCTGTTTAATATATATTCCTCAATTAATTAATATGAATATCACTCTAAACACCATTGAAAATATTTACGATAAATATAGCCCAATGATATACGGCATCGCGTTAGATATTTCATCAACTCAAAGTGAAGCAGAAAGTATTTTGATAAGCACATTTCATAAAGCATACAAGCAAAATTTAATTAAGAAAAGCTCGCATTTTCTTTGTGCATCACTAATAAAATTGACAATACAAACTGCCAGAGAACAACTAAAGACAAAAAATATTATCAAGCTAAAGCAGTTTGAAAACGCCTCCCTATTACACAATCTACTTTGCGATCAATTAAACTTAGAAGACTTTTGTTCTGAAAATAATCTTTCACGTAAACAGCTTGCAAAGCAAATCAGAGAAGAGCTCAGTTCAAAACGAAATACACTAAAAGGAAATTCATTTTTACTTTTATCAGGAAATTCGCTTCAATTAAAAAAAGAATAAAATATAAATTCAATAAGGGATACTTTACTCGGTGTCTATGCAATAATTGCTTATGTATGTGGCATGTTTTCCAAATTTAAAAAACATTAAATATTATTTTAGAAATTAAAATATGGTGAATCCAATGGAGTTATATTAAATTGGTCCTTAGGACACCTATTATCGTTCAGGATTAAAATTGCTGACAATAAATAGGGCTCGAGAAAAAAAAGCTCTCTTTTGAATCGTTCACTTGTTTTATTTAATTGAATATTCTACGTTTGGTATCCATATTTTCTTCCGATGATAGCACAAATACTTTCCTTCTTCAGAAAGATTATTGTTTTTATTTTTAGAACTCCTTTCTTAACAAAAATTAAAAAAAATTCTCCTTCGTTATATTTATTTCTTGCCAGGCGTTTCAGCATCCGTAAGTTTCCCGGAATGCCGTTAACACTATTATTTATTGCCATCGCAAGTAATTTTATCATGCTTCTAGATGTATATGGAGATGTTTTAAACTCAAAAGAGTTTATAACCATAGACAGCACCGTTGCAAAGTTCCTTTATAATTTGCGTACAGACTTTATGGCTCGTCTTTTCTTTGTACTTACACAGTTTTGTAACCAGTATGTAATTGTAGTCGGTGTTGTAATTATGTCTGTAATATTTATCAGGAAGAAAAAAAGTTATGTTATTTTAGGATTGATGGTGTCAGTCGCAGGGAGCGCATTAACCGTAATGCTTGGAAAACATATTTATAAAATAGGCAGACCAGATGAATATTCTTATTATCACATGAGTTCCTACTCCTTTCCCAGCGGTCATGCAACTGCATCTGTGGCCTTTTACGGAATATTTTTTTACCTACTCATCAAAAACTCAAAACGAATAAAATCAAAGTTTGTACTACTAGCATGCGGCTTTGCTCTTATTCTAATCATCGGCTTCAGTAGGATTTATTTATGTCAACATTACTTGAGTGATGTAATGGGTGGGTATCTATTGGGATTTTTATGGCTTCTCCTAAGTATAAGCATTCTATTATGGAAGGAAGACAGATTACAAAGGTTGAAAAAATAGAAATACACTTTTTATAATTTTGTTTTATAATCCAATATTAGAACTTTAATAGAAAGAAATATCAGTTCAGCATTTTAAGCCTTTCCTAATAAAAACATGTGAATGATGTAACTTTTTTAAAATATAATGTAACGATTATTTGAACAAATCCCTTCATCTTTGCATCATTAAAATTAAGTTACGGATGTACCTCATGGTTTCGGAAAATTAAAACATAAAATAAATTACAAGAAAACGACAAAGAACAAAAAGATAGTGTCCC
>JANPNV010000033.1:0-38262 GCA_031427625.1 Bacteroidota bacterium
CCGATTAAAGTGGCACGCGAGCTGGGTTCAGAACGTCGTGAGACAGTTCGGTCCCTATCTGTTGTGGGCGTTGGAAGTTTGAGAGGACCTGACTCTAGTACGAGAGGACCGAGTCGGACGTACCTCTAGTGTACCTGTTGTTCCGCCAGGGGCATCGCAGGGTAGCTATGTACGGTTGAGATAAGCGCTGAAAGCATCTAAGCACGAAACTCGCCTCAAGATGAGACTTCCTTTAAGGGTCGTCAGAGACTATGACGTTGATAGGTTGTAGGTGTAAAGTCAGTAATGACAAAGCCGAGCAATACTAATTGCCCGTAGGCTTTTTATCGGATAACTTCCTAAGTTTTTGTTTGTTTGTTTTCTTTCTTTAATATGTCTGTCTATTTATGATTGTATTTTGAAGATCTTTTTCTTCAATTTCCACTCTAATAATATTCAAAAATACTATGGTGACTTTAGCGTTGGTGTCCACCTCTTCCCATTCCGAACAGAGTAGTTAAGCCCAACAGCGCAGATGGTACTGGAGTTACTTCCGGGAGAGTATGTCGTTGCCGTACTTATAAACCCTCACTTTCGAAAGATCGTGGGGGTTTTTTTTTAAATCTAAAATCTGAAATCGTACATCTGAAATCTGAGATAGTTTTGATTTGAGATTTCAGATGTACTCCGGATAGCTATCGGGATTTAGATTTTCGATCGGAAGAGATCTCAGATTTCAGATATGGGATTTAAGATTTTCGATCGGGATGGGCGATCTCAGATCAACGATTTAAGATCTGAGTTTTTTTTGAATGGTATTCAGGCGGGCTACAAAAATTGAAATCAGTTCATCACTCTCTTTTATTGCTATATGTACCTCTTCTTCTTTGTTAAATTGACGTGATCGTAAAATAATTTTCAGACATATATTGCTTTCTCTTAATTCTTTCAGAACTATCTTCAGCTTGTGAATGAAATCTCTCGTCGACTCAGCACTCTGTGCTTCACCATATTTTAGCGCCGGCGAAGTTCCTGATCGCATTAACTGATTCGCTAAATGATTTGCTGCCTTTGTATCAGACATTGCCTGAACCATTGTGATTATCATCACGGCAAAGCTTATTAGGCGCTCCTCAAGTTCTTTTTTATTCATAATTATTTTGAATTTTATTTTTTGCAATTTAAATCTGCTTTGTAAGTCATACAACCACTATATGCGACTTATGAAAATTTGAAATTTGAAATCGTACATCTGAAATCTGAGATGTACGATTTTAGATTTTCGAATGGAAGAGAGATTTCAGATGTGCGGTTTTGGATTTTCCAATTTTGATAGTAACAATCAGGGGTTTGTTGTTGCTATGAATCTCTGAGTGTGATACGTGTCGTCGCACGACTGATGTTTGATGCATTTGTGAAACGTCGGACGTACTTCGTCCATCACCACAATAGCATTGACAAATCACCACAAAAACCTTATCTTTCTACATATTCAAAGTAGATTTTATTGTTTATGGGAATAACAAGCATATTTATAAGAGTTTTTAGGATTATTATGCCCATATTATTGGTCTCGTCCAGCCTTTTTGGTCAGGATGAAAATGAATTGATCGATACTTATCTGAAAAATGAGCAAATAAAAAATAACTGGCTTACAAGTGATATTAAGGACTACTTTATTTCCGATCGGTATTTTGATAAGTCCACAAATCTCACTCATACTTATATTCAACAGAAGCATAATCACATCCAGGTTTACAATGCAATAAGCGTTTTCTTAATCAGGGATAATAAGGTTCTTTACTTCAAATCGGGAATCACTAGCCAACTTCAAAAAAAAGTAAATGCAGAAAAGCCTATAATCAGTTCTACTGATGCTATACACTTTGCGCTTCTGTATCTGAAGAAAAATGAAAATGTTCAGCCTGAGTTAATAAGTTATGATGCATCCTTAAATAAATATATTTACAATGCTCCGGCAATTTCAACCAGTCCTGTAACGGTTCAACTTGTTTACCGGGAATCAGGAGAAAAATTTCTCCTCTCATGGAATGTAAGCATCGAATTGAAAAATGAACCTCATTGGTGGAATATCAGAATTGACGCTCTCAAAGGTGAGTATATCGATAAAAATGATTTTACTGTTGAATGTAAAATTAATGATGACAGTGAATCTTCGGAAAGTATTTCTTCAAATACTTCCTCATACGCATCTGCTTTTTTTTCTGTTCCTGAATATAATATTTTCCCATTCCCTTTAGAAGCTCCTTCATTCGGGAACCGCACTCTTTTGTCTGATCCTTCTGATCCTGTGGCCTCTCCTTATGGATGGCACGATATAAATGGAGTAGTTGGTGAGGAATTCACAATTACACGCGGAAATAATGTGCATGCGTATGAAGATGCAAACAATGACGATCTTCCAGGATATTCTCCTGATGCAGGGACAGGACTCTCATTTAATTATCCATTCACTGCCTATGCTGCTCCATTAACTAATCAGGATGCCTCGCTAACGAATCTCTTTTATACTAACAATGCCATACACGATTATCTTTATCCTTTAGGATTTAATGAGACAGCCGGAAATTTTCAGCAGAACAATTATGGTTCTGGCGGAATCGGGAATGATTATGTAAAAGCTGAAGGTTTCGATGGATCCGGAACCAACAATGCAAATTTTTCTACACCGCCGGACGGTTTCTCAGGTCGAATGCAAATGTATTTATGGAATGGGAATCAGACAATTTGCACGAATCTCAATGTATCGTCAACTACTTATAGTGGTCCGATGTCTGTAGGCATCGCTGCCTTTAGTCCGGCCGCAAGTGTTACTGCAAATTTAATTTTAGTGAATGATGGTGTCGGAACGGTTACTGATGCATGTACTGCAATAACAAATAATATTATTGGGAAAGTGGCGCTCATCGATCGGGGAACATGTAATTATATCAGCAAAGCACAAGCCGCTCAGGCAGCTGGGGCTGTCGGAGTAATTATTGCAAACAATGTTTCCGGAGCAGCACCGGCAATGACAGGAACTCCTACACTATCCATTCCATGTGTTTCTGTTTCTCAAGCGAATGGGAATACGCTTAAATCGTCACTCCTGAGTGGCGTTGTAAGTGTTACTATTAATACATGTTTGAACAATCAGATCGATGGTTCTTTTGACAATGGAATAGTTGCACATGAATATGGTCATGGTCTCTCGAATAGATTAACAGGAGGGCCATCACAAGCTGGTTGTTTAAGTAATAATGAAAATGGCGGAGAAGGCTGGAGTGACTGGCTTGCATTGATGATGACTATCGAACCCGGTGATCAGGGTGCTAATGCAAGAGGAATCGGAACATATGCAAAAGGTCAGCCGGTAACAGGAGCCGGAATCAGAAGGTATCCGTATTCTACCAATATGAGTATTAATCCTCAGACTTATGGAAATCTTGCATTGAACACTGAGATACATGCCATAGGAGAAATATGGTGTGATGCTGTATGGGACATGTCATGGTCTTTGATTGACCAATATGGATTTAATAATAACCCCTTTAATACAACTGCCGGAAATAATATTGCCATGCGACTTGTTTTGGAAGGAATGAAACTTCAACCATGTGGTCCAGGTTTTCTTGATTCCAGAGATGCCATTCTTCTTGCTGATGCAATTCTTTACAACAATGCTCACCGATGTTTGATCTGGCAGGCATTTGCCCGGCGCGGAATGGGTTCAAACGCAAGTCAGGGAAGTGCAAATATTGCTGGTGATGAAACTGAAGGATTTAATCTTCCTGCGTTTTGTCTGCCACCTACACAAAAACCTGTTGCGGCTTTTGCGTCTGATGTATCCGGTATTTCTTGTGGAGGAACAATAAAGTTTACCGATCAGTCAGTCCAGGCATTTGAATGGTTATGGAATTTTGGAGATCAGTCAACATCTACTTTACAAAATCCTTCACATATATTTACAACACCGGGAACGTATTCTGTGAAACTTATAGTTACCAATCCACTTGGAAGTGATTCAATAATTCATTCGATCACAGTATCCCCTAATTTTTCTGTCGACGTTACAGCCACTCCTGAAGTTGTTTGCAATGGAGATGAAGTAAATCTTGCTGCTGTTGCAACAGGTGCAACGAATCGCTCATATACCGTTTCAGGAATTCCGTATGCTCCCTTATCAGGCACTGGGACGTCAGTTACTCTCGCCGATGATGCAATGAGTTCTGTACAACCAATCGGATTTACATTTAATTTTTTCGGACAGAATTATACCAGTTTTTATTTATCATCGAACGGTTTCATCACATTCAGTCCGATGATGCCTGCGACTCCTGTTTATGGCGAAGCGATCCCGTCTATTGCTGATCCGGATAATTTTATTGCACTTTCATGGAATGATCTGAATCCGCAAAATGCCGGAAGTTCGATCAGTTATTTTCTTACAGGCAGTGCACCCTCCAGAAAGTTAGTTGTAAGATATTCTACATCTCATTATGGCGGCACAACTTTACCGTTTGTTGTTCAGGCTATTTTATATGAAACGACAAACGTTATTGAAATTCATACTACTATAATTAGCGACGCTTCAGCGTATGATCCTTCTGCAACTACTACTCAGGGTGTGGAGAATGCCGATGGCAGCAGAGGCGTACCAGTTCCGGGAAGAAACGGAGCAATTTTTTCAGCATCGAATGATGCTTTTCGATTTACTCCATTTATTCCTTATTCATATTCTTGGTTTCCCGGAAATCTCGATGGGCCTATTCAATCAGTTACACCATCATCATCCGGATCATATTCTGTAAATGTATCTGATGGTACTTCCTGTGTTGTTACCTATAATACGCCTTCAATAACTGTATATCCAAATTGCCTCCCATTAAATGTGAAATTATTTTTAGAAGGATATTATTTAGGCAACTCTATGATGCAGCCAGTTTTATTAAACCAAGCTGTACTTAATGCAACAACTTTTGAAACCGATACTGTAATTGTTGAATTGCATGATGATAATGATCCGGCATTAATTCTTGATGCTACATCAGCAATTTTAAATACAGATGGAACCTTAAACTGTATGTTCCATTCTGCTTCCCCATTAACTTCATACTGGCTTGTGGTAAGGCATCGCAACAGCATTGAAACCTGGAGTTCAAATACAATCTTTTTAAATACATCAGGAAATGGTTATGATTTTACTACGGCCATTTCAAATGCATATGCAGATAATCAGAAGGATGTTTTCAATGAAGGAATCTGGTCCATGATTAGCGGCGATTTAAATCAGGATGGATTCGTAGATATTTTTGATTTCCCGCAATATGATTTGGATAATCAGAATTTTGTAAATAATGTATATGCACTTACTGATCTTAATGGTGATGGATTTGTAGATATTTTTGATTTCCCTCTATATGATATGAACAACCAGAATTTCATTATGTCAATACATCCATAAAGCTGAAATTATTTTTAATTGGATTTTATTTTTACTATTCTTCCTTTAATACTACACCGCAATTCTGTCCTTCCGGAATATCAGATATCCTAAATCCATTTGTTTCGAAAAAATGTGGATTAATTTCTTCCGGGTGAATATCTGTAATTTGTAAAGTGTATGCATCTCCGGTCAATTTACTTTTTGAGGTAACCTCAAGTATCATCTGCTTTTTGGTTTCAAATAAAAACCAATCTCCTTTTCTAACGTATTCATTCATCATGCCGCAGTGACTAAGTAGAAGATATATTTTCCCGAGATTAAAATCTATCTTATCAGTAACCCATATTTCAGAATGATATTTATCGGTATCAATAATAATTTTATTACAATTATATCCATCAATTAATTTCTTAATATTCGTAGAATGTGCTTCAATATTAATTTTTGATTTCTTTTTCTCCCGGAACATATCTGCGGCATGAATTCGAGACCCCTGTTTCACTTTATTAAATTCCATCAACATTGTCCATGTACTGTCTTTCATGTCAAACAGCACCCTTTTACTTACTCCTTTTTTAATCATATCGTCCTGTATTTCCATTGCCATTCGCCCGCCGGCCTGAGCGGGTTCGATATTCCAAAGCATTGGGAAGTCATTATTGTCCTGAGAAGATGACTGAAAAGTCAATAGAAAACTGCCGGTATACGCTTGTTGGGCATTTATTTCAATAGAAATGAATAGAAATGTTAAAAGGATGATTTGATTAATTTTCATTGGGGCAGGGTCGGAAAGATTATGTTTGATTCTACAGTATTTAATTTTATTTTAGTATTGAATTAGCGAGTTGTCAGGGCTAATTTCCTCCTGAAAGTTTCAACACAAAAATATAAACACACATTATGAATTATTTTTATTCTGCATACTTAAAGGTATTCTTATTAATTTGTTTATTCCTCAAAATTAATTTTCTTTTTGCTCAAACAAATCCTTCCGCACAATCAATTCCATATTCTCAGAATTTTAATACCCTTTCAGCTTCATCTTCGACTTTTCCGGCAGGTTGGCAAGGATGGATTCTATCTGCTTCCGGAACAACAACAACGTTTAGTATTGTCGCGCCAATTTTAGATTCTATATTAACACCTTCCAGTAATGCTTCAATAAATGCAAAAAGCATTCATAATTATAATACAAAAATCGGAATGCTTGGCCTGTCAACAGCCGATCCTGCACTTTGTCTTGCATTTGTTACAACAGGGATAAGTAGTGTTCAAATCTCTCATAATATAATGACGATTCGTAATCCATTTAATGGAAGTACGAATACACGCTTCAATCAGGTTGATTTGCAATACAGAGTTGGCGCGTCAGGAAACTTCACTTCCGTTTCCGGAATAACTAATGGTATTTATCAAAACAATACAACTCTTCAGATCGGAGCTGTAACGACAGCACAGAATACTCAATTCAAATCATTCATACTTCCTTCGGCATGTAACAACCAGCCGCTCGTTCAGGTGAGGTGGGTTATCCGCGACTTTTCCGGTATAGGTGAGCGACCAGGTTTTGCCATTGATGATATTTTTGTTTGTTCTGCAGTTACAACTCCCTTCATTTCCGTCACTGGGCCATCTGCCTTTTGTGCCGGAAGTAATGCTACTTATAACTCAGTAATTACAGGTGGCGGAACTAATCCTTCTTATCAATGGAAAAAGAATGGGATTAACATTGCGACGGGTTCAACTACTAATTTATCGGGATTATTAGTTGGAGATCAGATACAATGTGTGTTAACATCGAACGCAAATTGTGTAACCTCTTTTATCGCTACATCAAATACAATTACAATTGGATCGGTAAATTCTTCACCTGTTATTTCCGGAGCAGTAATCTCAAATGTTAGTTGCCCGGGTGCAAAGAATGGAGCCATTAATATAACTGTCACAGGCGGAAGTCCTCCGTATACAATCTGTTGGGATACAACTAACATTGTAAACGGGTCGATGTACGGTGTGACGGTTGGAACTAAAACTGCAGCCCATCCTTTCCCGGGTGGAATTGGCGTCGCTTATTACATTGATGGTTTGCAGGCGAAGGAGCTTATTCTTACAAAGGGAATTCAATATGTATTTAATATTGCCACTCCCGGGCATCCCTGGCATATATCAACAGACTCTCTGGGCGGTAATGCAAATAATTTTGTGACAAGCGGACAGTCTGGCTCAGTATCGGGAACACAAACAGGAACAGTAACATTTACTCCTAACAATTCTCATCCGTCGACATTATATTATCCATGTGCTTTTCATCAATGGATGGGCGGTAGAATAAGAGTTCGTAGTGGGTATTGTGTGGAAGATCCGTCCGGATTGAAGGCGGGAATTTATAATGTTATTGTATCTGATGCTAATGGCTGTACAACATCAGGACAATATACTGTTAACGAACTACCATCACCTGTTTCATTATCGGCTGATATTGTCGATGCTGTCTGTGGGCGGACAGGCTCCATTGATCTTCATATTCAGGGAGGCAGCCCTCCATACACTGTTCTTTGGGATACATTGAACAAAATTAATGGACCTGGTTTTGGTGTAATGGTTGGTGCAAAGACACCTTCAAATCCTTATTTTAATCTTGGTAATCCTTCATGTTTTTATATTAATGGAATTGAAGCTCCCGCAATTACATTGGTAAGAGGAATTAATTACAATTTCAATATAATGAATCCCGGCCATCCTTGGCATATATCGACTGATTCTATCGGTGGTAATTCAAGTGGATTAGTAACGGCCGGACAAAGCGGCGCTCCAAACGACAATGGTCTCGTAACATTTACTCCGGCATTGGTTCATCCTAATCTTCTCCGTTATGATTGTGCGGCTCATCAATACATGGGCTATAACATAGATGTTTTCAATGGCTATTTATCTGAAGATCTTAACGCCTTTGAGGCAGGGACTTATTCGGTAATTGTGACTGATGCAAATGGATGCAGTTCGAATTCTACTTTTATTATAAATGGAAGTCCATATACAATTAAAGGCACTATTACTTCCATATTGGATGCAAGTTGTTTTGGCAATGCCGATGGCCAGATTGATATTGAACCTAGTGAAGGCGTTTCGCCATATACACTTTCTGGAAGTGGACCTATTATTATTGTTATTGTTCAGTCCAAAAACCACTCACACCCGCAGTTTGGTACAGGTAGCGGAAATGGTTATGTAATCGATGGCATGCAGGGAAAAGAGATAACGCTGATCAGAGGCTTGACATATTCATTTTCTGTTCTTGCACCCGGACATCCGTTCTTTATCTCCACAAGTTTAACAGGTGGCCCATCGAATCTCGCCTCAGAAGTAACACATGGTGTAGTGAATAGTATGGTTACAAATGGCACACTTTTCTTTACTCCTGATAATACTCATCCTAATTTATTGTATTATCAATGTGCCGCCCACAATAATATGGGTTGGAAGATTAACATTATTGATCAGGCTCCTGATGCTGATCTTTTGAATTGTATGGCAGGAAATTATTCTCTCACAGTTACCGATGTAAATAGTTGTTCAACAAGTTCTGTTTTGAATATTACAATCAATGAGCCCGCTGCAAATATTTTTTATTATGATGGCGACAATGATGGATTTGGAATTTCAAGTGAATCAGCTCTTGGTTGCAATCCGCCAGCCGGATTTGTTTTTAGTCCCGGCGATTGTAACGATGCTAACACTTTAATAAATCCAGGTGCAACAGAAATTTGTAATGGCATCGACGACAATTGCAATGGGCAAATTGATGATGGTGTTTTATGTGGCACCAATTTAAATCTAACGGTATTCATTCAGGGATTTTATCTCGGAGGCATGCAGATGTCGGCAGTGATCAACGCTATATCTCTGCCTGGAGTTTGTGACAGCATTACGGTAAATCTTTCATCATCTTCTTCACCATATACAACTCTTTACTCTGTAAATGGAATTATTAATACTAATGGCACGGGAAGCTTCTTGTTTCCGGCTGCTGCCTCAGGAGGAAATTATTATATCGTAATTCACCATCGTAATTCGATTGAGACATGGAGTGCAACCCCTATCACAATTACAAATAATGTAATCTATAACTTCTCCAATTCTTCCTCGAAAGCATATGGTAATAATCTCGTCAATCTTGAATCAGGAGTATATGGATTATGGAGTGGTGATGTAAATCAAGATGGAACAATTAACCTATCCGATCTACAGCTAATTGAAAGTACTTCGCTGAATTTTAATATTGGGTATCTTCCGTATGATCTTACCGGTGATAATATTCCTGAATCTTCAGATTACTCTCTGATAGAAAATAATATTTCTTTTTTTATTAATGTTATAAGGCCATAGTCAAAAAAAATCCGGCTGAATGAACCGGATTTTATCAAAATAGAAAATGTGATGTTTAATTTTTTACAAGTGTTATTTTTTTCGACTTCAATTGTGCTCTGTCCTCAATATTTACCAGAATAAATTCTGCAGCAATATTTTTTAGTGATGTCGTAAACGTGTTTCCTCCATTGTAGCGCATGTCAATTAGAAGTTTTCCGATCGGATCGTAGACTCTGATTCTTGCATTTGCCGGTGGAAAATTAAATTTTACAATAAGTTCATGGTTGGAATAAAATACTCCCGGTTCGAATGAAGTCAGCTGTTCAATTCCTACAAACGCAACGGTAATTAACTGGTTTGATCCGGACTGACATCCGTTGGCGTCTGTCACAACTAGCGAAACAGAATAAGTTCCGGGTGTTGTATATGTTACCGAAGGATTTTCGAGAGCTGAAGTTGCTCCATTACCAAAATCCCACTGCCAATTAACAGTATTCCCATTTGAAGTGTTCGTCATTTGTGTAGTAAGCCCTGTTGCAGAATAAGTAAAAGAACTCAATGGGCCCTGCGATACATTTACGTTTATTAATAATGGTACGCTTGTGCATGGCAATTCCTGAACTTCCCAATTATACAAATAATAATAAAATGTTGATGGATTTGTTGTCGAGTTCGAATTTGTTATGCTGACTAAGCCCGCCACTGTATAAGGATAGTTTGCGCCGGCATTGTTTCTATATAGATTAGAACCTGCCACAACACCGATTGAATAATTTCCAGGAGTTGGAATATCAAAGTTCAGATTCACGCGACTCTGTCCATTTGGAATATTTATGCTGATGGTTTTAATTATCGTAACCCCCTGATAAAGATTTATTGTTCGTGATGCCGTACCACTTGCGTCAACCCAAACAGAAATCAGTCGCATAGGAGCAATCACTGTGAATAGCAACCTCCCTTCGAATGTTGTATTGTGATATCCTCCTCCACCAAATGTATTATTTACCGGGCCAGCATTCTGGACAGGCGTAGGCGTGTATTGTACTACTTTATATGTTGTAGATGTATTTAATATCGGCGTATTAAAAACCGAACCAGAAAAAATTAATGAGTCGTTTAGATTTTTCCATTCCGCAACATTTCCGCCTGTTATATTGGCTGTCAAAACTGTAGAGTTGCCAATGCATAAAGTTGTATCTCCTGAAATTGACGGAGAAGGAGGGAAGTTAACTGTTATATAACCTGATCTTACCAGAGAATCAACACCAATGGTATTGGTTACTGTAAGTGTCACATTAAATACTCCTGATGTTGTATATGTATGTGCTGGATTTTGAATTGATGAATTAGATCCGTCGCCAAAATTCCAGTTCCATTGTTGTGGTGTGTTTATAGAATGGTCGGTAAAGTGAACTATTCCCAGACAGGTAGTTGTATTGTCAGCAATAAAATCTGCCGTAGGACTAGTTGTTGCAATAAGGCATTGGGATGGTAAACTAAAATTCTCAGTTTCGTCGCCGGCCACATCAGAACTTCCCTGGATTGCATTAGCTCCCATTCCTCTTTTTGCAAAAGCTGTCCAGATAATACATTTGTGAATTCCGCCATAAAGGTTATCATCTGCAAGCAGAATTGCATCACGAGAGTCAAGAAATCCCGGACTACATGGTTGTAATTTTAATCCTTCAATCACAAGTTTAAGCGCAATGTTGTTTCCTGATGTACCGTTTATCCAATCAGGGTCGAAGCCAAACTGATCGATTAATCCCCAGTTCATTTCCCATAAGGCTGTACACCATACTTCACCTATATCATGTACCTCTGCACTTTGAGCAAGAAATCCGTATGTCTCAGGGTCTATATTCATATCCGTAGAATAAGGATAGCGTCGAATTCCAGATCCATTGGATGATTGCCCTTGTGCAAACGTCCCAACTCCCCTTGATCCAGTTCCTAAATCACCAACACGTGTTGAAAGCATCAGTGCAAAGAAATCACTCCATCCTTCACCGCCTTCTTCTCCATTCCCGAGACAATTAGAATTTAGAGGACCACCAGTAAGTCTGTTAGAAACACCATGGCCGAATTCATGAACGACAATACCATTATCAAGTGAGCCATCAATAGAAACAGAGCCAGATGGAGGAGGATTCAAAGTGCCATTCACAGTTGATCCGCCTGTAATTGTATTTCTGTAGAGGTTTCCATCAGCTTGTGAAACCATTACAGATGGAATAGTAACAGATCCTCCGGTGCCGTTATCGCCCATGGCGAAAGGAGATCCAGTTGAATTGTTAATCATTACAACTGCAATTGCTCCGGCATTTTGCGCCTGAATTACTTTATCGACAAAGTTGCAAATGCCCCTGTCAATTAATGCAATCTTTCCACTAAGTGCTGTCGTGTTAATTATTGTTTCGCATGCATCGGTTGTAGTGCCATTGCCGTCATCTACTAAAATAAAATTTGCCGTAATGGGTGTTGTTATTGTTGGACCAAATCCTGCAGGAATGCATATATAATTTGCTGCAATGCTTCCCGGACTATTAATTACCAACGACGATTGAACAGAGCCAGTCCATAAAAACATCTGCATTCTTCCATTCATTCCGTCGTCGGGGGTGGAGAAATTCGCATTGTTTGTTCCTCCGCCGTCCTGGCATTCTGCTACTACATAATCATTTCCTAAACCGCCATTGCCGTAATTGTTCTGCTGGAAATTGCCTGAGGCTTCATCGAATCCATTATGATATAATATATCATGAACGGCATTGTTTACGTAAAACAAATTCGTGACAGATGCACTCAGGTATGTAGAGGGTTGTTGTGTAAAATTGATAGGAAAATCGAAATTAAGTGATGCAGTGCCATCGGGTGAAGTTCCTGGAGCATTCTGATTAGCAATGTCATCATAGGCATATACGTTATTTCCTCGCGTAATCGTATACTCTGCTCCTGTAATTCCATTGGTGTCATGCCAGCCATATGGTGATGCGATCGGATCTGCCGGATTCGTCAGAAGAGTTGATGGTCCAAAATTTGGTGACTCAAGTGGCAATGCAAAAACACGATAAACAGGAAGTGAGGAAGTTTGATTTGACAATGGCTGTTGAATAACAGAAGAATTTGAATTCACATTGTTTTCACTGACGTCAAAATCACAATGCGACGTCCAGTCATTTTTTTGAATATATTCTCCTGATGTTGCATTGATGCGCACGTTCCACCAATGACTTCTGTCTTTTAAGCGCATGTTTACATCCCAAGAAAGAATAAGGGAATTATTTACAGATTGGTAAACTAACTCTACTCTAATTTCTTCATCAGAAAGCTGATTGCATTTATAGTATGTACGGTTGAGTTCTTTCCTTGCCGATAAATATTTTAATTCTCCTTCAACTTTCAAACCGAGATGTTCTGCTGTTTTAATAACTGCAGATTCAGCTGTGAGCGATGGACTGTTTACATTAATTTTATGAATGGCATCACTGTAAAATCTTTTTGCAAAAGAAAGAACTTTCCCTTCCTTAACGGTCACACTGCTGACTGCGTTGAAGATTCTTTTCCCATTCACCATTTGATGAACATATACATAAGTGATTCCGGTTTTTGAATTCGAATAATAATCGCTTATCATCCAATTGCTGATGTCGGTTTCGGTTAGATTTAAATTAGTCTTGTTATCATCAAGATAATTTAACACAATAGCTTTTAACTGTGCCTCCTCTTTTTTCTCTGCTTTCGAATTTTTCGAATTTAAAAGCAGGGTTATAAATAGCAGGCATACTAGGCGGAGCATTTTCATCGATAAGTGGTTGGATTTGGTTTCCCTGAACTGAGAATAAATTGTGTCCAAATGTAAAAAAGATTCCTTCTCTGAGGTTGTATCTGCGATTATTTAATTGAAATTCATGGATCTGTCATGGAAATGTAAGTACCCAAATCAGGCGGATTTCCTGATCTTTATGACTACAAGTTTGGATGTTGGCGTATTGCTCTTATCGGCCGTACTGTTTATCGGCACAAGTACATTGGTTTCGGGGAAATAAGTTGCCGTACATTTCTCGGGGATGCTATAGGGTATGACTATAAATTTCCGTGCAACACGCTCAATATTTTCATGGTAATTAAAAAGATCTACGACATCCGATTTTAATAGTCCGGCGTTTAACATGTCTTTTTCATTCATAAAAATAACCCGCCTTTCATTGATCACTCCCCGATAACGGTCATTGAGTCCGTAAATGGTTGTGTTGAATTGGTCATGCGAACGAATAGTCATCATCATAAACTCGTCTGTTTTAAGATTGACCTCATAAATTCGGGCTATATTAAAATCAGCTTTGCCACTGGTTGTCGTAAATACCTTTTCACGAGTAACGTTTGGAAGGTAGAATCCGCCCGGTTTTCTGACGCGGGCATTGTAGTTTTCAAATCCGGGAATAGTAACAGCAATATCATCACGGATGCTATCATAGTGATTCAAATAATTTTTCCAGTGCGATCCTGCATTTTTTCCGAAAACAGATTGAGCCAACTTTCCTACAATTACGGGTTCGCTAAGCATGTCATCAGAAACAGGACTGAGCGATCCCTTTGACATCTGTACGACTCCCATTGAATTTTCTGTTGTTACGAATTGTTGTTCGTTGTTTACAATATCCTGATCGCTTCTTCCCAATGTCGGAAGTATTAATGCTGCCTCGCCGGTAATCAGATGACTCCTGTTTAGCTTGGTTGAAATGTGTACGGTGAGTTTGCATTTTCTCAATGCTTGTGCAGTATATTCTGTATCTGGTGTAGCAGATAAAAAATTTCCACCCATGGCTATGAAAACTTTTACTTTTTCCTGTTGCATGGCATGAATGCATTCGACAGTATCGTATCCCGGTTTTTCCGGAAATTTTTTTGAGTAAGTTCGTTCAAGTGCATTGATGAATGCCAGCGAAGGTTTTTCGTAAATGCCCATCGTCCTGTCACCCTGTACATTGCTATGACCTCTTACCGGACAAGTACCTGCGCCGGGTTTTCCGATACTTCCTTTCAGTAAAAGAAGATTTACAATTTCCCTGATCGTGTTAACAGCGTTTTTATGTTGTGTTAGTCCCATTGCCCAACAGGCAATGATCTTTGATTTATTTTTCAGGATGCTTGCAATATTTTTTATTTCTTCCAATGAGATTCCGCATGCGTCAACAAGTTTATCCATCTCCAGATTTTCAAGATGGTCGATGAATGCATTATATCCTTTTGTATGTTCATTTATAAATGTCTTATCGAAAACATCGCCGTTGTTATTTTCTTCCTCTAAAAGAAGTTTTTCCAATGCCTGAAGAAGGGCCATGTCACCGTTGATTTTTACCTGCAGAAAATGATCGGTAAGCCTTGCCTTAATGCCTAACATTCCTTTTATTGTTTGAGGATCATTGAATGCGATAAGGCCGGTTTCAGGTAATGGATTTACTGAAATGATTATGCAATTATTTTCTTTCGCCTTTTGCAGAGCGGTTAACATTCTAGGATGATTTGTTCCGGGATTCTGGCCGAGTATGATAATTACTTCCGCCTTATAAAAATCGTCAAGTGTCACTGATCCTTTTCCGAAGCCAAGACTTTCCGTAAGAGCTACCCCGCTCGACTCATGACACATATTGCTACAGTCAGGAAGATTATTTGTCCCGAATTCTCTAACGAAAAGCTGATAAAGAAATGCTGCTTCATTGCTGGTTCTGCCGCTGGTATAGAATACAGCTTCATCAGGAGTAGAGCATTGTTTTAAATTATCAGAAATTATTGAAAATGCATTATCCCATGAAACTTCCTTGTAATGGGTAGCTCCCTTTTCAAGGTAAACGGGTTGAGCTACTCTTCCTTTTTTCCCAATTTCATAATCGTTAAGCATCGAAAGTTCGTTTACCGAATGCGATGAAAAAAAATCAGCAGTTAATTTATTCGTTGTTGCTTCTTCGGCGATAGCCTTTGCGCCGTTCTCGCAATATTCTCCAAGTTTTGAACGCTCGTCGTCCGGATCAGGCCAGGCGCAACCCGGACAGTCGTAACCGTCTTTCTGATTGAGGGAATTAAGTGCGCGGAATGCTCTCACGGGACCCATTTCGCGAAGCATATGAGTAGCACTCGAAAGTATGGCGGGAATTCCTGCTGCTACATTTTTAGGTAGCATCAGGCGAAGGCCCGTAAGTTTTTCAGGGTTCTCCGGATCAGGAAGGTTAGGTATTTCAATTTTGTCTTCCAAAAAATTATTTTTTCTTTTCCGTTAATGGATTCTCATAATTATCGGACTGATCTTCTACTGTCTCATCAAGGCATTTGAAATCTTTCTCGATGAGTAAATAAAGTTTCTTTCCGTTTTCAACATCCATTTCGCCGCTGACTCCGACTTTATTAGTAGTAATCCATTCCTTTCCCATAACCATAGGTAAATTAACAACCAGAGTATTGTTTTCGAATGAAGCTGATAATTTTTCCTGATCATTCACTTTTAGCGAATAGCTGAATACGTTGCTGCCAAATGATGTTTTTTCTTCGATAAATAATGTGTTCCCAAAATAATCTACCTCGCTTTTTGTCAGGCGGAGTCTTAATGTATTTCCTTTAATGCGCAGCTTCATGGTGTGTTTATTTTCTTGATGGGTAAGATAAGAAGAAAGTGTTTGAATAGCGACGTAATTTATCAAGCAGCTGAAGCATTCAGTCCGATGGTAATCTTTCTATTTCAGGTAATTCTCTTTTCTCCACTGTAAATATTGAATTTTTCTTTCTTAAGAAATCCGATAAGAGTCATATTTCTTTCTTTGGCAAGTGATACGGCAAGACTTGAAGGTGCGCCTACTGCGGCGACAATGGAGATTCCTGCCATGGTTGCTTTTTGAATAAGTTCGAAGCTGGCTCGTCCGCTTAAAAGTAATAAGCAATCGTTTAAAGGCACACTGTTTTTCATTAAAGCAGATCCGATAAGTTTGTCGAGTGCATTGTGACGGCCGACGTCTTCGTTAAGAAAAAGTAATTCTCCGTCAGTATTAAACAACGCTGATGCATGCAGTCCTCCGGTTTGTTCGAATACATTCTGATGTTCGCGTAGCTTATCGGGTAATGTTCTTAACAGAGAAGAACTAAAACAAAGATTAATATCTTCTGATTGTTTGTTTCCAGTTGTATAGATGGCTTCGATCGAACTTTTTCCACATACACCGCAACTTGAGCTTGTATAAAAATGCCTGTCAAGTTTTGTCTCTTCAAAAAACACATGTTCGTTTAGGACTATGGTTACGGAATTATTGTTTAACTGTATTGTATTTTCAACATCATCGAATGCATGAATTATTCCTTCAGTAAATAGAAACCCAATAGCAAGTTCTTTGTCATTGCCTGGAGTACGCATTGTGATTGAGATATTCTTTTCTACTCTCAGGGAATTTCTCAAGAATGAAATTTTTATTTCGAGCGGTTCTTCGACAGCGAGAAAATCTTCTGCTGTTGTAATTCCCGAGCTGCTCACTTTGCTGATGGTAGTATTTTGTATTGATAGCATTTTTTAGGGTGATGATATATTTATTTTTTCAGTTTTATATTCATCCCACGTATCAGCACTTAATAGAAGATTGTCGCTTGCCGGAGAAAATGTAATGATGTTTTCAGTTTCCAGGAAATCACGAAGAGAATATTTTCCCTTATGAAACCTGATTAGTAATTTATCGAAACTTGAATATTCATAGAGTGCAATCAAGGGTTGTCTGATGTTATTAGTATCAATAAAACAATGAGCATCTGATGATGAGTCATTATTTTCTGTTAATTGTTGCAGCGCTTCTATATTTAGATGTGGATAATCGCAACCAACAAAAAGGATTGCTTTTTCAGGAAAGGATTTGAAACTTGTTAGCAGACCGGAAACGGGACCATGTCCTGAGAATTGTTTGTCGTCAGTTATAAAATTATAACCTTGATCAACAGCGCTGGATTGTTCTTCATTACAGGAGATATAAACCTGTGTACATATTGTTTTCAGAAGATCATAAATAAAATACCGCTGTGGTTTTCCATGATAGTTGAGCAGACTCTTATCTACTCCCATTCTTCTGGATTTCCCACCGCATGCTACAATTCCTGTCAGGTTATGATTTATTGGTTTATTCATCTGATGCAGAAAAGTAACTATTTCGATTTTATTATCGGATACTTTTCGAAAATTAATGACATTTGATTTGATTAAATTGCTTAATCATATTAAATCATGTCCAGACCTATCCCTTTTGGAATCCCAGCAGATGATTATCAGAAGTCATTTGATTTTACAGGAAGGTTCTGATGTAATATTAACAGTTGGGGTGATCTGGATTATTGGATGTGCGAAACCGGCGATCTTGCAACGCCTGGAATTAATGGTGCATTTATAAAGCGTCATAATCAGCAAAAACCGATGACAAAAAATATTTCTGCTGATTGTATAGATGATGCGATGAAAAAAGTGGAAGAAGGCGGTGGCCAAGATTGTAGTTCCGAAAACCAGTTTATCGACTGTCGGTTACTATGCTTTCTTTAAAGATCCTGATGGGGTTATGTCAGAATAAATGGAGGAATAGAATGAGAAGTAAAAAAATAATTGCTTAATCATACGATTCAAATTTTATTTTCTTTTTATCATATCCCATTTCTTCGATTTTTTTTCTAGCATCGTGAAGCATGTCGCGCCATCCACAAAGATAAAAAGTCGCCGAACGTTTGTCTGCAAAGAGTTCTTCATATACTGCATGGACATACCCTTTTTTTCCCGACCACCCGGGATTGTCGCGCGATAACACTGGGATAAAATGAAAATCAGGATTATTGGATGCCAGTTCGTCTAATTCTTTCCGATAAAGAATATCTTTTTCCCAACGATTTCCGAAAATAAGATAAATGTTTTTGTATGGAATATTGTTGTTAATGATATGAAGAATCATTGAACGTAAGGGCGCTATTCCTGTACCGGTTCCAATGAAACATAAATCTTCTTCTATAGGTTGTTGTAATGTAAATTTCCCCAGTGGTTTAGACACTTCAATAGTTGCACCTTTGTTTGTATTCTCCCATAGAAACGGAGTGCCTAGACCTTTTGGATTAAGGACAATAGCCAATTCGAAAGTATTGTCGTTGAGAGGGGGGGATGCAATTGAATAGCTTCTGTTCGTATACTTTGATTCAATAGGCAGATTTAGCATGATGAATTGTCCGGGTTTAAATGTAAATGGAACTTCATCTGGAACTTTGAAGAAAAAACGTTTCACCAGATCAGTTTCTGTAACAATATCGGTGATTACACATGGGAAGTATTTGTATGACATTTTCTGATTTAATGTTGCAAGATAATATTAAAGATAAAACGCGATTCGACTAGCGTTTATAATCTTTCAATACAGAGATGAGTATATCAAGCATAAGATCATTAAAATCGAGATGGGTAACCATACGAATTGTTTGCTTTCCGAATTGAACAGCTTTGATGTTATTAATAGATAGATAATCAAGAAAATGTAGTAATGAAACTTCTTGCTTGAGTCTGAAGACGACAATATTCGTTTCAACTGGCATAATGTCATCGATATAAGAAAGTGATTTTAATGAATCACCAATCACTGTCGCTCTCTTGTGGTCTTCCTTTAGTCGTTCAACATGATGATTAAGTGCATAGATCCCTGCTGCAGCGAGATATCCGGATTGTCGCATACCTCCACCAAATCCTTTTCGTACACGTTTGGCCATTTTAATATTTTCATGGCTGGATAAGATCAGTGAGCCTACAGGGGCACCAAGTCCTTTCGAGAGACAAATAGAAATAGTGTCGAACAATTGGCCGATTTCTTTTGTTGAATCTCCTGTTTCTGCAATGGCATTAAAAATTCTTGCACCATCAAGATGAATTTTCAGATTATGTTTTCTGCTTTTTGCGGAAATGTCTATCATTTGTTGAAGGTTATAATAGCTTCCACCTCCTTTGTTGCATGTGTTTTCTATCGACACGAGCGAAGTAAATGGTTGATGTATGCTCTCGGGAGGATTAATATTTTCTTCGATTTGCTGTGGGGTAATCCTGCCACGATCGCCATCGAGCAGCCGAGCAGATAATCCTGAATTAGAAGCGATGCCTCCTCCTTCATAATAATAAATGTGTGATCCTTTATCGCAGATTACTTCCTGCTGTGGTTGAGTGAGGATGCGAATTCCAATCTGGTTTGTCATTGTACCGCTTGGACAAAATAATCCGGCTTCCATTGAGAAGAGTGCAGCGGCCTTTGCTTCCAATTCCTTTACCGTCGGGTCTTCGTCAAAGACATCATCGCCGACTCTGGCCGAGAACATTGCTTCGAGCATGGGAGGTGTAGGACGTGTAACGGTATCACTTCTGAGGTCGATGAGCATTGTAATATTGTAGTTATTTACTTAAGTGAGAATTCAATAAAATGATGAATTAATGTTATGTTTTTTAAGCAGTAATCATTTTTTCGATGTCCAGCTTTTTCATTTGTAAGACTGCATTCATAACTCTTCCTGCTTTGCTAGGATCGCTCATTAGCTTGCCGATAATTTCAGGGACGATTTGCCAAGATACACCAAACTGATCTTTAAGCCACCCACACATACTTTCCTGTCCGCCTTCAGTAAGTTTGTGCCAGTAATAATCGATTTCTTCCTGTGTGCTGCAACTAACCATAAATGAAACTCCCTCATTGAATGTATAATCGTGAACACCCGGGCCATCCATAGCTATGAAATTATTATTATTTAATCGGAATTCCGAATACATTACTTTTCCACCATTGGGACTTTCAAGTGGATATTTAAGCAGAAGGTCTATCGAAGACTCTTTAAAAATTGAACTGTAAAAATTAATTGCCTGTTCGGCTTTCCCAAATTGATCATTTGCAAATAATAATGACGAAGTTATTTTTTGTTTTTCATTCTTATTGTCGGCAAGAGAAATCTGCCACGTCATTCCATATTTGTCCTGTAACCAGCCATATCTTTCACTCCAGTCGTATTTATCAATAGGCATTAATGCTTTTCCGCCTTCAATTAATTTTTCCCACAACTCATTTGATTCTTGTATTGAAGGAGAAGTGACAAAAAATGAAATGGAAGGATTAATTTTAAATTTTGGTCCTCCATTCAGATGCATTATTTTATTGCCATTTAATTCTAAGATTATTACCATCGGTGTTTCAATGATAATTTTTGAATTTTTAAAAAGTGAGCAATAAAAACTTGCAGAGTCCTTTGCATTTCCATCATACCAAATACACGGTGTAATTGGTTCTCTCATAATTATTACGTTTTTATTTGACTGTTATCCCCTTTGTTCTCGCAATACATTCATTGCAATATGTATTGCCATCGCATCCTATAACTCCGGGGCAATCCATTGTACATATGTCGTTTTTATGCTTTTGATATAATTGTGAATCAAAACAGGCGACACCCTTGCTGCAAGAAGATATTATTAGTGAGAAGGATATTAGAAAAAATAAAAACCCTGATTTGAATTTAATCATTTTTTAAAATTAGTCCTGGTAATAATTTGTGATGTATCATTATTTAAATGGCTGAAATAAATTCTATTTTTTTCTCACTACCATCAATCCATCTCTTACCGGAAGAAGGATATTTTCAACTCTGTTATCATGCAGAATTTTTTCGTTAAAAGATTTTATTGCAATTGTGTCTTTGTCCAGCTTGTCATTCGGATCGAGAACCTTGCCTGACCATAATACATTATCAGCTATGATAAATCCTCCAGTTCTGACTTTTTCAAAAACTAAATCATAATAAATAGAATAATTTATCTTATCAGCATCAATAAAAACAATGTCGAATGGACCGGGAAGTGAGGGGATAATTGTACGGGCATCGCCGTAATGGGTTTGTATTTTATTCTCCATTGCCGCTAATGAAATATACTTTTTTACCAATGGTTCCAGTTCATCGTTAATGTCAATGGTGTGAAGTATTCCTCCATCTGCAAGTCCTTCAGCAAAACAAATAGCTGAGTATCCTGTGTAGGTGCCGATTTCTAAAATTGACTTTGGTCTGATCATGTAACTAAACATGCTAAGCAACCTGCCTTGCAAATGACCGGAAAGCATTCTTGGCATTAATACATTTGCATGAGTTTCTCTGTTGAGTTGTTGCAGGACTGTAGATTCTTCAGTTGTATGTTTTTCAGAATAATCAGTAAGTGCAGGATCAAGAAATTCCATAGCTGTTAATTCCAGTCTTTCGATTCCCTGAACGAAACCCGTTGCACATTTTCAATCCAGTGTCCAGAAATTAAAGGAGAGTATTTATCCACGAAAACAATCAGATGAGAGTTATCGATATCTATTCCAGATAAATCGATTGTGAAATTGGTAATGTAATCATTACCCTTTGTCATTGCAGATTCAGGAATGATAGCACCTTCAACACCATCAGGCGTCACAACTTTTCTTAATACATTTTTATGTGAATAAAGATGAATGGTATCATTCAGTGCATAAAGTGGAAGCAGCGTATCCGGAGTAGCGCCTTCAAAACTGAAATCGTTAATCTGATCATATGTTGAATCATTACTTAATACTACATCCTGAACTACATATGCATGTATTCTGTATTGGCCAAACATATTTGCGCTGAATCCCACATGAACGGTTAGAGTAAGAGTTCCACCCTGAATAGCCTCAGCTTCCAGAGCGAGTCCGCAAGATGGGGCATCGCCAATGGATGAAAATACATTTCCAGCCCACATGTCAGGAGATAAATCTGCGAATGAACTCAGGTGTCTGTTGATCATTCCTGATGGATAAACCCCAACTGGATTAAACAATGAATCATAATAATTCATTCCGCTGAAGCTTTGATTGAGAGAGGTGTCGGACAAAGGGTCGTTGATATGCATGGCAACACCATAGACTCGTCCGGGATTAAAACGTATTAAAGAGTCGAGGGTCAGGTTTGCCTTTGGACACTGACCTCCGGAAGTTTGCGTGAAGCTTTCAATAAGAATTTTTTGTTGGAAGTGATCAGGCACCGATGAAACGGCTGGCGCATTATTCGGATCAGGAACGGATGGGCTGTCTTTTGAACATGCGTTAAGTATAACAACGCCCAAAATGATGAGAAGTATTTTTTTCATGGGGATGGTGAAATGAATTAGGGCAATTTAATAAAATTTTCAGATGCCTTCAAAAAGATATTATTATGGTTCAGATTCCTTTATCTTTGGCCAAAATTAACGATTATGAGGAATATCTCTATCACTTTAAATGTGATTCTGCTGGTGGCTGTAGCCTTTTTGTATTACCTGCATTTTAAGGACAAGTCGGGGAATACCATGGATGTTGAACAGAAACAGTCTGTTTCATTTCCCAATGCAGGAATTTTATTTGTAAACTCTGATTCATTACTCGATGAATACGAATTTTATAAAAATAAGAAGAGTGAATTCGAAGAAGCGAAAAATAGAATAAAGACAGAGCTTAGAGTTGAAGGCGATAAGCTTCAAAAGGAAATTGAGACTTATCAGCAACAAGGATCAGGCATGTCAGAAATGCAGCGTGCTCAGAAGGAAGAACAATTACAGATGAAACAACAGCAGCTTATGCAAAGAAAGGATGACCTTCTTGCAAAGCTGGATGATCAGCAAGGGAAGTCGTCTGATGAATTGTATGCGAAACTGAACGATTATCTTAGAAGGAAGAAGGACAAGAATTATAATTATGTTTTGGGCTTTCAGAAAGGTGGCGGTATTCTTTATGCAAACGACAGTTTGAACATTACGAAAGAAATAGTGGATGGGTTGAATAAAGAGTATAAGGAACAGAAGTGATCTTTGGTGGGATGATTAACGAATACGTAAATCGAAAAATTGCAACATTGTATTTTTAAATTATTCCCGCCGACCCCGAATGTGGTCATACGTTTGCAGAAAAAAATGCATCACCAACACCGACTCCGAAGGAGTCGAACGTGGGTAAGTACCTGCTCCGGTTAATCGCCGTACATATCTCCACTGACTTCTGATATGATTACGACAAATTAATTAAAAAGCAATTTAAAATAAAACGACGGTTTTTTAAGTCGTGAACGCATGTCCAGATCATCGAACATGCACGTTATTGTTTCACGAAGCATGGTGTTCTTTGATGCTTTCTTAACCACTAAATTAAATAGCCAGGAATGATTTGCTAATTTTTGAATTCCGTGACTTAAACGCAGTTCGTTGCCGAGGGAATGATAGAGGCGATTTTCATATTCCATTAAAAATTGTTTGTCATACCTTTTTTCTTTGACGGCCATGATAGCCGTTTCCGCAGCAAGCATACCACTATGCAGGGCATTTCCGATTCCTTCGCCTGTGAATGGATCGATGAGAGAAGCAGCATCGCCGGTAAGCAGGAAATTTTCTCCGGCAATTGTCCGGCGCGCTGAGCCAAGTGGAAGTCCCCAGCCTTCTGCGGTCCCTTCGCGTGTAGCATGAACGAATCTCTTACTAATAACAGGATGTGAATTTATGATATCGTCAAATTTCTTCCTGAGATTTATTTTTTTTCTGGCGACAACTTCGCTAAGCATGCCGATGCCGACATTTGCTGATCCGTCATTCATTGGAAATATCCAGAAATAACCCGGGAGGAGATCTTTAATAAAATGCAATTCGATGAATTTGTTTTCATGCATGCCCGTTACGCCATGGTAATAGGCTCTAACCGAAGCGCAATATGTAGAAAGGTTTTTTTTCTGGGGACAAAGTTTTCGGCCGACTACGGATCGGTCGCCTTCGGCGCCTATGACGATGTTAAATTTTTTTTGATAATTTCCTTTTTCGTTTTTGAAGAATGCCATTACTCCATCATTCTCTTTGACGATATCTGTCAGTTCGGTAGAGGTCTCAATTCTTGCGTAATTTTTATCGAGACGATTGAATAGATAATTATCAAAATTTATTCGTCGTGAAATAAATCCGGGAGCGTTTTTAAGCATGCTTGGATTCGTGGAAAATGGAATATCTAACTGTTTGCCGTCGGGGGCATAAAAACTGATTCCGAAGCTTCCTGTATATTCTGAACTGTTTAAGTTAAAGTCTTCTACAAAACTGGTATCAATTTTATTTAGAATGTGTACCACCTTACCGCTAAGGGCATCTCCACATATTTTATCACGCGGGAAAATTGCTTTATCAACAATTACATGAGGTATTTTCGACTTACTTAAAAAAAGTGAAGCAGCTGATCCTGCCGGTCCGGCGCCTACTATTAATATTTCCTCATCATTCATAAATTTCAATGTGCTGTTAATGCGGAAAGATATATCTTTATTATGAAATGATGGATAATCCTTTTATAGTTCGGGTGTATGGAATATTAATGGACTCCGAAAAAGGACTTTTGGTAAGTGATGAATTTTATCAGGGTAAATACTTTACGAAATTTCCGGGTGGTGGACTTGAATATGGAGAGGGGACGATTGATTGCCTGAGAAGGGAGCTGCTGGAAGAGGTGGGAATTGAATTTGAGATATCTCATCATTTTTATACGACGGATTTTTTTGTAGAATCTGCATTTCATTCAGGGAAGCAGGTGATGAGTATTTACTATTTTATTTTTACAAAGAAAATTTCTGAAATAAAAATATCAGAAAATCCATTTGATTTTGATGTTAATAGTGGAGGCATGCAATCTTTTAGATTTATTCCTGTTAGGAAAATTTCCGGCGATATTTTTACTTTTCCTGTCGACCGTCATGTAGCGCTGCTTTTAAATGAGTGTCAGTAAATAATCTTGAATTGGAGAAGCCATCCTTTTTTAATTTGCTAATCAGTGATTCGGCTTCTTTATCATTATTCATACCGGTGATTAGTAAATAATAGTTTCTGTTATCAGAAGGTCCGCTAATAAGTATGACGAGAGAGTCGGTTTTATAATCGAGTGTTAGACTGCTCCCCATATAAAATGCATGTTTCCAATCATCAGTTTTCCATACAAAGACAGTCGATTTATTCAACGACTTCATATTTCCGTAACAATCCCATATGTAATTTACCTCTATCAAAGAGTCATTGACAGGATTGGTATTTAAAAATTTCAGAATATTTATTTTAACCGGAACTACACCGAAGCGAACCATTCCAATTTTTTTAGCCGCAGAAAGTGAGAGATCAATAATCCGACTTCTTTTAAAAGGGCCGCGATCATTTACCCTGACAATTACTGATTTGTTATTTATCCTGTTTGTGACAAGTAAAAGAGTGTTGAATGGTAATGTTTTATGTGCGGCAGTAAAATCATCCATATCGTACATTTCTCCATTGCTAGTTTCGCGCCCATGAAAATTAGCATGATAAAAAGAGGCTTTGCCGGTTTTCTGAATTGATTCATCCTGTCCGAACAGAATGAACGGAGAAAAAATAAAAAGGAATAAAGTGAAGTTTAGTTTAATCCACATCAGTCGTAGAAAATTATTCTGAAATCAGGACTGACTTAAATGCCGTGATTTTTATTAAACATACAAAAAATAAAAATCAATTTAGCCGGTGCGATATTATTTTATCTATCTGTAGCATCAGTTCCATAGGATTATAAGAACGCCAGTTAAGATCATCGAGTTCTCCCCCTGTAACCATATATGAATCTATGTTGAATCGTTGCATTTCTTTCATAACATGAGGGAGAAAGTTGATTGCAGCGATCCATCCATCTTCAACATCCTGATACCATTCGTCGTAATAACAATCATCAGACCCGTGATAGTTAAGAACGTTTTCGCCAATGAGGATAAATTTTGTGACTCCATTACTAATCATTGGTTCGATGACTTCTCTTTTTAAGAACATGATATCATTATATAATGCATCGTTCCATTCACCGATAAATTCAATAACTGCGAAAGATTGTTCGTAATCGGCAAAAAGCACTTTCAGATATAGAGTATTAGACCCGAATTCATCCCACTGAGGATGAATATAAAAATTATAGACAGTATTTGAATATTCGAATTCACTATTGATCAGGCCATAGAAAGGTGAAAGTTCATCTTCCGATGCTACATATAAATCGCGCCAACGGTAATAGGGTTCGAGATTCTGCATGAAATAAATGCTGTTAAATTCATGCAAAGATAAAAACTAATGGGATTGAAGAAGTAAAATTAAAAATCGAATAATTCTCTTCCTATAAGAGACTGAAAATTACTTCTTACTTCTTACTTCTTACTTCTTACTTCCTTTTTCTCAAAAGCAACCATCGCTTTCCTGACGCTTCCATATTTGTTGAGCATATATTCGGCATCGACGGCATTTATATTAAGTTCATTCATCAACATATGCGTACCTCGCAAAATGAGTTTGTTGTTGCTTAAATGCATATCGACCATTTTATTTCCCTTGACTCTTCCGAGGCCGATCATAACAGCAGTAGAAATCATATTGAGAACTAATTTCTGCGCAGTACCGGCTTTCATACGCGTACTTCCTGTGACTACTTCGGGTCCGACAATAACCTCAATCGGGTAATGAACATTCTTCGAAAGCAGTGAACCAGGATTGCAGGTAAGTCCGATAGCCAGAATTTTATTCTCTTTGCATCTCTGCATAGCGTTTACAACATATGGAGTTGTCCCTGATGCTGTGATACCTAAAACCACATCGCCACTGTTAACATTAAAACTCTGAAGGTCTTTGAAGCCCTGTTCTGCATCATCTTCTGCAAATTCAACAGCTTTGCGTATGGCAGCATCACCACCAGCAATTATTCCGATTACTTTTCCATGTTCGAGCCCATAGGTAGGAGGCAATTCAGAGGCGTCAACAATACCAAGTCGTCCGCTTGTTCCGGAGCCAATATAGAATAGACGACCGCCAGCCTTCATCTTTTCAGTAATAAGTATTACAACGGTTTCGATGCGGTGAATTATTTTTTCAATGGCAGCGGGAACAGTCATATCTTCCTTATTAATCGCAGTAAGAAGGTCTATTATGCTCATAGATTCCAAATGATCATACAAGGAATCTTTTTCAGTAATTTTTTCAGGCATATGTTAAAATGGTCAAAAATTTTCAAGGCTAAAGATACAATGGAAATTTTTCAGGATTGTATTCATTCATAATGTTATAAACACAATTTACCACATCTTCTGTTGATGGCTTGGAAAAATAGTCGCCATCGGATCCATAGGCAGGTCTGTGAGAATGGGCTGTAAGAGTCTTTGGAGGTGAGTCTAACCATTGATATCCACCTTGTTTTTCAAGTATTTGTTGCAAAATATATGCACTTGCTCCTCCCGGAACGTCTTCGTCCAGAACTAAAAACTTCCCGGTTTTTTTAAGAGATTGTACAATTGAATGATGTCTGTCGAAGGGTAGCAGCGTTTGCACATCGATTAACTCAACAGAAATATCCAATTTTTGTAATACTGCAATGGATTCTTCAGCGATTCGTACACAAGATCCGTAAGTGACTAATGTGATATCGGATCCGGTATTTAAAATTTCAGGAATGCCTAACGGAATGCGGAACTCTCCGCAATTGGCTGGAAGTTTTTCTTTCAGCCTGTATCCATTCAAACATTCAATTATAAGTGCTGGTTCATCACTTGCAAGCATCGTATTATAAAAGCCGGCTGCCTGCACCATATTGCGAGGAACTAATACATGAATTCCTCTGAGCGAATTTATAATCATTCCCATAGGTGAACCACTGTGCCAGATTCCTTCAAGCCTATGGCCTCTTGTTCGAATTATGACCGGTGCTTTCTGTCCGCCTTTCGTTCTGTATTGTAGTGTTGCTAAATCATCGCTTAATGTTTGAAGCGCATAAAGTAAATAATCCAGATATTGAATTTCAGCGATCGGTCTAAGACCACGAAGTGCCAGACCAATTCCTTGTCCTGCTATAGTTGATTCCCGGATTCCACAGTCAGTGATTCGTATTTCACCGAATCGTGCCTGTAACCCTGCAAATCCTTGATTGACATCGCCGATATGGCCAAGGTCTTCGCCGAAGGCAACGAGGCGGGGATCTTTTTCGAATAGCGCAGCAAAATTTGCCTGCAAAACTTCGCGACCGTCGACAAATTGTGCATCGTCAGAATAAACAGGAGCAATTCCTTCAATTTTTAATGCAGCTTCTGCCGATGTACTGTGAAGATTCGAATTGTAAAAGTCTTTGTTCTGATTCGTAATTATTCTCTTCAGTTCCTGTAATTTTTCCTTCGCAGGGAAGGAATCATTTCGTAAAATCAATAATATCTTTTGAATAGCGGAATCAACATCACGTCGGGAAGGATCGATGGTGTTGATAAGTGTGTCGTTTATTAATTGTATTTCTTCCTGGTGATATTGGGCAGCTATTATTTCCTGAAAAATTTCAGAAGCATCGTTAATCTCATTGCGTATTGGTTTGATATAATCATCCCAGGCCTGTCTGCGGGCATCCTGTGCTTGCTTTTTTGATTCTGCCTCTATCTTATCACATTCTTCGGCAGTTGCTATGGCCGATTTTAAAATCCACTCACGCATCATTCTTATGCAATCATATTTTTCTTCCCAATCGAGACGTTCCTGTGGTTTGTATCTCTCATGTGAACCGGAAGTGCTATGACCCTGTGGTTGCGTCAACTCCTGAATATGAAATAAAACAGGAACATGTTCACTTCTGCAAATTGCAATTCCTTTTGAATACATTTCACATAGGGCAGGGTAGTCCCAGCCTTTTGCACGCAGAATTACGTAACCGGCTCCTTTATCATTACGTTCAAACCCGCGAAGAATTTCTGAAATATTTTGTTTTGTCGTCTGGTATTTTGCAGGAACAGAAATTCCATAGCCATCGTCCCACACTGAAATCGCCATTGGAATTTGTAACACCCCGGCTGCATTAAATGCTTCGAAAAAAACACCTTCCGTTGTACTGGCATCACCAATGGTTCCAAAAGCTACTTCGTTTCCTTTATCCGAAAAAGTAGTCATGTGATGAAGTGCAGGATTATTCCTGAACAATTTCGAGGCCCATGCAAGTCCAACAAGTCGGGGCATTTGCGCAGCTGTTGGTGAAATATCAGAAGATGAATTTTTTATTTTCATCAAATTTTTCCAGCTTCCGTCGCTATTGAGACTTCTGGTTGCGAAATGGCCATTCATTGATCGGCCGGCAGAACTTGGTTCAGCTTCAACATCAGGATTTGCATAAAGCTGTGCAAAAAAAGCGATAAGGTTCGACTCTCCAGTGGCAAACATAAAAGTCTGGTCGCGGTAATATCCAGATCGAAAATCACCATGACGAAATTGTTTTGCCATTGCAATCTGGGCAATTTCTTTTCCATCACCGAAAATTCCAAATTTAGCTTTGCCCGTCAGAACTTCGCGTCTGCCAATTAAACTAGCCTGACGGCTTTCATTAGCAAGACGAAAATCATCCATGACTTCTTTGCGGAAGTCTTCAAAACCAAGTGCATTTACCTGTCCTTCAGGTGATTCTTTCATATATTTTACGGGATGGGCTTCTGACAAATATAAAACACAAATGTTTAATTAACTAATCGGTATTTTTAATTTGAGAATTTGAGGATATGCTAATTTGAAAATGAAGGTTGATGCTATTGCTATTATAGAATCTAGGAACGTTTGGCAATAAATGACAAAGTATCGAAAACCCTATTAGTGTCCATAATTCACATAACTCTAGAACATTCTCAAATTAGCACATTCTCAAATTCATTTTATCTACTTTTACAAACTAAATCAAAAAAAATGTTTGTTGGCAGGGCTGTTATTTTCCGTTGGGCTGTTGTAGCTGTAATTGTTCTGGGCGCAATGACGTGGGGTTATTTTATAATTACTGAGACACGTCCCAAAGAACTTCTTCTACCAGTTTATGGTGAGAGAAACAGCGACAGTACCGATCATAAGATTGGAAATTTTTCTCTGATTAACATGGATGGGAAAATAATAACGGAGGAAAATTTCGACGAGAAAATTTATGTGGCCGATTTCTTCTTTACTACTTGTCCGGGAATTTGCCCGAAGATGAGCGACCAACTCGAACGAATCGCCGAAAAATATAAAAGCAATAACAGAGTTCTTATCTTATCGCATACCGTCAAGCCCGAAGAGGATTCACTTCCTGTTCTATCAGAATATGCGAAAGAACACAATGCAGATCCATCGAAATGGTTTTTCGTAACAGGTCCTAAAAAGGAGATTAACAAACTTGCACGTACTTCCTATTTGGTTGGCGGATCAGAAACGGAATCCGATGAAGATTTTGTTCACACACAATTTTTTGCTTTGATAGATCCACAAAAACGAATAAGAGGCTTTTACGACGGAACAGATTCTGTGGAGGTGAATAAACTTATTGCTGACATCGCAATTCTCATCCGTGAAGAATGAGTAAAAATTTCTCTTATCTATTTCGCTTTCTCTTAATTGGCCTGATGATGTTAGCATCCTCCTGGTCATCAGCGCAATTTATATTCAGAGGAAAAGAAATAGAATGCAGAAGATATTTTGATTCGAACAACTTCTCCTCACAAATTTTCAATAACAGAGAATACAACCAGACTTATGCCAGATGCAAGTGGGAAATAGACCCCGCTGTAAATTATATAAGTGGCTGCATTAGTTATTATTTTATTCCTCTAAGCAACATCGATACACTTTCATTTGATCTTGCAAGTCCACTGATTGTAGATTCCATCAACTATCATTCTTCTTCTATTTTTTTTAATCATGTAGGTGATGAACTAAAAATAATTTTACCAGCTGTTATAGCAACAGGAACGACTGATTCACTTACGATATTTTATCATGGTGCGCCTGTTGCTACGAACAATCGATCGTTTGTCAGCACCACGCATAGCGGGACTCCTGTTGTATACACGCTTTCGGAACCATATGGTGCACGAGACTGGTGGCCTTGCAAGCAGGATCTGAACGATAAAATAGATTCCATTGATATTTATGTAACCTCGCCACTTCAATATCGGGCTGCATCAAACGGCTCGTTAATAAGCGAAGATACTACTGCCACTCTTCGAACCTGTCACTGGAAAAGCATGTACCCGATTGCGGCATATCTTGTTGGTGTTGGCGTCACCAATTATTTCGTTTATACCGATACAACAATTCTTCAGAATGGCGACACCTTGCCGATTCTGAATTATGTCTATCCGGAAAATTTACCAAATGCACTTGCTGTGCTCGGAGAAATAAAAGGAGTCATTCAACTTTACGACAGTCTTACAATTACCTACCCATTCTCCAAGGAAAAATATGGGCATGCTGAATTCAGTGTTGGCGGAGGGATGGAACATCAGACGATGAGCTTCATCGGAAATTATTCGCTCGGACTTATTGCACATGAGTGCGCACATCAATGGTTCGGAGATCTTGTCACTTGCTCAAGCTGGCATGACATATGGCTGAATGAAGGATTCGCCACTTACTTCACCGGACTGCTTACAGAATTTCATTTTCAGAATGACTGGCAAGTATGGAAATCAGCTACGCTCGGACAAGCAACTTCTCATCCGGGTGGCAGCGTATATTGCGATGATACAACTTCGCAGTCACGTATTTTTGATGGTGAACTTTCTTATAACAGGGCTGCTTATCTTCTCCATATGCTTCGGTGGAAAATCGGAGACCAGAATTTTTTTACCGGTATTAAAAATTATCTGAGTGATGCTGCACTTGCATATGGTTATGCAAGTACTGAAAATCTGAAGACACATCTTGAAGCTACCAGTTCTCAGAACCTTGATCAGTTTTTTAACGAATGGTATTATGGTTCAGGATTTCCTTCGTATAGATTAGAATGGAAACGAGTCGATGCATCTATACAGATTTCTGTTTTACAATCGACATCTGATACTTCTGTTTCATTTTTTCATATGCCTGTTCCGATCAAACTTATTGCCGGAAAGAGAGACACTACCGTAATTGCAAATCCATCTTTTTCGGGAGAAACATTTACCTTTGATCCTGGATTTTATGTAGAAACTATTTTATTCGATCCTGATCTATGGATATTAAGTAAAAAAAATTTAGTTATTGATACAGATACCTCAGGAGATAAAATTGAAATTTTTCCTAATCCCGGTAAAAATACATTTACTATTTTTTCGAAGCGTACTGACTTACTTGCGAAAAGCATTTCCGTTTTTGATAATGCCGGAAGAAATGTCCGCTCATTAATTTTCAGCGAGAATATTGTACGACAACGATTCAACCTGGAGGGACTTACACCGGGAAATTATTTTGTACGTATAGAGACTTCCGGAGGACCGGTCGTCAGAAAATTAATTTTGATAAATTAGATAGTGTGATGTATTGCCAGATCGGTAATTGCAAATCCGGCGAAAATAAAACTGGCTATTCCATTTGTTGTAAAGAATGCAATATTAACACGACTTAAATCGTCGTGCTTTACAATTGAATGCTGGTATACGAGCATCCCTGTGAAAGCTACTATTCCTAACCAGTACAGCCATCCAAAAGGCAGAGTTCGTCCGGCAGTGACCAGGAAAAAAATAGTAAGTAAATGCAATGCAGAAGATATATACAAAGCACTTTTTTTCCCGAAAGCGACGGGCATTGAATATAAATTAGTTGAACGATCGAAGTCTTCATCCTGTAAGGCATAGATGATGTCGAAGCCGCTTACCCAGCAAATCACTGCAAAGGAAAAAAACAAGGGCAGCCAGTCGAATTTTCCGGTGACTGCAAGATAAGCACCGATAGGAGCAAGCGAGAGTCCGATGCCAAGTATCAGATGACATAACCAGGTGAACCGCTTCGTTAATGAATATCCCAGAACGACGGCGAGAGCAATCGGCGAGAGATAAAAACAAAGTTTATTAATGAAAAATGTTGTGGTGATAAATGCCATGGAACTAATCAAGACTAGGAAAATTGCTGATGTTGGTGAAACAATTCCTCTTGGTATTTCTCTCTCCTTCGTCCTGTCGTTTTTTGAATCGAGGCTTCTGTCGATGTATCTGTTAAAGGCCATGGCTGCTGTACGGGCGAAAATCATACAGAGAATCACTTTCAGAAAAAGAGTAACATCGAAAGAATACCCTTCCTGTGCAATGCCAAGAAAATATCCGATCACGGCAAAAGGCATTGCAAAAATTGTATGACTGAATTTTACGAGAGAGAGGTAGGTGCGGACTTTACTAATCACGGAAGTTTGTTGTTGGGTGAAGGTAGGGAATTGTTCGGAGGTTTGATCTTTAACATAACACGATTTACGTTACGCGATTTACGATTTGATATTGAATGATTTGAATTCTATGTTTTAAGCATTGCTATTGATTTAATTGATTATTGAGAGAGTAATTATAATAATTTGGATAATAAAATACTATTGATTAAAATTGCTAAACATATCTACATCAGGAGTTTCATGGCATTTATTAAAAAAATCATTGTAGAGACTTTAGCTCTTTTTATTTTGGATTCAATTTACTTATCATTTTAAATTTTCATTCATAATCAAAAATCTCTCAAATGAATACTAACTTAATTCAAATTAGTTCAGCCCGAATGAAATTTAAAAGAACATTTAAAACTATTTTCTTTTTCTGTATGCTGTCATTTCTTTACCCCGGAAAATTGTATGCAAGTCATGCAATGGGTAGCGATATTACTTACTATTATTTGGGAGCTAATCAATATCAGATTAGATTTTCCTTCTATCGTGATTGTACTGGCATACCGGTTTCAGTTTCGACAGGTGATATTACAATTACCAACACATGTGGATTCCCAACACAAACTGTTAATTTGTCATTAACACCCGGAAGTCCGAATCAGATTTCTCCTGTTTGTCCAACTGCATTATCTACTTGCAATGGAGGTGCATTTACAGGAATCGAAGAATATGTTTATACAGGAGTAATTACCCTCGCGGGTTCTTGTTCAGAATGGACGCTATATCATTCTGAAAGTGCCAGGAATGCATCCATTCTTACAATAGTCGGTTCAGGATCTGATAATTTATTTGTTTATTCGACCATAAACAATACAAATGGTATCGTAAACAATTCACCTGCATTTAACAACCGTCCTGTTCCTTTTGCATGTGGACAACAACAGTTATGCTATAATCACGGTGCATACGACACTGATGGAGATTCGCTTTCTTATGAGTTAATTACACCAAGAACGGGTCCTTTGTTTTCTGATACAGTATCTTATTTAGCTGGTTATTCCGCTACACAGCCCTTCAACTCTATTCCTTCGATGACATTTAATAATCATACAGGTGACTTTTGTGCCGTACCCGTAAATCCTGAAGTTACAGTACTTGCTGTTCTTGTTAAAGAGTGGCGCAATGGAATTTTAATAGGTTCTGTTGAAAGAGATATTCAGGTAACCGTTTATACGTGTGCAAATAATTTGCCATATCTGAGTGGGATAAATGGTACGCCCGTTCGAACAATGAATGTTTGTGTCAATGATCCGATTTCATTTTGGGTAACTTCCAGTGATCTTGATGCAGCAAATGATACTCGGATAACTTGGGATTATGGAATTCCCGGTGCAATTTTAAATACTTCGGGCGGACATAGAGATTCAGCATTTTTTGAATGGACTCCAACGCTGGCTGATCTTAATTCCATCAACTGTTTTACCGCTGCTGTCTCAGATAATGCATGTCCGTATTTCGGATCAAACGTATATTCTTATTGTATTAATGTTTCTGATTGCCAGCTTACAGCACTGATCACTGGAAATGTTTTCCAGGATTTAAATGCAAACTGTACGAAGGATGGAAATGAAAGCGGCCTATCGATTAATGGAAATCAACCCTGGTTTGTTAAAGCTATCACCGGATCCAGTACATTCTATTATGTGCCTGATACTAGCGGATATTATTCTTTCAATGTTCATCCCGGATCGTATGCTATAACTGTAATTCCTGCCGATTCAGTTTATGCTCAATCATGTCCTGCTGCCGGTACCGGATATACTGTTATTGTCGTCAACCCAACTGATACCATTAACGGAAATGATTTTGCATTTGGCGGCCCTGTTCCATGCAGCCAATTATATGTTTCTGTCTCAGCTCAATTGTTCAGGCCATGCATGAATAATGTTGTTAATGTAACCTACGGTAATTATGGAACAGCTGATGAAATGAATGCATCAGTTATTATTACTCTTCCCTCAGAATTATTTTTTACATCAAGCTCAGTTCCTGCTATTCCTCTTAGCAACAATCAATATTTGTTTTCTCTGGGTCAGGTAAATGCAGGCGCAAATGGTAACTTCTATATAACTACTTCTGTAAGCTGTAGTACATCAGCAATCATAAATGCTACACTTTGTATTTCTGCTGACATTGCGCCCGGTCAAATCTGTGGCGCTCCATTTCCACTTTGGGATCATAGCAGTATCAGTGTTGCCGGAGAATGCAGAAATGATTCTTTAATATGTTTTAATATAGTGAATAACGGAGCAGTCGCCAATGGCGATATGCAAGGTAATAGCAACTGGCGGTTATATATCGATAACGTACTTATGCAACAGGGAACTTTTCAACTTGCCGGACAGGATTTTTTGAATTTATGTTTCCCGTCGACGGGACAGACATTTAGATTAGAAGCAGATCAGAGGCCTGGACATCCGGCTAACAGCAGACCAAGAGCTAGTGTAGAGCGATGCGGTACAAATGTAAGTTTCTCATTAAACCAGATTTTAACAGCACCTCTCGATAATGGACTTCCTTATCATCATGAATATTGTGCAGTTGTTCGGAATTCTTACGATCCGAATGACAAGGCCGTGATTCCTGCAGGTATCGGACCCAATAAATTTATTAGCAGAGATGATTTACTGCAGTATACCATTCGGTTTCAAAACACCGGAAACGATACTGCTTTTAATATTATCGTCAGAGATACAGTCGATATACATTTACTTGACCTGAGTACTTTAACACAGGTAGAATCAAGTCATCCATACCAATTCACAATTGAAGGAAATGGAATTCTAACATGGCGTTTTAATAATATTCTTTTGCCTGATAGCACTGTAAACGAACCGGGAAGTCATGGCTATGTTCGTTTTTCAATTCGTCAGAAAGCGTATAATAATTATGGAATACAAATTCAGAATTCTGCTGCAATTCAATTTGACTTTAATCCTTACGTTTTAACAAATACTGTCTGGAATACGGTTTGGGATATGAATTCCCTTGCGACAAATACATTGACGCTTACACTGAACAGACAACCTAATCTGTGTTCTGGTGATATGATTTCGCTATCAGCTAAATTTTTAGGTGGATATAATTATCAATGGTTTAAAGATGGTGCGATAGTTTCTGGAGCAAACTCAATTAGCTACACAACAGGATCACAAGGCAATTATTATGTACGTGCCATAAGTACGTTTGATACTTTGTATTCTTCCTCTGTCCTTGTAAATGTTTTCACTACTCCGGTGCAGCCGTCGACAATTTCGGGACTTGCATCTATTTTGCAAGGTCAACAAGGAGTCGTTTATTCTATTGTTCCGGTAAGTGGTGCTTCTGGTTATTCCTGGCATGTTCCTGTCGATGCGATAATTGTTTCTGGACAAGGAACAAATTCTGTTACAGTGAACTTCGGCGTTCAATCAGGCATTGTTGAAGTGGCCTCTGTAAACCCATGTGGAAATAGTGCATATCAAAATATGACGGTGACAGCTACACCCGTTGGAATACAAAGTGTGAACTATGACAATCACATTTTAATTTATCCAAATCCTGCCGACAAACAACTGTTCTTAAAAAGTGACCGTGCTGATAAAATTATTGTTTCACTTTACACTTATCAGGGGAAATTGGTTGCGAATTTATTTGATGGATTTCTGATAGGCAACGATTCGAAAATTATTCCTATGGAAAAATTCAGCAATGGATTTTATATTTTACGTATCAGCTCCGAACATTTCGTGTCGCAGCACAGCGTCATTGTTTTGCATTAAGAGAAAAATTGAATAGCTGCAGAAGACATAGATCAAAAACACTTTCATGTTTCTGATGGTTTCATAAGGAAAATTTTGTTTCAGTGTTACCTATGGGAATACGACAATTTTTTTCGATTTGATAACTTTCCCGTCAACAATTAAATTCCCTAAATAAATTCCGCCTGAGGGTAATTTGGCAAGGTCGATTGATGAAGAAATATCGTGGATTGGAATCGTGTTAATAGTCTGACCGATGGCATTTTTAATTTCTATGCATGCTTTTTTATAATGCACCGTCGAAAGATCGTATTGAATTGTTAAATCTCCTGCTGATGGATTCGGAAAAAATCCGAAGTCGACGTGATTGTATCCGCTAAATTCTTCGATGCCGACATTGCAACCTTTCAATGCACTGTAGGCATTTACTTTTCCATAGCCCCATTTATTGTCAGGAAGATTTAAACCTGTGCTCATATCCCGGTCT
>JANPNV010000034.1:0-5699 GCA_031427625.1 Bacteroidota bacterium
CGATATCCTTACTTATTTAGGTTTTGCCAACCGCAAGCTGGGAAAACTCGGCATCGCCGAAGGTTCACATTGCCCGATGGCAGACCAATATACGGTGGAACCTATTTCCCGAATTCCGGCTGGAAAGATGTTCTCATCAAACTTTCCGAATTCTATACTCAGAGTCCTGATAAGGCTAAAACATATGCTGATGAACTTGTAAAAGGGATAGGACATTCTGAGTTAGTAAACTCTGACAGTGGGAAAACTACATTTTCGAATTCTACCATTAAAAATGCAGTAGAAATATGGAAACCGAAATTTGACAACATAGAAGGTGGACCCGATCATGCACCTAAATTTCCGCTACCGGGCAACTATCAGTTTCTCATGCGCTATGCGGTAACCACCAATGATCAACAACTATTAAAACATGTTGAGTTAACATTAAATAAAATGGCCTTCGGTGGAATTTATGATCATCTGGCTGGTGGATTTGCACGATATTCAACCGATCTGCTTTGGAAGGCTCCGCACTTTGAGAAAATGCTTTATGATAATGCTCAACTTGTATCTCTTTACTCTTCCGCCTATAAATTAACAGGCAATGATCTGTATAAAAATGTCGTTTTAGAAACTCTCGATTTTCTGACTGCAGAAATGTCTGATGGTAATGGAGGTTACTATTCTGCTATTGATGCAGACTCTGAAGGGGAAGAAGGAAAATATTATGTGTGGACTCTTGATGAAATAAAAAAAATAATATTTCCTAAATGTGGGACTTCTGATGGACTGCAAGTTCTTTCAGATTATTACAGTCTAAACGATGACGGACATTGGGAAAAAGACAGGTATATTTTACTTCGCAAGAAATCAGATAAAGAGATCCAAGAAAAATATAAAGTATCTGCTTCAGAGTTGAAATCATTTTTATCAGAAGCGAAGAGTTTACTAAAGTCGGAAAGAAACAAACGGGAACGCCCGCTCACGGATAAAAAAATAATTACATCATGGAATGCTTTACAGATTTCTGCGCTATGTGCGGCCTATGAATCATTGGGCCTTGAAAATATTCGTACTTCTGCAATAAACAGCGCTAAACAACTTCTTCAAAATGCCATGAATGATCAGGGAATACTGATTCATGTAAGATCACAAAAAGGAAAAATGAATTCCGGCTATCTGGATGATTATGCATTTACGATTACAGCATTCATCAATCTCTATAGTATCACCTATGATGAATCATGGCTTCATCAGGCAAAAAAATTAGCCGATGACGCTATAAAATACTACTACGATTCTACGGATGGTTTTTTCTGGTACACTTCAAGTCTTGATACTGTTCTTATCTCACGAAAAAAAGAAACAACGGATAATGTAATTCCTGCATCGAATTCCGAAATGGCTCAGGCTCTTTTTTTATTAGGTGATCTTTATGATAACAAAGATTTTTCTGATAAAGCCACAAGAATGCTGGCGTCAGTTGAGGAATCAATAACCCGTTACCCTTCATCTTTCTCAAACTGGCTTAACGTAATGATGAATTACTCTGACTCCTTTAGCGAGGTAGTTATCGCCGGAGAAAATGCGGATAATCTCAGAAAAGATCTTTCGAAAAATTATTTCCCATTCGCAATAATCGCAGGAAGCATCGACGGAAAAAGTCAGCTGCCAATCCTTGAAGACAGATGGCTTTCCACTAAAACGCTCATATATATCTGTAAAAACAAGACTTGCAAACTACCACTGGCAAGTTCAAAAGAAGCGATCGCTGCGCTAAAAGCCGATTTTAGATTTTATAAATAATGTTAATTATTTAGTGAAAGACATTAGCAGAGATTAACCTTATCCTCCTAAATTAGTCATTGAAATTATTTGTCAACGTATCACACATTTTCATTATAACTTATGTGATCATGATCTATACAATATGGAAAAAATAGAGAAACTTCTTGTAGCTAATCGCGGAGAAATTGCCATCAGAGTCCTTCGCGCTGCTTCAGAACTTGGAATTCGTACCGTTGCAATGTTTACTTATGAGGACAGATATTCACTGCATCGTTTTAAAGCTGATGAAGCTTATCAGATAGGAACAAACGACGAACCATTAAAGCCCTATCTCGACATCGAGGAAATTATTCGCATTGCAAAATTAAATAAGGTACATGCAATCCATCCCGGTTATGGTTTTCTTTCTGAGAATGTCAATTTCGTAAAACGATGCACAGAAGAAGGACTGATTTTTATTGGCCCTAATGCGTCAGTCATGGAACAACTCGGCGATAAAGTAAAATCGAAGGCCGTCGCCCGTGCCTGTAACATCCCCGTAATCGATGACAATAACGAAAAACTTTTATCGCCTGAAATCGCTTTGAAGGAGGCAAGAAGAATCGGATTTCCGGTTATATTCAAGGCAAGTGCCGGTGGCGGCGGAAGAGGTATGAGAGTTATACATAAAGAAGATATGCTTGAGAAAGCATTTCTTGAAGCGCGACGGGAAGCAGGAAATGCATTTGGTGACGATACTATTTTCATAGAAAAATATATTGACGACCCAAAGCATATCGAAGTTCAGATTCTTGGCGACAACCACGGCAACATCGTTCACCTGTTCGAACGCGACTGTAGCGTTCAGCGGCGTTTTCAAAAAGTAATTGAAATTGCTCCTGCACCATCATTAAGTCAGGAGACAAAAAATAAACTCTACAATTATGCATTAACATTGGCAAAACATGTCGGCTATAACAATGCAGGCACGGTTGAATTTCTAGTCGATGCTGATGAAAATATTTACTTCATCGAAGTTAATCCACGGATCCAGGTTGAACATACAGTTACGGAAGAAGTAACCGGTGTTGATATTGTAAGAAGCCAGATTCTTATCGCCGATGGCACTCCCATTACTTCTTCAAGCATCGACATTGCTAATCAGTCTGCCGTTCATTGCAATGGGTTTGCTATTCAATGCAGAATTACTACGGAAGATCCGGGAAATGATTTTAAACCCGATTATGGCACCATCATCGCATACAGACATGCTGGCGGTTATGGAATTCGTCTCGACGAAGGAAGCTCTTATCAGGGTGTAAAGGTCTCTCCTTTCTTCGACTCAATGCTTGTAAAAATTACAGCAAAAGGACGCACGTTAATTGGTGCACAACAAAGACTTCTTCGTGCACTAGGAGAATTCAGAATTCGCGGTGTAAAGACAAATATTTCTTTTTTAGAAAATGTACTGCGTAATCCCGAATTCAAAAATGGAAATGCTACAGTTAAATTCATCGATAAATATCCTGATCTCTTCAGCTACGCTCTCAAACAAGATCGTGGCACAAAAATACTGCGTTACCTCGCCGATGTGATGGTGAATGGAAATCCTGATGTCGAAAAATTCGACAAGTCAAGAGTCTTCGAACAACCAAAAGTGCCCCAATTCGACAGAAGTAAAAAAATCACTTCCGGAACCAAACAACTCTTAGATGATCTTGGCCCGGAAAAATTTTCAAAATGGCTGAAGGAACAGAAGCAAGTTCAGTTTACCGATACGACTTTTCGTGATGCACATCAGTCGTTGCTTGCCACCCGGGTACGTACAACTGACATGATGAAAGTAGCAGAAGCATTTGCCCGACACCATCCCGAAGTTTTTTCGATGGAAGTATGGGGTGGCGCTACATTCGATGTGGCCTTACGATTTCTACATGAATGCCCATGGAAAAGACTGCAGTCATTCCGCACCGCCATTCCAAACATACTTTTGCAAATGCTTATCCGGGGATCAAATGCTGTTGGTTACACTTCATATCCCGATAACCTAGTTGAAAAATTTATTGAGAAGAGCTGGGAAAATGGCGTCGACATATTCCGAATTTTTGATTCATTGAACTGGGTCGACAGCATGAAGGTTAGCATTAAAGCCGTTCGTGAACGAACAGGCGGAATTGCCGAAGCTTGTATTTGCTATTCGGGAGACATTATGAATCCGGCGCGACAAAAATTTTCACTTCAGTATTATCTCGATCTGGCCAGAAAACTGGAAGACGAAGGCGCTCATATTCTGGCAATAAAAGATATGGCGGGACTTCTAAAACCTTATGCTACAGGAATACTTATCAGCGAATTAAAAAAGGTTGTCGATATTCCTATTCATCTGCATACACACGATACATCTTCCATACAGAATGCATCGTATCTAAAAGCAATCGAAGCCGGAGTGGATGTCGTTGATGTTGCATTAAGTTCATTGTCCGGACTTACCTCTCAACCTAACTTCAATGTTCTGGCAGAGTCGCTCAGGTTTACCCCATATGAAGTTAAAACAGATATAAATTCGCTGAACGAATTTTCTAATTACTGGGAAACTGTTCGTGAATTTTATTACCCTTTCGAATCGGGCTTACTTGCTGGTACAGCAGAAGTTTACAAGCATGAGATTCCGGGAGGACAATATTCAAATCTGAAGCCGCAAGCAATCTCGCTCGGTCTCGCTTCCAAAATGGATGAAATAAAACAGACTTATGAAGAAGTAAATATGATGTTCGGCGACATCATCAAAGTAACACCATCTTCAAAAGTTGTTGGCGACATGGCAATGTTTATGGTAACAAACAAGCTGACGAAAGAAGATATTTTTTCACGGGGAGAAACGTTATCATTTCCGGAATCTGTAAAAAGCATGTTCAAAGGAGATCTCGGACAACCATTTGGCGGATGGCCTACTGAATTACAGAGGATAGTACTTAAAGATGTAAAGCCCTATACGGAATTGCCGAATGCATTTTTAAACCCCATTGACTTCGAAAAGGAATTTGCAGTCTTCCAGGAAAAATTTGATCGTTACCTTAGTTTTTTAGATTTCCTGAGCTGGAAATTTTACCCGAAAGTTTTTGAAGAATATTATGCATTCACCCAACAGTTTGGTGATGTGAGTCCACTGCCCACACCTTCCTTCTTTTTCGGAATGAAGAGTAATGAAGAAATACTAGTAGATATAGGAACAGGGAAAACACTTATCATCCGGTTACTTTATGTTTCTGATCATGTTGATGAATCAGGAAACAGAACTGTTTTCTTCAGACTTAACGGGCAGACAAGAACGATTGAGATTAAAGACAAAAGTGCGGACGTCAGAAAAATCAGCAATCTTAAAGTGACAGATGCCAAACATATCGGTTCACCATTACAAGGACGACTTGCAAAAGTATTCGTCAAGAATGGCGAGCAAGTAAAAAAGAATGCTCCACTCTTTACGATAGAGGCCATGAAAATGGAAACTACAATAACAGCTACAAAGGATCTGAAGGTATCACGCATCGTTCTTCCAGAAGCGACGATGGTAGAAACGGATGACTTGGTGGTAGAGACTGAGTAAATGCTTTGATTGCGTTTATTGAAACATTAAGTATTATATTTTGTCGTAGTGCTAACTCTTAAATGGCTGCCGGAAACAAGCAGACAAAACTAATAACAATAAATAAACGGTGATGCTGAAAATAAAATTGAGTAGGCGAAACTTAAATTAAACAAAAATGACTAAAACAATTGTTAAAAAAATTTTAAGAACGAGTAATTTTGTTCTGAGTGCATTTACTGTATTAGTAATGGGAAGTTGCAATAGTGAGACGAGCAAAAACGAAGCAATTGTTTCAACCTCCAACTTGATTTCGGCTGCAAATGAACTGGACAGTATGTTTCTTGTTGCATTTAACAATGGCGAT
>JANPNV010000035.1:0-9426 GCA_031427625.1 Bacteroidota bacterium
TGCCAGCAACCAAGCCATAAACACCCACCGTCATCACAACAGCGATGGTGCTGAGAACCGTGAACTGCGTGACAAATGGGCTGGCCTGCACCGTACCCAAAGTGATGGCGATGATTTCAGCCGACAAAATAAAGTCGGTGCCATCTGCTCCCAGATGATTTTTATTTTGTGAAAATCCATCCAGTGTTTTCCACGCTGTTTCAAAAAGAAGTTTGTACAACAGTTGCGGATATCGAATGCATAGTCCGTTCAACTCATGCGGCAAAGTAAATACCACATGAAAGTATTTTACAGGTAGCAATTTGGCTGAATGATGTTCGATCCAGCGTTCACGGTTGGTAGCCTGACATTTGGTACAATGCCGGTTACGGCAGGAGTTATAGCTGATTCGTGAATGCTTGCAGTTAGTACACACATCAATATGCCCGCCCATTTGAGCGGTACGGCAATTTAATAATGCATTCAGTGTTTTACTGATATAACCGGTTGGAGAAAACTCTTTCTGGTAGGATGCATTAAATTTTTCGATGATGTGCACCATTTCATAGCGCGGACGCATTACAACTTTCCGTATAATGTATCGAACGGACTGTGCGATACTTTTCCTTTAGGCTACATCACATGTAAATACACCATCGTAGTTAAAATGTTCGAATGCCCGAGAAGATTTTTTATCGTTACGATGTCAATGCCATCTTCAAGCAGATGGGTCGCGTAACTATGCCTGAGGGTATGCATACAAATATTTTCTTTTTTAATTCCTGATTTGGTTACACTCTCACGCATCACCCATTGGATGCCACGTGTTGAATACTGCATTCCTGGTCTCATACCTTCGAATAAATATTTCTTCGGTTGTTCGGCAAAAAGATATTTTTTTAGTCCGGTCACGATGAGTTTAAATAAAGGGACATATCGATCCTTGCGCCCTTTACCGGCACGAACGTGTACCATCATCCGGTCAAAATCTACATCGCCGATTTTAAGGTTTGAAAATTCGGAAACACGCAGTCCGGTTGAATAAATAAAACAAAGTGCAAGCCGATGCCGCAACAAGGACGGTATTTTAAAAAGCTGTTTATACGCTTCCTTCGACAACACCGTTGGAAGTTTATGATTTGCACGAATCGATGGAAGCGCAACCGAGCGATTGCCAAGTCCAATTAGTTTAAAATAAAATCGCAAACCATAAACCGTATGTTTAAAACTTGATCGCGAGGGAGAAGCCGCAGAGCCTGCCAATTTTCCCAGATAATCCTGAATTTGTTCCGGATCAAGTTGTTCCGGCATACAACCGAAATGCAAACTTACAGCCGCAATCCGGGTTGAATAACTCCCTAATGTACTTTCACTTCGATTGAAGATAGCGACTTGTTGTGATAATTTTTCATAAGCGGTTTTGAAGCCTTCTACATGGTTGCACGCTTCAGCAATAATGGTTAATTGTTTTTTTTCATGACATTAAGTTTTATATTACATCCATGAAAGTAAACATTGCAAAGCTACGCCGGCTAAATCCGGGGTTTTGTGCAACATTGGGTTAAATGAAATGGCTGGGATATTGCCTGGCGGCTCGATCTGTTAATTTTTAAATTATTGTATGAGCCGCCAAAGGAAAGTTATAGCTTCGAACTCCGCCACTTCATTAACCCGGACGCTTTGCGAATAATCGAATTTTATTTTCGTTAGCTCAACAAGATCTGTAGTAATATTCTATTTGAGGAGTTTCTATTAAGTAACTAAGCACATTTAATGCTATCATAAAACAAACAATTCGAATATTTATTTGGAAGGAGCTCATGCATAGTATTCAATTGTATTTTTCGGATAGAGTTTTGGTAGTGAGTTATTATAATTAAATAATTATTCCTTATTGCAATGGGAAATAATATACATATGATTAATTAATTATCGCGAAACATATACTTCATTTAATAAATTAATGTAGGTGTTGTGTTCTTAAGTAAAAAATAAAAAAGCTTGCAAAATTATCTTGCAGGCTTTTTTCAATCCCAATTTATACCAATTAATTACTCAATTATTAATCTTAAAATTTGATCTTTTGTTTGTTGTGATTTCAGAATGATGAAATACATTCCTTTACTTGTATTTCCAAGTTCAATCTCTTTTGTGTTTCTTCCTTTTATTCCATGGATGTTTTCATCTATTATTATTTTTCCAATAATGTCTACAATCTTCAGAGAGTAAGTTTCATTTGTTACAGAGGAAAATTCAATCGTAGTACTACCATGGGATGGATTTGGAAAAGCTTTCATGAATTCTGTCGCTTCAATTACCTCTTGATTACCCGAAGTAGAGTTGCTGATTTTACAAGTTAAATTAACAGTAACAGCCAGAGTTTTTGCAGCAGATGAGCCGCATGAGTTTACTGCGACTACAGAAAGAGTTGCGGAATAGCTTGAGGCTGTAGTATAATTTACTGTAATGTTTCTTGTTCCTTGTCCGCTGGCAATTGTTGCTCCACCTGTAATGCTCCATGTATAGGATATTGCACCGCTAACGCTGCTTATGGAATAAGCAAGTGTCTGACTTTTACAAACATTATTTGAACCAGTTATGCTGCCTGGTTTAGCAGGGGCATTTTGAATGTTCACGTTATAAGAAACGTCGTTGCTATTTCCTTTGCAGTTTGAAGCCAACACTTTTACTTTTTGACTTCCGGTATATCCGGCTGGTATATTGACTACAATACATGTAGTGCCTTGTCCGGAAACAATTGTTAACGGTGAACTACTGCTTCCATAAATGCTCCAGATATAATTTGTTGCATAAGTAACCGGTGTAATGCAATAGGTTCCTGTTGCAGGTAATGCATTTGAACAAAATGATGAAGGTCCTGAAATTGGTCCTGGAGTCGCAGGTTTTACTGGAAGAACAGGAATATTCAGGCATGAATTAGCACCAGCTCCACATGAATTTACGGCTTTAACACAGATGAAATTTCCAGAGTATTTCGTGCTAAAAGAAACTGTAATGCATGGACCGGTGGAAGTGCCTGTTATTCCGCTTGGTAAAGTCCATATATAAGATGTCGCTCCTGCTACTGGTGCAACGCAGTAAACTACTCCTGATTGTCCTTTACAAGCCCCTGCAGGTCCTGAAATTGGATCTGGTGTTGGTGGTACAGACCCTCCTGAACCTACATTAACAGATACTGTTCCTGTACAATTATTCAGATCTGTAATTGTAACAATATAATTTCCTGTTGATAATGCTGTCGCAGTTTGAGAAGTTTGTCCGCCGGGCTGCCAGTTAAATGTATATCCCGGTGTTCCGCCAATTGGCGTAACTGTAGCTGTGCCATTAATCTGATTACATGTTTCTGGAGAAGATCCTGGTGTACCGGTTATTTTTGTCGGTTGACTAATATTTATAGTTTTTGATGCGATACAATTATTTTGATCACTTATCTCGAAATAACGCATTCCGGAATTAACGCCACAAAATATTCCTGTTCCGGTATATGCTGGAGTTCCACCGGTAGCTGAAACAGTAACACATGTACTGCCGCCGTAACAAGATATTGATCCGGGTGTAACAAATATGTTCAGAGCGGTTGGCTCAAGGATAGTCTGAGAACAAGTGATTGAACTGCATTTGTCAGTGACGGTAAGTGTGTACATGCCTGGGTTGAGGCCGGAAACAGCTGGCATGTTTCCTACTTCGACATTGCTCGTATTTTTCCATGAATAAATAATACCACCATTTGAATTGCTTACTGATCCTGCACCGACTGACCCTTTATCGCCAAAACAAGGAGCATCAGTATGTGTGCATGCAGTCATGCTTAACGCAGCTGGCTGATTGATTGTGATTGTTGTTGATCCTGTACATCCATTGTTATCAGTTACATTAAAAGTATACGTTCCGACAGCATAACTATTTAATGTTCCGATACCTGATGTGTAAATTCCTGAACCACCTGTTGCTTGAACCACTACACTTGTATTTCCTCCATTACACATTATTGTGCCTGGAACTGCATTTACACTAATAGGAGTAAGTACTGTGAGATTTGTAGTAATAGCACTATCGCAACCTTGTGAATTAAGAATATGAGTTATGTATGTTCCTGATGTGTTTTTTGATGTTCCTCCGGGAAGCATATAACTCTGTCCATTACAAATTGTAATATTAGATGTGTTTGAGCTGCTGTATTTAATAGTCAGTTCAACAGTAGCTGTAGAATCACAACCGGCAGCATTGATAAATCCTGTCGATGTGTATGATCCTGAAGTTGTATGCGGAACGCTATTCCATGTGTAAGAATTACAAGCCGTCACCGGAGTAGAGGATGTTGATGAATTTTTGATAGTCAGAACAACAGTTGCTGATGAATCGCAACCGGCAGCATTGGTAAATCCTGTCGATGTGTATGATCCGGAAGTAGTATGCGGAATACCGTTCCAAGTAAACGTATTACAAGCCGTCACCGGAGTAGAGGATGTCGATGAATAGTTGATTGTCACATGTGCCGTAACCATACTGTCACATCCGTATATTGAAGAATAAGTATGAGAATAATCACCGGATATTGTTACAGATCCACCCCATGGCAATAAATAGCTATTGCATTCTGTGATTGAATAGTCAGTATTAAAAATAGGATGGATAGTAATTGTAAGGCTATCATTTACTACCGGACAAACACCAGCAACATCTGGGTTGAGAAAAAGTTTTACTGAACCATTTGATATGTCATTAATTCCCGGATTATAGTTCGTGCTTATTAAAGCAGAGTTTCCAAAAGTGCCATCACCAGATGAAGTCCAAGTTCCTGATGCTATTCCTCCTATGACACTTCCATTTAATAAGGCTGTTTGATTTGCGCAAATAGTCTGATCGCTTCCTGCATCTGCTGTAGGAATTGTATCCACTGTTATGTTGATGTAGCTTGTATCGCGGGTACAAACAAAATCAGGATTGTAAATTCCCACGAGGTAAAGAGTAACAACAGTTTGTGATTCTGAAGGGGCAGGAATGTAAGTTGCATTAAGCGTATTGCGATCCGGAATAAATGTGCCAAGTCCACCGTTCCACAAAGCACCTGTTGCATCACCCGTAATTATTCCATTAAGATCAACTGATCCATTAATACAAGCATGAATGTCAGGGCCTGCATATACAGTAGTAATTCTGTCAACGTGAATTTTTATTGAATCTGTAACACTAGGACAGGTAGCTGTTGCATCAGAAGATAAATACAATGTAATTGTTGTTCCTATTTCAGAGGGTACATGAGCATAATCTGTAATAAGTGTATTTCTGTCAGGGCTGAAATTTCCAAGTCCGCCCGACCAATGACCACTACTGGCGCCATTGAGGATTATACCATTAAGTCCTACAATTCCGCCTTCACATACATGAATGTCGGGGCCTGCATCAACAAAAACATTTGTGACCGTTATCTGAACTAGGTCTGAATCAGGCAGACAAACGCTTGTTGAAGGATCAGAAACAAAATATAAATTAACTGTTGATCCGTTTTCCGATGCATCAGGAGTATAGGTAGCATTGGCAGCTGATCTGTCTGGAGAGAAGGTTCCAAGTCCGCCGGACCAATGTCCGGATGTTGCACCGTGTATTACGGAACCATTAAGAGTGATTGTTCCATTCGCGCAAATAGACTGCGAAGTTCCTGCTTCCATTAATGGAAACTGGTCGACGAAAATATCAATCTGGTCTGCATAAATCGGACAAACATTATCACCTACATCAGGAATAAGGAGAAGTGAAACTGTAGTGCCTGTTTCTGAAGGATCCGGTGTGTAATCGGCCACAAGTGAATTTCTTGATGGAGTAAAGGTGCCTAAACCTCCAACCCATTCAGCAGGAATTGGAATTCCTGTAATTATTCCATTGAGAGAAATGATTCCATTTTCACATACATGAATATCAGGACCGGCATTAACATAGGAATATTCATCAACAGTAATATTTATAAAATCTGAATCAGCATCACATCCATTTCCTGGATTATCAGATACCAGATAAAGTGTAACGATTGTTCCGGCTTCAGAAATATGTGGAGTATATGTTGCGGTAGGTGAATTTCTATTTGGTCCGACAATGCCAAGCCCACCAGTCCAATGTCCTGTTGTTGTTCCACCGGAAATAACTCCATTAAGACCTACAAATCCATCAGTACACACATGTATATCAGGACCGGCATCAACAATTACAGGATTCGCGCAACCGCAGGTGCTAACGTTTATTTCGATAAATTCATTTAATCCGCTGTTGCAATTAGAGTCCTGAACAAAATTGAGTGTATACGTTTGTGTTGTTAAAGGGGAAACGGTTATAGAAGTATCCGATGCATAACATGTTCCGGTAAAATTATTTGAATTATCTGTGTATTGATAATTGAAAGGAGCTATTCCAAAAAATGAAAGAGTTAAGTCTACAGGTGAACCCGAACAAATGCTTGAAGCGGATGCGGCAATTGTGCCTGTTGGATTTGCATAGACAAAAATCCGAAAAGTATCAGACGCCGCTGTATCATGTCCGGGGCCATCCCAATCGTCAGTGGTTGCAATTATTATTATTGTGTCGCCGGCTTCGGTGACATCTGCTGTATAATCGATATGGAAATCAGATAAAGTATTTCCTGCGTTACTGAAATTTAATGGATTTCCGCCAGACCAGTTTACGGTTGTTGCATTTCCGCCTATTGAAACGTTTAGTGTTGTAATTCCATCGACACATGATGTAATGAAAGCCCCTCCGCTGATAGTTGGTTGAGTGACTTGTCCCTTCGAACTAATTATATTGCTTGTAATGAATAAAAACACCATCAGTATATGTGTAAGTAAACTGATTTTAATGCTGTGTAAATTTGGTTTCATTTGATGTAGTATTGTACTTTATTTATTAAAAATCCTTTTCACTATTAATTTCTGAGAATAGATTTATAGTATTTTTTATTTTATCAATTAACTTTTTTTAATAGAAGGCTTACTGATTTTTTCAAATTGCAGGTTCCTGATATATCGGTCACCAATGCATGAATGATAACGCGGCCTTTGGAATAGTCATCGGATGAAGGTGAATAGTTTGCACTTGAATTGCTGATGATTTTAAATGATCCTGTTCCATCACTGCTCCATTCTGTTTTACCCAGAGATTCTTTACACGTGATGGAAATTTTCACAGGTTTTCCTTCAGCAATAACACTGACAGGCTCAACAATAAAATCGGGTCCTTTGTTAATCGTTAATATGAGATTGTCTGTATCAGGAAAACAAACTCCAAATGGTATTGCGACAAGCGATAATGAACATCCTCTTTCACGAGCATCTTTTTCCGACGGAAAATATTTTGTATTCAAGTTTGAGGGATCTTCAAATTTCCCCGTTCCATTAGATATCCATTCAGTCTTTTGAGTTTTGCCTAAAATCTTCCCATTCAGTAAAAATGGTTGACCCTGGCAGGCATTAAGATTTCCGCCTGCAACAGCTTTTGGCTGGCTGTTAACTGTGATTTTTATTTCGTTTCTGGCAGGAGTACATTTAAGTTTCGGATTAGAAGCGACAAGTATTAATACAACACCGCTACCGATTTCGTCCGGAGAAGGAGTATATTCTGCGTTCAATGTATTTCTGTCTGGAATAAAAATTCCTTTTCCGCCTCTCCAGACCGACTGAGTAGCATCTCCTCCGATTATTCCATTCAGATTTACAGTGCCGTTTTCGCAAACTTCAATATCTGGTCCTGCATTTACTTCGAATTTTGCATTGCATTCCTGCGAAATTCCTGAAATGCAAAAAGCAATTATGCAGTATCCGGCTAAAAATAATTTCAACATTTATTGATTCTTATAAGTTTAAAAAAGGAGCTGCATCGTACAGCTCCTTTTAATTATTTTATTATTCAAATACAACGCGCATTAATCTTGTCTGGTCATCAATATCAATTCTGATAAAGTAGATTCCCTTCGCAAGGTTTCCGAAATCATCATTTATCATATTGGTTCCCTGAGCAGTTGTGCCTGTTTGAACATGAACCGTTCTTCCTGTGAAGTCAAGCATCTGAATATTGTAATGTTGGTTTTCAGTTGCATCAAACTCAATAGAAATAGCGCCATTCGTTGGGTTTGGATAAACCTTGGCCGTAAAAGGAATGGGTGTTGGTTGTCCTGGTTCACTATATCTCGCATAGAACGTACTTGTTGTTGATTTACATCCTTTCGCATCTGTAATAGTAACAGTGTAAGTATTACCATGTGCGATGGAAATAGTTTGCATGGTTGAAGTAGTATTCCAAAGGAATGTATATCCTGGAGTACCACCTGATCCCATTGCAGAAGCTGTTCCCGGACCACCTGATCCCGGAATTGAAATACTTGAAGTTACCTGCGTTGGCTGAGTGATAGTTACGGAAGCTGTCTTAGTACAACCTTTAGAATCAGTCACTGTCACAACATATGTACCGGCAGATAATCCTGTAATGCTTGATGTAGTTTTTACTGGCACCGTATTCCATGAGAATGTATATGGCGCTGTAGCACCACTACCTGCAGAATTTGCGCTTGCATTACTTCCGCCAAAGCAGCTAACAGCTGTCTTGCTAGTTGATACGTTCATGATGGCAGGTTGAATAATTGTCACCGACTGTGATGGAATTGTACAACCGCTTGCATCACTAATTGTAACCGTATATGTACCGGGAGCAAGTCCTGTTGCCATTTGTGTGGTTTGTCCATTACTCCAGCTGTAGAAGTATGGCATTGTCCCGCCGATAACATTTGCAGTCGCTGTTCCATTACTGGCACCATAACATGTAACATATACAGGCGTGATTGTAAGATATAGCTGGCCCGGCTGAGAAATTGTCTTGCTTCCCAGAGTAATTGTACATGCTGGATTTGCAGCATCACGAATCTGTACGGAGTAAGTTCCGGGAGCAAGAGGAGAGAAATTCCCGGTTGATTGCCATGATCCTGCATCAAGTCTGTATTGATAGGTTCCTGATCCACCTGTCGGAGATGAAATGGTAATTGTACCATTAGCAGCGCCATAACATGTAACATTTGTTTTAGCAACTGTAGCACTTAATACACCAGGCTGAGTGATCATCTGATTGCCTAAAACAATTATACAAGCAATATGATCAGCATCACGAATCTGAACAGAATATGTAGCCGGTGCAAGTCCAGTGAAGCTTCCACTTGTTTGCCATGTGCCTGCATTAAGTCGGAATTCATAGTTGCCGTAACCACCGGTTGCAGATGAAACAGTAATTGTTCCATCGTTGGCGCCATTACATGTAATATTCGTTTTGGCAACAGTTGCAAATAGCGTATTTGGTTGTGTAACTAATTCATTTCCGAGAAGAACTACGCAAGTTGGATGAGCTGCATCTCTTATTTGTACTGTATAGTTTAATGGTGGAAGATTTATAAAG
>JANPNV010000036.1:0-10264 GCA_031427625.1 Bacteroidota bacterium
CATCATGGGTCTCGTCACCATACGCGCGAACGAAAAGGCCGGCGTGTACGGGATCGAAGTGGAAGACGTGCGGATCAAGCGCGCCACATGGCTGAATTTGATCACGATCGGATTGGCCGCTTGCGCTACTGTGTCCACGAAGATGCAGCATTTATTCCAGCGCTTTCAATTTCTTTTGTGTCTCCTCTACATTGGGATTTATTGCAATTGAATTTTTATATGCTGCGATTGCTTTTACTTTGTCGCCTTTTGTTGAATAACCATCACCCAAGCTATCAAAAGCATTAAATGAAGTTGGATAATTCTTAGTATTTAATTCAAAACACTTTATTGCTTCATCTAATTTGTTTGGTGCGTTTAAAAATTTGTAACCCATATCATTGATTAATTGTTCAGGGGGCAATTCTTGAAATCCATTTTGCTCCGAGCGTTTTTCATAGAACTTTGATACCAATTCAACGGTTGTGTCGGACTTTGCCGGTTTCCAATTTTCGAAGACAAAATTTAATCCGTCTTGTGTTGCTTTAACTACTTCTGAATTGTGTGTTTCTTCAGGATAAGGAATATACTTATATCTTAATCCTGTTATTTTTTTTTGTTGAAGTAAGGATTGGAGTTTAAGAACACTTTTATGAAATTCAGCACCTTCGTTGCCATCACTAAAAAAGATTGTCTTATTTTTAAAATCCTTGTTATTGAATAGTAGGTCTGAGTTTTTGAAAATAGATTCTTTATCCCACCATAGTGCCGGGCTAACTGCAATATAGGAATTAAACATTTCAGGATGATTTAGCAGACAGTAAGCAGATATTAAACCTCCTAATGAATGACCAAAAAATATTTTATTGGGAGAAGGATTGTAATTCTTCTCTACATAAGGCATCAGTTCGTTCTTTATAAATTTCAGGAAAATTTCGCTTCCACCTGAATTTCTCCAACTAATACTATCTGTCGTTCCATCCATATTTAAGAGGTTGTGGGTAATTGTTAAATCACGAGCTCTGTCATACTCGTAATTTCCAATGCCAACAACTATCATAGGGGGGAGCTGATTGGTTTGATAAAGAAAATCTACAATGCCAGCCACCAACGAAATCATTTCTCCATCCATTAAATAGATAACTGGAAGCGGCTCAGAATGATTTACAGGAGTATAAACATAAATTTTTCTGTCCTCATTTAAGATAGTTGAATGAATTATTTTAATCTCAGCAATGGTTATTCCTGTGCTATCAATTTTTTGTGCTTGCGAGATGTTGGTGAAAAGGCAAGCAAAAGGAAGTAGGATAAAATTTTTTTTAAAAAATGTCATAATTATTTTGTTTAAAAATGCTCATTATAATTGTCTGTTACAGTTTGCGAAGTTCTCTAAATTTTTGTTTGGCTTTCAAAATTCGTTCTATGTCTGTCGTTTGTAATGGTTGTTTCTTGCACCACAGTTCGGAGTTTGCCCAAGCATGACTCATATCAAAGCAGAGATTAAAGAAGTAAAAAAAAGAAGGGTTTAGAAGCACTACTGTTTGTTTACATACACTGTTTATTAGAAGCAACTCCATTCGTTTATCTAAAAGCTTTTTTTTTAATCTTACTGTTATCAGCCGTTTTTCTTTTACCACGAAGATATGTCGCATCAATCTTTTGTAACTTTTCTTTGCTTAATCACTCAGCTTTTATTTTCATGGTGAACTTTACTTAGGTTTTAATCAAAAGAATTCCTCGCAGCTCTGCTGCGGGGTCATTCATTATTTGAATAACTGGCAATTACTTTCTTATGTTTCTCATACTGAAACTGATTTTTATTTATCGGGATTTTTATTCGAAACGAACCAGCTATTCCCCCAATTATCATTCCTGGAATGCTAAATAGAATACCTCCGGTTAAAGCATTTTGTTCAGGTGGTAATGATTCAAATATTCCATAGTCAGGAATACCTGCTAAACCAAGAAGTCCACCAAGAAAAAAACCTGCTCCTGCACCAATAAGTATTCCTTTTCCGACACTTCCTTTTCGCCTTAGTTTTATTTGGTCAATACTGGAAACATCCCGGTAATTTAATTTCCATTTGTTGGTAGGAAATACATTTCCTGAAGAGGAAACCCTGAAAACAATAGCCGAATCATATACATTGTTTATTATTCCTCTTCGTACTTTATATGAAAATTCAGAATTGCCATATATCCAACAATTGTATTTTGCATTTTTAACTCCTGTTTTACATCCAGCAGTTTCTGCAGCAGGTGAATCTACTGCCTTCGTATTAGTGGCTGTAAAAACAATACTGTCTCCGTTTACATAATTAATTTGTTTTAAATCGCTTTTAGGAATTTTGAAGAGAGTGTTATCCTCAACTGTTTTTACATAATAAATCTCATCTGCTGTTTCTTTCTGAATTGCAACAGGTAGTTCTCCTTCGCTTTTTAGAATAAGCTTGTCTTGTGAGTTTGCTTTTTGAATTATTATGATTTCGAATATTATTACTGCAATGAGTTTAAAGATTTTCATAGCGTTTAAATTTTGAGTTAGTACTACTGTTTATTCGGAGCGGATGTACCTTTGGAATCATTTCTTCCAAACTCATAGGAAACAAAATGGTCTATTCACTGTCAATTCCTTTTTGAAAACCCATTGCCTTTTATTTGTATTTAAAGATACGGCAACCAAAAATTAAATCAAATGGTTAGAGTGGAAAATTATAAAAGGGTTTTGCACAGTCTGACGTTTTGCGGGTTTAAGAAGTTGGCGATTTCGGAGCACAAAACTGTCTACAAGCGCTGCACTTAATACGAAGGACAAATGTTTATTTAAGCATGTCACCACCAATTTCTTAAACCCGCTGTTATGCGAATTCCCGACTGTAAGTATGAATATGTGTCGTTCAATTACACACTAACTTTATTTTTCAACGATAATTTTTTTTGTTATAATAAAATCTGCTGATTGAACTTGTACAACATAAATTCCCTTTGCAAAATCTTTTGTATTCACTTCTAACTTTTGTGTTTCCGCTGCAGTAGTTGTGTAAATTACTTTTCCTGTAATGTCAGCGATAGTTACTTGAACTTTTTGTTGCTGCTACCTAAAGCAATGGTGAGATGATTTGTGGCAGGGTTAGGAAAAAGATTTATTGATGAAGCAAAAGAATTTTCAATTATTCCTGTGGTAATTGTTTGTCCGGCAAGAATGGGTTGGTTGGGAATGGAGTTGTAAGCGTAATCTTTAATCGTGCAAGATGCGTTTCCAGTTGCACTTACTTGCATTCGCGCCCATCCGAAATAGGTATTTGCTCCAACAATTAATTTTAGCCCTAAGTAACGGTCAATTGAGTTTGGCCAAACTCCAAGGAGAGTTCCACCGAGACAACCACCCGTTACATAACGTAAATATCCGGAGGCGGATAAACTAAGTCCTGATAAAATGCTATCATTGAAATTCATTGCTAGCGGATTAGTTGTACTTGTAACCGCAACTACAGCATTTGTGTTGAGAGCAGAATCCGAAACATAAGCTTTAGAATAGCCCAAAGGATTTTGAGGTGAACATGAGCCATGAATACTAACGGACGAAATTTTATAATCACTGATACCGTCATTGTTCAAATCAAGATAATAAGAACCACTTGGTGAAATAATTGTTGAATCCGGATTCACATCCGTGTAAACAATTTGTGCATTTGCACATGCGGAAAACATCATTATTGTAACAATGAAAGTAGGAAGCATTTTTAGTAGTTGCTTTTTCATTTTGTTAATTATTTAAAGCGTGACTTAAAATTCTTTTTATCTTACGTTATTCGAACACATAAACATTAGTACGAAGATGTGTACTTCAATTACACACTAACTTTATTTTTTCACGACCAGTTTTTTCGTTCCAATAAAACCTGCTGTTTGAATTTGTACAACATAAATTCCCTCTGCAAATTCATTGGTATTCACCTCTATCTTATTATACTGATAGTTATCGGGATCATCTGCAGTTGTTGTATAAATTGTTTTCCCTGTAATATTGGTGATGGTTACTTCAATTATTTTGTTGTTGCTGCTTAAAGAGATAGTAAGATGGTTCTTGGCAGGATTGGGAAAAAGATTTATTGATGAAGCTAAAGAATTTTCATTTATTCCTGTTGTTCCTGTTTCGCCAGCAAGGATGGATTGGTCGGGAATACTGTTGTAAGCATAATCTTTTACAGTAAAACTCACTGCTCCTGTTGCTACATCTAAACGTACCCATCCGTAATATTTTTGCGAACTCACATCTAATTGCAAAGGGATATATTTATTTGATGCTCCATTCCAATTACCTGAGTAGATAACAAAAAACCTGGGGGGAGCAGTAGGGAAACTACGCCAGTTTTTTGCTATTAGGTTCTGATTCACATTATTTTTCCATGTAAAAGAACTGCTGTCAATTTGTGAGTTTTGCAGAAGAGCACTAGGGTAGGTTGTGTCATTACCAACTTCATTGGCGCCAAGCGGAGTAATCCTGATAAGCAGATTTGTGAGACTATAATATAGCGTTGTAGTATAAGTAATATTAAAATCGGCGATTCCATCATTGTTCAAATCCAATGCATAAACTCCTCCATTGGTGTTGATAGTCACATCCGGATTTACATCCGTATAAACTATCTGTGCATTTGCACTTGCAGAAAATAGCATTGCTGTTACGATGAAAGCTGAAATATTTTTTAGTAGTTGTTTTTTCATTTGGTTAATTTTTTAAAGTTTGAATTGAATTGATTATTCAATGACAAGTTTTTTTGTTCCAATAAAATCTGCTGATTGAATTTGAACAATATAAATTCCCTCTGCAAAATCGTATGTGTTCACTTCTATCATTTGTGTATCTGTTATTATCGTAGTGTAAATTACTTTTCCGGTAATGTCAGCGATGGTTACTTCAACTTTTTGGTTGTTGCTTCCTAAGGCAATCGTGACATGGTTGTCAGCAGGATTGGGAAAAAGATTTATTGATGAAGCAAAAGAATTTTCAATTATTCCTGTGGTAATTGTTTGTCCGGCAAGGATGGGTTGGTCAGGTATTGTGTTGTAAGCATAATCTTTTACAGTGAAACTCACTGCTCCTGATGCTACGTTTAACCGCAGCCATCCGTAATATTTTTGCGAACTCACATCCAATTGCAAGGGGATATCTTTATTTGATGCTCCATTCCAATTACCTGAGTATGAAGCAAAATAGGTGGGGGGGTTAGTTAGACCAAAAATATGCCATACTTTTTCCGTTAGGATTTGATTCGCATTACTTAACCATATAAAAGAACTGCTGTTAATGAGAGAGTTTAGCGAAAGAGCGCTAGGGTAGGTTGTGTCATTACCAACTTTATTGGCTCCAAGTGGAGTAATCCTGATAAACACATTTATGTGTGTTGAATGCCCCGTTGCCGCTGTAGTATAAGTAATGTTAAAATCGGTGATTCCATCATTATTGAGATCAAGATGATAGACGCCATTATTTGTATTAACAGTTGTATCAGGAATAATATCCGTATAAACAATCTGTGCATTTGCACTTACAGAAAACATCATTGTTGTACAGATGAAAGCAGAAAGCTTTTCTAGTAGTTGTTTTTTCATTTTGTTAATTTTTTTTTTGTGTGACTTAAATTTAATTTTGGTGAGTATGAATGATATTACTAGGTCAATTTCTTTAACTCGCTGTTATGCCCGGTTATTCTTTCGTTACTTTGCTTCGTTGAACTGGTTTTCCTTTGTTGTCGGTTAGTAAAAGGAAGTACATACCTGCGGGTTGATTTGAAATGTCAATAGCGTTTGCGTTTTGTTCTTTTGTGATTATTTTTCCTGTCAAGTCCGATAAAGTGATATTGTAATTGTTTGACAGAAGTAGTAAACCCGTTGTAGGGTTGGGATACACACTTACTTCATTATTCAACGTGTTATTCTCTATGCCCGTTGTAGTTCCATCAAGTTTTGCAATAAAAATATTTTGATTAACTCCAGATATACCTGTTGATGCCCCTAAAACAGTTGTTCCAAAAGTGATAGTGATGGCAGGGCTGGGGCGGGGCCTTGAGATGGCAGGCCTTGCACTATAAGAACCCGCTACAATAATATTTCCGCCGGCATCCGTTGCAACACTGTTTGCAACATCATTAAGTGATCCGCCTGAAGTTTGCTTTTTTGCCCACAAAACATTTCCGTTAGGGTCGTATTTCACTATAAAAATATCACTGTAAATGTTGCTTGAACTGGCATTGGTTAAAGTAGTTGTTCCAAAAGTAATGGTGGGACTAACAAACGAACCCGTTACCAGCACATTTTCATTTGCATCCGCTGCAATGCTCAATGCAGCATCAGCACCGGTTCCACCTCCGTCTTGTTGTTTTGCCCACAAAACATTTCCATTGGAATCATATTTCACAATAAAAATATCACTGCTGCCTGCATTGGTTAAAGTAGTGGCTCCGAAAGTGATGGTGGGGCTATTAAAACTGCCTGTTACAATAAGATTTCCGCTGGCATCCACTGAAACACTTCTGCCGGCTTCACTATTACTTCCACCTGCATCTTGCTGTTTTGCCCACAAAACATTTCCGGTGGAGTCGTATTTCACAATAAACATATCATTGTTAGTGTTACTGCTGTCTGCATTGGTTAAAGTAGTGGTTCCAAAAGTCATGGTAGGACTAAAAAAATGACCTGTTACAAAAAGATTTCCGCTCGCATCCGCTGCAACGCCCCAAGCATTATCAGCATTGCTTCCACCTGCGTCTTGTTGTTTTGCCCACAACACATTTCCGTTGGGATCGTATTTCACAATAAAAATATCACGTGTCCTACTAATGCTGTCTCCATTGGTTAAAGTAGTTGTTCCAAAAGTGATGGAGTTACTCAAAAAGCCCCCAGTAATAATAATATTTCCGTCAGCATCCGCTGTAATCGTGTTGGTAACATCCTCATCATTTCCGCCTGCGTCTTGTTGTTTTGCCCACAATACATTTCCATTGGGATCGTATTTCACAACAATAATATCAGCACTGCCTAGATTGGTCAAAGTAGTTGTTCCAAAAGTAATAGTGGAATCATAAAAATAACCTGTTAAAATAACATTTCCGCCGGCATCTGCTACAACGCTCAATCCATTACCACCACCGGTTCCGCCTGCGTCTTGGTTTTTAGCCCACAACACATTTCCGCTAGGATCGTACTTCACAATAAACATATCATCGAAGCCGGCATTGGTTAAAGTAGTTGTTCCAAAAGCAATGGAGCTACTATAAAATCTACCTGTTACAATAATATTTCCGTTTGCATCCGTTGTAACGCAGCGGGCTTCATCAGAACCGGTTCCGCCTACGCCTTTCGCCCACAGGTAAGCGGGGGATTGGGAGAAACAGTTTACGGTAAATAAAATTGAAATGGTGAAGAGTAGTAGTTTTTTCATTTTATTTTTTGGTTTTTAAATTGTGCTTATTCTTACCGAAAGCGATCGAGATGGGTCTCGGCTTCCCTTTATTTTAGTTTGCGATTCAATTACTCTCTAAATTATTTTTTCACGACAAGTTTTTTCGTTCCAGTAAAACCTGCTGATTGAATTCGCACAACATAAACTCCCTCAGCAAAATCTTCTGTGTCCACTTCTACCTTTTGTGTATCTGTTGCTATGGTAGTGTAAATTACTTTTCCTGTAATATCGGTGATGGTTACTTCAACTTTTTTGTTGTTGCTACCTAAAGCGATGGTGAGATAGTTGTCGGCAGGATTGGGAAAAAGATTTATTGATGAAGCAAAAGAATTTTCATTTATTCCTGTGGCAACTGTTTGTCCGGCAAGTATGGGTTGGTCAGGAATGGAGTTGTAGGCATAATCCTTTACAGTGAAACTCACTGCATCTGTTGCAACATTTAACCGCACCCATCCATAATATTTTTGCGAACTCACATCTAATTGCAACGGGATATATTCATCTACTGCTCCATTCCAGCTACCTAAATAAAGAGGACCTCCCCAAAAATAATGGGGAGGAGGAGGAAAGTGTTGAATAGCACGGCATTGCCAGTATTTTTCAGTCAGGATTTGATTCGCATTGTTTTTCCATATAAAAAAACTGCTGTCAATGTTTGAGTTTAACGGAAGAGCACTGGGGTAGGTTGTGTAGGTTGAATCATTACCAACTTTATTGGCTCCAAGCGGAGTAATCCTGATGTCGATGTTTGTTTGTGTATTCGTGAGAGTACCACACAAGGGAAGTACTGTCGTAGTATAAGTGATGTTAAAATCAATTATTCCATCATTATTAATATCAAGATGATAGACTCCATTATTTGTATTAACAGTTGTATCCGGATTTACATTCGTATAAACAATTTGTGCATTTGCAATTGCGGAAAACATCATTGCTGTAACGATGAAAGCTGAGAACTTTTTTTGTAGTTGTTTTTTCATTTTGTTAATTTTTTAAAGTTTGAATTGAATTTATTTTTCGATGACAAGTTTTTTTGTTTCAATAAAATCTGCTGTTTGCATTTGCACAACATAAATTCCCTTTGCAAAATCTTTGATGTTCACTTCTATCTTTTGTTCCCGATTACTATCGGGATCACTTGCCATTGTTGTGTAAATTATTTTTCCTGTAATATCAGCGATGGTTACTTCAACTTTTTTATTGTTGCTACCCAAAGCGATGGTGAGATGGTCATTGGCAGGATTTGGAAACAGATTTATCGATGAAGCAAAAGAGTTTTCATTTATTCCGGTGGTAATTGTTTGTCCGGCAAGGATAGGCTGGTCTGGAATGGAATTGTAAGCATAATCTTTTACCCTAAAATACACAAAGCCGGGATATCCTCGGCCGGGCTGGGAGAGAGCTACATTCAAAAGTACCCATCCGTAATAAGTGTTGCTTCCAACTGCAATTTGCAAACCAAGATAATGGTCCGTTCCACTTGTCCAATTTCCGGATGACGAAATGCAACTATTAAATACGAGACTAATAGGACTACTAACACTTCGTAATATTCCATTACTTGCACTGAAAGCAAGATTACTGCTTATTGTGTCATTGGCATTCATCATAAGTGTAACTGTTCCATTTCCACTTTGGGAACTTATATAAACTTCCTGTTTAGTATTGTTGCAAGGGTCACTATACCTGGAGGTATAAAGCGTAAAATCAACTGTACCATCATTATTTAAATCAAGATTATATGATTTGGCACACGGAGTAATTGAACAGGTAACTGTCGTATCAGGATTTACATCCGTGTAAACAATTTGTGCATTTGCACTTACAGAAAACATCATTGCTGTAACAATGAAAGCCATGCCTACCGGCAGGCAGGCGTAAAGTTTTTTTAGTAGTTGTTTTTTCATTTTAATTTGTTTTTATAAAAGTTTAAAGAATAATTTCGTCAATAAAATTCCGTCAAATAATTTGCAAATCGTTCAATAATTACTTAATCAAAAGTATAATTAACCGAAATGGATCGCACTACCTGAAATGGGTAGTTTTGATGGGAGGGGGGAAGGGGGGCTGAACCTTCCCGAAAAAACGGAACAGGTGATTATCCCGAAGGGATGCCTTCGGCAAACGGATTAAATGATTATGAGGATTTATGCTCGATCCCGATGGGATCGCAGCTTTATAGGGAGAATGTTAACTATAAACATACGACCCCGGTGGGCAATCTCCTTAAGTTAAACACAAGAATTCATATTAAGTAAATGTATTTAGAAGTGACAGGCTCTTTAGGGCCGTACTTTTGGAAACACTAGACTACACGAGAAAGTCAAGCCCCGATAGGGGCGCACTCTTTAAACACACCGCATGTGTCTATTTATTCAACAGTGTAAAGGTTCCTGCATATATTGGTTGAATTCGACTTATCCTTCATGTACAATTGTATTAAAATCAAATGGCAAATACATACACACAAATACATCTTCAACTCATCTTTGGAGTAAAATATCGAGAGGCTTTAATTGATCCCAATTGGGAAACGGAATTACATAAGTACATTTCCGAAATTATCATGAAACGAAGTCATAAACTGCTATGTATTAATGGGGTTGAAGATCATCTGCATGCTCTGATAGGATACCGTCCATCTGATCCGCTACCTGATTTGATGGAAGAGATAAAAGCTGATTCAAGTAAGTGGATAAACAAACGCGGATTTATGAAATATAAATTTCATTGGCAGGGAGGTTATGGAGCCTTTTCTTATAGCAAATCCGATTTGATGAATGTGATTAAATATATTCAAAACCAAAAAGAACATCATAA
>JANPNV010000037.1:0-28581 GCA_031427625.1 Bacteroidota bacterium
AATGAAGAATGAAGAACCAAGAACCAAGAACTAAGAACCAAGAACTAAGAACTAAGAACTAAGAATCAAGAACTAAGAATCAAGAACCAAGAACTAAGAACCAAGAACTAAGAACTAAGAACTAAGAACTAAGAACTAAGAACCAAGAACTAAGAATTTCGAATGTATTTGCAAGCGGAATTAAATCATTAAGCTTTCATCTCTAAAAACATTTCTGTCATCAGTCTTTAGATTTGAGCGTTGATTTTTCCTGCCAGAACTGATTTGGGAACGACTCCAACTTGCTTGTCTACGACTTCACCATTTTTAAAAATTAGAAGTGTAGGTATATTCCGGATACCATAGTTCATTGAGATATTTGGGTTGGTATCGACATTTACTTTACCTATAACTGCCTTTCCATCATATTCTTTTGCGAGTTCGTCTACAATCGGCCCAACCATGCGACATGGTCCACACCATTCAGCCCAGAAGTCAACCAATACGGGTTTATCAGATTTAAGGACTAATTCATCAAAGTTGGAATCATTAATTTCTATTGCCATACGTTTATTCCTTTTTTAAGTAAATATTTGGATTCACAAAGGTATAAACAATTTCTAAGCCCGTTCTTAATGAATGACAATAAGTCACGCATTGTAAGATTTTCGGACATTCTTATAAAAATAAGTGAGCCGGCCGATTAATACCATTAAAACTCAATCTCAGCAAGTTGTTTCAGTGAGTCAATGAGATCGTTATGCGGGTTGATGCGCAGATTTTTACTAGGCAGATCAACGAAAATCTTCTCATCAACAGGGTCATAAATTTTGATCTTCAGCACACAATTTCCTCTGGACACTTCCCCATCCTGATTAATTGCAGCTTGTACATTTTTAATCCATTCTGCGTTGATCTTATCCACGGAAATCTTCAGTGTAAGGTATTTTACCATCTTATCTCGAAGGTCGCTGAGAAGCTGAATATTCGAAATCCGGAACTCTAGATTTCCGGGTTGTTTATACCTGTCCTGAATTTTCCCCCTGATAAACAGAAACTCACCGGGGTTAAGCCATATCTTGAATTTCAGATAATCCTCACCGAATAAAACCAATTCATGCGCTTCATCATAATCTTCAATTACAAAACTGCCAAATGGCTTTCCGTTTTTGCTGATGCGGTGATTGACGGATGTAACCATGGCTCCGATGGCAATTTCTTTTCCCTTATTTATCTCAGCTTCCTTGAGGTCTTTAATTCTGAACTTTATCAGAGAATTCATTTCAAGATTGTACATATCGAGCGGGTGACCCGAAAGGTAAAATCCAATGGCTTCCTTTTCAAGTTTCAGCCGAATCAGATCTTCCATAAGTGGAATCACAGGAACAGAAGGCTCGGGCATTTCAGCTCCTGAGCTTTCGCCGAAGAGGGAATGCTGTGCAGAGTTTTTTGATTCCTGATAACTGCTTCCGTAACGGATAATTTTTTCGAGGAAATTAATTCCATCTTTATCTGCAAAACAATAATGACCGCGATGCATTTCAGAAAATGAATCGAATGCTCCACCACCAGCAAGATTTTCAAATGTTTTTTTATTCGCAGCGCGAAGATTTACTCTCCTGACCAGATCAAAAATGTTTTTATAGTGTCCATTCAGATTTCTTTCTTCGACGATGCTGTTAACGGCACCTTCACCTACGCCTTTGATGGCGCCAAGACCAAAACGAATCTGACCTTTATTGTTAACGCTGAAATTGTAAATACTTTCATTGATATCAGGACCAAGAACAGGAACACCGATGCGGCGACATTCTTCCATAAAGAATGTGACTTTATCGATATTACTCAGGTTGTGAGTCAGAACAGAAGCCATAAATTCGGCCGGATAGTTTGCCTTTAAATAAGCCGTTTGAAAAGCGACGAAGGCATAACATGTAGAATGAGATTTATTGAAAGCGTATGATGCAAATGCTTCCCAGTCTGTCCAGATTTTCTCACAGATAACAGGATCGTGATTATTCGCTTTGCAACCTGCGACAAACTTCGATTTCATTTTATCCAAAACGTCCTTTTGCTTTTTACCCATCGCTTTACGAAGAGTGTCAGCATCGCCTTTTGTAAAACCGGCAAGTTTTTGCGAGAGAAGCATTACCTGTTCCTGATAAACAGTAATTCCATAAGTCTCTTTCAGATATTCTTCCATCTCTGCCAGATCGTATTGTACCGCTTGTCTTCCATTTTTCCGTGCGATAAAATCAGGAATGTATTCGAGAGGTCCCGGCCTGTATAAGGCATTCATGGCGATGAGATCTTCGAATTTGTCGGGACGGAGTTCCTTGAGGTACTTCTGCATACCGGCCGATTCAAATTGAAACGTTCCGTTTGTTTCTCCGCGTTGATATAAATCGAAGGTCTTTAAATCTTCGAGTGGAATAGTATCGATGTTAATTTTCACTCCGTGATTCCTTTCGATGAGGATAAGTGCATCACGGATGATGGTAAGTGTTTTCAATCCCAGAAAGTCCATCTTGATAACACCGGAATCTTCAATCACTTTTCCGTCGAACTGCGTAATGAGCAATTCTGTTTCTTTTGATGTTGCTACCGGAATTATGTCAGTAAGATCTTTCGGTGCGATGATGATTCCTGCAGCATGAATTCCTGTATTCCTGACCGAACCCTCGAGAATAACGGCTTCTTTCAGGACTCTTGCAGCAAGATCGTTTCCCTTATATATTTCCCGTAATTTTTTTACATCTTCAACCTCATCGCTGTTGAGCGATTGATCAGAAGTTGCATCGATTAATTTTTTCAACTCTATGCCCGGCCTGTCAGGAACAAGCTTGGCAAGCACATTTGATTCAGCTAATGGTAAATCCATCACCCTTGCAACATCCTTGATGCTCATCTTGGCAGCCATCGTTCCATAGGTAATGATCTGAGCAACCTGATTTCTTCCGTATTTATCTACAACGTAATCGATCACTTTCTGTCGTCCCACATCATCGAAGTCCGTGTCAATATCGGGCATGCTTTTTCGATCTGGATTGAGAAACCGTTCGAACAGAAGATTGTATTTGATAGGGTCAATGTTCGTGATTCCAATGCAATAAGCGACGGCTGATCCGGCTGCAGAGCCTCGACCAGGGCCGACGAATACGCCTAAATCGCGGCCGGCACGGATAAAATCAGCAACGATGAGAAAGTATCCTGCAAATCCCATTGTCTTAACAGTAAACAATTCGAAATTAATTCGCTCTTCAATTTCCGGTGTGATGTCTTTGTATCGATCTTTTGCACCAAGCATGGTGATATGCTTCAGGTACTCATCCTGTGTTGTAAATCCTTCAGGAATTTTAAAGTGAGGCAATAGAATATCCTGTTTTAATTTTAAAGGTTCGATTTTCCCGACAATTTCATTTGTATTATCGATTGCACCCGGAACATCACTGAAGAGTTTACTCATCTCCTCTGTACTCTTGAAATAAAACTGATCATTAAAAAAAGCAAAGCGTTTACCTCTGACGGATCCATCGTCTTCGGAGAAATCTTTCATGCTTGGCGTACTTTGTTTCTCACCCGTGTTGATGCATAAAAGTATATCGTGTGCATTATAATCTTTCTGATCTACATAATGGGAATCGTTGGAGGCAATGACTTTCACATTGTACTTCACGGCCCATTTCAGAAGCACTTCATTTACTTTATTCTGTTCAGGAATATCATGTCGTTGTAATTCGATGTAGTAATCTTCGCCAAACAGGTCGAGCCACCATTTAAATTCCTTCTCGCCTTCCGCTTCACCTGAGCGCAGAATAGTACGGGGAACAGAAGCTCCGAGACAACATGTTGTTGCGATAAGACCCTTGTGATATTTCAAAACCAGTTCCCGGTCAATGCGCGGATATTTTCCATAAAGGCCTTCGATGTAACCGAGTGAGCAAAGTTTTACGAGATTCTTATATCCTTCCGTATTCTTTGCAAGAAAAAGCTGATGATATCGTTTGTCCTTATCCTCTTTCGTAAACTGTTGCCTTGCTCTGTTTTCGACGAGATAAAATTCACATCCGACGATTGGTTTAATGACTTCAGATTCTTTATTGTATTTATATGATTCAGCAACGAATTTGAAAACGCCAAACATATTCCCGTGATCGGTAATAGCGATGGCGGGCATTTTATCATTTACGGCTTTCTTATATAAATTGGATATATCAGCGGCGCCGTCGAGAAGTGAAAATTGTGTATGTACGTGTAGATGGGAAAAGCTAGCCATTGTGGTAAAGATAAAAAAAGTTGAAGGTTTAAATTGGAAAAGTTATGACCAAAAAGCCAAAAGTCAAAAAGATGTTGAATGAGAGGAGATTAATTGATTAACAATGGATCGTGACCGTAAATTGATTGAGAAAAAAAATAGTTTTTACTGGTTTTATCAAGCACTGAAATCATCCAATATTATAATACCATTGAAATATTCTGGCCAAGCTGTCATAATATACAGAATGAAAACATTCGGAAGGATGCTGTTTATAAAACGACTATGCGCTATAATTTTATGATTTTTTGAACCACAAGTCCCTTCAATGAATGAATACGAATAAAGTAAACGCCCGGTGAATATTCTCCAGTGGGTAAATTGACAGTCATCTTTGCATGAACAATTGTTTCGTACTTAATTCTGCCGGCAAGGTCGATTATGTCAACTTTGTAATCCCGGCCGCAAATCAATCCGGAAGCTGCGAGATTAAACTCACTGTTTGAAGGATTAGGGAATACCTGCCATTCGACTTTTGAATCATCATATTCGGTTACACTTATCGGACAACGAAAATCACTTCGATAGAATTTTGGATTTGCATCGGTAATTATCGAATCAAATAACTGGAGATTTGAATTATCATAGATAAACAAGGTATTGGTTACAGGCAAATCTTCAACAGCACCTAAAAATGAAAAATAATTTTGATTACCTCCCGGACTTACAAACACCTTTAATCGCTTATTAATATTATAATTTGTCAACGAATGTGTAAAGTATTTGAAACTAAACAATTGTTTGTCGAAGCCATTTAAACTTGTGTCTGATTTCGGTTGAAAATAAAATAATCCATTAGCTGAAAACGAAGAAACATTTATTCCGGAACCACTATAAATTGCTTCAATTTTTGCAGTATCATTCACGCAATCAAATGTTAATAAATTCACAACCGTGTCGCCAGGACAAGAAACAACATATAAACGATATGAATCTGAAAAATTAAGTGCTACAGGATTGCTCATTGAAGTAGAAAGCACAGTATCCTTAAGAATCTGCTGAGTGTTTTTATTAATAATAATTAATTCCGTTTCATTATTTTGATTGATCCCGACAACAGCAGTTGAGTTTGGATAAAATAAATTTGAAACATATAATGGTGTAATATTTAAATGCATTGAGAAAGTATTAATATATATATTGAAAAAATTATCATTAACATTTGAATTTCTAATATAGGTTAGTTGTTCATTAGAAACATTCAGGTCAACCACACTATCCGTAAATATAGTATCAACGCCTGCTACATTTGGAGAGTCACAAATACTTGAATATTCTACAGTATAAGTTAATAATAAGCTATCGTTCCCGAGGCACATAAGTTTTGGAGAATACGGTTGTCCCCCTACTTGATCAATATCAAAATGATCAATACGATTAAACAATAGTAAAGAATCAATGTGAACGTAATTATTTGGAAATTGACACCCAATCATTCCCAATGAAGGACGTTCATTGATCGAATCACTTCCATTACAAATAACAAATTGACCATAATCCTGACAAACATTTCTAACATAAAATCTCATATCGGAACCTGCGTTTGAATTAATTACTTTTTCCTGAGCGGGCAAAAAAACACTAAAACAAATCATGAAAATAAAAAGGACAATTGACCTCATAGAAATAATTTTAAAATTGATATTGAAGTTAAGAATAAAATATTCTGATTAATAAACTTATTTTTAGACGCTACAGGAATTTATCCTGAAAGCGCTTGCTAAATTGAATCTTAAACCAGACTAACCTGTGCTTTCGAATCAATGGCATCTCTTAAACCGTTTGCAACAAAGGTAAAGGCCATCGTCATAATCATGATAGCCAGGCCGGGTAGAATGGCCAGATAAGCCGACCCGGGGACGATGATATATCCGTAGTTTTCTTTAATCATAGAACCCCATGATGGTGTTGGCGGCTGTGCTCCTATCCCTAAAAAGCTCAAGCCTGCTTCGAGAAGAATTGCCGTTGAAAAATTTGAAGCTGCAACAACGAGGACGGGACCAATTACATTTGGCAGCATGTGCATTCCGATGATTCTGAGATTGCGAAAACCCATTGCCCTTCCGGCAGATACAAACTCAAGCTCCCTTACACTGAAAAGCTGGCTTCTTACTATTCTCGCCACATCGACCCACATCGTCAATCCAACGGCAATAAACACCTGGCTGAATCCTTTTCCGAGTACGAGCGTGATTGTAATTACAAGAAGCAATGTTGGCACCGACCAGATAACGTTTATCAGCCAAACAATAAATCCGTCAACCTTACCGCGAAAAAATCCTGCAAGCGAACCGAAAAATAATCCGATAATAAGAGAAATAACTACTGCAACGAAGCCGACACTTAATGTAATTCTCGTTCCTGCAATAATCCTGCTGAGCATATCTCTTCCATATCTGTCGCTCCCGAAAATAAATACTCTCTTTTCGAAAAAATCTGTCGAAGAAATTTCACCGTTTGCATCTCCGTTTTTTCTTAGCTGTGAAATGGCAATTTTACTTTCGGGAATTTCATTTAAATCACCGGTAAATTCTTTATAGTACAATGTATCTGCATTTACGCGATGAGCGCTCACAGGCAAAAAATCAAATGCATCTTTCTTTCCATTAAACACCCGGTCGAAGAATCCTGTTTTCTCTACGTAACTTCTGGGGATTTTTAATACCTCTACATTAAAACCGGGTGGTTTATTACCGAGCGATAGATTCATCCTGTTCGACAAAGGTGTCTGATCAGGGATAATTACATAGGCAAATACGGCAACGAAAAAGGATAATATAATTACATACCATCCTGCCATTGCAAGTTTATTTTTTTTGAAACGCCTTTTAATCTGTTGTGCAGGTGATTCACTATTTCTCATCGTAGCTCTCTGCCCTTCCATTTAAATTTTGCGAAAGGTGAAATTATTCCTGTCGCAACGACATACAAACAATAAAAAGGCTGTATGCCGATGATTAACCAGAAAGGTGTTTTTTCGCAATAAAAAGAATTGATAGATTTCAGGAATTTCATTTCGGCGGCTATCTTAATCATCCAGGGTAAAAGTAAAACCAAAAATGACGCTTGTCTGAAACCAAACAATAAATGGATTAACAAGAAAGAGTGAACAAGCCAGGCAAGAATTGCAATAGAAATTGTAAAGGCCGATAATGTTAACGGTATTTTTGATGCCCACCGTTTTCTCTGATTCCATAACTCACTAAACTCTGAAATTGCATGTGTAAAAACGACAGCGCGTGAATCTTTTACAAACGCTATCCTCCCCGGATGCTTTCTGTCAATTTTTAACATGAGTTGCGTATCGTCTCCCGATTCGCTTTTCGAATTTGAATACCCTCCTACTTCATTAAATATTTTTCTCACGAAAGCCAGATTGGCGCCGTTGCACATGATGGGCTGATGTGCTTGAATACCTGCCGCTCCTATTCCAATGAGACCTGCGAATTCTATTGACTGAGTTGTTTCAATTATATAATCTCCGGATTTAATATTTACCGGACAGCAAAGCATATATGCATTGGACCGTACAAATGCCGCAACGATGGATGAAATCCACTCCCTGCCAGCTGTAATATCACAATCAGCAGTAATAATAAGTTCGGCATTTGTTTTACTGATGGCATGTTCAATCGCTTCTTTCTTATATTTTCCCGTACTCTCAATTACACATCCATTCAGTATGTTTTTACTCTTCAGTGTACTTTGTGCGATAACAAATGTATTATCAGTAGAATGATCATCACATATAATCAGTTCACAATTCTCCTTTGGATAATTCTGTGATAAAAACGATTCGATAAATGAAGAAATATTTTTAGCTTCATTTCTTACAGGAACGATTACTGCAACTTTTATACTGGCATCACCGATGATCATTTCTGATGTGTTTTCTATTTTCCCCCAATGATAATTACACCAAGCCAGGAAAATACCGTAAAGGATTGTCAGAATCAGAGTGATTACCAAAATCATCTTTCGTTTTTTTCGAGACGGAAGTGAAAAATAAAAACAGCTCCCAACACAGCAGGCACCACAAGATTAATAAGCCATAACGAAAATGTAGCATTCAACACAGGAACAACATCGATCGTAAGCTTGCCGAAAAAATAGACTGCAATTGCACCGCGAACACCGAGTTCTGTAAGTGTAAATGTTGGAATAACGGACATCACAAAAAATGTCATCGCAATCATAAGCAGCGATGGCAGAATGGGTAAATAACTTCCGTATGCATAAAGGAGTAAATAAAACTGAATTGAAAAAACCAGGTATCTGAACAAAGAAAGCAATAGGACTTTGAAAAGGTCAGCTCCGGAGTAAAGTGAGAATACATGAAATATCTGCTTCCAGTATTCCGACATTTTAAATCGTTGAGAGAATTTTTCGAAGAGGTCGAGATTGAAATACAAGACGAGGCAGAACAAACAAAAAAGAATCAGCATAATCCTGAATAGTACATTCATCATTGGACTGATATCCATATAATCATTCATGTAAATAATGCAGGCGATGCTTCCAGAGAGGAGTGTTACAAGTAGCTGACTTGAATTTTCTATAACGGTAACCAGTGTTGCCTGCATTCTTTTTCCCTTATGCAGGTGAAAGACCCGCCCTGCATATTCTCCGATTCTGTTAGGAGTAAAAAAACTTATTGTAAGTCCGGAGAAAACAGCTTCCATGGCTCTGCCAACAGACACCTCTTCTATTTTTTTAATCATATACCTCCACTTTACGGCTTCTATGAGCCAGTTCAGAAGCATGAGTACAAATACAACAGAGAAAAGTAACAATGCCTCAGAGCCGCTTAATGCTGCTAGAAGCTGGTTTATGTAGTCACTGGAACTTTCATGATGTGTGACTTTTAAATAAATGAACCATACGGCAGTCAGTGCCAGGCATATTTTAACAATAAGCCAGACTTTACTGCGATTGACAAATTTGGTTTTTATCACTGAAAGCGAAGGTATCGGATAGTTTACGTTTGGTCGCAAATGTCTCACAATCTAATCACAAATTAGCATTCGAAATGCCTGACTGTTCACTCATTTTTGAGAACACGATTGTTAGTTCAAATGCATAATTCAGTGCCAAGTGAGCGAAATATTTTTTTACTATTGGGGCTGGCGTTAGACGCAACTTTACAATCTCCTGTCGCCAGAAAATGTATATTTAAGCAATGCAAAAAGTCATATTAGGAATTGATCCCGGTACAAACATCATGGGATATGGCCTTATCGCCATCGACTCGAAAGATGCACAGTTGATTTCGCTAGGTGTAGTTAATCTTTCAAAAATTGAAAATCATGCGTTGAAGTTGAAGATGATTTTCGAAAAAACAATTTTTCTGATTGATCACTATCATCCGGATGAGCTTGCGATAGAGGCTCCTTTTTTCGGGAAAAATGTTCAGTCGATGTTAAAGCTTGGAAGGGCACAAGGAGTAGCGATGGCTGCTGCACTTTATCGCTCGATTCCAATCTTTGAATATTCTCCGAAGAAAATCAAGCAAAGCATAACCGGCAATGGAAATGCATCGAAGGAGCAGGTGGCTGCCATGCTTCAGACTATTTTAAAATTCAAGGAGACATCGGATTATCTGGATGCTACAGATGGACTGGCTGTTGCATTATGCCATCACTTTCAAAAGGGAAAAGATGATGGAAGCGGAAAAAGTTTTTCGGGATGGAAATCATTTCTGGCTGCAAACCCAGACAGAATCAGTTCTTAGGTAAAAAAGTTTTTATCCGATTGGCGATCTCAGCCATTTCCTCTGCCGGTAAACTAAGTTTTGGATTGGCAAAGTTCATATCGCTTACGCGGTTCATTGGAATAAGATGAATATGAGCATGTGGAACTTCGAGTCCGATGACAGCTATTCCAATCCGCTTGCATTCAACTGCCTTTTCAACGGCAGCAGCAACAGTTTTTGCAAAACTCCATAAGTGTTCGTAGTCGTCCTGACCAATATCGAAAATATAATCAGTCTCCTTTTTAGGAATTACGAGCGTATGGCCTTTGGCGAGAGGGCTGATGTCTAAGAATGCAAAACAACGTTCGTCTTCAGCAATTTTATAGCAAGGAATTTCGCCATTGATAATGCGGGAGAAGACAGAGGACATTATCTTGATATTTCAAGAATCTCGAAATGCATTTTTCCGGATGGTACATGGATTTCGGCTACTTCTCCTACTTTTTTTCCTAGTAGACCTTTTCCAATGGGAGAGGTAACAGAAATTTTACCTGCTTTAAAATCCGCTTCATTTTCGGCGACAAGCAAGTAAGTCATTACAGAGCCATTGCCTTTGTTTTTTATTTTAACCTTCGATAGAACCAGAGCACGTGATGCATCAAGTTTACTTTCATCAATTATTCTTGCCTGAGACAGAACCGCTTCAAGCTTCATTATTTTAAGTTCGAGAAGACCTTGCGCATCTTTAGCTGCATCGTATTCTGCATTTTCAGATAAATCGCCCTTATCGCGTGCTTCAGCAATTTGCTGTGAGATGCGCGGACGTTCAACAGTGCGAAGCTGATTGATTTCATCCTGCAGCTTCTTTAATCCTTCAGGTTTAAAATACTGTACTGACATTTTAATTATGTTTTTTCAATTTAAATTAAAAAAACAAGACCCCTTACCGGAGTCTTGTTGTTTCTATTATACAAATATAAGTTTTTTTATAACGTAAAACGCAATCCAAAGCTATGCACTCCATTCCATGGATTAGTGGCTCTGAATGAATAATCTACGCCAAAGGTTTTGCCTGATTTCCCCATTGGAAGATCAATTGTTACCCCTCCTGATGGACCAGTAAACCATGTTGTGCGTAGCACATCATCGAAAATATCTTTTTCATAGGTAAATCCTCCGCGAATCATAAAGATATTTCGGAAACGGTATTCTAGGCCTGCAACAAACTGATCATTCGTGAATGAGTTTGAAGTGAATGTTCCTGCAAGTGTTAGTTTATGATCAATAGCCAGATCAAAATCATAGGCTGCACCGATATTCAGAAGTGAAGGCATTTCAAATCCGGAAGATCGTTGTTGAACTGTGAGTTGATATACGTTATTTGTTCCGGGTGCAGTAACACGGGTTGATAATCCATCACCACCAAACTGAAGTGGAGTTCCGACATTCTTTAATGCAATACCGAACTTGATATTGTTTCTGTCTTCATTCGTTCCTGTTACATATTGAATTCCCGCATCGATGGCAATACCACTTGCTCCAACATTGGATATGCTTTCACTAATCATCTTCAGGTTGATGCCGCCATAAATTGAATTAGAGAACGTTTTGCTGTATGATAAACCCATGTTAATGTACTGTGGTTTATAACTGCCTAAACCACCTTCAGGAAGCTCTGTTGTGGTCACCTGAATATCACCAAAAGAAAGTGACATCAGACTTATACCAAGAACTCCGGCGTCGCCTACTTTCTGTGCAAACCCAAAAGCATTCACAGAGATATCGGCACCTTGCAGATAGTTAGTATGCGCAAATAGTATTTCCGTTTTTTTTGTGAAGGCTAAGCCTGCAACATTAAAGAACTGAGCTTCCAGTCCATGCATGCCACCGCTATTCGCGCCTCCCCAGCCCGATGAACGTGCCCAGGGATTTATCAATAACTCATTGGCACCTGCCTGTCCCGCTCTGTCGGGATTTCCTGCCATTACATTTTGTGTTGTAATCAGCAGAACAAACATAACGGTCCTGATCATTACTTTTTTATAGTTGAAGTTCATGTGCATCGGTTTGTTGTGATAAATCAAAATGTATCTAAGTCGATTGGACGGAGAACGCCGAACCATTTCAAGGTTCTCTCACCAATTCCATCTGCCTGAATATGGATTAAATAAATTCCGCTGGCAATTGGAATTCCTTGCGAATTTTTAAGATCCCAGTCGAGGCTATTTTCAAGATTCACGTCAGGATATTTTGTTCCGGCCGTATTATTATAATCAGATCCTGCGCCTGCGTCACGTTTAAATCTTCGAATGAGTGTACCATTCGTTGTGTAAATTGAAACAACGCATTTGTTTGGAATGTTTACAATCTTAATCCTGTTATCAAGCTGATTATTCTCATAGTTTGAATAAGCATAATATGGATTAGGAACCACATTAATCAGACTCAATGCACTTTTTGCAACATCAGTCTGATTCACTTTCGCTGACAGATCGTATGTTCCGAATTTATAATACGGGAAATTATTATTTACAGAATTCGAAACTCCAGTATCAAACTGTCGATATGGTTTGGAAATTCTGAGTCTTACACGAACATCTGTGCTTAACAGTGTCTGACCCGCTGAAAGAATTGGCACGCTTACCCACATACAATGCTGCCATGCGCGTTGCACCCTTGGCCTTTGCGAAGACTGCACAGGGAAGTTTATTCCTCTCAGCTTATTAAAAATCCAGTTGCAGCTATCGTAAGCAGGACAATAATAACCTGTGTCGTTTTGATTTGTAAGTGCTTCAGGCGCATTGTGACCGAATACATATACATAATGTTTTCCACCAGCAAAGAGGTTCATATTTTCATCGATCGTTCGTGATGAAGGATTCCAGATCATATCATTTCCATTATCAAATGCCGGATGACTGTCTTCACCAAAAGCAATATTTAACCTTTCTCCGGTTTCAATATTGATTGCATAACCCGGAAACCAGCTTCGTCCTACATCATTTGGATCAGTGCTGTATGTTCCGTCTAAATTCAAAGAAGCATGCTTACGAAGTAAACCTCTTGTCTGGCTTCCTTCATTGTTTGCAGGCACTCTTCCTTCTTCGTATACCACGCATCGACTCCACTTGCTTTTGTCGCTTGTGAAAACAACATCAACACTTCCGAGATACAATAAAGAATCCAGTTCCTGTGGCAGCGCCGTTCCGGTAAGGAGTGGCGATGGCCCGATGTAGTCTTGATTATTTGGATTGTAGCTGACAAGTTTATATGGCGCCCAAGTTCCACCTAAAATTTTCTCGTAGAATTGAGAACCATCCAGATCAACAAAATCAATTGGATCGTAAATCGTGTTATCAGTATTGTTACCTGCAAGAATCCAGTTGAACGGAACGAAGTTGTCGATATCAGGAATGAATGTTAACCAACGGTTATTCGGATTTGAATATTCAATTGTCCCTCCGATAGCACCGTTACCTCCGGCAGGATATTGTCCCGGATATGTTACCTGATTTAGATTAATATAAAATCCATACTCAGGGAAAAGTTCGTCATAGGGAGTCTCTAAAGATTTTTCAGAAGTATCGATCTGACCGGTTACCATATTCTTAAGTACCCATCGTGCAGTAACATTCACTGTTTTATTACTATCCGTTGCATTTCCTAAAATTACTTTTGATATATCGATCGTATTATTATTAACACCAACATTCGTAATGTTTGTGATAACAGCACCCTGAGGAAACGATGGCCATAGACTGCTTAATGAAAGTCCGGCATGAAGTGTAGCTACATTTGGAACATTGGTGATACTTGAAGTACCTCCGGTTAGAACACCTTTTATCGCCTTATTAGAGATTGTATCTGTCAACCACAACTCAAAATCGGCTTGTGGTATTTTTACAGGATCATAAACTCTGATGTCGACAGGGCCACGTCCTCTTTCATAAGTTGGATATAAAATTTTATTGTTCGGACTTGCCTGATTAAACAATATACTGTTGATCTGATCCTGTTTGATATTAAGAGTAGACCTGTCGGAGCCGATTATATAACCATTTCCAGTTCCTGTTATACGGGTAATTTCAGGACCATCATTATAAGTTGTGTTCAATAGCAATCCATCAGCTTCAGGAGCGATGATGTGTGGAATGGCTGTGTAAACAGAAACAGCAGTTCCATCAGCATTTTTACGACTTTGGATATAGGGCTGACCAAATAATCCCGTTCTTCCTCCTACTTCGAAAGGATCAAGTACATCGGCAACTGAATCATAAGCATAAGCAACAGCTAAAAAGTAATATGTCTTGTGATTGATTAATCTCGGATCTCCGGTTGCAAATGCATCTGTAGTTAATCGGAATGAATGTCGTAGACCTTTATCGGCGCCATTTACTTCTTCAGTTGGCAAGTAAGCATTTAAATCGCCATCAAGAATTTTATTAACGATTTGCGAAAGACCATTTTTAATATCGCTTTGGAAAACAAGACGCGCTTTATCGGCATTGTGAAGATCGTTGATAGAAACTGATGGATCTTTTACCTGAAACACTTTGTAGCCTTCAAATATAAAATCAGCATTCGGATCGATCGGAATGTTGCTGTCATGCTCACGATAACCCTCTTTTGCATTGTTGGAAGTTGCCGGATTTGTCATGGAAATAATTATTTCCTTATCCAGTTCACGAATCGAAAGTTCAGGAGCATCGGGACCGTCAAGAACTTTAAAGCATGACTCGAAAAGATTTTGCGCTTTAACATCAGCGATTTTCAAAAGCTTTATTGAAGCTTCAGGTCCGCCAGATGATGTTCTTGCCCATACAACTCCTGTTGTGATAAAATTTACTTTCCCCGGAAGGAGAGTAAATTTACCTGCAGACTGAAGGAATCGTCTGTCGGATGGAGTATTTGGAACACACGTAGGACATGGAACTGTTTCAGACCATGCGAATGTTTGAGGTAATCCATGTGTTCCGTAATTGAGAGGATCAGAAGTTCCGGGGAACATAAAATCACAGGTATCACCACCCGACTGAAATCCAGTACCACCATAAACCAACGGAGAATTATTTTTCCATTTACCATCAAGGTAATTGTAATAATGCTGAGCAGAAGAAGGGTTTCCAATATATGTAAAGTCGTTGTTATAATAAACGAATTTAGACATGATGATTTGCTCACCGGGCTCATCGATAATTCCATTTCTGTTATTATCTATAGAATCATTTGCATCTGCTTCAGGACCTTCGAAGAAGTCCATACCCACTGCCGGTGGATTTAATCCATATCCCAATGCACCGTCATCGTCTGCATCACCATTGTAGCAGAATCCAAGTCCGCGCATAACATCACAACCAACAAAATCATCCAGGTAATTACCGAGGTCAGGATCTACCCATGAACCGAAATAAGTATCCTTCAGGATCGATTGTGACCGATTTATAATTTTATAACGATAGAATGTCATGTTGTTAATTTCATCGTTGGTGTTAAATCCAAAAGCCTGTGCCTGGATTTCCACTCCAACGGGAAGAAGACTACCTGTTTCTCCGTGAGAATTTCCTACATCGTTAAATACCCACCAGATTGTCTGATCTCCGAGCAATCTGTTTTTGTCGCATGGATCAAGGATGGCGTCGACATCATATTTAGGATAATCACCATCGTTATAGTCATAAATACCATCACCAGATCTGTCGTAGAAAGGAGCCAGATTTATTGATTGATTATAGGGAGGATTAACGTTTCCGTTTCCCGGCCAATTTTTAATGATATCAGGAATAGGATAGTTTATATCGCCCTTAACCTGGTATTGCTCATGGAAGTTTTTAACCTCAGAGAAAGTTATTTTAAAATGTTTGTCAAAGTTAAGACAAGCATCGGCACTGATAATTGTATTAGCAGTATCGATTGGTCCAGGCCAGAAATCACTTCCTGACTGACGATATGTTTGTGCAGCAACTTTTAATTGCCCCGTACCATCTTTTCCACCGAACCAGATAGCACCGGCAAAGAGTGAATGTTTTCCTGAACCTACTGGTACTTCATATAATGCAGTGCCGGCGAGATCCCACCACATGTCACCATTGATGAAGATTGGACAGCGTACGTTATTCACGTCCAGATCTGCACGTGATTTTGACGGTTCACAACCTGCAAAAACATGAGGGGGATTCTGTGGCGGACCAGAAATCCGGTGGCCATTTGGAATTTCTCTTGCCTGCAAAACTGATGTGATGCAGAAAAAGAATATCGCTCCTTTTATATAATGCTTCATTGGAATGAAATTATTTTATTGAATTAATATTTTTAGAAATTAACCTGCACACCAAGACGGATACGTCGTGGCAAATCGTAATGTGCCGGATCGTTAACCTTGATGCTGTAAAGATCCCTGTATGCTTCGGGACTTGGCTGGTTTGCAATAACAGACTGAGCATTTGGTGATGTAATATAACCATCATCGTCGGCACTTCCTGTGGCAGCATAAACAGTTGTTATATTTAATGTATTGAGCACATTAAGAACCTGCAGATATACATTTACATATACTGATTTGCGAGCTTCGCCGTCTTTCATTCCTGTCTTGATAGCAAAGTCTTTATCAACCTTTGCATCGATACGGAAATTCCATGGGTAACGGGAGCCGTTTAATGATCCTGTAATTACTTTACGAGAATTTTCTGTTGTTGTAAAATCTGCTTCAGGAGTAATGTTTGCTTTGCGGGTATAAGGAGAACCTGAACCTGCATGAAAAACCATATTCAGTCCTGTGTTAGCAAACACTTGCTTATTCCACCAAACAGGTCCGTTATAATCTTTTCCTTCATCATAATGGAAGTCGAAAGATGATACAAGTGTATGACGCTGGTCAAAATCGAGCGGCTTAATTTCACGAAGGTTGGTTTGGCCAGCCTGAGAAAGAATTCCTGAATTGGTAACAGCACTGGATCCTGTTCCTGCAGCAAACTGAAGTGTATAGCTCAGGTTCATTTTAACATTACTGCTTCTGCGAAGGTCATATGAAAATGTTAATCCTTTAACAGTACCGAAGTCGATGTTACCATAAGTAGTATATTTTATTGGGAATGCATAATCAACATTGATGAACTGGATGTTGTCGCGCATTTCTTTGTAGAATGCAGTGATAGAGAAAACAGAGCTACGGGAAAGCGTCTGCTTGAAATTTATTTCATAGACAGTTGTCTTCTCCGGCTTCAGATTCGGATTGCTGAAGTTTCCTGAAATTCCCTGCGACCATTCAAGATAGTCGATTGGGTTGAAACGAAGCAGACCAGAACTCTGTGGACGCTGTGTGAGTACATCATAATGCGCTGCAAAATATGCTTCGTCAGATATTGGGAATGAAAATGCGATACGCGGCATTACAGAAACCTGTGGTTCATAATCTGTAAATGCATTCGGGTTTACTTTTGTACGGCGATAGTCTTCGTAATTGGTAAGATATGGTTGAATCGCTCCATTTTGTGTAAGAGGATCCAGATTAGTAATCACTGTACCGAATTTATCATACCAGACGCTGCCATTTCTGTAGCCGACAACCTGAGAAGCGTTCTGTGAATTGTTCACATATACTGCATAGTCATTACCGATATTAGATGGTACATTGGTTTTGCTTGTTACTTCTTCATCGCCTGCTTTGTGAATCTCATACAATGAGTACTGATCTTTTAATACCTTTTGATTGGCGTCGAAACGGTCGATACGTACACCAATATTAAAACGGATATCATTAAATACAAATCTATCCTGAATGTAACCAGCCATATACACAGGACGGAAAGCGTCAATTTTTCTTATGTGATTATTATTTTCATCTTTATTCACATAAAAATCTTTTAAGTCCCAGCTACCAGATGATTCTGTTTCTCCTGTGTAATCATATCCATAATAATTGATCAGAGAGTTTCCGCTGTTAAATAATTCATCAGGAGTAAACAAACTCAGGCTGAATTGCGAGGGATCATAAGAATCAGTTTGTATTGTATCATTATATGCCACATTAAAACGATTGCGGACATTTTCAAAAAATCCTGCCTTCGTTGTATCTTTATCAGAATCAATAAAAGGAGAATATACACCATGAGCATAAGTTGTGAATGATGCAGGGAGTCCGCCAATATTTCCATAAAACACCGATGCAGAACTTGAGTCAACATCATGCAGCTTTAGCGGTTGATTCGCTAGAGCGCGCATTCGGCTCCATAGCGTACTAGATGTAACATTAAACCCTCGCTGTGTACGCTGTTCATATTCGATACCGACAACAATGTTGTGATTTTTTATGTCGGCTGAACCGGAAGCGGAAATACGACCTTGCGCCAGTTTCGAAATTCCATAACCATTTGGAATTCTTCCTGTAGTAGACCATAATCCATAAACATTCAGGCCTGTCCTGTTGTCACCATTTACTAATGCACCGCCTTGTAACACATTAGTCAGGTTATCCTGATATCCTGATGTTCCAAGAGGTTCAGTCAGGTCATAATATTGACTGGTATAATTTGTTGTATTTGGATTTTGAAGACCCGGGACGAATGTATAAGAGGTATCAAAATTCCCGATCTGAGAAAACAACAGACTGTCCATACCTGTTGATGTGTCGCGTACCACCGTTACATTATAGAAAGGTGTTGAGTAAGCTTTGAATTTTCCGACATAACCATAATCGAAGATATTTTTCTTATGAATAGAACTTTGATCAATTCTCTCATTCTGTGTATAATCTACCTGAATCGTATAGAATGCATTCTTGATAGCAGATGATGCCTTCTCTGAGCCATCAGAAATAAAACGTTGAGTGATCTTTGCGAAAGCACGCCATTTTGTTTCTATTTTTTCAGGATTGTTATCGAAATTCATCAAGGCATAATGATCAACGAATTCATTGTCTTTTGTTCTCTCGAAGCTTCCTCCAAGAGTCAGTGTTAATGATTTAACGGGACGAAAATCGATTTTGCCGCTGAAGCGATATGCTTTTGCTGCAACGTTCTCATGATATTTCTGCTTTTGCATACTATCAAGTGTAAAATAAGAAGAACGGTGAATAAATCCTTGTCCGCCCGGAGCCGGTGCTAATGGATGCAGTCTTACGTCTTCTAAAATACTTTCTTTAACTCTGTAGACAGGAATTGCAGAAGGGTTTGGGTCTTTATCATATTGATATTCTCCGACGAGGAAGAAACCGGCCATTGACTGACTCGTTTTTTTACCGTTCTCATCTTTCTTTCTATAAAGAGGACCGGTGATATTTGCTGAAGCAAGATTATATCCGAAAGCATCCAGTTTTTCTGATGTTGCTAATTCGAAACCACCTCCATAAGCATTCGACGGATCACGTGTAGTTACGCTGATAACACCACCTGTTACATCGCCATATTGTGCAGGAATTCCACCAGTGATTACAGAAACCTGCTCAGTACCTCTTTGAGAAATATTTGGAGCTCCGTTTATTTTAATTCCATCAAGGTAATACGATGTTGCATCAGAACGGGAACCACGTATATTAAGTCCGCCTCCTTCTTCTTTCTGATAAACACCGGCCGACTGCACAGCAATTGCGTTAACGTCGCGTGTCGGAGCTGCTTGAATATCTTCATATCCAATAGTTTTCGTTTCAGATGGATTTCCTGCCTCAATTAATGGAATCTGATAAGCGGTAATATTTACAACACTGGTTGTAATTCCTTTTGTAAGTTCCAGGTTGACGAAAGAGATATTATCGATACTTACCCGCACGCCCGTTTTAAGAGCAGGTTGAAAACCAACTGAGGTTGCTTTCACATCATAACTTCCGGGATTAAGCGGCTTAATGGTGTATTTGCCATCAATATCGGCGATGGCTGCTTGCACCTGAATGCCATTAACAATTGCAGCTATGCTGGCAAAAGGTACAGCTATTCCTCCTGATTCAGTGATTGTTCCACGGATTTCACCGGTTTGCGCTTGCGCGAAAAAAGTGCTGAAAACCAATGCGAAAAATGACAGGTAAACCTTACGTCCCATATATTTCTGATTTTGTTAATGATAAGTTAAGCGGGTGGTAAAAGTATAAATAGAATAATAAAAACCAAAACAAAATTTCCCTTCCCTTTTTAACACATCAAACTGGTTTTTGAAACCTACAAGATTATATGGCAACAGTGAATGAAAAATCCTTCCTCTGATTTTATTTGCTAAGGTGAATATATGGACTTCGTTTTTTGTCAGAAAAGGGTAAACACATTTTGCAGTATGAATTTTAGGAGAAACTCTTTCTGGTATCGGATCATCATAATGCTGATATTTACGACCTGAGATTTCGGGAGACGACTAAGGGGAGGAATTTTTCAATTAAAAGTTTTGCCTATTTATTAACATATCTTTTGTTCCACCCGAAATAAATTATTTTTGCGCATAATCATCAAATTACTGGTATGAGACTTACAAGTTTAGAGATAAAAGGTTTTAAGAGCTTCGGAGACAAGGTTACTATTCACTTTGACAAAGGAGTTACATCGATAGTTGGCCCGAACGGAAGCGGCAAATCGAATGTCGTTGACGGCATTCGCTGGGTGCTCGGAGAACAGAAGACGCGGATGTTGCGGTCGGAGAAGATGGAGAATATCATCTTCAACGGAAACAAAAACCGTAAACCGGCCAATCTGGCTGAAGTATCGCTTTCATTTGAGAATACGAAGAATATTCTCCCTACGGAATATAGCAATGTCACAATAACGCGTCGACTATACCGCTCCGGCGAAAGCGAATATCTTTTAAATAATGTCCCATGCCGGCTGAAAGATATCCTTGACCTTTTTTTAGACACTGGAATTGGTCCAGATAGCTATGCAATTATTGAGTTGAAGATGGTTGATGAAATCCTCAACGATAAGAATAACGCTATTAAAAACCTGTTAGAAGAAGCTGCAGGAATTTCGAAATACAAGCAACGTAAGAAGCAGACACTTCAGAAACTTGAGGATACTGCAAAGGATCTTAACCGTGTCGATGATCTTCTTTTCGAAATCGAAAGAAACATGAAGCAGCTCGAGTCGCAGTCAAGAAAAACTGAGCGCTACTATAAATTGAAGGAGCAATATAAAGAGCTAAGTACAGAACTTGCACTTTTCACGATTGCCGGAAGCAAGCAAACATTTGAAGATCTGCGTTCGCAGGAAGATAAACAACAGGAAGAAAAAATAGCACTTGATGCTCAACTCGACACATCTGAGGCAGAACTTCAGGTGATAAAGTTGCGGTCGCTCGATAAAGAAAAAGAACTCAGCGAGGCACAAAAACAACTGAATGATAAAGTATCCCTTATCCGTCAGTATGAAAATGATAAAAAAGTAAGTAATGAAAAGCTAACACATCTGAAGGATAAAGAGTCGATGCTTTCCAATCAACTCACTCAGGATAAAAGCACTTTACTCCTCACTCAGGAGCAGATAATGACAATCGAAGGCGATCGCTTCAATGAAGAGAATCTCCTGGTCGAATTGGAAAACCAGCTGACTGCTCTTAAATCGGCTCTCGACGAAACACGTCAGAAACACGATCAGATGAAAAGCGACATTCACCGCTTTACGTCGGAAGCGCAGGCAATCCAGCTATCCATGCATGAATCCGAGAAGAGTATCGCTGTTACGCAGGCGAAGAAGGAATCGCTTCAAAAGGAAATCGACAGACTTGCTCAGGATACGACAGACAGAAATGTAGAGTACGACGACCTGAATACAAAAGCAGATTCGAGCCGTACGCTGAAAGATGAAAAAGAATCTCAGCACAATGTCATTCTGAGCAATGAAGAAAATCTTTCGCATGACATTATCCGTCTTGATGAGGAGATGAAGAAGTTTACTGAACAGGTTATTGCCGATGGAAGAAAGCTTGATGCCAAACAGAATGAGTATAACCTCACGAAAAGTCTGGTAGAGAATCTTGAAGGATATCCTGAATCATTGCGTTATCTGCGTAAAAATTCTCCTTCTGCCGGCCGGGCTCCCCTATTCGCAGAAATTCTCAATTGTCAGCCCGAATATAAATCGGCCATAGAGAATTTCCTCGATCCATACATGAATTACTTCGTGATAGATAATATAGAAGAAGCAAGCCGTGCAGTTAACCTGCTCAGCGAAGCTTCGAAGGGTCGTGCAAATTTTTTCATTCTGAAAAATTTTGATGGCACAGCTACTCATTCACAGGATCAGATGGATGATTGTATTCCTGCTCTTAGTATTATTGATATAGAGGAAAAATACCGTGACTTATGTAATTACCTGCTTCGCAATGTTTACATCGTCGTAAACAATCAGGACAATACACCCTATCTGCAGAAGGATAATTCATCGTACACTTTCATTTCTAGCAATGGAAAATACTGCCGCACCAAGAATTCATTGTCGGGTGGATCAGTAGGATTATTTGATGGCAAAAGAATTGGCCGTGCGAAACACATGGAGAACCTAAGCCAGGAAATCGGAACACTGTCTTCTTCACTTGAGCAAACGAAAGCGCATCGCGATCAGGTTCAGCACCTGCTACAGAGCGCCAAGCAGAGTAAAGAGAAACTCACTATAGATAAAAACAGAATTCAGCAGGAAGTAAATAAAACGACTCATGAGTTTTCGTCTTTAAAAAATAAAGCCGAGCATCTCTTTTCATCGATAGAAAATAATAAAAAGATCATCGAAGGACTGTACAGTCAGCTACATGCCATTGATGACACCTTGCAGCAAAATAATCTGACATTTCAGGAGCACCTGGTACATCTACGTGCAGACTATGAAACCATCAGCAATCAGCTGAATGGTTTACAACTTGAATTTAATGTCATCACTGAATTAATGAATGTCCAAAGCAATGAATTCAATCAACATAACATTCATTGTATTCAACAGCAGAATAAAATTTCGACCATTGTCCGTGACCATGCATATAAAACAGGCTTACTCGAAACGTTAAATAAGAACATTCTGAATAATACGGGCGAATTAGAGCAGGTTAACATACGCATACGCGAACTTCTCGCATCGTCTACAGACTTTGATGAACAGCTAATACAGCTTTATTCCGAGAAAGAAACGTTTGATGCAGCAGTTAGCGTTGTTGAGGCCGACTATTTCAAGGCACGTGGATCTATCGATGAGCTTGAAGGCAGAATCAGGACAACCAGACACAATAAAGAGCAGTCAGAGCAATTTGCACAGGCGATAAAGGACAGGACGATGGAATTGAAGATACAACTCAATTCCCTGAAAGAGCGCCTTAGCGTTGAGTTTAACATCGATATCAATGAGATTCTGGAAAGGGATCCAAATCCAGAGTTAAATGAAGAGGAGCTGCGCGAAAAGGTTACGAAGCAAAAATCTCAACTCGACAACTACGGCCCGATAAATCCGATGGCTGTTGAGGCATATAATGAGATAAATGAGCGTTATACATTTATTATTACGCAAAAGGAGGATTTGGCCAAAGCCAAAGAATCACTTTTAAAGACTATAGAGGAGATTGAATTGACGGCGAGGGAAAACTTCATGAATGCCTTTACGAAAATTCGCGAAAATTTCATCAATGTATTCCGCTCTCTCTTTACTCAGGACGATGACTGTGATCTGATATTGATGGATCCTTCAAATCCGACGGAAAGTGATGTTCAGATAATCGCTAAACCAAAAGGGAAACGACCATTATCCATCAGCCAGCTTTCAGGAGGAGAAAAAACACTTACGGCAACAGCACTTTTATTTGGAATATACCTATTGAAACCTGCACCATTTTGCATTTTTGATGAGGTTGACGCACCACTTGATGATATGAATATTGACAAGTTCAACAATATCATTCGAAAGTTTTCTGCTGATTCTCAATTCATCATTATCACACACAACAAAAGAACGATGGCCTCTACAGATATCATGTATGGTATTACGATGATTGAGCAGGGAGTTACGCAGGTTGTTGCTGTTGATTTGACGGAGATGGTGGAGTAGGGAAATGAAGAAGGAAGAAGGAAGATTCAAGAACCAAGAACCAAGAACCAAGAACCAAGAATCAAGAATCAAGAACCAAGAACCAAGAACCAAGATTCAAGATTCAAGATTCAAGAACCAAGAATTAAGAATTAAGAATTAAGAATTAAGAATTAAGAATTAAGAATTCTATTTATTTGCTTGTGACGATTTTTTCTTTTTGTTTTGTGGTCAAAAATAGTTGGTGATTTTTGATTTTAAACACCGCTGCTTCTTAGTGCTTTATGATTTTTTCGACGCTAGTTTTCCGGCTAAATAGGCCATGGGAATATAGGCGCCTGCTACATCCAATATAGTAAACCATGTTGGAGAAGGAAGTATGATGACATTGGTGATTCCGCCGGCCATAAATACAAAACCAATTACCAACGCAAATTTCATTTTGTGATTTGCTGCTATGAGTGCAGCGAAAAAAGCTCCGGCAAGTGTTCCAAAAGCATGGGCTAAAATCGGCATAATAATAAAATTTTTGGGCTGGAACAAATGCATGGATGATTTCAATCCTTCCATTGTTGTAACATCTGCACCGTCGGGTGGAGGAATGACGGAACCGCTTATCATGATTATACCCATATTTACGATGCTGCCGAAAACGATGCCGACTATGACTGCCAATATGTTTTTAACGACTGGATTCATAAGCATTTTATTTAGGTGTTGAAATTAATAAAAATCTGAATGTTCCCAAATTAGACAAACCCCGATAGTAATCAGGGAAAAGACAATCCCGGATAGCTATCGGGAAAAAAATATTATTTGATTACAAAAGCTGACTAAATGAAATTATTATCAGAAAAAAATAATACAAAAAAAAAGGAAATTGAAACGGGCGTTCAATTTCCTTTTTAAGAAGAGGAATGCTAATTATGGATGTATTGAAAAGACGAAATTCTGATTGTTAGTGTCGAAGACGGGGAAGTCGAAGATATCGACAAATCCGTCTCCATTTAAATCAGTCTTTGCATACGTGAAAGCAACGAAATTACTGTTAGCAATATCAAATTCAGGAAAATCGAAGATGTCGATAAATTCATCCTGATTCATATCACCAGTGAAGAATGCATAGCGTGTTGCATCAACAGCTTTTACATTATTTGCAAAGGAATTGGATGCAGGTGTTGAGAAATTATAGGTAGTCCTGCTCGTTAAAGTGACAGGGTTACTACTCCAAGTTTGTATAGAGTTTCGGTGAAAAACAGCAATGTTACAACTTTGACCTACATAGCTAAGGGGGAAGAGGACGTAAGCTGATCCGTCAACATTTAAGATAACTTTTGATGTATAAACAGAAGGTGGTGAAGTGAAATTCAATTGAACTGTTATAGAATCAGTCTCACCTAGACCTGCATGTTCAACCATTTGATTAGCAAGAACAGGCTGCATTGCGCCTCCGCCAATATAATAACCCTCAAGGAATGCAGTCAACTTAAGTTGTCCTACACAAAAACCAGTTAAGCCAACCGAACTAACAGGTGATTTTCCGTCAGCGTCAGATAATGTATAAACCTCACCATTGAAGGTTGCACTACCACCATAAGTACGACCTGGATAAAACATATCGTAATTGGTTGTACAGGCAACTTCTCTCCATGAGAAGGAAGTTCTTAGACGGAGAGGAGTAACATTAGAAACATAATTGAATTTAATATCGGGAGTAACGCAGGCAAATTCTGCACTGTTAGTGACTCTTATTTTAGTAATAACTTTTGCAGTTGTATTGATAGTTGTGGCCATACAACTTGTAGGACCCTGATAAACATCAAAATTGACAGAGCAGTTGATTAATTTGTCGGTGGCATTCCATTGGAATGCGCCGTTATAGCCAAGTCCGCTCATTTCTGAATAGGCCGGAGCATTAATTACAGTTAGCGTACCGCCATTTAACCATGCAGAACTAACATATAGTCCGGTTTGAAATGTTCTTAGCTGGAAAGAAGATGTAGGGCTATTGGCCTTCATCATAATATCGAATTCAAATACCTGAGCGGATTTATAGACTGGATGATCGATATAAACTGAAACGTTGGGGTCTACTGCTTTGCAGAATGGCAGGGCAGTTATAAATGCGAGGCTTACTAGTATTGATTTTAATTTCATGTGGGATGAGGTATTGTGGTAAGTTATTGAACTATAAATATAGGTTAAAAAAAATCCCTCTCAAAATTTGAGAGGGATTTTTTTAATTATTCATGATAAATAATTAGTGACAATAAGAATTACTCAACAATTAAGCGCATTGTCTGAGCTTCTCCTCCTTCAGTCTGAACTGAGATGAAGTAGATGCCCTTAGATACGTTCTCAAGGCTGATTTCCTTCGTATTGTAACCTTCAACAGCTGCAATGTTTTCAGTGATCATTACGCGACCGATAAGGTCGATAACTTTCAGTGAGTAATTCGCATTGCGATCAGCGTTAAATGTTACAGTAGCTTTTCCTGACGTTGGGTTAGGATAAGCATTGAGGGACTCAGTAGTTGAATTTACTGTCTCAGTAGGCTCAAGCGTGCCGTTTGAACTAACACGGCATGATAAGTTAACAGATACACTCTTAGTACGTGCAACTGATGCATCACCACAACTGTTATTCGCAACAACCGATACTACAGCAGATGATGATGTAGCCGTGTTGAATTTGATGCTAACACTTGTTGATCCCTGACCCGACAGGATAGTAGCTCCACCGGTTACAGACCATGTATAAGAAGTAGCTCCGCTAACTGAAGAGATTGAGTAGCTTGAAGTTGAGTTTTTACAAACTGAACCAGAACCAGAGATAGAACCTGGCTGACTTGGCACACTTTGAATCATAATCTGAAGACTTCTAGTGCTGCTTGTTCCTTTGCAACTAGTAGCCTTCACATTAAGCTTCTGAGCACCATTGTAACCAGCTGGAACATTTACAGTTACACAGTTTGTTCCCAGACCGCTTACAATTGTAAGTGGGCTGCTTGCACTTCCGGAAACTGTCCAGATATACGATGTTGCATAAGGTACAGCTGCAACACAATATGTATACTGAGCAGGAAGTGTATTAGAACATACTGGATTTACTCCAGAAATTAAACCAGGCTTAGCAGGTGTAGTAGTGAGTACTGGAATATTTAAACAAGAGTTTAAACTTGTTCCACAAGGACTAACCGCTCTAACACAGATGTATCCACCAGCATATTTACTGCTGAAGCTAACTGTAATGCAAGTTCCTGTTGAAGTTCCTGTAGCACCCGTTGGTAATGTCCAAGCGTATGAAGTAGCACCAACAACAGCATCTATACAATAAACAACACCAGTCTGTCCTTTACAAGCACCCGCAAGGCCAGTGATAGCACCAGGAGCTGTAACTACAGAACCAATAGCACCACCAACAGTTACTGATGATGTTCCGACACAACCATTAGCATCAGTTACACTTATAGTATAAGAACCTGCAACAAGGCTATCATTATAGGAATATGTCTTTCCATTTGACCATAAATATGTATAAGGAGATGTACCGCCAGAAACTGTAGCAGTTGCATTACCATTATTTTGTCCACAGTCGGCAGGATTTGATGTTGTAGTTACATTAACCTTAGCTGGCTGAGTTAAAGTGAATGAAGCACTTCCAACACAACCCTTAGAGTCAGTTACATAAACTATTTTATTACCCATTGTGAAACCAGTAATAGTACCTGTTCCAGAATAAACTCCAGAACCACCTGTTGCTGAAACTACTGCACTAGTAGTACCACCATAACAAGCGATTGTTCCCGGAACTACAGTAACAACGACTGGAGAAAGAACAGTCAGGTTAGTTGTAATTGCACTATCACAACCAGCAGCATTCAGTATATGACTAACATAAGTACCTGAAGTACTTACAACAGCTCCACCAGGGAGTGAGTAAGAAGCTCCATCACAAATACTCACATTTGCAGTTGAAGAAGATGGCTGACGAATTGTAAGAACGAGAGTCTCAGTATGAGAACATCCTGCTGCATTCGTTGAAGTCACAACACGTGTACCTGAAGTAGTATACGTAGTACCATTTACAGACCATGTATAGCTTGAACAAGCCGAAGCAGTAGTTGTATTAGAAGTACTGAGGTTGATCGTCAGATTCAGAGTTGATGTATGTGTACAACCTGCTGCATTTGTTGATGTAGCAGTTTTTGTTCCTGAAGTTGTATACGTAACACCATTTACCGGCCATGTGTAAGAATTACAAGCTGTAACTGTTTCAGTTGATGTAGTACTTAAGTTAATTGTCAGGTTCAGTGTGTAAGTATGAGTACATCCTGCTGCATTCAATCCAGTTGCAGTACGCGTTCCAGAAGTTGTGTATGTAACACCATTACGTGGCCATGTGTAAGAATTACAAGCCGTAATGTTCTCTGTTGAAGCTGTGCTGTTGTTGATTGTCAGAACAAGTGTCTCTGTGTGAGTACAACCTGCTGCATTCAATGAATTCACAACACGTGTACCTGATGTAGTATACGTTGTACCATTTACAGACCATGTGTAAGAATCACAAGCTGTAACTGTTGTCGTATTAGAAGTACTCAGGTTGATCGTCAGATTCAGAGT
>JANPNV010000038.1:0-63796 GCA_031427625.1 Bacteroidota bacterium
CATTTTTTAAAATAGTTTATTAATCATCCAGATCATCTGGATTAGAGGCAGATAAATGAATGAGCCAAACATAAGCCTTTGCGCCGATCGAATTGTGCAATCAGAATAAAGTTTAACTGCTTGAGCAGTAAATAAAATTCCTGCTGCTACCATCAATACGGAGGTAATCGTATTGGTGAAACCGAATATCTCTGGAAAGAATCCGAGTGGTATCAGACAAATCGAATAGACAAGCGTTTGGAATGCAGACCCTTTTGTGCGGCCTTTTCCGGGAAGCATTTTAAATCCGGCCTTTTGATAATCATCATTTAAAACCCAGGCGATGGCCCAGAAATGAGGGAACTGCCAAATAAATTGAATGACGTATAATATAATTGCCTCCAGGCCGATTTCATTTCTTGCAGCAATCCAACCTAACAATGGAGGAAAGGCTCCCGGAAATGCACCAATGAGAACTGAGAATGGAGTAATCTTTTTAGCTGGAGTATATACGATGGTATAAAGAAGAAGTGATAGCAGACTGAGTATTCCACATAATGGATTTAGTCCGAACCATAGGATCGATACACCGGCAACTCCCATCAGCGATGCTGCAATGCTAGCCTCAGTGACTGACATACGGCCGGTTGGAAGAGGACGATCAGCTGTTCTATCCATTAATTTATCGGTATCCTTTTCGATAACCTGGTTAAATGCATTGGAAGAAGCTGTCACCAGCCATCCACCTGCAATAAGTAATAATAAAGCTGACACCGAAAAATTACTACCCGTTGCAATGATATAACCCATTACTGCAGAAAATACGACAAGCGATGACAGCCTCATTTTCGTCAGCTGAAAATAATCCTGAACCCGGGAAATCATTGAATATGAACCGATAAGAGATATAGATTTTGCCTGCATTTCTACCAAAACGGCTGCAAGTTTACGAACTATTTGATCAAATTGCTAATGAAAACCTTGATTATGAAATCAATGTTCAGCACCAAGCAGAATGTCTTCTACAAAGACATTTGAAGGTGCTTTTTCATTAAGAAGTTTCGCACAAATTTCGGCAAAGTGAATGCTTTGTTTCTCTCTGATGAAGCGGCTGCCGATTAACCTTGCATTATTCTCGGAACGTTCAGGGACCAAACTTTTAATTCGCCAGATTAATTTCTCGAGTGCAGCGCTATCGTTATATGATGTTACAAATGTGTTTTTATAAGTAATCAGAAATGCTGCAGCAGTACCGCGACCTTGAAATAAAACAGGAAGGCCGGTTGCAAGATATTCATAAAGCTTGGCAGGAATTGCAGTGTCACAATTTTCAGTTAGTGTATCGAAAAGCAGGTCAGAAGTCTGATAATACGGGATCACTCTCGTCCATTTTAACTGCCCCGGAAGTGATACGTTGGAAATTTTATTTTTAGAAACATATTCACGGAGTGCCGCCAATGAAATTCCATCACCGATTATGTTGAGCCATACACCCCTCATTCCTTTGACGGCATTTATTATCGAAAATAAATTTTGATCACTTCCGATGTTTCCAATATATGTTATGGTGTACCTTTGCTCATTGGTTGTATACTTTACCTCTTTAAGTTTTTTTATTTTCCCCCGGCTAATTCCGTTCGGTATAATTAAAATTTTTGAGCCGGGAATAGTCGTCATTTTTAGCAACCATCGCATTTCATGTTCATTGGTCACAATTACATGATCATATAAAGCAAGGCATTTCTGTGAATTCCCTGCCAGTCTTTTCGAAATCTTTTTTATAAAAAACTCTTTTGCGTTCTTATTGAGCCAGGACAGATCTCTTATGTCAACAATTTTATTTTTAGCATTGCTGTTACGGACAACAAGCTTCAGAAGAAACATAAATGGAATAGAAACAATGACGAGATCACATTTAACGCGGTTGGCTCTTCTCAGTAATTTATACGAATACCAAATTTCAAAGAATGTACGAAGTAGAAAGTTAGATTTATTGTATTTACGAATTGAAACATAATGAATGGTTAGGTTCTCATCGCATTTAACTGAATGGTTAACTATTTCTGAATTACTATCCGCAAACGTAAAAACATGAACCGTATATGATGCTGATAATGCCTTTGCGGCAGCGTCCATTCGTTGCGCGGCTGATGAAACATCAGGGGTAAAACTTGGAGTAATCAGCGAAACGATTTTGCGGGGCATTCTCTCAATCAATTTTATTAACTCATCATAAATTAAATTACTTTTTGTTGACTTTTATTCTGGTAATAAATTCATTTTGAAAATTTGTACTAATCACATAACATGGAGATTTAACTCCGAAACCCGGTGTATGCCATCCTTCCTTTAGTGAAATTGAAGAAGTATTTGAAAATTCTATTGTTGTAAACCGTGATACAAATTTATCATCAGTACGAACGAGGCCACTTTTTTTATCGATATGCAAATATACTTTACAATTTACTGGCTTATCCGAGTTTTTTGACCTGACCTTATCGACGATTTCTATGAAATCATTCTTGAAAGTAATTTTTCTTGTATGGAGAATATCCTTTTGCGAATAACCATCGTGAGTTGCTTCAAGCTCATTACTCTTTTCGTCCAGATAAGTAAATCGTGATTTTTTATTTGTCTGAAGGCTATTGCTGCTATTTTGGGAAACCAGTGTTTTAAAATCCAATGTAGACCGTTTATAAATCTTCTGTCTATTTCTCACATGAGTAGAAACGCCTGTGTCGACTATGAATTGTTCTCCGAAAACATTTAGCATAAAATGAAATGCGTCTGAAGTCCCGGATCCCGAAAATTCAGCCGGACTAAAACCATTCACATCGACAACCATTTCAAAATTTCTGTTCTTTAGTTTTCGAAATCCCGACTCTTTTAGCGGCAGCAATAATGTTGGCATATTAATTTCTGTTGCCTTTCTCATAACAGCACAAAAGCTTATTCCATATACTTCATTACAATCATTAAATGATGGCAAACATCCATTAGTGAGTTGCAACTGTTGTATCCAACCAAGCATTTTCGGAATATGTGATATTAATTCTTCGCTCAGTCGTTCTGCCGGAAAATGAGATTCTTTTAAAAGATGGAGTGAAGTAAGCATTCTATGTAACACGAGTAAATGATACGAAGGACTCAATTCGATATGAGCCCCATCAGCAAGTATTTGTTTTGAAATATTCGAAAGTAACAAGCGTTCTGAAAAATCAAATAAGGCATATTTGCGAAAAAATAATGATCCTAATAATAAAGCAAATCCATTGTCGAGCAGATGATGATTGCGCAAATGAAATTCAGGATTTTTTTTCAGACAGAGACAGTGATAGTATAAGAACTCATTGATTACAGGATCATCTATTTTATAACGGGAGAGAAATTTAATTGCATTTATTATGCGCTGTGTAACACAATGTGAATCACAAAATGTTTTGTTCGACTTCGCATTCCGGATAAAAGAATAAATCACTTCCACTCCGTCTTCTGCCGAAATACTTTCACTGTTTAGATATTCAAAAGAATTGAGCGTCTTATTCCATAACAATCCAAAACCCTTAAAGTTCCAATTAATGTCGTCACGAAATTCCTTTGAACGATTGAGAAGTGTAAACTTTGTACCCTTCAGAAAAAATGAGGTCGAAAAAGAGGTAATAAAATCAAGAGGATAGTTACGATCAACAATGGCCTTTGTACGACCAAGAATCTTTTTTTCTAAACAAAATTTCTTAAGCTGATAGCTAAGTTTTTCTCCCAGCTGAGCAGATTTATAGCGCGGTACTTTGTCAAGATAAACAACCTTTTGCATATAGAGGAAAAATCAGCGTATATACAAATATAATGTTAAAAATGTCATTTCCTACAAATTGGGTTTCAGATTTTCTATCAGGGAATCAATAATAATTCCGGATAACTTTAGGATTAAAAAGTAAATATCATCCTATATGAAGGAAGCCTTGATTTTCAATTTCCTTCTGACAAAAACATAGGCAGTTATATTTAAGAAAAGTAAGGACAAGGTGGAGGCAATTGCTGCACCTGTTATCCCCATTATGGGTATCAACAACAAATTCAAAACTATTTGTATTGAAAAAGCAAGTAGATATAAGATAAAAATTGTTTTACGATACCCGGCAATGGCAAGTAATCCAAAGGCCATTCCCATCGAAGTATTAATAATCTGTCCGGCCATTAGTATGATAAGTGGTAAATATGCTCCTGAAAAACTACTTCCGAAGAGACTTAAAATCCATTTACCGCCCAAAAGAACTATGAAGGCAAGTGGTAATGTAATACTCAATACCTGAAGCGTGGAATTTCTGATGAGCTGTTGCATTTTCATCCATTGTCTGCTTTCGAACATGGCTACAACTTTGGGCAGAAATACCTGATTGGTTGCAGCAAGACCGAGAGCCGCAAACATAGTAAGTCTGACAGCCACAGAATAGCTGCCGGCCTGCGTATTTCCAAGAAAATAGCCCACGAATAATATATCTGATTGTTTAAGCAATAATTCTATCGCCATTGGCATAAACAGAATTCCTGAAACCGAAAGCCAGCTCTTCCTGTCATATGACGGTTTGTCCGCCGGGGCTACATCATTCAATACTTTTTTTACGCGACCTTTTATAAAAATACTTACTGCGACAGTACAAAACAGATTTATAAGCATGGCCGCATCTACACTTAATTTTTGATGCGAATAGAAATAGTAATAACATCCAAGACCCATCAAAACCGGTGTAATGAAATATACAGGAACCATCGATGTTTTAATCCTTCCCATTGCAACCAAAATGGCAGAAGACTGATAAATTGAGGCAAGAAAAGGGATTAACAAAAGCCCCCAAAATAGTCCCTCAGAAAATCCAATATTAAATCGTTTCGATTTCGCAATGAGGAAAACCAAAATGGCTACGCTACACATCAATGCAATAAATGCAACAGATCGGTATGAGAATTTTGCAAAACCCTGCACGGAGGCAAAATCATTCTTTGCAAGTAATTCAGGAATGAATCGTGAAGCAGAAGAATCAAACCCAAAAAGGCTGAATGTGAGAAATATGTTTACGACTGTGACGATGATGGTAAAATCTCCGAAATGAGCCGGCTTCATCAATCTGGCAAGCAGAATCTGCAAAAGAAAAACAACAAGAAGTCCTGCAAATCTGAATACAAATGATTTTGAAAGTGATTTACTCAATCCACCGCCTACCTTTTGCTTGAACAAATCTGCTTCAGCCATACGTCCCGGAAAATATACGTCCATTGTTTTCTGCTGAAGAGAAATTAGAATTTGAGATTGTCGAAGAGGATTATTATACCTTAAAAAAAACAGAGGGTTGCAGTTTCAGGCAATTTGCTTTCTTTTTTTTATCAGCAATACAAAGTATGGCAACTGCGTAAGTAATATAGCGGAAAATGAGATCAGGTAAAATATGAATAACGGGTCATTGCCACGTAAAAGCCAGGCTGATAAAATGAAAATAAGATTGACTACATATAAAATGATGCAGGTTTGTGCCGGAGAAAGACCGAGTTCAAGTAGCCGGTGATGAATATGATTCCGGTCAGCAGAAAAAGGCGACTTCAGATGTATGATGCGAATGATGAACACCCTTAACATATCTACCACGGGAATAATAAGGACAGATAATACTACGACAGGAGCATAATAATAGCTAAGCCAGAAAGAAGCTGTCACATCGCGTGTTAATTCCATAAAATGCACTGCGAACAGCGAAAGAATGAAACCTGTCGTCATAGTTCCTGTATCTCCCATGAAAATCTTTGCTTGATAAAAATTATAGGGAAGAAATCCCATAAGGGCGCCACACAGTGCAAATCCCAATACTGCCATCAAAAAGTCCCCATAGACTAAAAACAAAACTCCAAATACCAGTGAAGAGATAATTCCGAGTCCGGATGAAAGGCCATCAATACCGTCAATAAAGTTGTAGGCATTGATGATAAACAGCATGGCAAAAACACTTACAAAAACAGAAACCAACCAAGGCATTGAATGTATTCCAAACAATCCATGCAGGCCTTCGAGCCGAATATCGCAGAACATTACAGCAATAAGCGAAGCGATAACCTGACCTGATAATTTCTTAATTGGTGCGAGTGGTGCAATATCATCACGTAAACCGAAAAAGAAAATAATTATGAGAGCGGCGATGATGAAAAGATTCTGAGATTCAAAATACTGAGCCGACCAGATTGTAAATGAGAATATAGTTGCACCGAAAATAGCAATCCCACCTAATCGAGGAACTTTATGAATATGCGTTTTACGTTCGTTGGGCTCATCGTATAATGATAATTTGCTGGCAATCCTGATGATGGAAGGAATACCTGCATAAGATATGAGAAAGGACGTAAGTAAGCAGAGGATTAAGTTTGCCACGGCTGTAAAAATACATATTCATTTCCGAATTAATTCCGGTAATAAAAAATTGATCTTAACAAAACGGGGTTCACCTGAAGTTAATTATCTATCAAAAAATAATTTATTTTACTGAATGAGAAATGATGTTTTATGACTTATAATTAAAAGAAACTGTAGAATTAAATACATGCTACCAATCTAAATTAATAAGATCTATTCCAAGTCCCTTTTTATACAATTCCATTCTAAGTTCGTCATCCTTAATTCGATTGTTGATTCTTGTACTCTTGCTAATCTGAAGCCGCATAGCAGGAGTGATAATTGGATCCAGTTGACTACTTCCGTCGTTTTTACTCATAGGTCCTCTGTAATTTTCAGTTCCGCCCAATGAATCATGTTTAGCTCTTTCAAGATAAAATGCATTAAGTTTCTTAATACGCAGAAAATATTGTTCCAATAAAGAATCATTAACGGAGAAGGTATAACTAGACTTATCGGCTAGTACAACATCAAGAAATTTTTTGTCCTGCTCTTGATAAATAAATCCGGATTGATAAACACTATCAGCAATCTCAGAAAACAAGTAGTATTTTTTCTTCTCGCTTTGATCAATCGTATCTCCTACTAAAGGATGAAGGATGTAAACAATTTTTTGCGCTGGAGAGGTTTCGAATAACGTGATTGCGATAAAAAAAAAGAAATATACTTTTTTCATTATGAACAAAGATTAAAAAACTTGGTTAACTCCAATATTCAGTAAATATATAAAAATCCCAATTATATTGATCGTTATTAATTCGTCGAATAGATAAAGTATCCAATGACAGAAGTCAAGGCCTTGATCAGCCGGGTATGAATGATTCGAAATGTTTCAGTTTGTTGTAAGAATTGGAGCTAATTGAATAGCCCAATGGTTTCAAGGGCTAAATGAAATCGGGAATGTCGAATGTCATCATGAAGAATAATTAATTTGAACTTGTTTAAAAAAACCTGCACTCAAACATTTTCGACTCCTTGTATGCCGAATTTTAGATTAACGTTTGACCCCGATGGGGACAGGACATAATTGCTTGTAATTTTTTACTCGTTTGAACCTTTTATGGTTATCGATATAAATTAATTCAACAATATCGACGATGCAATACCAATACGATGTATTTGAAAATTTTCAAATAGATTTCTATTTTGACCTCCGCCATACATGTAAAAGTCTGCCTACTGCGACTACAATTACTGCAAGAGCTAAAAAGCTCCACCATGACCAAAATTCCATATTTATTTTCTTAAAGAATTATTAATTGATTCAATTTTATATTCTTATTCCAAGTCTTGTATACACACCTGAATCCTGTTTAGATTTCGCTATTACATATTCATTGAGATTCTCTGATGATATAAAATACGATTCAATTTGTGCTTTTTCAATATTATAACGCTGAACGACCTTTCCGTTGACATGATTAAAGTTTTCTAAAACGTAATCTCTGTATCCAATTTGCATCATTGATTGATTAATGTTAATTCTTGTCATTTTCCTTTTTATTATATGTTGACGAGTATGAATAAAAATAAATTAGTAAAACTATTTCTATGCAAAGATGGATTCCATTCAGCTGTTTGCCATTATACAATTATTGAAATTTGTTTCATAATTCACACTTTTAAAATGATGTTTTTCTAAATATTAACCATTTAAAATGCAAGGCCTCCACTGTTCAAAGAATTAATCTGAAGCGTTGAATTGATATTTACGGCATTGAAAATATAATTGCACTTCTTATTTTCTAAAATTTACATCGCAAATCTACTTTCCGGCGAGTGTGAAACCCCAAGTTTTTATTGATACAGTTATGAACCGATTTTTAATAAAACATTGATACCAACAAGTCGATATATCTTACATACAAAAAGCAAGCATAGTATTTAACTTCGCTTTGCTAAAACGAAAAAACAATTTGAGCAAAACTTCACTTAAAAAGAAAATACATTCAGAATATTAAAACACATTTTAAAAATCAAAATAATAATTCTCAAGTGATGTACGAATTCCAAAGTAAATAATCCGGGAATCATCAGCTGATAAAGCATTGGAATACTTTCTCAAAATAATTCCTGCTTCAATATTCAAATTTGTTTTCGGATTCACCAGATAATCAATTCTCAATTCAACGCTATTAAGTTTGCCTTGTACTCCCTGAAACATTCTGTTTCCATATTCCGAATATCTGTTCAGGTAACTCTTAAAAATATCGTTACCCAGATTTACATCTACAGTATCCTGAGCGTTCTTTGCATATTGCACTTTTATTTCTGCAAAGAAATTATTCCATCGGTAATTTACGAACGATATTGACTCAATAAAATTAGCCCCCAGCGGATGCGCCAACGCCTGGTTGTGATGAGTGTAATTCTGCGCTTCACTCCTATGCTGATAAGTAAACGGCCTTACAAAATTAAATTCCGTCTGAAAGTTTAACGCTTTTACTCCAAGAACATCAGCCGATTTCACCCCAAGCTGAAGTCCTTGTTTATTGCCCCACCAACCGTTACCGGAACGAACTTCACCAATGATAAATTCGTCAAGCATTACTTGGCCATATATTGTGTTTTTATGATTTACTTTCCACTTTGCATTCAGCCCGAGCAGTACATTATCGGGTGAGTCCAATGAATTTTCTACAGGCCTCAGAAATATCATTGGGTTCAGATACGTAAGGTCGTATCCGCGCGATGCAGCAGGTTTCCATACTACTGTTTCAAAAATTCCAACTGATAATTTATTCTTCTTCCCAATATTAAGGTCGAGATAATGTGTCGTCAGATATTTCTTGCTAAAGCCTACATCGAAATCGTGTGGCGTCACCAGATCCTGCATAACCGCATAAATTACACTATATCTGAATTTCCAGAAAGTCATGTTGATGCGCAGAAAGGGATAACTGTATGCATTATCAGACAGCAATAAGGAACGGTATCCATCGCCAATAAATATTTTATCATGCGCCAGCAGGAAATCGAAGTGCTTGTTTAATGTATAAGCAATTCCGCCTGTGGCCTGACTGAAATCATATGTATTATTACCTAAAAATTTTACTCTCCCCTGCCCGGGCACTACCTGATAAATGTTTATGAAACTATCGATGTAGTCGGCATACCTTGCCTGATTTTCATGAAACTGAGTATAGAAAAAGAACTTGTCCTGAACATTGCCGCTTACGGCAGCTCCCTTTGTATTCACATAGACATTTCGCCCTGCTTTTTGATCCCTTCCTATTTGAAAATTGAAAACAGGATCGACGGAAAGAACAATATCATCTTCATCAACAAAAATAAGATGTTCCTTTCTTAATTTTCTTCCTACCCAGGTATTGTAAAATTTCGATTCACCTGTGATTGGTTGCCATACTGAATCAAGAGGCATAATTCGCTTTAACTCTGCAACTGTATACGGTTTCATGGCTGTATGAAATCCTGTAGTATCTTCATTGATGAATGATGTTATTCGGGTTTCCATATCACGGCTCAACGGATATAGATATTCCTGAGCCTGTAATTGAGTCGTAAAAAGTAGTATTACTATTTTTAATAAGCTCCATCTCTTTTCGGAAGCCTTGGTTATATTCACCTTATTCATATCAGATATTATCCAAATTAATTATCGGAGCTGCATTCCAGTCTGTCTGTTTTCCTGCTTCCTCCACGGTGATAAATTTATAATCATTTACCAAACGTTCGAACTTCGAAAAAGATTTTTTTAAACCGACGTATGACATAAACTTTCGTTTAAAATTAAGGTTTCCGATTACGGGCTGTCCCGGATCAAAATCGCGTGGATGAAAATAAGTCATCACATAATCTGTATTCATACTTCTTCTAATAAACGAATATGGTAGCAGGCGAAAATACCCACCTCCCGAGAAAATAATTTTTTTGCCGAAGAATGAAGTTGTATTCATCGGAAACTCCATTAGCGAAACATCTTTATATACAATTTTGCAGGGCCTGACTACCGGAAAATCTTCATATCCTCCATGATTCCTTTTCAAAGGAAATACAGAACAATCGTATTTAATTCCAGCCTCTGCAAGTATTGGCACCATCCATTTTGTCTCTGATGTAAATGAAAATCCGGGAGCACGATAAGCCGAAATATTTTTACCACTTGTTTTTACAAGCAATTCAATATTTTCATGCAAATCCTTTTTGAAATCATCGGGCTTCTGGGAATAAACTAATGTATGAAACATTGAATGACAGGCGACTTCATGCTTCGATGCAATTCGCTTAATTAAATCAGGATACCTTCTGGCAACCCATCCAAGACAAAAAAATGTTGCCCTGATATTTTTTGAATCCAGAAGCTGAAGTATACGATCCGTATTGTTCTCAATCCTTGAAGGCATTGTTTCCCATGTGGAAGACCAAGCCAAATCAGGATGATCAAGAATATGAAACCAGTCTTCTAAATCTATTGATAAAATATTCATTAGAAAATATCGTAATCGCCAAATGTAAGAAACCAATTGTTGAAATTGGAGATTTCATCAGGGCAGTCCGTTGAATGACGCCTTACAATAAACAAAAGTTCTTGCGGAAGTAACTTTTTCGGCAAAGTAAAAAAGCCGGAACTACGGAATAATTTATTTTCAGTGGAATGTGCGGGCAATGCAGTTATAAGCATATCCAGTTTGTTGTAAGCGGCAACCTTTCTGATAAATGAAATTAAACCATTTTTATTTGCCGAATCTTCGAGAAACATCAGGTCTGTAATAATGCCACAACGAAGACCATACAGATGACGAGCACGTACAACTGCAATAGCAGTTATCTCACCATTATCCACTCTCTTAAAAAGCATGTACTTACGAAAAGGAATATTTATATACCGCCATTTTAAAAATTCCAATGAACGAAATGTGGTAATTTTTTTTCCGTTATTAAATTTAGTTAGAAATTTTTCATAAGCCATTGAGTCTTGATCTATCTCAAAAACAGAAATGTTTTCATTCTCTAAAAAATACTTTTTCGGAATATACATTTCTATTTCAGTGCCTGTTTTCTTCCCTCTGCTGAAAAAATAAGCGAAAACAGGTCTAATCGGATTCAACGGCTTTATCATCAACTGAAGAGCTCCGATAGTTTCAAATAATTTTCGACTCTTAATTACGGGTGCTGAAACTGGATTAGGAAATCCAACCGTGAATAATATATCTCTTTCCAAACATCTTTTAAAAGTCTCTGTCGCAAGTATTGGAAAAAGTCCATGTCCGCGATATGCCGGATGAGTAAGGGTATTAACAGAAAGTGATCCTTTTTTGATATTTCCATTTATGATATATCGTCTCGGTAAAACAACATATTGGGAAACGATTTTGCCAAAAGATTCGGCTACTTTTATAACAGCCACTCCATCAGGATTATTCAGGTATTCCCAGTTGATATAGGAAGAATCGGCAATCTCTCTTCCAGCATATGTAGATTCACTCAACTCGAGGATTCTTGAAAAACCCGAATCATTATAAAGATGAATAGTTGGTCCTTCGTCCTTTTCCATAATTTTGTAAAAGGCCTATGAATTATTTTTAGTTTCCTGATATAAAACATTTATTAACTGAATGTATGCTGAACATATTTTTTTCCAGTTATATTCGCTTTGCACCCGCTCAATGGATTTTTTCTTTAATACATCTACATCTGATGCCTTATGCTCGAGAAGATTTAGCATAATGGCTAGATCAGATTGAGAATGAAAATAGATCTGACTTTTTCCTGTTACCTCGCGGTTAAAAACATTATCGTGACACATTATTGCACAACCGGCGGCCATTGCTTCAAGAAGTGCAGGATTTGTTCCTCCGACACTATGCCCATGAAGATACAAAAAACATCCTTGTCTTAATGAATCTAAAAAAGATTTATCATAAACAGAATCTGTAAATAAAACATTATCATTTGCTGCCAACTCTAATTTACGAACGTAGGCTGTATTCTCCAATCCTCCCACGACAACAAGCTTTTTAGATCCGATATAAGACTTAAATGCTTGTATAATTTCAAGCAATTTATTCTCTGGTACAAGCCTGGCAATTACCAGAAAATATTCATTACTAACTAGATTGCACTCCTCTAATACTTTTAGATCCATAGGCAGACATTTATCTGCACCATAAGCAATTGTTTTAATCTTATATGTGGAATGAGGAAACCTACCGGTCCAATATTTTTTTATTTCCAACGAATCAGCTATTATTATATCGCTGTACTTGGTAACAAGTTTTTGAAGATGGTATACGATTAATCTTTGAAATCCTGTATACTTACTTCGACGATGCTCGAGCCCATCCACATTTGTAATAATCTTTGCTTTGATATTTCTATACTGGCGGTAAGAGTATGCTCCACCAACTCCGCAAGAAATAATTACATCGCTGTCAGCAACCGCAATTTTTAATGACTCCTTATAAAATCGCAATGGCGATTCTGATTTGTTGAAAGCTGATGAAATAATTTCAATACCTTCTAATACAGGTCCGACAGGATTCTTTTTTTCATTAATTACGCTGACAGATATACCTTCTTTCGCCAATGCCTCTGCAAGATGTGCGGCAAACGTTTCGAAGCCACCATATTTCGCCGGAATCCCATGAGTGCCAATTATTGTTACTTTCATTATTTAAAGAGATTAATAAATTTCTCTCCTATTTTATCCCAGTCATTATTTACTTTAATATACTGAAGCCCTGTTTTCCCAACTTTATCCCTCATTTCATTATCGCTTGTCACAAAGTTAATTTTTTCAGCAAGCTCTGATGGATTTCCACTCGAAAACAAAAAACCATTCTTGCCATTTTCAATTACTTCTTTATTAGGTTTAAGATCAGAAGCGATTACTGGAATGCCATAACTCATCGCCATAATCATTACTCCGCTCTGCCAGACGGAATGGTATGGAAGAATGACAGTATCAGAGATATTCAACAATGTATTACGCTCTTCATTTGATATATACCTGTTCATAATATGTAACCGGTTCGTCACATTAATTTTATCAGCTAGACTTATATATTCCGAAAAGTCTGCATCTCTAATTCTTCCTGCAATAATAAGATGCACATTTTCCGAAACTTGTTTCATTGCCTCGATAACTATTTCCAGTCCCTTTGATTTCTTAATCATTCCAAAGAACAGAATGTATTTGAAAGACTTATCCAGATTAAAAACAATTAAGGCATCATCTCTTTCTAATTGCTTATGCAAATTTATAAAATTACCGTGTGGAATAACTGATAATTTATTCTGGTTATCCACATTACTCCTTTTATACAATGCGTCGTAGGTAAACTTATTGTGTATGACAACATTATCAGAAAGCAACATGCATTTATTAATCCATGATTTCCTTTTTTTATATATAAAACTTTCAGCATCGTGAACGATCAGGCAAATTTTAAAACCGAATCGCCTGGTGAGAAAAATCATTAACCAGTCGATGAATGTTGAATGAAAAATATGCAGGATAATGATTTCTGTCTTATCCGTTTTTGCATTTTTCAGCGATGAATAAAATGCCGGAAATAATTTTACCAGAAGAATAAAAGGTTTTGTAAAATTAACATCGAACTTTTCGAATACAATTGAGGAGTTGTTATCATCAGAGAAATTGCTATAAACCTTAACGAAACAAAATTGTCTGTTTAATGCTAAGGCCAATGAGAGATCATAATGATCAAGTCCCGCTTTTTTTCCGACAGGGTCGATTATGGCTATTCTGAGTTCTTTCATTTCAAGGTTCGATCCAGTGTGAAAGATTTGAATTGATAAGGCTTTGAAGTTTCTGAATGTCTTCCCTATAAAAATCATTTAGCCACTTTACAGTTGACTCTCCGATAGGTTCTGGAGTTTTGCCTGTGGAATTAAATTTATTGAAGCTTTCCTTTATACTCATTCTCATTCCGTCTGACAGAACACTTAGAATTTTAAATTTTACTTTACTTTCTACAGTCATCATCCGTCCTAAAGAAGCAAACCTTGGAATTGATGAGCTGTTTATTTTATCGCGTCTGGTGAACTCAAAATCTTTATCAACTTCAAGGAATTCACATAAATTCTTCATAGTCACTTCAAATTCATTTCTGAAACTATCAAAGAAAATAATTTTTACTGATTTAAAATGCTTTATGTAATCTTCCACTTGCGAGAAATACAATCCACGGTGAGCATAAAAATAGTCGAAGCTGTAGTTCTGTGCCATTCTTGCTTTCTCAGTCTTCAATGCCTCTTCGAATGACAGATCTTCCCTTCCATCTCTGACCTTCCAGAGATATTGTGAATAGGCCCTTTCAACCGGATTGCGGAGAACGATAACAATCTTCAGTGCATCAGGATGAGGATGGTATTTTTTAATATTCCTGATTGTCTCATCATGCAGATATAGATAAGGTGTGGATATATCTCCTTTCACCAAATCACTATCGGCATTTTTATATAATTTTTTATACCTGATGAAGTCAGTAACTGCGAATGCGAATCTGCCATTTTTATAATCAATTTTTTTATCAGCGAAACAAAAAAATGAAGGCTCTTTCTGTGAGGGCAAAAAGATTCCGGGATGCTGCCTCAGATAATAGTGAAGTGAAGTTGTTCCGGCACGAGCCGCTCCCACAACAAGAAAATCAGGTAGGCTCATACGACAGAAGGAATTACAGGGTTAGATATTTTTTCTCCATTTGTAAAATAATAATACCGAAAATAATAAATCAGACAGACAAGAAACATGATGCTGCTTGAATCTCTAATGTTAACGGCAGAGAAAAACATGCTAAGGAAAAAGAATAGCAACATGTATTCACAGCTTTTAAAAAATACGTTATTCGAAATAACTCTTCTCGACATGCGAAGGGAAAAGTAATAAGGAAGATATATGACTAGCGTTCCTATCAATCCGAATACAAATATATTCCCAAGAATGCCGATATCGACTGGATAAAAATATCCAAGTACATCATGCCATCCTCCATTCCACTGGTTACTGATAAACCCATTTCCCAAAAGCGGATTTTTCCCGATATAATTAAGTGCCGTTTGATATTCCATATACCTCACTGCTGATGAAGCCTCTTCGGGTGACTGGGCTACAAATGCATCAAGAACATTATTATAAAGTAGCTTGTATTTATCAAGTAAAGAGGTGTATCCAAGAGAAATCATGAAAGAAGCCGCAATAAAAATAATGCTTCCGTAAATGACAACGTTCTTAATTCTTTCTCTTAATGAAAAATTGCGGTAGAAATATATCAATAGTGTAATGGCAAGAACAACAAGAGTCGTTCTCGACTGTAGAAAATAAATCAGATAGAACAGGATAAGTAAAACTACAATAGCGAATCGTGGTTTACGTTCATGTGAAATTTTGAAGAGGGAATAAAACAGGAGCATAATTACCAATGCAAACTGAAACCTGTAGCGATATCCGCGAATGGGACTGTAGGCAACAAATTCGTCATTATTAAAATATTGAGGATCTACGAACAGAAAGAAAAAATAGCAAATAAATAACAAGGTTAGCGAAATGATGAGGAATGACCGCTCTACTTGGTGAATGGTGATTAGGCCTTTGTTCAGAAATGAGATCAGCAGAATTCCGGATAGAGATAATAGCACGGAACGTTGAGCCATTATTCCGTAAAAATAAGGTTGACCAAAAACGACGTTTCCCTTATATGCAGTGAAAAAATTTACGAAAATAAATACCCACATTAGAAAGTCGAGTCGTTTGATACGACTACGTCCAAGATTGACGAATAAACTTAATACGTAGTATGCTGTAAGCAGAACTATAGCAATCGTAGAAATAAACTGATGCAGATTTTCAAAAGGAAGTGTTGCAAAAATTCTGAAGGTTGTTATATATATCAGAAAAAGTAATGCATACGCAATAAGCGGCGGCAACCTCCTGTTATAAAAAAATTCGTTCGATGGCATTACCGGTGAAATTAAGCAAAACGATGTCTACTTGTTTTTCAGATTAAACTTGAAAAAGACGACAAACCCAAAATGTCGTTTTACGCTAATTGAACTCATTAAATTCCAGGAAAACATGCCTGCAAGCTGGGCATAACATGCGCCTTTTATACCCAATTCAGGAATAAGAAGGAAGCAGCACATTACATTAATGATTGCTGATATAACTGCGATGTTTCGAAGAATATGTTGTCTTCCGGCCATATTGAGTATTTGCGATGGCAAGCCGGAAAAACAGACGATGAATTGCCCGGCCAGCAGAATATATAAGGCACTTTCATTGCCCGGGAATTCTTTTCCGAAGATTGAGAGAATCCATCCGGGAAAAGCGATAAGCATAAAAAACAGAGGTAAAGAAGTGAGGAAGATGAGGCGGGCTGCTTCTTCAGCATGCTTCTTCATCAGCTTAAAGTTTTTTGCTGCGAACGATTCCGCAAACCTAGGCATGGCCAGACTGTTTATGGCCAAAATGGTAATGTTCGTAAATACGGAAATTCGAACAAGTGCATTATAAATTCCTACATCTGTCTCTGAAGCATATGCGGCAAGGATTAGCGTTCCGGCCCATGACATAGTAAGCTGCATGAGGGTAGTCGTAAACATGGATGACGATGTAAGAATAAGATCTTTCGTAGATATTTCACCTTCCGCCTTATAGTCACCGAACTTGCTGAACTTTAGCCACCACAATGTGCCAATGATACTTGAAATGAATATGCTGATAAATTGTATCATAGCAGGGATTTCGTTGCCTATGATAATGAAAGATGCAACGATAAGAAGTACCGTTGCGAATAATGAAACAGAAACTGTCTGAAGAAAAGTATAGATGCTGATTTTTTTAAGTCCCCGAATACATTCTGAGTTTAATGATAACATAACAAGCGGAATGGCAAGAAATGCATTTACATGAAGCAGATTGGTTAGATAGGGTTTATGAAAAAAAACATTTGCCATCCACGGTGCCATGAAATAAAGAATGAATGAAATAAGAAGCGTGAAGGGTAAAACGATCTTCATAGCTTCGAGATAAACTCCCTTTATTCCCCGGTAGTTTCCGGTAAGAGCAAATCCAGCAATATACTTCATCAGTGCTACGTCAAGACCGAGTTTTCCAAAGACAGAAGAGAAACTGAGAATAGCTAGGCAAATAGAAACAATTCCGAGAGCATCAGCACCGAAATACCTGGAAGTGATAAGTGTAACTAAAAATCCGGTGATAACTCCTGAAATCCGAACGAGCAATGCAAAAAAACTGGTGCGCACGAGTTCGCCATATTGCGGATCGTTGCGAAATTTATGCAACGCATCACGCAGCTTATTTGGCAATGAACCAATCATTAATTAATTTGGGTTTGTTATAGGTCATTTCTTTGCCGGCCGGATAAACATAGATATTTTTTCCTGTTGATTTCAAAATTGCATGACCGGCTGCTGTATCCCACTCCATCGTCGGAGCGAAACGTGGATAGATATCAGCGAAACCTTCAGCGAGAAGACAAAATTTAAGAGCACTGCCTGCATTAAGAAGTTCAATATTTTTGTGACTTTCATTTAACCGGTTGATAAAGGTATCTGTTTCCGGCGAATTATGTGTACGACTTGCAATAACTCTGAAATTTTTTCTGATAACGTTATTATCCGGATGCAATTTGTTTTTTTCGGATATCACAAGCCTCTCGCTTCCTGAGAATTTATAAACGCCATCATTCTCAATACCGACAATCGAAATTCCATTTGCAGGTTGAAAAATAATTCCTAAAACCGGACTGTTATTTTCCATGAATGCAATGTTCACAGTGAACTCGCCATTCCTCTTTATAAATTCCTTCGTGCCGTCGAGCGGATCTACAAGCCAGTAATTTTTCCACAGCTTCCGTTCATCGTAAGGAATTTCTTTCCCTTCTTCACTCATAACAGGATATTTTTCCCGCCTGAGAATATCAGAAATAATAATATGTGAGGCGGTGTCTGCTTCAGTCAAAGGAGAACCATCCGATTTCATATCAACGGTAATGGAACGCTTATAAACTTCCAGGATTTTTTTTCCTGCTTCAGCGGCTGCTTCGAGAGCAAGCTCTGCCAGCTTTTTTAGTTTCTCTAACTCCATAAATTATATTATCATTCCCGCGCCAACGGTTTCGTTAGTTGATTCGTCGATTAATATGAGACTGCCAGTGTTCCTGTTCCGTCGGTAACTATCAAATAACAATGGCTTTGTTGTCCTTAATTGAACTCTTCCGATCTCATTGATCGAAAGAGATTTTTCATTCTCCAATCGCCGAAGAGACTGTATGTCGATCTTGTAATGAATACCCTTGACGAAAGCACGTATTTCATTCGTTGTATGCTTTACAATATAAGTTGAATTTATGTTTAGCTCTTTTTCATTTAACCAGCACAGCATGATTTCAATATCTTGTCCTGTTTGAGGAATATTATTTTCACGCACAATCATGTCTCCTCGACCGATGTCGATATCATCCTCCAGGACAATGCTTACAGACATTGGAGAAAATGCCTCTTCCAGTTTTTTCCCACCACAATCAATCGACTTAATTTTTGTTTTAAATCCTGAAGGAAGAACTATTACTCTATCGCCGGCACGAAAAACGCCTCCGGAAATTCTACCTGCATATCCACGATAGTCATGATGAGCATCGGATTGTGGACGAATTACATATTGGACTGGAAATCGGCAATCTATATGATTCAAATCACCGCTGATGTGTACATTTTCAAGATGAAATAAAAGTGTGCTCCCTTCATACCAGGGCATGTTCTCAGAACGTGATACTACGTTGTCTCCATGCTTTGCACTCACCGGAATAAACTGAATATCCTGAACGTCGAGCCTGGATGAAAACATCCTGAATTCTTCAACAATATTTTCATAGATTTCATGATCGTAATTAACAAGATCCATCTTATTAATGCAGACAACCATGTGCGGAATTCTCAGCAGACTGGCAATGAATGCATGACGACGAGTCTGCTCTACCATTCCTTTTCTTGCATCAATAAGAATCAGTGCAAGGTTAGAAGTAGAAGCGCCCGTCACCATATTTCTGGTATACTGAATATGTCCGGGAGTATCAGAAATAATAAATTTTCTTTTAGCAGTTGTAAAGTACATGTAAGCAACGTCGATAGTAATTCCTTGCTCACGTTCTGCTTTTAATCCATCGGTAATTAGAGATAGATCTACGCCTTCATAACCTCTTTTCTTGCTTGAGGTTTGGATAGCCTGTAACTGATCGTCGTGAATATTTTTAGTATCCATAAGCAACCGTCCGATTAACGTACTCTTACCGTCATCCACGCTTCCGCATGTTGTGAATCGAAGTAACTCTATGTCTGTACGAAAAGGCATGTTCTTTATGTTAAAATATTACTCAATGAATTCGTTTAAAAATATCCCTGTCTCTTTCTGTCTTCCATAGAAGTTTCTGTACGCTTATCATCCATTCGAGTACCTCTTTCTGAAATAGTTGATGAATATATTTCTCGTATGATATCTTCTATTGTTGAAGCATTGCTGATGACAGCACCTGTACAAGTCATATCTCCTATTGTCCTGAATCTTATTTTAAGATCTTCCATCTTTTCTCCGTCATCTAATTTCATGAAATCGGAACAAGCGTAGATAACACCATCACGCTTGAAAACTTTTCTTTGATGCGAAAAATATAATTCAGGAATCTGTATTTTCTCCCGGTAGATATAATTCCATACATCTAGTTCTGTCCAGTTGCTTAGCGGAAAAACTCTAAAATGTTCACCAGAGTGTTTTCGTCCATTAAATAGATTCCATAGTTCAGGCCTCTGATTTCGCGGATCCCACTGCCCGAATTCATCACGATGAGAAAAGAATCTTTCTTTGGCACGTGCCTTTTCTTCATCTCTTCTTGCGCCTCCTATAGCGGCATCGAAATTGAATTCCTTTATTGAATCCAAAAGAGTAACAGTTTGCAAAGCATTTCTACTTGCATTTCTTCCCTGTTCTTCCGAAACCCGGCCTTCATCAATTGAATCCTGAACTGTTCGAACAATCAGATTTACTCCTAGCTCACTTATACACTTATCCCTGAAGGCAAGCGTCTCCGGGAAATTATGACCTGTATCAATATGCAGTAATGAGAATGGAATTTTTGCAGGGAAGAACGCCTTCCTGGCCAGATGAGAGATTATTATCGAATCCTTTCCTCCACTGAATAGCAATACCGGATTTTGAAATTGAGCCGCAACTTCTCTGATAACAAAAATGCTTTCAGATTCAAGCTCACGTAAATGATCGAGGTTATAACTAAACACAGTTTTCTATCTTATTAAATGAAAAGCAAATTTAACTATTTGCTACAACCCTGATGAAATCAGTTATTGCGATATTAACAAACTTAATTGATGATAACAGATTTAACCGATATTGGTAAATTGTACTGAAATCGGGTGTTATTGCAAAATGATTTAACGAATAGAAACTATTTTCGTTGCATCGCTTCGGTTAAAGAGCCAGGCTCACCTTTGGAAGTATGTAATCAAGAAGCGCTGTTAACGATTCTTCCTCCGTTTCCCGATCGGTATTCAGGATAAGTTCCGGATTTAAGGGTGGTTCATAGGGAGCACCCACACCAGTAAAATCTTTGATTGCGCCACTTCTGGCTTTTTTGTAAAGACCTTTCACATCACGGCCTTCGCATACTTCAATTGACGCATTCACATAAACTTCTGCGAAATCAGTAACGGGAATTAGTGCTCTGACGAAATCTCGTTCAGATCGGAATGGGGAAATAAACGATGCGATAATTATCAATCCTGCCTCGTTCATAAGCTTACATACTTCTCCGATGCGACGGATATTTTCTTTCCTGTCGTCGTCCGTAAAACCGAGATCTTTGTTTAATCCTGAACGCAATGTATCACCGTCGAGTAAGTAGGCTTTAAAACCTTTGTCAGTAAGTCTTCTTTCCAAAGCAGAAGCGAGAGTGCTTTTCCCCGACCCGCTTAATCCTGTCATCCATATTACAAATGGTTGCTGGTGAAAAACGGTAATCCGCTGATCACGAGAAATTGTTTCTTGCAACGGGAATATCATAAAATTTTATTTATTGGCCAATTGGATGCCATGTAGTTTTTATTTCTTGAAGATCCATTATCCTGTATGGGTTCTGTGACTTCTCTCCAGCCAGATCGTCTTCACCGTAAATTGCAACTCTTTTTACATTCAACGATGCTGATTCTTTTATCTTCTTCATTTCATCTCTGTTATTTCCAAAATAGACAATGGCATTTACATCCATGTGCGTTGAAAAATGTGTGAGCAATTCAGTACGATAACCGGTAAGTATATTAACAACACCTGCCGGAACGTCTGACGAATTCAAGACTTCACCGAATGTAACTGCACATAATGGTTTCTCTGAAGATGCCAAAGCGACGATGGTGTTTCCGCCTGCAATTGCAGGTGCAATCGATGAAATCAAACCGAGTAATCCGGAAGTTTCAGCTGAGAGAATGGCTATGACGCCCATTGGTTCAGGAACGGAGAAATTAAAGTGTGATGATTCAACCGGATTCACAGAGCTGAAAACCTGCTGAAATTTATCGCACCATCCGGCATAATATAAAAGCCTGTCGATGGAAACATTCAGCTCTTTTTCTGCCTGTGCTGCTGTACTTCCCTGTTGTTTCAATTCCAGAATAAATTGCTCTCTTCTGCCTTCCAGCATTTCTGCAATCCTGTATAATATTTGTCCTTTGTTATAGGCACTTCTCTTTGCCCAACCAGATTGGGCTTTACGAGCCACAACTACTGCTTCACGAAAATCTTTACGCGATGAATGGCATATATTGGCAATTGTTTTTCCATCCTTATCTTCCAACGCATAATACCTTCCTGATTCTGTACGAGGAAATTTTCCATCGATATAAATCTTGTACGTTTTCATAACATCGAGTCTATCCGACTTCGGTGTTGAACCGTTCCCCTGACCGTTTGTTTTAACTTCGATGATTGTTTTATTTTTTTCGAGATCCATTTTCTTTCTCAGTTTTCAATATGCAGATATGGCATTAAGCCGTGAAGTCCTCCTTCTCTACCGACGCCACTTTCTTTGTAGCCGCCAAATGGTGAAGTAGGATCAAATTTATTGTATGTATTTGCCCAGATTACACCCGCTCTGAGAGCAGAAGTGACTTTAAAAATCTTCGAGCCTTTGTCTGTCCAGACACCACCACTGAGTCCGTAAGGAATATTGTTGGCTTTTTCTATCACTTCTTCAATTGTCCTGAACGTTTGAATACTAAGAACGGGACCGAAGATTTCTTCCTGAACGATTCTGGAAGACTGAGACACATTGGTGAATAGTGTTGGTCTGTAAAAATATCCTTTGGATGGAATTGTACATGATGTCTGAAAACATTCGCCACCTTCGTTTATTCCGATTTTAATATACTGTTTGATTTTATCGAGCTGCATTTTTGAGTTGATCGCGCCGATATCTGTATTCTTATCAAGAGGGTCACCAACGATAAGAGTTTCCATTCTGTCTTTCAGTTTTTTGATAACCTTCTTGGCAATACTTTCCTGAACGAACAACCGTGAACCTGCACAGCATACATGACCCTGGTTAAAGAAGATTCCGTTAACGATTCCCTCGACAGCCTGATCGATTGCAGCATCTTCAAAAATTATGTTCGCTGCTTTTCCTCCAAGCTCGAGCGTATATTTCTTATTACTGCCGGCAATAGACTTCTGTATTATCTTTCCAACTTCTGTTGATCCGGTAAATGCAATCTTATCGATGCCGGGATGATTTACAATAGCAGCTCCTGTTGCTCCGGCTCCTGTTACAATATTTACAACACCGGGAGGAAGTCCTGCTTCTCTTATTATTTCTGCGAGTTTAAGTGCTGTGAGAGAAGTTGTCTCTGCCGGTTTTAATACAACAGTATTTCCTGCTGCCAAAGCAGGTGCGATTTTCCATGCGGCCATGAGAAGCGGAAAATTCCATGGAATTATTTGTCCGGCTACTCCCAACGACTTCGATTTTGTTCCGGGAATTGCATAATCAATTTTATCGGCCCAGCCGGCATAGTAAAAGAAATGTGCAGCTGCTAATGGAATATCAATGTCGCGCGACTCACGGATAGGTTTGCCGCCGTCCATCGATTCGATTACTGAAAGTTCACGTGCGCGTTCCTGGATGATGCGTGCAATGCGAAAAATATATTTCCCGCGTTCTTTAGCGGGCATTTTACTCCATACTTTATCATAGGCACGACGTGCGGCTATTACAGCACGATCGACATCCTTTTCGTTTGCATCTGCAATACTGGCAATCTTTTTTTCATTTGCCGGGTTGATGGTGTCAAAATATTTTCCGGAAGATGGTGGTGTAAATTCTCCATCAATAAATAATTCGTATTGCGATTTAAGTTTGATATGGTCACTACTCTCAGGAGCAGGCGCATAAGTCCAGTCCGTATCAAACTTCAATGTATTTTCTTTTTTACTCTTTTTCATCTTCGATTAATATAAACATCTTCAATCTAAATTCTTACTCTTTAATTTTCTAGTCTTTCGAAAAATAATCTATACTCTGATAAACTCCTGTTTGCTCTTTTAATATCTGCATGAGAATATCGTTGGCTAATGAACTTGCACCGAATCGAAACATATCTGCATTCAGCCAATCATTTCCGAGTGTTTCCTTAAGAACGACAAGATATTGTATGGCCAACTTGGAGGTAGCAATACCACCGGCTGGCTTCATTCCTATTTTTTTTCCTGTCAGATAATAAAAATCGCGAATAGCTTCAAGCATCACAAGTGTAACCGGTAAAGTTGCTGCGGGTTGAATTTTTCCTGTAGATGTTTTAATAAAATCTGCTCCGGCATTCATAGCCAGATCACTGGCACGTCTTACATTATCCAGTGTACTCAATTCACCTGTTTCAAGGATTACTTTCAGATGAGCATTTCCGCAGGCTTCCTTTACGGCTGCAATTTCATCAAAGACATAATTATATTCTCCTGCCAAAAAATGACCGCGAGAAATTACCATATCGATTTCATCGGCGCCTTCATTTACAGCCCAGCGGGTTTCCTCCAACTTGACCTTCCGGCTTGACATACCACTGGGAAATGCAGTAGCAACTGCGGCCACTTTCACTGATGAGCCCTTTAACGCCTCTTTAGCAATTTTTACAAGATTTGGATAGACACATACTGCAGCAACAGCTGGTATTCCCGGCAGAGCAGAATGAGGGTGCATGGCTTTCGAACAAAGCTGCTTTACTTTTCCAGGAGTATCTCTGGCTTCTAACGTTGTTAGATCCAACATGCTCATGGCCAGCTTAAGAGCAGAAAGCTTCGACTCTTTTTTTATACTTCTTTTGCTGAATCTGGATATTCTTTCTTCAACCCCAACCTGATCGATAGCAGGGCTTTCCGAAATATTATAATCAATTTTCATTTATTTTTTTCAATTCTCGAATACGAATATACAAATAAGAGACGACGATGCAGAACACAACCCAATAATGACTTTTAAAAGCCGTACAAAAGGGAGAATTCAAGCAATACATTATACTGTCCTTTATCGAAAAAAGTTGAATAGGATCCGGGATAAGGACGAATTGTAGTTAATGAATTACTGTATCTGCCATCAAATGACCAATGGTCATTCAGCTTATAAAGGATTCCAATGTTTCCGGAAACTTCATACTTTTTGAATGGAAGAGTATTTCTATAAATACCGAACTGATCATCTTCAGCCGAAAATATTAATGTTCCGAAAGACGGCCCTGCAGTTATGGCAAACTTTTTTGAAATATGATAAATCAATAACACCGGAACTTCAACGTAATGTACTCTCATCCGGTAAAAATTATTGTATTCGTCTGTAGGTTTCCGGCTTCCCTTCTGTATAAAAACCATTTCCAATTGCAGAGAAAATTTTTCCGACAAACTCGTATTTACATATCCGCCGCCAAGAATACCTAACTTATCAAACCCCGATAGTTTGTCGCCATTTACCTGCGAGCCGGAAAGACCGAACCTGATTCCTGCATCGAAACGTTGTGCTGAAAGATTTAACGTCACGAAAATAAACAAACAAAGAAGGAGATTTCCTTTCATAAAAGCGCAATGACTTATTATTTTTTAACGGACAGACATTTGTTCCGACTGAATAATTTCATAGGTATTTGCATTGTAAATAAATGCGACTATGTTGCAATGATTGACATTCCAGTTGTTGCTTATGGTGTATGTATAATTTTTTGTGATTGCTGTTCCAGCTGGAGCTCCTCCCGTTATAAGGGCTTCGCCCCATGTAGTATTTAACACATCACGAAGAACATGATGATGAATAAAATCCGGGACAAATTCAGGAGTATGATTGTACCATACCTGCCAGTTTAATACACTGTCCTCTGTTATTACAACCTGTAATTTATAATCTCCCGATAAATTGCTGACGAGTTCAGAAGCTACAGAAACACCAACTGAATTCGTTGATGAATTGAAGCTGTTTGTAATGGAAAGTTTCACCTGCGTAGGCAATGCAAGCTGATTAGCAATTTCAGTGGCCCAGCCAGAAACAGCTTTAGAATGAGTGGCATTCGGATAACCTACACGATTGATCATCCCTTTTGGATTCCCTGTTATTCCAAAAAAGGTATTCCATGCAGTGCCTGACTGAGTATTGAAATCAGTAGTGAATGCTCCCGGCGGCTGATTGCCAGGGCATGCGAATGCTGTAGGACAGGTTCCGGCGAAATATCCTGCATGAACACTGACTACAACAAGACAGTGGTTATAAATTGCTTTTAAAGTATCGTTCAGGTAAACTCCTGCATCGGGACAATTTCCACATAGGTGTCCTGTATAATCTTCTACAAGTACTTTTCGGTTAGGAATTGAATCATCAATTCCTGTCGCACAGAAATCTTGCACAACAACTTGTTCACGATAGGGCCCTTCGATTTTATCGCATCCTGAAAATGCTATAGAAATAAGTGCGGCAAAAAATATTTTTTTAGTTCTCATGATGTCAGAAGCTGCTTGTTATTGAAACTGCAAAACCATTGGATGCCGGAACCTGTCGGCACACTCCGCCAACACAGAAAATTCCAGCACGTTGCCTTCCATAGCCCAATTGAATCCGGTTAGACCCGCGAACGTAAGCGATAGATGTTGTATAATAATGCAACCTGTTTTCCTTAATATTATTTCCATAGTTATACTCATCCAATGCGGCAAGAAACCAATGGGGAGCTATTGTATACTCGGCTAGGAGAAGACCCCAGCTTTGCTGATCCTGTTTTGTATAAAGATGTTGAAGTTCTACCCGTAAGTTATGTTTACTGTCGAATTTATAACTCGTCTCAATTATTCCGATGTGGCTGTAAACATGACCGAATCCTTGCCTTCCTTCGATAACATCTTTATTGTAGTTGATGAATATATAAGAAAAAGCAGACTGTACTTTCTTATTCCATTTATGATGCAATTCGACATTGAAGTCTTCGTAATAAACTTCATTGCCTGTTTTGAAAAAATCTGATGTGTATCCGATTTCATCGCCCGTTAATTTTTTATCGATTGATTGTACTCGCGAATAATTAACTGAAACATCGGATCCATATTTTCCGCCTGCGAAACTTCCGGGTTTTAAATTGAAGAAAAATTCTCCCTGCATTCCATATTCACCATTTGGCTGTGTAGCATATGGATAAAGAGCTGCCAGAATGTATGTATGATTTTTCGTCATAGCCGGAAGATAATTTATGATCAGACTATTTAATGTCGCAGTACGGTCCGAACGAAAACTCAAATTATCAATTCTCTTCGCGGCAATGGTAAAACCAGCACCTTTTTTTGACCAGGTTCCAGTTAATAATGAAGCGGATCCGGATTTATAAATTAATTTGTTCGTAGCCGAAGGATCATTAATCTTATATGCAAATTCGCCCGATATTGTAAGATTTTTATGGATGACGGTCAGACGTCCGGAACCAGCTCCTACATTTTCAGGTAGTATATAAATCGGATCTTTATCACTTTGATATTTACTGACGAAGCTTGCACCAAAAATAAACTTAGTAGTCATGCTATCGCCTCTCTTCAGCGTTTCATTCAGAAACCATTCTGCATCAGCACCACGAACGATTCCCTCTCCTTTCGAAAAAAAATCACGCTGGTAGCCAAGCAAACCCTTCAAATAAAGTCCTTTTGCAGGATTATATTTTACTCTTAATCCATCCATTGCATTATCGTAGCCCAATCCTCTTTCTTCATAGCTTCTGAAGATTAACCCGTTTCCAAACTGATCATAGAAATTACCAGCTGTAATTTCCAGTTCATTATTTTTATAATTCAGGTAACGATATGAAATTCCATTCCCTTTATATCTTGGATCGAATCCCAATAATGGGTTTGTATAATTTTCATAGCGCAATCCAGCGGAAAAATTTCCCTGGTCATAAATAAAATTTGCGAATCCATTCGATAATACCTTTTCCGGAACTACAGGTGCGCCGATTACGGAGTCTGTAAGATAATATTGAGCATCAAGCTGAAAGTTCCCATGAATGGAGCCGCCTCCTGGTATCTGACTATAAATTTCCTGCGTAAAAATAAATGTACTAGCGATGAGCAGAGTATATAATGCTTTCATCAATCGATGTATGTTTTTAAATATTAAATAAACCAAAAAATTAATTATATTTATTTACCTGCTGCTTTTTTAACTGCTTCATAAATTTCATCTTCATTGCCAGGTGCAAAACCGACATGCTGCCAAACGATTTCCTTATTTCCATTTAACACGAATGTCTGGGGAGGCATGTTAACATTCATTTCTCTTTTAAAGTCGCCGTTTGGATCCACATACGATTCAAAAGACCAGTTCCTTGCATTTATAAATGGAGCTACACGCTGCATAGTACGGGCATCGTCAACAGAAACAATGATTACTTTGACTCCTGTTTCTTTTTTCCAATCCTCATATACATCGTTGATGGCATTCAGCTCTTCAATGCAGGGCTTACACCATGTAGCCCAGAAATCGATAACTATTGGCTTACCGTTATTTTCAAAAGATGAAGTATTGATATTTTCGCCTCCGCTTGTTTTCAGATCAACTTTAGGAAGAGTTCTGTTCGCCATTTTCTCTTGTGCAGAAACAGAGCCTGCAATTATTAATAACGAAAATAAAAAGAAGTTTTTCATAGTATATATTGATTTTGTAATAAAGGTAAAAAGGGCTTAATTTCTTAAGCCCTTTTTCCTCAATGATTATAGTAAATTATTATTCTGTAATCGTCACTCGTTTTGTAACAGTCTGGATTTTTGTTCTTACTGAAACATCATAAGATCCGATTGCTTCTCCGGTAAGATTTAATTTATAAACTCCAGAAGAAACGCTTCCTATGTTCATCGTTTTAACAATTGCACCAAGTGAGTTTGTTACGACAACCGTAACATCTTCACTATTGAATAAACTAATTTGAACATTCAATTCGCCTTTTGAAGGATTCGGGTAAACACTTACACCTTTGATGTTCTCAATTTTATTTACACCCGTAGTAAGATTTGTAGATACATTAATATTATCAACAAAACAGTTGTTACCGTAAGCGCTAGTTCCTTTAAACTTAAAGAATACACTTGACTGACCAACAAGGTTATCGATATTAATTGCTTTGTGATGCCACTGACTTTGATTCCATGGTCTCCAGTTTCCTGTTGTATCTGGATTTCCATTCGCTAAAGTTATTCCTGCTTCATTGTAAATGGAAGTCCAGGTAGCTCCGCAATCAGTAGAATATTGTAATTCTAGTCGATCATTTTCAGTCTGATATCTTGAATAAGCAACTTCAAAATCGAAACTTGCAGTTGTTGTTCCAGAAACTGAGAAATCATAATTAGGCATCCATAATTCATCTACTTCACCAACAGTGCTGATGCTGTAAAAACTGATTCTTGCACTTCCGCCAGACTGACCATAAGCGGCAGTCGACCTGATCCATGTTATTCCATTACCCGGATTAACAACACGCCATGTAGGTAGTGGAGGAAAGGTTGTAGTTGTAAAATCCTGCGTCAATGGTAATATAAGACCCGTGCTTCCATATGAATTAAAGGTTATTGACTGTACGTCATTGCCAGTATTCAGATCAGAAGTGCTATTTGGATACGATATCGTAGCTGTTATTGTATGTGAACCAGGAGTAGGGTTAACAACAGGAAGAGCAACTACATCAGTTGTATTTGTTGCAAGGTTGCCAGTCCAGGGAATTGTTGTTCCTGCAACACCGTCCACTGTGTAATCGATGTTTGCAGTAGTAAGATTTGATGTTCCCATGTTTCTGATTGTAACAGTTGGGTTCAATGGCTGGTTACATGAAAAGTCAGGAACACCCGCAAATGCACAATCCATTCTTGCATCTACAGCCATTGGAATAGGAGCACTGTATGCCGCCTGTCTTACATCAACAGTTGCATCATCCTGAACAAAAGCTACAACAGCCAGTTGATTTTTATCATATACATAAGAAGGAATTGCTGCTGCGAAATTAAAAGTTTGTGTCTGACCTAATGTCCAGTTACCGGCAAGAGTAGTTCCAGTAGCATTAGGTATCATTGTCCTCATCACTCCCTGAAAAACAGTTTCGCCATTCGTTCCCGGAGCTTTACAGAAATTGATATATCTTTCAATAACTGCAATTCGTAATTTTAAACTTCCACTATCTGCCATAGAGGCTGTAACGACAACAGTTGCGAAAATTGAATCATAATTTGCAGAAATAGTATGAGTGACACTCATTGTATAGGGCGATGCGATATTGGCGCGCGTATTTAATTTTGCCTGCGTCCATACAGCTGGCGCGCCCTGATAAGCAGTAGCTGAAGTGTACCATTGCCCATCCATTACTGCATAAGGAACTCCGACTGTATCCGGGCGATAATATGCAACGCGGGTAGAAACCAAAGCAGCAGTCTGAACATTCATCGGATCAACACCAGGCCAATTTGTTTGGTATTTAATGGCAACGACTTTTGTTGAGTTTGCATTTAGCAAATTATTAAATGTTGGATTTTGTGAAGCACAAGGACCACACGATGCCTGAGTAAATTCTTCTGCCAAAACCAGACGCGTAGATTGAGCGTTCAGGTTGAATCCTGCAGCGCATACTGCAAGCACAATGAGAGTAATGACTTTTTTCATCTATTATTTTTTTTGGAAATTTGGTTAGTTTCTTTAAAATACAAAAACCGGATGGCTGTACTTCGAAAGACCGGTGCAATTCTAACTAATATATTTTTAGAATACAATACAATAGGTAACAATCAACGGTTTGAATTACAAATAAAAGAGACTATATTTGTTCATTAAACTCAATTTCTGATGAAGAAAATATACTTTATTGCCTGTATTATGGCTTTTTGCGGAAGCTTCGCATTCTCACAGGTTCTTACCTCACCACACCCTACTCTTGATTATGCCGGTCCTGACTCTGCAAAATTACATGCAAATGTGACGATATTCAATAATAGCAGTCAGTCGCTGGATGTAATTTGTGAAATGTATTCTCGTAATCTTTCTCCAAATCATTATTCTTACTTCTGCTGGGTTGTATGTTATGATACATCTGTTACTATAAGCCCAAATCCACTTACAATCGCAGCAAGCGGATCTGCCAGCAATTTTGAAGGATGGCTTGGAAGTATTAATGCTCCCGGACATTCGGAAGTAACGTATCGTTACTATGACATGCATGGAAACTCTGATACACTCTATCTTACATTCAACTATGATTTTTATGCTCCAACAGGGATTAATGAATTAAATTCCTCAAAGTATTCATTAAATATTACGGGTGCGAATCCGACAAATTCATATACAACGATTAGTTATAATTTATCAAATCAGAAGGATGCCAGAATTATTGTTTCTAATCTTCTAGGATCAAAAGTGAGCGAAATCCGGCTTGATAACAAAACAAACTCCATGACTGTGCCCGTTACTGATCTTAAATCAGGACTTTATATTTACTCGTTGATGGTTGATGGCAGAATCGTAAGTTCAAAAAAACTTATAGTTGCTCATCAATAGTACAATGTATAATATTACAGTCATTGAATTGAAAGAATGAAAGCACCCTGACAGGGGTGCTTTTTTAGTCTGATTAGGAAACACTTTAAAAACAATTGATGAGTAATTCAATATTGAATAAAGAAGCCCTCGATTATCATTCACAAGGAAGACCGGGCAAGATTGAAGTTATTCCTTCCAAACCTTATAGCTCACAACGTGACCTTTCACTTGCTTATTCACCAGGAGTGGCTGAGCCATGTCTTGCGATAGCAGCGAACATTGAAAACGTATATAAGTATACAGCAAAGGGAAATTTAGTTGCCGTTATTTCAAATGGCACTGCTGTATTAGGTCTGGGAAATATTGGCCCGGAAGCTTCCAAACCTGTCATGGAAGGTAAAGGTTTACTTTTTAAAATTTTCGCCGACATTGATGTGTTTGACATTGAAATAGACGAAACTGACGTCGAGAAATTTGTACAGACAGTAAAAGCAATTTCGCCAACATTCGGAGGAATTAATCTGGAAGACATCAAAGCACCTGAGTGTTTTGAAATCGAACGGCGGCTGAAGGAAGAATTGCGCATTCCTATCATGCACGACGATCAGCATGGCACTGCAATTATTTCAAGTGCTGCTTTGTTAAATGCGCTTGAACTGACAAAGAAAAAAATTGGTGAAGTATTGATTGTAGTTAGTGGTGCAGGTGCCTCTGCTATATCATGTGCGAAATTGTATATAGCTCTCGGGGCAAAGAAGGAAAATATTATCATGACTGACAGCACAGGAGTGCTGCATGTAGATAGAAAGGATCTTGACGAGAACAAGAAGTATTTTGCTACGAAAAAAAATATTCATACACTCGAAGAAGCCATGAAGGGCGCCGATGTATTCCTCGGTCTTTCTAAAGGCAATATAGTTTCGAAAGACATGGTTAAATCAATGGGGAAAGATGCAATCGTATTTGCTCTCGCAAATCCAGATCCGGAAATTCCTTATAATGATGCTTGTGAAGTACGCGATGATATTATCATTGCCACAGGAAGATCTGATTTTCCTAACCAGGTAAATAATGTTTTAGGTTTCCCATTTATCTTCCGCGGCGCTCTCGACGTAAGAGCTACACAAATCAACGAAGCCATGAAACTTGCAGCAGTCAGAGCAATCGCTGATCTCGCAAAAGAACCAGTTCCCGAAATTGTTAACCTCGCTTATAATGCAAAGAACATAACCTTCGGCAAAGATTACATTATTCCAAAACCGCTTGATCCACGACTCATCAGTACCGTTGCTCCTGCAGTTGCAAAAGCTGCAATGGACTCAGGCGTTGCACAAATTTCAATTACGAACTGGCCAAATTATATTGAAGAACTTCGTAAACGACTCGGCCTCGACAATAAACTTATCCGTGTTGTCACAAGCAAAGCAAAACAAAATCCTCAGCGGATTGTTTTCACGGAAGCCGATACATACAAAATTCTAAAAGCCGCGCAGATCGTGCGCGATGAAGGAATTGCAAAACCAATTTTACTGGGTAATAAAGAGAAAATTGCCCGCCTTATCGCTGAAAATAATTTAGAACTGGGCGATACACCTATCATTGATCCACGACAAGAAGACGAAAAGCGTTCTGAGTTTGGTGACTTGTTTTTCAGAAAAAGAAAACGCCGAGGCTATACATTATACGAAGCAAAGAAAATCATGAATGAGCGCAATTATTATGGCGCCATGATGGTCGAAACCGGAGAAGCGGATGCAATGATATCAGGTCTAACCAGAAAATACAGCGATACTATCAGACCTGCATTACAAATTATAGGCACACAAGATTCTGTGAAGAAAGTGGCGGGTATGTATATCATGATTACAAAAAAAGGTCCGGTATTTTTTGCTGACACCACCGTTAACGTTTCACCGACTGCAGAAGATCTGGCCGAGATAACTGTTCTCACTGCATGGGCAGTGCAACAATTCAATGTCAAACCAAGGATTGCATTACTCTCCTTCTCTAATTTTGGATCTTCAAACGAAAAGGAGGCCGAAAAGGTAAGAGACGCAGTCGCCATTCTTCATCAGAAATATCCGGGAATGACTGTCGATGGAGAACTACAGGCAAATTTTGCACTGAACCCTGCTCTTCTCTCCGATAATTTCCCATTCTGTGAATTTGCAAACGAAGGCGCAAATACGTTGATCTTTCCTAATCTGGAAGCAGGAAACATCGCCTATAAACTTTTGCAGGAAATGGGCGCAGCAGAAGCTATCGGACCAATTCTTCTCGGCATGAAAAAACCAGTACACGTACTTCAACTCGGAAGTTCCGTTAGAGAAATCGTTAACATGGTCACTATTGCCGTAGTTGATGCGCAATCCAGAAAGTAATACTATAAGCAAAAGTAAAAATGAAGACTGGATTAGAAGTAAATCAATAATAAGATTTTTTGATTGTCCGTTTTCTGAATGTTGATGCTTATATTTATCTTTCCTAAATAATAAGTTCCAATGAAAATCCGTCTGATTCTTTTTTGCCTGCTGTGCATACAAATTGCATCTGATGCCCAGCGAATTTTTCCGGCTGCTATCCCTGTCGCCTGGACTGAACGAGAAAGCAATGAAGAATTAAACGATGCCTTTGTTATGCAAAGAATATTCCCCTATGGAAAGGCAGATGTTATCGCACATAAAAACGGAGTGCAAGACAGGATCCGACAAATAAATTCAACGAGAATAACAACTGCAACAAACTGGAACAATGTAGGTCCGTTAAATATTGGCGGACGCCTCACAGATGTTGAAATGCCATCATCATCGTTAACTACAATTTATGTTTGCTCTGCATCAGGCGGAATATTTAAATCGGATGATAAAGGTTTATCATGGCTACCAATCTTCGATGCTCAACCTACGCTATCAATTGGTGATTTGGCTATCGCTCCTTCTAATGCAAATATTCTCTATGCTGGAACTGGCGAATCTAATGCAGGAGGCGGTTCGCTTACTTACGATGGTAACGGAGTATATAAATCTACTGATGCCGGAAGCACTTGGACCTCTGTCGGACTCGACAGCACCCGCAACACTGGAAGAATCGCTGTTCACCCGACAAACCCCGATATTGTTTATGCAGCCACAATGGGCGACCTTTTTGAAAACAATTCAGAACGCGGATTATATAAAAGCACTAACGGCGGATTAAACTGGCAAAACGTACTCTCATTTAACGACTCAACAGGTGTTGTAGATGTGGCAATAAATCCTGTTCACTCTGACACTGTTTATGCTTGTTCATGGACTCGTGTTAGAAGAATCGATAGAAGAAATTACGGTGGCCCCGATTCTCAAATCTGGCGATCATACAATGGAGGAGTTACATGGACAAATCTTACTAACGGACTTCCTTCCGGTTTTGACTTTGGACGTACATGTGTTGGAATTGCAAAAAGCCAACCCAATATAGTTTACGTTATGATCAGCGATAAGCAAAGTACATTCCAGGGAGTTTACCGTTCTACAGATTATGGAGATTCATTTACAAGAACCAACGATGCCATGCTCGGAGATATTTTCAACGGTGCAGCACATTGGGAAGGACGAATTACAGTTGATCCTACAAATCCTGACAATGTTTTTCTTATAGGATTCGATACATGGAACACTACCGATGGTGGACAAAACTGGTTTGATGTTACACAGGGACTTCACCCCGACAACCATGAAGTATTTATAAATCCATTAGATCACAATTTTGTTTTACGTGCTAACGATGCCGGTTTATTTGTTTCTGACAATGGTGGATCTTTTTGGACACATGCCGAGAATCTTCCTGTTACCCAACTATACACCTGCGAGGTCGATGAAAGATTTCCTAATCAATATGGAGGAGGCGCACAGGATAATGGAGTGAATGTTACATTTTCAGGAGTACCCGACAACTATTCACAAATATGGGGCGGCGATGGATTTTACCTTCTGATCGATCCGTTTACAAGTGACATAATTACTGAGTCACAATATGGCAATGTGAGTTCCGGAAATTTCGGAATAGATACCGCACTTGACAGATTTAACTGGAATACTCCACTTGAGTTCAATCATCAGAATACAAATTCTGTTTTTATGGGCGCACAAAGACTATATAAATCGACTGACAAAGGTGCATTCTGGAATGCAATAAGTCCAGACCTGACAAATCATAATCTCTTTGGATATCCAATTACGTGGGGAACAATTACAACAGTTTCAAATGCTCCATCTGATTCGAGTGTTTCATATTGTGGGACTGACGACGGTCAGGTATGGGTTACAAGAGATGATGGTGCATCATGGACAAATATAAATCCATCGACGGCTGTCAGATGGATAACAAGAGTCACCACTGATCCAAATGATGCAGCAATTGTATACTGCACAATCAGCGGTTATCGTTTTCATGATAACGTAGCGCATGTTTACCGCAGTGTAAATTTTGGAAACACCTGGCAGAACATTGAAGGTAATCTCCCTAATGTTCCCTGTAATGACATCATTCCTGATCCTTACCGCGACTCAACTTTATTTCTTGCAACAGATATCGGAACATACATTACCTATGACCTTGGCCAGAATTGGATACCACTTGGATCAGGAATGCCAATCGTTCCCGTTACTGATCTCAGACTCCATCGCCCATCGATGACTTTGATAGCAGCTACATATGGCAGATCAATTTACACACTCGATCTTGGAGCATTATATGTTAGTGCGAGAGCAATACTGTCTGATAAAGCTATATTAGAAATATTCCCAAACCCTGCTCAGGAAAAATTCAGCATACAGTTTTATTCACCAACAAATTCAAAGTCATATATATTTATTTCTGATATGAATGGCAGAACTGCTATGAAAAAAGATATTATTATTCAAGCAGGAAATAACAATTTTTCTTTCCAACCTTCACTTGCTCCGGGAGTTTATTCTGTTTTGGTTAATGTAAACGATAAAATGATGGTGAGAAAGTTAGTGATCAGGTAAAAAATGTGACCACGTCGAAGTAGTAATTTTATGCTTCATGCCAATGGCTTCCCTGATTATTATATTTCATTTTGACACAAAATAAATTTCTATTTCACTCTCCTGATTTCTGCAATTCAATTTATTTCAATGACCCCGAATGGGGCCTTATGTTTATAAAAAATCAACAGCATACAAGCACCGACTCCAAAGGAGTCGAACGTGAAAAAGCACCAACATGTTGAGATGCAACACGTGCACGGGTCGTTAGTTCTCACGTACGGCCCCGTTGGGGTCGGGATGGATTGATTGGATTTCTTCTATAAACATTTGACTCCATTCGGAGTCGGCGAAATCCGTTGTCAGCAAACTTCAACTTACTTGAGTAATGGAAACACTAAAAACCTTTTTGAAATTACACAGGTAACATTTTCGTCATCGGCCCTTTTTTCGCATTTCCAATAAATTTCGATGACCCCGAATGGGGTCCAATGTTTATACAAAATAAACAGCATACAAGCACCGACTCCAAAGGAGTCGAACGTGAGCGGCAATAAGCAGAAGAGCATCCAATGCTTATCATACACCTGACAATCGTGTTAATACCAGGTCCTATTGTATTCAGTCTACATCATATATGGAGGAAATTAAATTAATGATCTTTCATTTCTCGTTTTGTTCATAGTAATCTCTCTTTTAATTTTGATGCATCAAGAAAAAAAAATATGAGTACCTATTCAAAAATTTATATCCAGGTAATTTTCGCAGTTCGGAACAGAGAAAGCCTTATCAACGAATCATGGGAAGAACATCTTTATAGATACATCTCAGGAATAATTAATAACAAGAAGCAAAAGCTAATTGCTATAAATGGGATTCCAAATCATATTCATTTTTTTATTGGTATGAAAACTGATTGTTGTTTATCAGACCTTGTTCGTGAAATAAAAAAATCATCAAATGAATTTATAAAGCAAAATAATTTTACAAAACAAAAATTTAATTGGCAAGAAGGATTTGGTGCTTTTTCATATAGTGAATCTGACATTCCGAATGTAATATCGTATATCATGAATCAAAAGGAGCACCATAAGATTAAAAATTTCAGAGAAGAATACATCGATTTATTAGATCAACATAAAATTGATTATCAGGAAAAATATCTATTTGACTGGCTCGAGTAAAAGATGGTTGAAAATCCCTTTTAACTTTCCATCTTATCAATCCTATTCTTTAGTATTTTCGCCAGATAAGGTACACTATGATCAATCACCTCAACGGAAGACTAATCTCAAAAAACCCTGCCTTCATTGTAATCGAATGCGGTGGAGTTGGATATTTTGTAAACATATCTCTCAATACTTTTTCGCAAATTGGTGACGAGGAGAATCTAAGAATTCTAACACATCTTCAAATAACTGAAGATCAACATACGTTGTTCGGATTCTTCGATGATGAGGAAAGAAAATTATTTCGCCTGCTGATAACTGTGTCTGGAATCGGATGCAATACGGCGAGAATGATGCTTTCTTCGATGAATGTAGCGGAAATTGAAGTCTGCATCATCAGTGAGCAGGCAAAAAAACTACAGTCGATAAAGGGTATTGGAGAGAAGACAGCTCTTCGTGTAATCCTCGAATTAAAGGATAAATTAAAGAAAGACTCATCTTCCGTCCTACATACGGTGAGCCATCTCCGAATAAAAGACGAAGCCATGGCCGCTTTATTGACTCTTGGATTCACGAAAAATGCTGTCGACAAAACACTTGATTCCATCCTTAAATCCGCTCCCGCAGCCAATGTAGAGGACCTGATTAAAACGGCTTTAAAAGCTCTATAATAGTTGTTTCATAAACCGTTAAAAAAAACTATTTTTGGCCACCTTAAAAAAAGCGCTATAGCCCCACTTTTACCTGTTAATTATCGCCTTCAATAAATTTCGCCTTGAAAAGTGTGAATCAGTTTTTTTTCGGGATCGGATGTGCTTTATCCGTACTTGTATCCGTCTGGGGTTCCGGTAAGCCGGCCGGCATAATGATGCCTGAACCTTTTGCAGCATTGTCTGATTCAGACACGACGCAATTGCATTATCCCTTTCGTGACCGCTATGGCGATAAATATTCTGTGCCATCAGATCAAAGTCCGCTTTACCTCAACGATCCATCTAATGTAAAAAGCGACATCCAGTATGATCCTGATAACAACAGGTACAACATCAACGAAAATATGGGGAGTCTTTTTTACAGAAACCCATCGTATTTATCATTTGACGAATTTGTTGAAAAGGAATTCAATAATTCAACCAACCAGTACTGGAGACAACGTTCGACGGAAGATGATGCTCTTAATAAAAAAGCTTTTGCACCGAGAATCACTGTTAACAGCGAAATATTCGACCGCATTTTCGGAGGTAAAACAATTGACATTCGACCGCAGGGATCTGCCGAACTTAGTTTCGGAATAAATATTTCAAATAGCCAAAATCCATCTATCCCGACTCAGCAGAGAAAGGTAACGACGTTCGATTTTAAAGAGAAGATTCAGATGAATGTTATCGCCAACATCGGCGATAAAATGAAACTTACAACAAATTACAATACTGAAGCGACATTCGATTTCGAGAATAAAATGAAAATCGAATATACAGGATACGAAGACGACATCATCAAGAAAATAGAAGCTGGAAATATCACTCTTCCATTAAATAGCCAGCTTATTCAGGGATCACAAAGTCTTTTCGGAATAAAAACTCAGCTGCAGTTTGGCAAACTCACAGCAACGACTGTCTTTTCGCAGCAAAAAGGTAAACCAGAAACTGTTAATGTTCAGGGTGGAGCACAGTCTACGAATTTTGACATTAAAGCTGATCAGTACGAAGAGAACAAACACTTTTTCGTTTCACAATTCTTCGTAGACAACTACGACAATACTTTGCGCGATTTAAGTCACATAGGAACTTCCGTAAACATCACCCGGATTGAAGTTTGGGTTACTTCCAGAAGCTATGTCAGCGCACAAAATAATCAGAACAGAAACATTCTCGCCCTATCAGATCTTGGAGAATATAATCCTGATCCGTCGCAAACTTTTATCGGTGTAAGTCCAACCGGACTTCAGGTTCCTTCCGATTCGTCTAACGAACTTCTTACACAATTAAATATCGCTCTTGCGGGAAGCGGTGGAATCAGTCAGTTACGCCGGATTTCAAATTCGACACTGATTGCTAATTCAACCGGAGGTACAAATTTTACACGTACAAAAAATTACGAAACCGTAGAAAATGCAAGACTACTTCAGCCATCAGAATACACACTGAATTCACGTCTCGGATATATCTCATTAAATTCTAAACTCCGCTCCAACGACGTACTTGCTGTCGCCTTTGAATATACGATCAATGGCCAGGCGCATCGTGTCGGTGAACTAACGGGCAGCTCAGGAGTATCAGGAGACTCAGCGCTATTCGTGAAATTGATTCACAGCACGAATTTTAGTCCCAAGTTTTACACATGGGATCTGATGATGAAAAACATATACTCATTAGGTGGTTATAGTATTTCGCCTGACAAATTCAGATTGGATGTGTTGTATCAGGATGACAGAATCGGTGGTAATATCAATTACATTCCTGCAGGTTGCGATTCCATTAAAGGAGTGCCATTGCTTAAACTCCTAAACCTCGACGACCTCAATACTCAGCAGGCGCCACAACCTGATGGATTGTTCGACTTTGTAGCGGGCATTACTATTAACGCACAACAGGGACGTATTATCTTTCCTGTAAGAGAACCATTTGGAACCTACCTAAGAGGAAAATTCTGCACAGGCCAAAATTCGACTGCCGATATTTATGCCTATGATGCATTGTACGATTCAACAAAAACTGCAGCTCAACAACAACCGGAAAAAAACAAGTTTAGTCTGCGCGGTTCATTCCAGTCATCATCGGGATCAGAAATTCCATTAAATGCCGTAAACATTCCGCAAGGTTCAGTAAAAGTCACGGCTGGCGGACGGACGCTTGTAGAAAATGTTGATTACACAGTTGATTATACTTTAGGAAGAGTGAAGATCATTAACGATGGACTCTTGAAATCGAATACTCCTATTCAGATTAATCTCGAAAGCAATTCCCTCTTCTCTCTGCAGACAAAATCACTTATCGGTACTCGTCTTGAATATGCTTTTAACAAAGACCTTCAGGTAGGTGGTACATTTATGCACATGTATGAAAAACCATTAACGCAGAAAGTAAATATCGGCGACGAACCTATTTCAAACACTGTATGGGGAGTTGATGGAAATTACAGGAGAGACTCACGGTTCATCACCAAACTTCTTGACAAGCTTCCGTTCTATAGTACAAAAGAAACTTCTTCATTAACATTCAGCGGTGAAGTCGCCCAGATTATTCCCGGCCACTCCGGTTCTGTAGGTAAAGCAGGTATTTCTTACATAGATGATTTTGAAGGAGCCATCACTCCACTCGATTTAAAAAATCCCTCAAGCTGGTATCTCTGTGCCGTTCCTGAAGGACAAACTGAAATCTCCATGTTTCCGGAAGGAACAGCAGACAGTGTGTATTCAGGATTAAACCGTGCTAAAATTTCATGGTATTATGTAGATCCGATTTTCCAGCATCAGTCATCAGGAACTCCATCAAATGTTGATGCGAATGCGCGAAGTAATAATTTCGTACGTGAAGTTTCCGAGACTGAGATTTTTCCAAATGTACGCAGAGCCACCCCGCAGACCATTACCTGTATGAACGTTGCCTTCTATCCGGAGGAACGGGGACCCTATAATTACGACGTCACTCCCGGAACATATTCAAAAGGTAGCGGTGTTGCCGGAAATCTTCTTGCGCCTGAATCTCGCTGGGGAGGAATCATGAGAAAGATTGAGACGACAGACTTTGAATCGAACAACATAGAGTTCATCCAGTTCTGGATGATGGATCCATTCGCTACAAATTCTCTGAATGATGGTACAGGTGGAGACCTGTACTTTAACATCGGAACTTTGTCGGAAGACATACTAAAAGATCAGCATAAAAGTTTTGAAAACGGATTGCCTGCTAGCACAAATCAGAACGACGTAAGCCAGACTTCCTGGGGTGTCTATCCAAATGTTCAGTCGATTGTTAATGCATTTGACAATGATGATAACAGCCGTAAACAGCAGGATATTGGATTAGACGGGCTGAATGATGCCAATGAAAATACATTTTTCCAGAGTGCATTCATTCAGAAACTACTTGCTTTCGGTGCCAATTCACCCGCTTATCTAGCTGGAACAAACGATCCATCTACCGATAATTATTTGTACTTTTTGGATGCTTCATACAACGCTTCAAATGTTCCGGTGCTCGAACGTTATAAAAGATGGAATGGCCTGGAGGGAAACTCTGTTACGTCAAGCGGATCTCAACTGACTATTTATACTGCTACTCCAGATGGTGAAGACATTAACCGCGATAACAACATGAATATCGGGGAGAATTACATGCAGTACAAGGTTGTTCTGAAGCCGGGGAATATGGTAGTTGGACAAAATTATATTACTGATGAAATTACTGCTCCTGTTCGTCTCGATAATAATACGAGCACTCAGATAAAATGGTATCAGTTTAAAATCCCTGTAAGATTTCCTGATCGCACAGTGGGTGATCCAGAGCTGACGAATATTGAATTTGTGAGGATGGTGATGAAGAATTTCGAGAAACCTGTTGTCTGTCGTTTCGCCAAACTTGAATTCCTCCGCGGAGAATGGCGACGCTATCAATATTCACTTTTAGAAAACGGAATTTACAGTCCAACACCAGAAGTACCCGGTGGAACACTGTTCGACATCTCATCAGTAAGTATCGAAGAAAACGGAAGCCGTACTCCTGTAAATTATGTTTTACCTCCCGGGATTCTTCAGGAAAGAAATGTAAATGATCAGGCACTCACAACAATTAATGAGCGATCGCTTTCTTTGAAAGTTTGTGATCTGGAAGATGGAGATGCACGCGCAGGTTACCGGAATACTCAATTTGATATTCGTTCTTATAAAAAACTGAAAATGTTCGTTCATGCTGAGTCTTCAATCGGACAACCTGCACTCAGCAACGGCGATCTACATGCATTCATACGGTTGGGTAGCGACTTCAACGACAATTATTATGAATATGATATTCCACTTGTAATAACTCCGAATGGAACAATTAATGCTGATGAAATCTGGCCCACTGCCAATGAAATCGAAATTGAACTAGACAAATTAATTACAGCAAAGCTTGCGCGGAATAATGCCATGCAGCTTGATCCGCATTTTTCTTTGCTTACACCTTATACAATTGTTGACGGCACAAGGAAAATAACAGTTAAGGGTACTCCGAACCTCAGTAATGTAAGATCTATAATGCTTGGTATACGCAATCCAAAAGATCCGAGTGGCACTGGAGCTAAGTTATGCGGTGAGGTCTGGTTTAATGAACTGAGGCTTTCTGACTTTGATGAAAAAGGTGGATGGGCTTCTACGGCAAGGATCACGGCGAAACTTGCTGATCTGGGAACAATGACAATATCAGGAAATCACAGCACAGCAGGATGGGGCAGCATTGAGAAAAAAGTAAGCGAACGCGACAAGGATACAAAATCGTCATACGATTTTTCGACTAGTATTGAGCTTGGAAAATTCCTTCCCGATAAAACAGGAATAAAAATCCCAATGTATTTCGGATACTCTGAAGCGAAGGTTAGTCCACAATACAATCCACTCGATCCTGATGTATTACTAAACCGCGCACTCGACGCAGCAGCGAATCCTGAAATTCGGGATAACCTAAACAAAACTGTAATCGATTACACACAGAGAAAAAGTTTGAATTTTACCAATGTCAGAAAAACAAAAATCGGATCAAACAGCAAGTCGCATATTTATGATGTGGAGAATCTGAATTTCACTTATGCATACACCGAAAACTTCCAGCGTAATTATAACATCGAGCGTAATTTCGCCAAAACATATCAAGGAATTCTCGGATATAATTACAACAGTTCTTCAAAGCCAATTGCTCCTTTCGAAAAAACTAAATCGAAAACTCTTAGCTCCAAGTGGATGAAACTTGTCAAGGACTTCAACTTTAATCCCATCCCATCCAGTCTGAATTTCCGCGCAAGCCTCGATCGAACATTCGCAGAGACACAGCTGAGAAATAATACAGGAGTCGACTTTTTGATTCAGCCAACCTATAACAAGACTTATTTCATGCGAAGGAATTATGGCTTAACATGGGATCTTGTAAAGTCATTAAAAGTAAATTACGATGCAGATGCTTATGCAATTATAGACGAGCCGCCTGGGCGAATAGATACGCGAGAGGAACGCGACTCAATCATGAGGAACCTTCGTAATCTAGGACGACTCGATCATTTTCATCAGAACACTAAAGTTACTTACACTGTACCATTCTCAAAAATTCCTCTTACCGATTGGATTTCCGGAAATGTAAGTTATGGTGGTGAGTATAACTGGCAAGCTGCGCCTTTATATCTCGACTCAGTTACCGGACAAATTACGGCTAACAATCCATGGGGAAATACAATTCAGAATTCACGTACCTGGACATTTGGAACTAATTTTACGCTGACATCACTTTACAATAAAATTCCTTACCTGAAAAACATCAATAATCCTCAGCCGTTAAGAGCTCAGCAAAAACCACAGATTAAACTTCCGACAGATACGACAAAAGCGAAGAAAGATTCTTTAGATAAAAAACCAAGTATACTTGAACCGATATTCAAAGGTTTTGCGAAAACACTGATGATGGTTAAAACTGCATCAGCAAATTATACGCAAACCAATGGAACAATGCTTCCAGGATTTGATCCAAAGCCAGACTACATCGGACTGGATTACGGACGCCCTGGTGGTGGTCCGCCTGCTCCGGGTTATGGTTTCGTATTCGGAAGCCAGAAAGATATCAGAGGTGATGCGGTGCGGTACAACTGGCTGAAACGAGACTCTACAATAAATGCATTTTATACAACTTCTGTCATAAAAAATCTATCACTCAGAGTAACAGTCGAACCCCTAAAGAGTCTGAAAATTGAATTGACAGGAACCAGAAATTACACACTTAATCATAGTGAGTATTTCAGATACCAGTCTGACGGATCATTCCTTACCACAAGCCCGACAGAATCAGGTAATTTTAGTATCTCCTATCTGACATGGAGTACACACTTTATTACGGATGCAAATGATTATTCGAATAAAAATTTCGAAAAATTTGTTGCCAACCGCGCAGCGTATTCACAAATTCTTGATGCGCAAAATCCAAATTCACCACGACAGGCAATCAGCAATGGATATGGACTTTCGCAAAAAGAAGTCATTACTTACTCATTCCTTTCTGCTTACAAAGGAAAGACACCATCAAGTAGCCAGACAACTTTATTCCCAAGTGTGCCACTACCAAACTGGCGGGTAACTTATGACGGACTTTCGAAACTAAAATTCTTTTCGAAGTTTCTTCAGTCACTAACGATATCACATGGATATCGTTCGATGTACAGTGTCAACTCTTTTACGCAGAACCTACTCTATGAAAAGATAAGCAACTTCCCGTCGAATACGGATACCATCAACAACTTCATTCCACAATACGATCTGCAACAGGTTACTATTTCTGAACAGCTTGCACCCTTAATCGGATTCGATATGACATGGAAAAACAGCTTGCAGACTCGTTTTGAAATTAAGCGCGACAGAACACTTTCTCTGGCATATTCAAATATTCAGGTGACAGAAGTTCGCGGTATAGAATATACGATCGGACTTGGATATAAATTCAAGAAAGTAACACTGCCATTCCGCGTAGGAGGAAGTAAAAAACTTAGCAACGATCTGAATGTAAAAGTAGATGTAAGCCTTCGGAATAATACAACCATTCTAAGAAAGGTAATCGAAAGAACAAACCAGCCAAGCGCAGGAAGCAAGACTCTCGGACTTAAAGTTTCTGCCGACTACCCAATTAACGACCGCTTTAATATCAGAGCATTCTATGACTACAACGCTAACGACCCATTCGTTTCATCCAGCTATAAGACGTCTAATACAAATGCGGGGATTAGTGTGAGGTTTACATTGGCGCAGTAGGGAGTAAGAAGTAAGAATCAAGAATCAAGAATCAAGAATCAAGAAACAAGAATCAAGAATCAAGAATCAAGATTGGTACTTCGTATTAATTTTTATTAGTTTTATAAAAAAAATAGAAATGAACTTTCCTGTTAATTTAAAATATTCTAAGGATCATGAATGGATTCGTGTTGAGGGCAACGTGGCAGTGATCGGAATAACGGAATTCGCTCAGAGCGAGCTTGGGGATATCGTATATGTAGAGATAGAAACTGAAGGGGAAACCCTCGACAGGGAAGTTGTATTTGGAACTGTTGAAGCGGTAAAGACAGTATCTGATCTTTTTATGCCGGTATCAGGAAAAATCACTTCAATAAATCCTCACCTTACAGGAAAACCTGAAGCAGTAAATAAAGATCCCTATGGAGATGGTTGGATGATCAAAATTGAAATGACCAATCCATCAGAGATGAACGACCTTATGTCGGCGGCTGACTACAGCAAAATGGTCGGAGAAAAAGCCTGATCGGAATATGTTCTGGCGAAGTAACAGACCTGCCATTTTTTGGGGAATACTCGTACTAATTTTATGTGGTTTCCCTGGTGATAAATTACCTCAGCTTACTTTTCTCGAATGGCTAAGACCTGATAAGATTGTCCATTTAATCCTTTTTGGTGTGCAGTGTTATCTTCTACTTAGAGGATTCAAATCACAAAGTTCCTATCCCACATTGAGAAGTCATGCAGGAAGATATGCCGTATTGATAAGCATCACTTACGGAGGATTAGTAGAAGTACTCCAGGAGTATGTTTTTATCCATAGGAGCGGTGATATAAGAGACGCTGCAGCTAATGCGCTTGGTGCTTTTATCGGATTATGGATTTTCAACAGACTTCATCCAGTATTAAACGTAAATCCTCCTCATAAAAATGAAAAATGATTTTTCTTTTTCACACATTAAGACGATATTTATAATTGAAGAATTGAAATTCCCAGGATGAATCAAAAACATAAAATAATTATTGCTGTCACAGGCGCAAGTGGAGCGATCTATGCAAAAGTGCTTTTCAAAAAATTAAATAAATTATCTGATCAGATAGAATCATTGGGAATAATTTTCTCAGGCAATGCTAAAGAAGTCTGGAAATACGAATTGGGCGATGAATCGTATCAAAATCTCCCCTATCCTATCTATGGCAAAGATGATTTTTTTGCTCCATTTGCCAGCGGATCTGCTGCATATAAAACAATGATTATTTGTCCATGCAGCATGGGAACCTTGGCAAGAATCGCTACCGGAATTTCAAACGACCTTATTACCCGGGCAGCAGATGTTATATTAAAAGAGCGAAGGAAACTTGTTCTTGTTGTTCGCGATACGCCTTTCAGTCTTATACATATTAACAATATGAAAACGGTTACCGAGGCCGGCGGAATTATCTGTCCGGCATCGCCATCCTTCTACTCCCGTCCTGCTGATTTCGATGCTCTTGCAGCCACTGTTGTTGACAGAGTTATTGACTTAGCCGGTTTAAAAAATGAAACATTCCGCTGGAATGAGAAGTAGCCTGAAAGTCACGTCACTCTTAGGCAATATTTAAAAAAACGATGCTGAAATCTAATTCGCCTGATTTATAAGTGATTAATAAAATTGTGTTTTTTATCAAATAAATACCTTGACAAAGCACTCACCACTCATTAACTTAGTCATATCAAATCCAAAGAGTCCATGTTTGAATACACTAAGCAAATTCTAACGAAAGTCAGTTTCGATAGAAATTTATTTCGTAAAGAACTTATAAAAGCCTTAAGAATATTAAAACGCGATGAGCGAACATTGTTAAAAGTTTGGTGTGTTGCAACATTTGCTGCCTACAGCGATGTCGTAATTGACTCCTTCAGGAAGTTTTCTTCCTGATAAATTCAAAATTCCTTTTCATTCCCTCATATCCGGTTCTTTGCATAGGAGAATCATGAAATAACTTATCAAATACATCTATTGTTATTTCTTCCCATTCCGTTACAGTCATTCCCTTCATCTCATTTGATGGTATGAATTGTTTTTCTTGATGAGCCTTTGAGAATCTGTTCCAGGGACAAACATCCTGACAGACATCACAACCGAATATCCAGTCATCCATTTTCCCTTTTACTGAAACAGGAATTTCTTCTTTCAACTCAATCGTAAAATAAGAAATACATTTGCTGCCATCAACTACATATGGCTTTATGATAGCATCTGTTGGACAGGCATCGATGCAGCGCGTACAAGTGCCACAGTAATCTTCAATCGGGCCGTCTTCTTTCAGATCGAGGTCGGAAATAATTTCAGCAATAAAGAAAAAGGAACCTTGTTTCTTGTTAATCAGGTTGGTGTTTTTCCCAATCCATCCCAGACCGCTTTTCTTAGCCCACGCTCTTTCCATTACAGGAGCAGAGTCAACAAAAATTCTACCTTGTACCTCGCCGATATTTTCCTGAATGAAGCCGACTAATTCTTTCAGCTTTTCCTTAACCACAAAATGATAATCTTTTCCATATGCATACTTGCTAATCTTGGGTGCAGCAGCATGCAGAGATTCCTCTGGGTAATAATTATACAGAAGGGAGATTACGCTTTTTGCACCTGGAACGAGAATACGCGGATCGAGTCTTTTATCAAAATGATTCTGCATGTAGGCCATCTTTCCATTCATATTTCCTAAAAGCCATTTCTCCAAAAGTGGCGCTTCCTCTTCCAAAAAATCTGCTTTGGCGATGCCACAAAAATCGAATCCGAGCCGGCTCGACTCATTACGGATTGCAGAAACGTATTTAGATTTTGGCAGGAACATAAAGCGAATACAAAGTTGCAGAAATTACTTTGTACGTATCAATTAAAAAAGTGTATTTGCCGGAGGAAGAAAGGATCTTCCCAGATGCTTGTAGGCAAGTTCTGTAGCCTCCCTGCCGCGTGGTGTCCTCTTCAGAAAACCTTCTTTGATCAGGAATGGCTCGTAAACCTCTTCGATAGTTCCCGACTCCTCACCGACAGCAGTGGCAATCGTAGAAATTCCTACAGGGCCACCTTTAAACTTATCGATAATGGAAGTAAGTATTTTATTATCCATTTCGTCCAGGCCATGCTCATCGACGTTAAGTGCGCCAAGAGCATAATGAGCAATTTCCAAATCAACACTTCCATTACCCTTGATCTGGGCAAAATCGCGTACACGACGAAGGAGAGCATTCGCTATACGAGGTGTTCCCCTGCTCCTTCTCGCAATTTCGAAAGCAGCATCATTGAGAATTTCAATTCGAAGAAGTCCCGCTGATCTTTTTAAAATCGTTTGCAGTAACCCCGAATCGTAATATTCAAGTCTGGATGTTATACCAAATCGTGCACGAAGCGGTGATGTCAATAATCCTGACCTTGTCGTTGCACCGATAAGTGTAAATGGATTTATTTTTATCTGAACAGATCTTGCATTCGGTCCACTTTCAATCATAATGTCGATTTTGTAATCTTCCATCGCTGAATAAAGGTATTCTTCAACCACCGGACTTAGCCGATGAATTTCGTCGATGAATAATACGTCATTCGGCTCCAGGTTGGTGAGAAGTCCGGCAAGATCGCCCGGCTTATCCAGTACAGGTCCTGATGTCGTTCTGATGTTCACTCCCAGCTCATTCGCAAGAATGTATGCAAGTGTTGTTTTCCCTAATCCGGGAGGACCGTGTAAGAGAACATGATCCAGTGCTTCGTCGCGCTGTTTTGCAGCTTCAACAAAAACCTTAAGGTTATCGATAATACTTTGCTGGCCCGAAAACTCTTCGAATCCCTGAGGGCGCAATACTTTATCAATTTCTTTTTCTGCCTGACTAAGCAGGTTTCCGGAAGGGTCTAAATTCGGGTTCGACATCAGCTGTAAAAATAAGGGTTTGCCTTATCTAAAACACTATTATTCTTCTGAGTTATCATCCTTTTTGAAGAGTGCTTTGTAAATTTCATCTACGAAAAGTCTGATATCGACTGTAAATGCAGGCGCACTTAAATTCTGCGTCTGTTTTCTTGATCTTAGCACCGTAAAGCGGAATCCGGTAGTCACTCCCACCCCAAGCCATCTAAAAATACTGTACTGGGCAGATACTTCAGGCTGATAGAGAATTATAAACTCTGATGGCATGGACGTAAGTACAAGTTCAGGACGTTTTACGTATTCATACTTCGCACTTCCGAATCCAAGCTGGAAGGGAGTAACAGTACACTGCCATGGATAATCATTATAGAAAAAATATTCAGCAGAGATACTTGCGAAACTCAGGTATAGTTTTCCGTTGGTAAAATAATCCTGGTTGTCTTCTTTGATGTGTATAGTGGATACGACAGAGTTATTTGCGAGACTGAAAATTCCGACGCCGAATCGAATTCGCTGATTATAATTCAATCCCATTCTTATTCCACCGATATTAGCATACTGCCTGTCGATAAATGTATTGAAAGAAGCCAGCGTGATAAAAAATTTTGGCTTCTGATGAAGACTGTATTCAATAGTATCAGCAATCTGTCCTTGTACATACAGGCATGACAGAAAAAAAAATATGGATAGTCCTGCAAAAATCTTTTGCAACCTGTAAATCTCCTAATGTGATTGATTACTGTTTTTTTGTCACTTCTTCTCAGTGGCTTCTTCCACGGAAAGTTTTTTTCCAATAAGCTCCTTACCGTTTAATCCTTCAATGGCTTTAATTCCATCCTCTTTGTTCTTAAACGCAACGAAGCCAAAGCCCCTGCTTTCCCAGGTGATCTTATCGTAAACGATTTTTGTTTCAGTCACTTCGCCGTACTGCTTGAATATGGATTCGAGTAGTACTTCATTCACTGTAGATTCGATATTCTTGATAAACAATTTCATGCATCAAAGAAACGAACTTTTTCAGAATGTTTACCCAAAAAAATCAATCTCTCAAATGCCTCCCTCGAATCCGTAACTTTCAATATATTGTTGTAATTAATTATAGACCGGAACCCATTTTAACCAATCGCTGAAAAAAACCTCCCCTCATTCTCAAATTCTCAAATCATAAAATCATCCATATATTAGCCATAGAAACCCCCAACCATGTCCTTCCACATCCGATCAATTGATCAATATAAAATTGAATACAAGAAAAGCGTAGAGTCACCCGAAGAATTCTGGGCTGATATTGCTGACACTTTTTCATGGAAAAAAAAATGGACCAATGTCCTTGAATGGAATTTTGAAAAACCCGATATCAAGTGGTTTATTAATGGGAAATTAAACATTACAGAAAATTGTCTCGACAGGCATCTGCGCGAATCGGGAGATAAGACGGCAATCGTTTGGGAACCTAATAATCCGGATGAAGACACTCGCCGGATTTCTTACTCTCAGTTACACGAAGATGTATGCAGGTTTGCCAATGTGCTTCTTGCCAATGGTGCAAAAAAAGGAGACCGCATCTGCATTTACATGCCAATGGTTCCCGAAGCAGCCATTGCCATGCTTGCCTGTGCACGCATCGGAGCTATACATACAGTTGTATTCGCCGGATTCAGTTCCAATTCTCTAAGCGATAGAATCAAAGATTGCGATTGTTCACTGGTGCTTACAAGTGATGGCTCTAACCGTGGTCATAAAGAAATTTCAATCAAGGAAATTGTCGATGAAGCTCTTGAAAGTTGTCCTGGAGTTAAAAGAGTCATTGTATTGAGAAGAACAGGTTCTCCTGTAAAAATGAAACAGGACAGAGATGTTTATTGGGAAGATGAAGTAAAAAAAGCAGGCAAAGAAAACGTAGCGGAAGAAATGGATTCGGAAGATATGCTGTTTATTCTTTACACATCAGGCTCAACAGGAAAACCGAAAGGTGTTGTTCACACCTGCGGAGGATACATGGTGTATACTGCCTATACATTTCAAAATGTTTTTCAGTACAAAGAAAATGAAGTTTACTGGTGCACGGCCGATATCGGGTGGATCACCGGTCATTCCTATTTAATATATGGACCATTACTATCGGGCGCTACTACACTCATGTTCGAAGGAATACCCACGTTCCCTGATGCCGGAAGATTCTGGAAGGTTGTCGATAAACATAACGTAAATATTTTTTATACGGCTCCTACTGCCATTCGCTCACTTGAAGCCTGCGGACTGGATTTTGTAAAACCACATTCCCTGAAATCACTTCGTGTATTAGGAACGGTGGGAGAACCTATCAATGAAGAAGCATGGCATTGGTATAATGACAACATCGGAAAAAACAACTGCCCTATTGCAGATACCTGGTGGCAGACAGAAACCGGAGGAATTCTCATTTCGTCTCTTGCCGGAGTAACGGGAACAAAACCAGGCTTTGCCACTCTTCCATTACCTGGAATACAACCCATTCTTGTCGACGGAACAGGCAAGGAAATTCATGGAGATAATGTCGAAGGAAACCTATGCATCCGTTTTCCATGGCCTTCAATTATCAGATCGACTTATGGTGATCACGAGCGCTGTCGCCTGACATATTTTTCGACATATAAAGACTTGTATTTTACTGGTGATGGCTGTAAAAGAGATGAGAATGGTTATTACAGAATCACCGGCCGCGTAGATGACGTGATGAATGTTTCAGGTCATCGTATCGGTACTGCAGAAGTTGAAAATGCAATCAACGAACATCCTGATATTGTGGAATCTGCCGTCGTTGGTTTTCCTCATCCAATTAAAGGACAGGGAATTTACGCCTATGTTATTTCAACTTCCGACCGGAAAGATTTTAATTCCTTACGTGAAGAAATCAAAGCAACAGTAACTAAAATCATCGGCCCCATTGCCAAGCCGGATAAGATTCAGATCGTTCGTGGACTGCCAAAAACCCGTTCAGGGAAAATTATGAGGCGAATCCTCCGTAAGGTTGCTGAAGGCGATACGGACCATCTTGGCGATATTTCAACCTTACTGGATCCGACTGTCGTAGAAGATATTAAGACAGGTGCAAAGAGCGAGGCTATAAGTTAATCTAATCGCTATCTTGCAACTTCGTAAAAAAAACTTTTGTGAGCGATTCGCTGGTCATCATACCAACATACAATGAGAAAGAAAACGTAGAGAAAATGCTACGTAAAATTTTTTCTATTCCTCATCCTTTTCATATACTCGTCATCGACGATGGCTCGCCCGATGGAACAGCACAAATCGTTAAAAGACTCATGAGCGAATTTGGCTCCCGACTTTTTCTTGAAGAGAGAAGCGGAAAACTCGGATTGGGAACTGCTTACATTCATGGTTTCAAATGGGCTATTGCCAGAAGTTATGAATACATCTTCGAAATGGACTGCGACTTTTCACATAATCCCGATGATCTTATACGACTTCATCGTGTTTGTTCCGTGGAAAACGCCGATATGTCTATTGGTTCCCGATACATTCGAGGCGCGAACGTCGTTAACTGGCCATTGGGTCGAATAATCATGTCGTACTATGCTTCCGTTTATGTGAGAATAATCACCGGTATAAGCATCAAAGACACGACAGCCGGTTTCATCTGCTACAAAAGAAGAGTTCTTGAAACAATTCCACTCGACGAAATAAAATTTATCGGTTATGCATTTCAGATAGAAATGAAATTTACAGCTATCAAATGCGGCTTTAAAATCATCGAAGTGCCCATCGTATTTACAGACCGGACTGAAGGGACCAGTAAGATGAGCAAGGGGATTTTCAGAGAAGCCATCTTCGGAGTGATACTTTTAAAGTGGAAAAGTCTGTTCAGGAAATATCCTAAATGTAAAAGTGATAAGTGAAAAGCTTTCTGATAAAAAACAGCAGCATAGTCAACGAAGGAAAAATTATCTCCGGCGACGTGCTTATTATCGGTGAAAGAATTGAAAAAGTTGCCACTTCTATTTCTCATCCTACGGCGAAGATCATCGAGGCCTCCGGACTTTTTCTTTTTCCCGGTATTATCGACGACCAAGTTCACTTTCGTGAGCCAGGACTGACTCATAAGGCTGATATTTATACAGAGGCGAAATCTGCTGTTGCAGGAGGAGTAACATCCTTCATGGAAATGCCAAACACCATTCCGAATACGCTTACACAATCGTTGCTCGAAGAAAAATATTCATTGGCGGCAATCAAATCTCTCGCAAACTTTTCATTTTACATGGGCGTTAGTAATGATAATCTCGAAGAGGTTTTTAAAACGAACAGAAAAAATGTTTGTGGTATTAAAATCTTTATGGGATCATCAACAGGCAATATGCTTGTCGATAAAATCGAAACACTTGAAAAATTATTTTCAGGCACCGATTTGCTCATTGCATCACATTGCGAAGATGAACAACTAATCAGGAAAAATTCTGAAGCAGCTCGCAAGAAGTATGGAGAAGAAGTGCCAATAGAAATGCATCCTATAATCAGGAATGCCGACGCCTGTTATAATTCAAGTTCGTTCGCAGTTTCGCTTGCAAAGAAACATGACACACGTTTACACATTTTGCATATAAGTACTGAGAAGGAACTTTCACTTTTCAGCAACGATATTCCACTGAAGGAAAAAAAGATTACCGCCGAAGCATGTATTCATCATCTTTGGTTCGATGATAACGACTACAAACGGCTGGGAAATAAAATAAAATGGAATCCTGCGATTAAAACAGCCGCTGACAAGAATGCACTGTTATCAGCAGTAATAAACGACACAATCGACGTTATCGCAACTGATCATGCTCCACATACAATTGAAGAAAAATCACAGACGTACTTCAAGGCTCCTTCAGGCGGACCACTTATCCAACATTCGCTGGTAACCATGCTTGAGTTATATCATCAGAAGAAAATTGCGTTGGAAAAAATTGCCAAAAAAATGTCGCATGATGTGGCTACCTGTTTTAGGATTCGGGAAAGAGGATATATCAGAGAAGGATATCTTGCCGACTTCACACTCGTAAACCTAAACGATCCATGGCAAGTAAATGCAACTAACATTCTGGCTAAGTGCGGATGGAGCCCTTTCGAAGGACAGACATTCCAGTCGAAAATAATCTATACGTTTGTCAGTGGTCATCCCGTTTATTCAAATGGAAATTTTGATGAAACTTTAAAAGGACAGCGCATGCTGTTTTCATAAAAAATGAAAAAAATATTTTTCTGCATTTTAATTCCATTCATATTATACTCCTGTGCCGGTACTGAAGTCGAAATACCTGCAGATGTATTAGGTCGCAAGGAAATGGCTACCATACTGACTGATATTACCCTGGCACAATCAGCCTATAGCACAAAAACCAGAACAGACTCTATTCCATATAAACTTGATGAATATACCGACAAGATAATTAAGGACCGTACAGGTGATAAAGAAAAATTTCTGCGAAGTTTAAAATTTTACAGTAATCATCCGGAAATCCTAAGTGAAATATACGACTCTGTTATAACCGGACTAAGCAGAATGCAGGGAGAGGCGGAGTTGAATTAACTGATATGAAAATTTGAGAAAGTGCTAATTTGAGGATAGTAGGATAGACAGTAACGGATTTATAAATTTAGCTTAGTTCGTTTGGATTGCCTTTTATTTCATTGTGATTTTTGAGAATAATTTAAATATTAACATCAATCTGTAGTAACACTGGAAAAGGGCGCAATATGATTTCGAAGCACACAATTTTTCATTAATATATCAACCGATAATTAATATTCCCAATGTGATTATAAAATTTACAAATAAAAAGAATCACTAATTCAAAACTAATTTTTGCTTATACAATTTATCATTCGTTTGAATACAGACAATATAGAGTCCGGCACTTAAGGAATGAATATCAATTTCATTATTGATGCTTCCTTTTTCATATGCAAGCACAGACCGTCCATTCACATCAATTATTTTCATCTCCGCAATAGACTTTAAATTATTATCCATTTCTATTCTTAAAAATCCAAATGAGGGATTCTGATCAATCCGAAATCCTACTGCAGATATTTTTTCAATACCAACAGAAGTAAGCACAAAAGGAGCCGAAGTAACTGAACAACCACTGCCAGCAGTAACAGCAACAGTATAACTGCCGTTTTGCGCCGGTACAATACTGCTTCCCGTTTCACCCGACAAAAGATTACCGTTCAGGTACCATTGGTTGCCAATTACCGAACTGCTATATAGATTCGGACTTAACCATGTAATTATCGGTACTTGAGGAACGTCATTAAATGGAACATCCGTAGTCCATGTTCCACTTATTACCGTGCCTGTATTATTGCCAGTCCCAAGATCGCCAGCAGAAGTTCCACTGCTTTCATTTAAGCGGTAATACCCGACAAGATCTGCCGCAGTAGTGTTATCAATATGATGATTCATATTTGCATTGATTTCACCCAATGTTAAAACACGATGCCAAATTCTGACTTCATCGATCTTCCCTGACCAGAAACGGGATTCAGGTTGATTTACATCTGCAAGTCGCCCAATTTTTAAACTGTAATTTGGCGAAGGAACAATTGAAGCTTGAAAGCCAAGTGAATTAGTTTGAGCAAGAGCACCGTTGATATAAATTTTTAAATCATATCCATCGAATGTTCCGACGACATGATACCAGGTGTTTAGTTGAAGCACATTAGGGTTACTTATAACATCTTTCCAACTGATATTTGTCCCTAAGGAGTCACATGATATATTGAATGACAATTGGCCGGAGCCACCTGCACGCAATGCATATCCTGCTTCGCCAGAAGACCATCCATGATTACAAACAATGGAGCCTTTTGCATATGTTGTACCCCATGCACTTGCATTTATCCATGCTTCAATCGAAATCGAATCGGTAATATCGAGATTATTGTTTGTGGAAAGATCGACGTAAGTTGAAACACCGTCGAAAACTAAACTGCTTGCATTCGGAAGACAATTCTGCGCCCGGGCTACGCATGCACAAATAATAAATAATAGAGTAAATATTTTTTTCATCTGATATGTTTTAATTTTTATATCAAATATAAAATAAAATTGCCACGAATGCACGAATGAAATTATTCGTATCCAGGGCATTAAAATTAATAGTACCTCTCCCTCTTAATTCAACAAATCAGCTATGTATACAATAACAAACTACCGCTATTCTCGAATTTTCAGTAATTACATAATCACATGTGCTGATTAGCTAATCAGACAATCAAACCGGTAATTAATATTTAACAATTTGCTTGGTGATGACTCCATCTTCCCCTGACATACGAACAAAGTAAATGCCGCGAGGAATGTTTTCAGTATCAACAAAGGAAAACAGGTTATGTCCGGCTGTTGCGAATATTTTATTTCTCTGAATAAGTTGACCCGAATATTTTGATAATTCTATGTCAACCTCTCCGCTTCTCAAAACCGAATAATTAATATTAAAATTACTCATAAATGGATTCGGAGAAATTGCCTGTATGTATAAGGCTTCTGAATTACCCTTCACTTTCAATACCTGAGTCGGAGAATATGTAAATTTTCCGTCATAATCAGTTTGTTTAAGACGATAGTACTGAATTCCGATTTCAGGAGAATATTGAGTTAAAGTATATTTTTTAATATAATCAATGTTTCCTGCACCACTAACTCTTTCAACGACATTAAAATTAATTCCATCGACTGAATTTTCTATAGTGAAATAATCATTGTTAATTTCTGTCGCTGTTGCCCAGGAAAATAAAACAGTGCTTTCCTTTTGTTCTGCCTTAAAATAGAGAAGGTTTATCGGTAGCAAAATACCTGAACAAATTCCGGAGCCAGATGCACTACCTGATATATTGACGAGTCCTGACCCGCATATTGTTGAATTGCCGGTTAGCGTAACATTTCCGGTAACTTGTAAATATCCAGCCACAGTAATTGATGAGCCGCCGGATAATAACACATTACCATTAATAATAAGTGAATCAGTATTACCTACAAACATTACTGTACTACCACTTATTTCAACGCTTGTATTTATAATTATTTTTCCCTGACCGGTAATGTTCAATATTGCCCCGCCTGACAACTTAAAGGGTGAATATCCAGATATTGTAACTTTTTTCGATATGACGACTTCTTTATTAGTATTATTTCCAGGAGTACAATTACAACTAGCACCTGTAGCAGATATATTTGACCATATCGATGCACTCCAGTCACCATCACTAATAGTATAGAATTTTGTGGCGGCAAATACAGAATGAACATTTACAATTAAAAAGAAAAAGACAAATACCACATATACAATGAAGGACATTCCAGATGATGGAATACCTTTCTTCATTGTATGTTGATTTTGTTTTCTCATTTAGATCAGCTCCTTAAAATTATCACAACAATTTTGTAACCGAAGAGCTAATATATTACAGAACGGAAGCGAATGCAAGGATTTCATATTTATTGAATAAATTTCATCATTTTATTCTGTAAGAGTTTACTCACATTATCAACATTAAATTAATACATATAATCAGTTTAGAATGAAGAATGATTATTGTCAATTAATATTCTGATTTAAATTTTGGGATTTCTCCACAATAAAAATGTAAGATTAAAGCCATTATTTGCAATAAATAATAATACAAAGCAGACACCTAAATCATAAAATCAATTCGATTCATGTGCTAAGGTTAATAAGAAACACCGCATCGAAGTACATTCATGCCATCATTCTTACCATCGACTTCAAGTAAATATTTAAATTTGGCTTGCAATTTAAAGACCCAATGTCGCTTAATTACCTTCATTAAGAAATGCAGTTTATTTAAGAAAAGTGGAAGGTCTTTGATAATGTTCAGGATCGAACTGATTTCATTCATTGTCCACACAAAGCAAATACTTAAATTAATTTTTCTCTTTAAGAAAAAAACGACAAGTCTCTGCTACTGACTCCTCTACATTAATAAAATCAATCCCGATTTCTCGAATAATTTTTTCATTCGAATAAGACCAGTTCATGAAACCATTATTGACAGTTTCTTTCGTTATCAATGATTTAGATAGAAATATGAATGATCTTAATGCCTCTACCCGCCAGGCTAATCCACCTAAAAATTTTGTGACTTTAAATGATGATGCACGTCTGCTTAGGTTTTTTGCAATCAAATCAAATACATATCGATAAGAAACATTTTCTGCATTGATAATATATCGCTCACCGGTGATGCCTTTTTCCATAAGCCTGATTGCCGACTTTGACACATCACGAACATCAACGAATCCTGTACTTCCCGGAGCATAAAACCGAAGTCCCTTCCAAACGCGAGAAAACATCTGTGAGCTGCCGCTTTCCCAGTTTCCCGGACCAAGAATTATCGATGGACTGATTATGAAAGCGGATAAACCTTCTTCCATGCCACGCCATACTTCCTGCTCACCACCATATTTACTTATCGCGTAATTCGAATTTTTCTTCGACGTCTTCCACCAGGAATTTTCATCAATATTTGCCTGCCCTGTTATTCGCCCCAAAGCTGCAACAGAACTGACATGACAAAACCGGCCTACATTTTTTTTCATGGCAATATTTACCATGTTGGCGGTTCCTTCTACATTCACTTTCATCATCTTACTTGTATCAGATGGATAGAAAGAGATAAATGCAGCTGAATGATAAACTGTATCGACACCATCCATGGCATCCTCAATCGAGTAAATGTCGTTCACATCTCCTTCAACCCAGATGATTTTATTCTTTAAATCCTGATGCTCAAAAAATAGCCGGTCGACTGAAAGCATGCTGCTTCCTTTTCTACGCATGGCCCTGACAGTGTTGCCGGAGGAAATAAGGTCAAAAAGCAATTGAGAACCGACGAGCCCTGTTGCGCCTGTAATGAGTATCATATAAATCCAAAAGTAAGTAATCAAAATCACAGTCAGACTCCTGAGAAGCATTTTTGCATATGAATGATGTCTCTCTATCTTTGCGCACAAATTGAATCCATGAAAAATTTTGTAGAGGAACTGCGCTGGCGAAATATGCTTCACGATATGATTCCCGGAACCGAGGAATTATTGAATAAGGAAATGGTTAGCGGATACATTGGTTTCGATCCGACGGCCGATTCATTAGGCGTAGGCAATCTCGTTCAAATAATGATGCTACTGCATTTTCAGCAGGCTGGACATAAGCCCATCGCACTTGTAGGTGGCGCGACAGGAATGGTTGGCGATCCATCTGGTAAATCACAGGAACGCAATCTCCTGAGCGAAGATATTCTTCAGCATAATCTCGACAGCCAGAAAAAACAATTGGAGAAATTCCTAGACTTTAACTGTGGTGCACATTCGGCTATCATAGTAAATAATTACGACTGGTTTAAGAACCTGACATTCCTCGATTTCATTCGCGATGTAGGCAAGCACATTTCTATCAATTACATGCTAGCAAAAGATTCGGTTCAAAGCCGTCTTGCAACAGGTATGTCGTTTACTGAATTCTCTTATCAACTGGTACAGGGTTATGACTTTTATGTTCTCTGGAAAGATCAGGGAGTCAAACTACAAATGGGTGGTTCCGATCAATGGGGGAATATCGTGACAGGTACTGAACTTATCAGAAGAAAGTCAGGCGGAGAGGCATTTGCGCTAACGACACCATTAATAAAGAAAGCCGATGGAACGAAGTTCGGCAAAACGGAAGCCGGCAATGTTTGGCTTGACCCAAAACGAACTTCTCCTTATAAGTTCTATCAGTTCTGGCTCAATGCTTCCGACGAAGACTCTAAAAATTTCATTCGCATCTTTACGCTGAAGACAAAGGAAGAAGTTGAAACATTAGAAGCAGAACACATCAAAGCACCGCATCTTCGTCTTCTGCAGAAGGAGCTCGCAAAAGACATTACATCGCGGGTTCATTCGACAAAAGATTATGAAGCGGCAGTTGAGGCTTCGGGAATCTTATTCGGCTCGGGAACGGCAGAAAGTCTTTTGAAAATATCGGAGAACGATTTTCTCTCCGTCTTCGAAGGTGTCCCTCAGGTTGTAATTTCCAAAAACGAAATCGAAAAAGGCATCGACATCATCGAATTTCTTTCCGACAAAACAAAAATATTCCCGTCGCGTGGCGAAGCCCGAAAGATGCTGGAAGGTGGTGGAATTTCACTTAATAAAGAAAAAATACAGGAATTGGAATTGATCGTTAACATGAAAAATGTTATCAAAGACAAATACATCCTTGCTCAAAAGGGAAAGAAAAATTATTACCTCATCATCATAGACTGATTTAACTAAAATGAAAAATAGAAGAAGAATTATTATCGTAATACTTTCCGTGTCGGTGGGCAGTCTTATTTCCTTTTGGTTTATTCAAAAGAAAGTAGGAACGCTTACGCGGGATAACTATATGCAGCTGATCTTTAATTTTATTTTTGCCATCGCCATTGTAGTTGGTCTTGCTATTCTTTTCAGCAAGACGAATAAGAATGATCAGGATAAGCTTTCTAAATAGAACTTTTAATATACTTTTTTAATTACAAAGGCTTTCTTGTCTGGCAGGAATAATTATTCCGTTGAAAATATTTAAAAAATAATATTTAGCTTGATAGCGACCGAAAGATTTGGATTAAATTCTGTTGTGATCAATTTTAAAAAACGGAATAGTATTTATATAATACTAATCCACCATTAAATTACATCCTCTCACATCGCTGAAGTCGAATCGGCCTAATACTTCAAACGAACCATCGTCATACGATTTTCCAAGATCCTGTGTAGCGATAAATGCACATGAATCTATATTCGCCAGATCAAGAATATTTATTCCTCCCGTAACATTTTTCCCTGAAAGTAATAATGGATCATAAGTATCTCTGATTAATATTTTCATCCATGGCGGCGTCCTGAATATTCCACTGCCTGAAGAATAGGCCTGCGAGTTTAATTCTGTCATCCCATATTCTGAATGAATTGTCTTCACGCCGAAACCCCTGCATAATTCTTCATGCACCTCTTCCCTGACCATCTCCCTTCTTCTGCCTTTCATGCCACCGGTATCCATGACTGTCAGCTCCGGAAAATCGAGACTATGGCCTTCAACGAAGTCAAGCAATGCAAATGTTACCCCAAATAAAAGCACTCGTTCTCCCTGCTGTTTTAATTTATTCAGCAGACGAAAAAGTTTTTCATGATCATTAAGATAAAATCCGCCATCAGTCTTTCCCGAATTACTAATTAGCTTCTCCATCATCCATATAAGAGAAGAGCCTGCCCGTTCCAGATAAGAAGGCAACAATGCAAGGATGGTATAGTCAGAAGGATTTCCGTAAAACGATGAAAATGTACTCAAACATATTTGTTCGTAAAAAGGGACATCCTTAATATAATGTTTGCTTACATCAATACCTGTCGTTCCACTGCTGGTAAAAATTCTTTCGTAATCCTGATTCCCTGTTAATACAACATGCGATTTAAATAATTCGACAGGAGAAAATGGAATTTCATTTATATGCGTTACATCTTCGGCAGACTTACCGAGTCCGGATAAAAATGCTTTGTACACTTTATTATTTATCGCCTGATAATTAAAAATCTCCAATGCGAGATTTTTAAAATCCTCATCGTTTTTTATCGACTGAAGTTTTTTCAGATATTCTTTCCTGTCCATGTTTAGGAAATTATTTTTTGACCAACCGGTGGATAATCGGTCGAATAATGCAGTCCGACACTTTCTTTTCTCGCCATTGAAAATTTCACAATGAGGTATGCAACGCTGATCAGGTTTCGCAGTTCACATATTCTCGTAGAAGGAACGGCGCGTTCATACATAGCTTCCGTTTCACCGTATAAAATCCGCAATCTGTCGAGAGCACGTTTTAATCGCTGATCCGATCTTACTATTCCAACATAATTACTCATCACACTTTGTAACTCATTTAAATTTGAACTTATCAAAACCATTTCATTGGGTTGAACAGTGCCTTCATCATCCCAGTCGGGAACGCCTTCGCAAAATTCTGTTTTACTCACAACTCTCAGAACATCATTCGCAGCTCTGTGTGCAAAAACCAATGCCTCGAGAAGTGAGTTCGATGCAAGACGATTCGCACCGTGAAGTCCTGTGCGTGAACACTCGCCGACAGCATATAAGTTTTGAATGTTTGTCCGTGCAAATTCATCGACAGCAATTCCTCCGCACATGTAATGAGCGGCAGGAACAACGGGAATCATTTTTTTCAGAACATCGATTCCAATGCTCCAGCATTTTGCATGAACATTCGGAAAATGTTTTAAAAATTCTTCACTATCAATATGACGACAGTCGAGGTACACAAAGTCATCGCCTCTAACCTTCATTTCATTATCGATTGCACGCGCTACAATATCACGAGGTGCAAGTGAACCTCGCTCATCATATTTCTGCATGAACTCCTCACCTGATTTCGTTTTCAGAATTCCTCCCATACCTCTCACTGCTTCTGTAATAAGAAAAGACGGGCGATCACCGGGATGATACAATGCCGTCGGATGAAACTGAATAAACTCCATGTCCATTACTTCTCCCTTGGCACGGTAAACCATTGCCACTCCATCACCTGTAGCAATAACAGGATTCGTAGTAGCCATATATACCTGCCCGGCTCCTCCTGTTGCCATCAGAGTTGTCTTAGATAATATTGTTTCGACATTTCCTGTCAGGATGTTCAGGGCATACGTACCGAAACATTTTATTCCCTCACTCCCTCTTTTTATTTCCTGTCCGAGATGATGCTGCGTGATAATATCGAGTGCGAAAAAATGTGTGCTGATTGTGATGTTGGGATGATTCCTCACTTCTTCGAGTAGCGTGCGTTCAATTTCATTTCCTGTTGAATCTTTATGATGCAACACTCTGTGTGCACTATGTCCGCCTTCTCTGGCCAGATCGAAACTACCGTCGGATGTTTTGTCGAATCTAGCACCCCATTCAATGATTTCCCGGATTCGATCCGGGCCTTCGGTGACAACGATGCGTACAATTTTCTCATCGCAAAGTCCGGCACCGGCTATGAGCGTATCCTTTATATGTTCTTCCGTTGAATCGGGTCCCTCTAAAACGCCTGCAATCCCTCCCTGAGCATACTTGGTATTCGATTCGTCGGCAGCGGCTTTGGTAATTATCAAAACCGTTCCCTTCTCAGCGACTTTTATCGCATACGTTAACCCCGCAATCCCCGAACCTATCACTAAAAAATCGTACGACTTTGTC
>JANPNV010000039.1:0-14992 GCA_031427625.1 Bacteroidota bacterium
ATAGGTTTTAAATGCTTTAATGATAAATGTAGCAAATAAACCGATAAAATGTTTTCTTATCCTAATGGAAGTTTTACCCAATTTGTTAGCACTTTAGAAGGTAGCTTAATTTACAATTAAATACGATGGCTGTACTTTCTCGGATGGTATTGATTGAAATACATAATAGATGCTTTCGGCGTTTCACCGGTTCTAATTGTGCAGATCTTTAATCGTGCATCTGCCATTTAACCGGGATGCAATACCGGTATTACCTCTTCACAATAATCCAACGTTATCGGTAATCACGTTCGATCCCTTCGGGGTTGCAATGTGAGGCCTGTTTGTTTATATAAACGTTTGATCCCTTCGGGATCAGCTGAGTTCCGAATGTGTAAATCGATGATGATTCAATAAATCGGGAATCTGAAATTCCCTTAAGGACTACATCACCCGGAGTTTTGTCAGCCCCTTGAAATAATAGGAACATCACCCTCTTACTTCTTACTTCTTACTTCATTCTTAACTCCAATAATTTCCGCTGCAATACTCACAGCAATTTCTTCCGGTGTCCGGCTGTTAATTTTCACACCAATGGGTGCATGAATTCTTTTTAGTTTCTCTTCCGGAAGATTGTCACTTCTCCACTCTTCAAACATTTTCTCCATTTTCGATGCGCTTCCGAGAACTCCCAGGTATTTAAAATCTTTATTAATTATCGAACGAAGTGCTACATCGTCTGAGCGATATCCAAAAGTCATGATGACGACATACACATTCTCACCGGTCCGTATAAGATTATCAAGTTCGCTGTATTCTGCTACAAGTGTTTTCTTCATCACAAATGAATTATTCTCGAAGGTGTTGAGATTCTTTCGGTTATCATAGAGGTGAATGTAGAAGTCCATCGTACTCATCAGCTTTGACAATGCCAGAGCACAATGTCCGCCGCCGACGATAATAAGATGGTTTTTATAACCGATATTTTCCTGATAGATCCATTCATCTTCAGACTTGATATCAAAAAGATAATTATCATCATTGACATTATCAGAATCGAAGTCAATGCTGTCGGCCGAAATAGATAATACACCGTTACCCATTCTATCAACGCATTCAGAAACTTCTTTTACTTTTTCTAAATGCATCTTCGTAAGATGAAATAGTACGATGGTTTGCTCACCACTGCAAATCATTCCGCTCTGGTTTTTGCCTGCGGATTTATTATGTATTTGTCTTCTGATGATAGGATCTTTCGGCAAATCGTTGAGCTTTTCCTTCGCCATTTCGACAAACTTATGTTCCATGATACCACCACCGATTGAACCGGACATGCCGTCTTCGGCTACTGCCATCTTATAACCCTGCCTGCCCGGACTACTACCCTGGCTGTCAGTTACACAGAGCAGAATAACGGAAACAGAATTTTGTAATCGGTGAAGAATAAATGACCAAAGGTTATCCTGACGCATAAATTATTTGTGGAGACAAAGATAAATATAGAATACAATTCTGATTAGTCAAGGCATAACTTCAAATTGTTATTAGAATCTCCTACTTTAAAATGAATTTCGCCGAACTAATCCAATGGGCTAAACCTGTTTTACCGATACTTTTAAAGTATTTAAAAAAAATCGCTTCCCCCGGGTGCATTCTTTATTGATTCTGTACAATAAGTTTTTTCACGATTTTGGTTTCGCCTGATTCGCATGTCAGAAAGTAGACTCCGTTTGGAATTTCAGAAACCGATAAAATGAATTCATGTTTTCCGGAAATATTCAGATAATTATTTTCCATGAATACTTGTCCGATGCAATTACTTAACGTCAGTTTGCATTTTTCACTCTCTAAAATCCTTCCGCTTAAATTAATTATTCCATTTGCCGGATTAGGAAAAAGTATGAGTTGTCCGGCATCTGAAACGGATGCGATGCCGACTGCCTGAGTAATATCAAAACTTGTCGAGCAAGTTGAACCATTATATGTGGCCTCAAAAGAATATGTACCGGAAATTGTGGGCAACAGCTTGCTATACCCTTTTATATATGTCTTGTTGTTAGCTGTACTTGTGTATGTCCAGCTATTAAAAACAGATCCATTCGGATTTTTAATTTTACAATCAGCAGTCAATCCAGCGACATCATCACGGATAAAAATATAGAACTTAGCATAACCGGCATTTAGCCCTGCACCCTGAAAAGGAATAGCGAAACTATGGCTTTCATTAGGAGTTTCAGTATTCGGGCAGCCGGGCAAAACGATGTCTGTCGTATTCACTGATACTTTAATGACTTTTGAATTTGTATGTGGGCGTTGAGCATTCCACCAGGAATTTGAATTTAATAAATTGCAGTTTCCGGAAAAAGGATCCTTGTAAGTTGTATTTGAATTACCTGACCAGACTTCGAAATGAAGATGAGGCCCGGATGCACTTCCAGAACTACCTACGACTCCTAAGTATTCGCCTGCAACAACTGTTTGTCCAACAATTTTAGAAGTGACTGAATTACTTTTCATGTGCCAGTAAAGCGCCTCAGAACCATCAGCATGTTGAATAATAATAGAATTAGCAGTTAGATTATTTGATGAGCAGTTCCGGTCAAAATTACCATCGGCTTTTTGAACGATTGTTCCGGGAGCAGCGGCCACTACTTCTACTAAATTATTATCCATTTTATAAAATCCAAATGGCCATTCAGAAATATCTGTGCCATGATGTCCATCATACGTATTCGAACCACAATCAAAATCCTGAATTGCACCAGTGGCAGTATTCTGATCCACATAAGCGCCGATAAAATAGTAATCGCAGTCTTCAAAACCGGCAGCAGCTCTGATAGGCCAGTTCAAAGTTGTAGAATAGGAATTTTTTCGAGCGACTTTATCGAGTCCTAATATTTTAATATTGTCTTTGGTTTGCTTTTCAAGCAACTGATATTCAAGTGGAGTGATACAAGGATTATTGACATTGTTTACTTCTGATGTATTATTGAAACCACTTTCAGAATTTAAAGTTGAAAGAGTTTGTGGAAAAAGAGATGTCGAAAATAAAACAAGTAATGAGGGTACCAATAAGATTTTCATGTGGAAACATTTTTTAGCTCTTTGAATAAACGCAAGCTCCCCATTTTTAGTTACCCATAATTAGAACTTAAATTGACAAAATTTGCGAAAAATGAACAATTTGATCATAACAATAGCTAAACTTCAAATCATATTAGAGAAACGGGCAATTTAAAAAATAAAGATTTTTGAGAATACTTATCGATAATCAAATTTGACTATGAATACTTACAAACGAAATCTTTATACTATTTATATTTTCGATATTTAATTTTCAATTTATCTAATAAATCCATAGTAAACATTTTGTTATTTTCAATTATAAAAAACTCTTTGGTATTATCTATTCTCTTAACAAACTTATATTGATTTTCAAAATCTCTATCGGTGTCGATAATCAGGATGTTGCTATATACTTTTTTTTCATCCTCAACAAGTCTCCACGTTCTTCTCTCATAAATAGGCCGTAATGTATTTGGGAATTTATCTATGCAGCTGGGACAACCATAATCATAAAAATCATAAAAATAGTGGTTAGAAATAACAATCAACTGAATATTGTATTTATCGCTGATGGTTTTTAAATAATTACATTCTTTATATAATCGCTTTACCTCCATAATTGCTACAACATGATTTATTTTAGGACTTACATCTTTATCAATCGTCTTATCCAAATTTTTAATTCCGTAAGTAAAATAGGCACAAGGAATAATCAAATAAACATAAAGCAATCTGGAGTATATTAAATTATCAAGAAAAGAAAGTGAAATACAAATCAATATTGGAATAGATAAATACATTCTGGTTATAGAAAAGAAAATAGAATTATTTCCATCGTGAACTTTATTAACTCCGAGGGTTATAATTATTGCAATTGGCACCAACAATACGATAAATGTTTCTTTTATCTTTTTTTGTTTATATAAAACAACAGCTATCACAGCAAATAATAAAAGCACAATAAATCCTGTATGCCAGAATAATGGAGATATGCCATTAAAAAAAATGTCAAGATGGCTTAACGATGCTTTTAATTCATCAAAAGAATAATAAAACGGAAATTTATGAAGATCATAAAAGGGATTTAGTGCATAGAAATGATCCACTCCAAAATAAATTGAAATTCCTAAAGCAATACCGAAAGCTGAATAAATGTAAAAGAATATATTTTTTGAATTCTCAAAAAATAAAAATAACAAACAGGGCAATGCTATTAATATAGAATTTGAATTAACAGAAAATCCAACTATGGTAATAAAGGAGCAGAACAAAAATGAAATTCTAGATCTAGGGAAAAAGATAGCTATTGCTCCGAATGAGCTAATAAATATTCCTGTAACAAATCCTCTGGATAAAGATGTTATCAAAGAATAATCAATAGGTAATAGCAATGGAATTGAGAGAATAAGCAAAGCTATTTTAGGAGATTTTTTAAAAAAAACAAAAAGAGAAATTATAAAATAAGGGGCAAGCGAAAAAACACTTGTAATAATTGGCAAAATTTTATATGCAGGAACTCCTAACTTAAACAAGGGTACTGCAAAAAACGCCTCAAGCATGGTATTATATGACTGACCATAAAATCGTGGCTCATAAAATAACCCCTCTGAATAATTCTTTAGTCCCAGCCACATAATTGACTGATCACTGTCAGTATACTTAAACGAAAATTCTTCCAATACAAAATATCGGAATATTATTATTAAAATAAACAATACAAAATACAATACCCCATCAATACTAAAATATTTTTTCAAGATAGGTTGATTCATTTTTAATCTAAGGAAGCGACTTTAAAATTTATCTAAAAAGCAATTTCAATAAGCAATCGTGAGAATTCTCAAATGTAATTTAATAAATCAATAAATTTTGAGGTTAGTCTTTTTAGAATAATTTAAATTGTTATTTAACTTTTACCGGCTAGCATTTTCTCAACCTCATTAAGTATTTCCATCCATGCCCTTTGCTTAGCCATTGCAGCTCCTTCGTTCAATATGTATTTATGATTCAGAGTTAAAACACAATTTTCAGTTTGGTCTTGCAGAGCAATTTCAACAGACGTCATAATTTCATTTGGCCGGTTGAAACCCTCAACATTCCATTCCATAATTATTTCTCTATCGGTAATAGTTAAAAACTTCCCATAAATTCTTCCTCTGTTATTAAATATAAAAAGAAACGATCCACCGGAAATAAAATCACTGTGAATTTCATCTGCGCCTGTAAGTTTAAACACAGTACCATCTTTAAAAAGACTTAAAATTGTTAATGCATTAGAAAAATAAATTTTTTGAAGAGAAACAGAATATGTATTATTTTTACTCATCTCCTATTTGATTTACGATTCGCATAGTTTAATTAATTTAATCTTTATAGAAACTAAAGATAATATCTTGATGATAGGAATGAGTTCATTTAAACAAAGCATGTTTTAAAATAAACATTCCCTCTTGAGATCATTCAAAATATTTCAATAATTGAATTACTATAACCTTGTAACTTCTTTTCAAATCATCAAATGAAACATACTTTTATTTACGTAAGGCGTTAAATACTCCTTGTATTTACTTTTTTGCCGTATTAAATCTATATGAAAGTCCTAATGCCAAATAGTTATTTGGTGCATTTTCTGTCAGTCCGATTCCACCTGAAATATCAACAATAAAATCGTTGGAAAGCAAATATGTAAATCCGCAGTCAAATCGCTGGTCGGACTGATAATCGTTCGGGAAAAAACCATAAACCTCCACATAGGCACCTAGCTTTTCAGTTAAACTAAATCCTGTAGTAAATGTGTAAATATATGTGTGACCTGCCATGTCTCCGTCCCATTCCGCACCAAGATTATAGGCCAGCGAAATCTTTTCTGTCAGCGTATGTTGCATCGAAAATCTGAATGATGGTGCTATATATTTTGTTTCAAATTCCTTACTCCCAACATTTGAAGTAGTAATATGTCCGATAAAAGAAATTTTAGGGATGAGGCCAATTTCTTCCAGCAAACTAGTTTTAATTCCAACAGTTATTGGGTTGATCCCAGTTGTTGAATAATCTCTATTTTTCACAGTTACCAATTCAGTAATTAGTCGCAATTCAAATTTTTCGTTTATGCCATATTTTAAAAGCATCGTCGGATGACTATAATTTTTTAATTCGCTGTTTGTATTTTCAATGACAATACCGGTTTCAAGTTGAAAATACTTTGAAGGGGTTATAAATGGACATTCTGTTTGGTCGGGTCTATCTAACTGAATAGGTGGTAATACTTGTCCAAATGTGTCATCTACCAAAGCTCCAACAAATACTCCAATTGCTAAAAATAATTTATCCATGTTGTTTGTTCTTCCTTTTTTTTCCGGAATTGATTCGAAGATATGAAACCTGATAATAGTCCGTTGATTTTCGCTGATGAAATTACCTTTAATCGCACATCTCCAATCTAAATTGAATACTATTTCAATAACAGTAATTTTAAAAAAGAAGTTTTAAAATTGTATTTATTTATTTTTTGAAAAATTCCGTATTGAGTTAATTTATTTCTCCTAGCATTCAATGCACATCATCGAATTATTATTTTTTTATAGCTGGCAGCACAACTCCCCTTAACTTTTACAAAATAAATTCCTTTTTTGGCATGGGTTAAATCAATGATGAATTCCGTATTTTCAATAATTGATTGGCCTATTTTTTCTCCCAGGATATTATAAATTTCAAAATCATATTTCCTTTTCGAATCGAAGCCGTTGATGGAAACAGTGAATTGCCCACTTGAAGGATTTGGAAATACTGAAAAATTAATTTGAGTCGGATTTAAATCAATCCCCGTAGTATTGGAAAACTCATAAGCGCCAATATCAATAATTCCACTCGTTATTGAACGCGGCAATAGTGCCAATAAATGTGACTGATACATGTATAGCGGTGACAATGAAAATGCAGTATTTGAGACTCCCGGGTTTGTTCCATTATTTATTGCAGCAGAGGAAGCAGATGTTAATGAAAAATCATTCACCGAAGGATCAGTAAATGAAAGTGCCAAATAATCAATTGCATTTATATTTTTCGCAGAGTCTAACAAGGCGGGAGTATTGCCTGTAAACATGGTATTGTTAGCTCCAACTACAGAGGCAAATATATTGTTGTAAATTTTGAATGTATTTATACCAGAAGCAGGGACAATGTTAAAATACTTTATGTTCCCTGCATACTTATTGATAACAGTATTGTTTACAAAATAAAAATCTTCCAGCGGATTAACAGCTGCATCATAACCAAGAATACCATGGTTAGCTCCCGAAAATCCTTGAATAATTATATTGCCAAGGATAATGTTTAATCCACCTTGCGCAATATTTATCTCCCAGCTTCCATAACCCGTAGCTTCTTCATCGATCAGGTTGTATAAAATAAAAGTCCTTTGTGCCCTTGTCTTTAGCGAATTTGCTTGTCCGCGCGGATGATGAAAATAACAATTCTGCACAATCAATGTATCGGCACTAGCGCTGATATATATGTGATGTTCGTATCCTGAAAAAGTAGGGTCATTGGGTAGCTGGTATCCGTTGTTCTCAAATTCAGAATTATAGATTATTACATTGCTTGTAGTCACGCTTCCGTTCCCTTCAAGAATTCCATTTTGACAATTCACAAACTTGCAATTCATTACCGTAATGTTATTTGCTTGAAAACGAATACCCGCTCCATTCCCTCCGTCGCTATCAGAAACACGGGCACCATCAAAAACAATGTTTTGCAGATAAGGATTATCGCATGTTCCCGGAGTTTCAAATACAAATATTCCTTTGCCATTTGGTATATCTCCATTGTATTGCAAAATAGTTCTGTTAGTATCCGTTCCGAGACCTATGAATTTTAAATTTTTATTGTTCCATTTTACAGCATCGTTGACATATATGCCACCATCAATGTAAATCGTATCACCATCCTGTACTAAAAGCTTGACTTGACCCGGCAGAGAATATATTCGTGACAAGCCTACATTCCAGACTGAAGCTTTCATGGAAGATACAAGCAAACCGAAAAGGATGAACACTAAATATTTTTTTTTCATTTTTAAATAACCCATTTATTTGTCTTAGTTTATTTAGTTGTGACGCTGACATTATTGAAACTACCTCCCTATTAATGGCAATTGAATTAGCCACTAGATTTTCATTGTTAAATTATTCAAAAACAATAAAAACATCTATCGAATAAGAAGACAATTGCACCCTCAATATACAAACTACCGTTAATTCCCCTTACTTTTACAATCTCATTCCAAAAAGTAAAATGCAGACCGACCTCGCTATAAAAAGCAGAAATATAATTACACCCGAAGGTTCTATTGATGGTGTTATACAAATCGCTGATGGCAAAATTGTAGCCGTCGGGAATAACACCGGATGGGAAGGTATAAAAACCATTGACGCCGGAAATAATTTCGTTATGCCCGGCATCATCGATCCACATGTGCACATCAACGAACCGGGGCGGACTGAATGGGAAGGTTTCGATAGTGCAACACGGGCTGCTGCTGCAGGAGGAATTACGACAGTTATCGACATGCCGCTCAATTCTTCGCCGGTGACTACATCAATTGAATATCTGAAACTGAAAATAGCATCGGCAGAAAAATCTGCTCATATAAATTGCGGATTTTATGGCGGCGTAGTTCCCGGCAATCTGAAAAATCTGGAAGCATTGTTAGATGGTGGAGTCTTCGGCTTGAAAGCATTTTTAACGCATTCGGGCATCGACGATTTTCCTGCTACTCCTCCTGAGCAATTGAGAGATGTTTTACTGCTTCTCAAAAAATACAACAGGCCATTACTCGTACACTGCGAACTTGACAACGATCATGAAGGGATTCAAAAATTAAAACAACATCCGGAGAGTTACATGGCATATCTGGCATCGAGACCGAAGTCATGGGAAGATACTGCTATCAGAACAATGATCAACCTTTGTCATGAAACCGGAGCCCATGTTCACATCGTTCATCTTTCATCGGCTTCGGCACTACCTGACATCATTAAAGCACGTAAAGAAGGTCTGCCGCTCACTGTTGAGACAGCTCCGCATTATTTATTCTTCGACGCTGCAAGTATCGGCGACAAGCAGACACAATACAAATGCGCTCCGCCAATCAGAGAAAAGGAAAACAACGATCAGTTATGGCAGGCATTGAAAGATGGCATCATCGATTTCATCGCCACAGATCATTCGCCTGCTCCACCATCAATGAAGGAAACAGAAAGCGGAAATTTTGAAAAAGCTTGGGGAGGAATAGCCGGATTACAATTTTCTTTACCTGTCGTCTGGACAGAGGCCAGGAAGAGAGGTTTTACCGTTGTCGATATCAGCAGACTAATGTGCGAAAACACTGCGAAGTTTCTACAGCTTGATTCAAAAAAGGGTTGTATAAAAGTGAATCATGATGCAGACATTGTTATCTGGAACCCTGAAAAGGAAATTATTGCGGGAGCTGAACAGATATATCACCGTCATAAGCTTACACCCTATTCCGGATTAAAGTTGAAAGGAGAAGTACATCAGACAATTGTCAACGGAAAGTTGGTTTTTGACAGGCATAAATTTCCAAATCTTCATTCGGGAAAAGTCCTTTAACATTTTACCTTTGCGATCTTCAAATCAGAATTCTGCAACCCAACGAAAAGCCTGCATACCAGACAGGACAATAATTTTAAGAATATGAATGATATAAAAAAACCGGAGTTTACCTCGCTGACGGATCTGGCTTCATCGCGGCTAGGTGGCAAGGCGCTATTATGTAGTGACGACTTCTTTGCGGAAAAAGAAAATCTATTGTTACCCGGACGTGGAATTTTCATTGCTGATAAGTATACAGACCGTGGTAAATGGATGGACGGATGGGAGTCGAGGCGAAAGCGAACACCGGGGAATGACTGGTGCATCATCAAACTTGCCACATCGGGAATAATTCGTGGTTTCGACATTGATACGAATTATTTTTTAGGCAATCATCCACCCTTCGCTTCTATTGATGCCGCTTATTTTGCTCCAGACGTAAATGTTGATCTTCAAAATATAGAATGGAGAGAGATTTTATCTAAATCAACTTTACAACCCGGCAGTCAGAATTTTTTCGAAGTGAAGGATCAAAATATTTTCACACACCTGCGATTAAATATTTTTCCTGATGGCGGAGTTGCAAGACTAAAAGTTTATGGCGAAGTGTTTAAGGACTGGAATCTGATTAGTCAAGAAGAAGTTTTAGATCTTGCTGCTGCAGTGAACGGAGCGAAATCCGTACTTTGCAACGACATGTTTTTTAGTCATATGGATAACCTGATCATGCCTGGAAGAGGAGTCAACATGGGTGACGGCTGGGAAACTAAGCGTAACAGAACACCGGGCAATAAGGATTGGGTTATTGTGCGGCTGGCGCATAGGGGAAACATACAAAAGGTTTTAGTCGACACTTGTCACTTCAAAGGAAATTTTCCCGACAGTTGCATGATTGAAGGATGCAACATCGATCAGAAAGATGAAAGTAAACTTCCCGATAGTGGAATTAAATGGCAAACACTGCTGCCACAGACAAAGCTACAGGCAGATCATGAGCATCATTTTGAAAAAGAGATATTGGAGAATGGTCCGTTTACACATGTTCGCTTAACAATTTTGCCTGATGGCGGAATAAGTCGCATGAGACTTTTAGGAACAATTGCAGACTGATGAAATTAGAAAAAATAAATAGCCTCGGCGCCGACAAAGCAAAAGCAGAACTATTCAAATGCTGTGGATGTACGAATTGGGTGAATCAAATTATGGAATATTTTCCATTCGACTCTGTCGAAAAGTTGAAGACAGATTCAGACAGCATTTGGTTTGCCTGCACAGAAGAAGACTGGAAGGAAGCTTTTTCTCATCATCCGAAGATCGGAGAGAAAAAAATCGACGATACGAAATTTTCAGAAACGAAGAACTGGGCTGAAGATGAGCAATCGGGAGTGAAGCAGGCTACGTCAGAAGTTCTGACAGAACTCATTGAAGCCAATCAGGAATATGAAAGTAAATACGGATTTATCTTCATCGTATGTGCTACTGGTAAATCAGCACAACAAATGCTTGATTTAATTAAGGCCAGGATGAATAACAGCATCAGCAATGAACTTAGTATTGCAGCCATCGAACAAAATAAAATTACTCATCTTCGCATAGATAAATTACTAGTATGAGCTCTATAACAACACATATTTTAGACACGTCGGCAGGAAAACCTGCAGCAGGAGTAAGTGTTTTACTTGAAAATAAATCTGACAGTGATTGGAAAATCATTGGCAATGGAATAACAAACAACGATGGCCGCATCAGCAATCTCATAACATCTGAAAAAAAAACAACCCCGGGAATCTACCGCCTTACTTTTGAAACAGGATCCTATTTCAAATCGAGAAATATAAAATGTTTTTATCCGAATGTCATTATTGAATTTGAGATCACCGATGAAAGTCATTATCATGTTCCGCTGTTGATGAATCCATTTGGGTATAGTACATACCGCGGGAGTTAGACGTTTGATAAAAAGTTAAAAAAATAAAAAGCACAATACACAAATCATAATTCTTCCCACTTACTCCTTACCTCTTACCTAAAAAATGAGACTATCCATTCCAGAACAAGCTAAAGAAAAAGTACTGCACGATCTACGTACGGCTAATGTGGCATTTCAAAAAATTTATCCTGGCGAATTACCTGACAGGCAGGCAGTACATACTGTTTATGGTGGCGCAAACTTATTTAAGTCGGACACAACACAAAAGATGGGACATGTAGCTCTGAAAAGTTTCGTCACCTATGCGCCCGACTTTACTGTTCTCGCAAGAGTTCTCAATCTAGATGGCGCAGATGCATTGCCGACAGAAAAGAAAGCGATCGCTGATCTAATTTCCCGTTTAGATAAAATGAGCGATGCTGAACTAAAAAAAGAAAAAGCCTGGCTTCCTTATGCCGTTTATAAAAAAATTATAGATAAACTTTCCCGTGAAGCGGTAGAAGATTTCCGCATTGACTTCGAAGACGGATTTGGAAACAGACCGGATGCCGAAGAAGATGATACTGCTGTGAAAGCTGCCTTGGAACTTGCTAAAGGAATGAAAGAAAAAACGATATCGCCTTTCATCGGCATACGCATAAAGCCATTCACTGAAGACCTGAAGCAACGTGGCATTCGCACCCTAGACATATTTCTGACAACATTGCTCGAAGCCACAGGCGGAAAGCTTCCTGATAATTTTATCGTCATGCTTCCGAAGGTTACCATACCTCAGCAGATGGAAGCGCTTACATCACTTTTCGAAATTTTAGAACATGAGCATAAACTTTTGCCTCATACGCTAAAAATGGAAATGATGGTCGAAGCGACGCAAGCTGTAATGGATGCCGATGGAAAAAATCCTCTGCTTTCACTTATCCGCGCAGGAAAGGGACGATGCATTGCAGCACATTTCGGAACATACGATTATACGGCGTCATGCAACATCACTGCAAAATACCAAACAATGGATCATCCCGTGTGCGACTTCGCACATCACATGACGCGTGTAGCATTGGGCGGAACGGGAATTATGCTTTCAGATGGTGCGACAAATGTAATGCCCGTTGGTCCACACCGGGGAGATAACCTCACGGCCGAACAGGAGAAAGAAAACAGAGACGTTGTTTACAATGCATGGAAACTAGGTTATGGTCATACGATGCATTCGCTGATAAACGGATTTTATCAGGGATGGGATTTACATCCTGCACAACTTCCAATGCGATATGCAGCCGTCTATACATTCTTCCTCGAGAGCTATGAAGATGCAGCGCTTCGTCTGCGAAACTTTGTCGACAAGGCGGCGCAGGCAACTTTGTCAGGCGACGTATTCGACGATGCTGCAACTGGACAAGGACTTCTGAATTATTTCCTGAAAGCATTAAATTGCGGAGCGATTACGGAGAAAGAAGTTCTGAGCACCGGACTTACAATCGATGAAATCAGGAGCCGTTCGTTTTATCGAATTTTACTAGCAAGAAGAGGATCGAAATAATATTCCGGTCGCTTTGATTCATCATTGACTAACACCATTACATGCCTTCTACATTTGGAATAATATTTTTTGCATTCATCATCATATTTATCCTTGCCGCGATTTTCCTCGGTGAGGCCATTCGTCTTTTGAAAAAATTAAATATAACCATAGACGAAGACGATGCGACAGAAATAAAGTCGACAAGGACAATTCTCCTTTCCATTGCTGCAGTTTCTCTGTTACTTTATTTTAGCTCGTCGGCAATTAACGCTGCCGGACTTGCGGGTCATTTATTTGAATGGCTAAATCTTGTTGTGCGATGGGCACATGTTGTTTTAGGCATTGCCTGGATTGGCGCTTCATTTTATTTCATATTCCTCGAGAATAGTCTGAACCGGACGAAAGACTTACGCGATGATCTGGCCGGCAATCTATGGGCCATACATGGTGGTGGATTTTATTATATCGAAAAATATAAAAACGCGCCCGGTACATTACCTGAGAAACTACATTGGTTTAAGTATGAAGCGTACTTCACATGGTTGTCAGGAATGTTTTTGATGACACTTGTGTATTACATGAATTCAAAATCATTCATGGTTGATCCTGCCGTTAGCAACATTCAACCCATAACTGCGATTCTAATTGGTATCAGTTCGCTGATTGCTGGATGGTTTATCTACGATATCCTCTGCCGATCTCCTTTATTGGCCAAACCAAAACTTTTCGGAATCACAGGATTTATCATTCTCACTATTATCTCCTTTGTATTAAGTCACTACCTGAGTGGCCGCGCAGCCTTCATGCATGTTGGAGCATTGCTGGGAACTATCATGGCAGGAAATGTTTTCTTTACCATCATTCCTTCGCAGAAGGCATTGGTAAAAGCCGCAAAAGAAAATCGTATTCCTGATCCAGCTCTTGGAAAGTATGCCGGACTTCGTTCATTGCATAATAATTACATCACACTCCCTGTCATTTTCATAATGATCAGCAATCACTTTTCAGGAACATTTGCATCGAAATATAACTGGATCATTCTTGCAATCCTGACTATTGGCAGTGTATCGGTTAGGCATTATATTAATCTTTTCGAGAAGGGAAAAAGTGCCGTATGGTTTCTTGTCTATGGAGCTATTGCGCTTTTTGCACTCGTAATTATTACTTCTCCAAAACCTGTAAGTATCGATACAACGCCAATAAAATTTTCTGAAGTGCAGCCCATATTCATAAAACGTTGCCAGAGTTGTCATTCAGCTAAGCCAACAGACGACGCACAAAAAGTTGCGCCGAACGGAATTGCTTTTGATCATCCCGCAGAAATTTCGAAGATGGCCGACAGGATTATGTTTCGCGTAGTGCAGACGAAGACGATGCCGCAGGGAAATAAGACAGGGATTACCGATGAAGAGAGGGAGATGATTGGGAGGTGGATACAGCAGGGGGCTCTCATTAATTAGCTAATTTGAGAATGGGCGGACGGGGATTAGCTTATGTGATGATGTGAAAATGACGCCAGATGTCTGGCGATGACTATATCGTTAACGTTGCCATTAGCCATTTGCATCTTGAGTGAAGTGTTGAAGAAGGAGATTTTAGATTTCAGATGTGCGATTTCAGATTTTTGATCTTACTAGCTAGATGTTCCGTATACCTACCCCTTGTCGATAATCAGCTTATATGTTACATTCGCTAATCTATTTCTCAAACCATGAGAAACTACCAGAAATTCCAACTATATCGTCATGAAAAAACTATACATCCTTGTTTGCTTCCTTTTCAGCTTTAGTTTTACAACAATTGCTTCGCAAACAGATACAACTCTATCTACATTCGTAAATGTGCATCAGGGAAATGGCGCGGGTCTCGCAACGCGAACTGTTGTG
>JANPNV010000040.1:0-2094 GCA_031427625.1 Bacteroidota bacterium
ACCTACCATCCGGATGCTTCGATCCGGACAGGAGAAAAAAAACATTTCGGATATTTTAAATATGACCGTTGATGATGCAATTGATTTTTTCAATTTACCACAGCGACCAACAAACACAGAAAAAAAGATTGTACAAAAACTACAACCACTTTCGGATGTTGGATTGGGTTATGTTCACCTTGGACAGCCATCCAGCACATTGAGCGGTGGAGAAGCACAGAGAATTAAATTAGCATCCTTTCTTGGAATAGGACAAAACAGCAACACTCCTACTCTTTTTATTTTTGATGAACCTACAACAGGATTGCATTTTCATGATATCTCCAAATTGCTTTATGCGTTCAATGCATTAATCAAACAAGGACATTCATTAATTATCATAGAACACAACGCAGAAATTATAAAGTGTGCTGATTGGATTATTGACTTAGGTCCAGAAGGTGGAACTGCAGGTGGAAATATTATTTTTGAAGGTGTACCAGAGGATTTGGTAAAATGTAAAAATTCTTATACGGGGCAATATTTAAAGGGGAAGTTGAAAGCTTTAAAATCTGCTTAAATTTTCGGAGCGTCATTGCGAGCGATTGAAGCAATCTCTCATCAAATTAAACTTCTATTGCATTTCTAACAATAATTGTATAGATTAGCTATTAAATCGTACTACTCTTATTATAAAAAACTAATACTTAGGGTTCGCTCAAACCTTATCAATGTTTATAAATAAAGAGATTTAGCGAACAAACATTAAAAAAGATGCAAGATATTTGAGCAAAACAACTAAAAAGGCTTGCAGATGATACGCGAAATCAACACAGAACAAATACAACTATTTGCCACTCCTTTTGAACAAGAGTTGGATATGGATAACCGCTGGATAAAATTTTCTAAACTATTACCATGGAATAAATTAGGAGTTTACTATTATTCACGAATGGCTAAAAAGATGGGTGCTGGTACGATAGACGCTCGTATTGTTTTAGGAGCCTTGATTATAAAACATCATGAAGAATTAAGCGATGAAGGAACCATAGATAGCATAAAAGAAAATTTGTACATGCAATATTTTTTAGGGTTATCAAGCTTTAAAGCAGATGCGGTTTTTGCGCCAAGCCTTTTTGTAGAGATCAGAAAACGGTTAGGCTTAGATTATTGGCAAGAGATAAACGATATTATCATCAAGCACAATACACCTGAGAACAAGAAAGATTCAGAAGAAAACAAAGACAACAACCAATCATTGATTGCTGATGTAATGAGCGATGAGCCAACAGTTCAAGAGCCAACCAACAATGGCACTATAAACATAGATGCTACCATTGTAGAACAAGATATTCAATACCCAACAGACTTAGGAATATTAAATGAATCGAGAGAAAAATTAGAAGAAATTATTGATATAATTTGTTTAAAAACGGATCAAAAAAAGCCTCGAACCTATAGAATAAAAGCCCGCAAGAAATATCTTAATGTAGCTAAGAAAAAAAGAAGAACACATAAAGAAATACGCAAAGCTGTTAGAGCACAATTGAATTTTGTAAACAGAGATTTAAAACACATAGAATCTTTACTCTCGAACTACACCAACCTTGAATGGATATTCAACAAACACGAATTAAAATATCTGCAAGTGATAAATGAAGCATATCGTCAACAAAAAGAAATGCACACAAATAAAACACACAGCACACTAAATCGTATTGTGTCTATTCATCAACCACACGTTCGTCCTATGGTAAGAGGGAAGGCGGGATCGGATGTAGAATTTGGATCAAAGATTGGCGTTTGTGTACACAATGGATTAACCTATCTAGATCGTTTAAGTTGGGATAGCTACAATGAAACAGAAGATTTAAAAATAAGCGCGGAGAATTACAAAAAGCGAAACGGATACTATCCAGCAAAAATAAATGCAGATCAAATATATATTACCAGAGTAAATCGCAACTGGTGTAAAGAAAAAAACATCCAGCTAAATGGCAAACCTTTGGGACGACCAACAGCACAGACCAAAGAAAGAATTAAAGAGTTAAAGCAAGCGGTAGGAGAACGAAACTGTGTAGAAGGAAAATTTGGACAAGCAAAACGATTGTACGG
>JANPNV010000041.1:0-1947 GCA_031427625.1 Bacteroidota bacterium
GGTCAGCGGAATGTTAGAAGATTCAGGATTCATCAATTCGATTCCATGCATGACGTCGCCGTGAGTAAGCGTTCGTTGCCAGTTTGGTTTGCCAATGTTTTCTTCAGAGACCTTTAGTACGCCATAGAAATTGCGGACAGATGATATTACATTTTTGTTGAAGCCACGGTATTCTTTCGTGAGTGCGAAAATTATTCCGATGATGGAAGCCGCGCCTGTGATGTAATACATGCTACGAAAGCGACGGTTTTCTTTAGTATTCATTTCCTTAAGAATAACCAACGTAAGAAGAAGTGCGCTTCCGATAAAGGCAATATATATTTCCCAGTAACCAGTAAGGATGTGCGGCACGATAAAGATGATAAAGATGCCGGCCAAAACACCGCCTACCGAAATGATAAAGTAATAGAGCGTTAGATTTCCTTCGTCCGGTTTTTTTCGGGCAAGTTCGCCATGTAAAGCCATGCAGATGAAAAATACTCCGAGGCAATATATGATGACAGTTGATTCTGCCGACAGGGCTTTATCATACACGACAAATTGGATCTGCCTTTTCAGTATCAGTGCAATGGATAGAATCATTCCCGGGAAAATAATTTTTCTGTTATACCATTTCGATCCGCTGAAAGCGATAATGTATGAAATGAGGTAAAGTGATAAGGGAAGAATCCAGAGCAAAGGCATGACGACAACGTCCTGTGTTAGTTTATTCGTAATGCTTAATAGGGTAATTGTTCCCATGAATGCCAGCATCATCCAAATCGATTTAGTAATGGGTGGGATGGCAGCAGATGTTTTATTGATAATTTTATTGATAGATGGTTTTAGCTTCCATAATTCTTTCGCAACAATTGCACAGAAAATTATGAAAGTAACATAGCCTGCAGACCAGGCCCAGGCCTGCGTTTTGAGATTCAAATTTGGTTCGATAAGTAGAGGGTAGGCGAAAAGTCCGATGAGTGATCCGAGATTGGATAGTGCATAAAGCCTGTAAGGAGATTGCTTCGGATGATCTTTCGAAAACCATGACTGGAGCAGGGGGGCTGTCGATGATATCATGATATAGGGGAAACCTACTGTTAGAGTAAGCAACAGAAGTATTCCGATAACGGGATCATCTCCATTTCCCGGTTTCATCCATTCATTTGGGTAAACAGGTAATGCAATTATCGATAGTAGTAAAAGAACCAGATGTACTTTAACCTGCGCTTTTACCGAAAACTTTTTTGTTAGCAGGTGAGCATATCCATAACCGATTAGGAGTCCTGTCTGAAAAAACAGGAGGCATGTAGACCAGACAGCAGAGGATCCCCCGAACCATGGAAGGATAAAGCGTGCCAGCATCGGTTGAATCTGGAATAGCAGAAAGGCAGAAAGAAATATCGTCGTGATATATTTTTTCACTTCGTTTATTATTAATAAGTTCTTGTTATTAAATATCAGAGAAGGAACACGGGATCGAAAAAGAGTAAATAAAAAAATTTACCCGACACCGCTAAACGATATTGACTGGATTATTGTTGCCAATTAGCGCGTGTAATATAGAATAATATCGGTGAAACTGATTCGTTGAAGGTTTAAAAGTTGCGAATGGTTTCTTGTTAATTGAGAAAAGGACAGAGCTCCAGGTAGTGTTTTACTCTTTTTCATTTATGATAATGTTTATCTCTCAAAATTATAATGAATCCATTCTTAAAATTCAGTTAGACTTGCTGGGAAAATGACTGACTTCATGCATCTATGATTTAATGCATATGCGGATTTTCATATCTGGCCTGACAAAACATTCTACTTTCGACTTATCGAATCATCAATGATTCCTTTTAGAACTTTCAAATCAACATCTTCCAGTTTATTAATATAAAGGCAGCCAACACCTGTTTTATGCTTGCCGAGTTTTTTAAGTGCGGCCGCATGCTCCTTAATACCAATGCTAATGTATAATGA
>JANPNV010000042.1:0-2069 GCA_031427625.1 Bacteroidota bacterium
AAAGGCAATTGCAGTTCGTGTTTCTGAAACAGACTTGCCGCTGCTCTTAAAGCAATCGAGCAAATGATCTTTCTTGCATGTAGTAAGCAAAAAGCAAAGAGTAAATAGCATGATGTTCTTCATGATAATTTTAAACGAAAAACTATTTTCTCTGAAATGCATTTGATAGAAAAGTTTAGTTTCTAATTTTAATGATTCCTATCAATTCATCTTTCAAAAGCCGAACAATTCTATTTGATATGGCTGTACGTTCTCGGATGGTATTGATTGAGATGCAAATATATGCTTTCGGCGTTTCACCGGCTCTAATTGTGCAGATCTTAAATCGTTCATGTGTCATTTACCCGAGATGCATTACCGGTTTACCTCTTCACAATAATCCAACGTTATTGGTAATCACGTTCGATCCCTTCGGGGTTGCAATGTAAGGCCTGTTTGTTTATATAAACGTTTGATCACTTCGGGATCGGGTTTATTGATGGGTTAAAAAAATAATTGAAAATCTGAGATTTTCTTCATGCTATTTTATGACTATAAACTTAACCATTGGTTGGCTTTCTCCAACTATCCCTGCAGAGTAAATTCCTGCTTTTAAGCTTTCAAGCGTTAGTCTTCCATTGTTCAGTTTTCTTATCAGAACAGTTTTTCCCAATACATCGACAATTTTTACTTCTCCATTTTGGGATGTTTCAGAATAAAAATTTACTAAGCCATTGGAGGGATTTGGAAAAATCGTAAGTCCATTGTGTGGTTTTGATATTTCATTTACATGCACACCTAATGTATCGCATGTACTTCCGTATAGCTGTGGCAAATCATAGTCGGGATTATTGGGAAGACCCCAGTAATTGCGTTTGCCGCCGAGGTAAAAACTGAATGGCTGAAAGTCGCAGGCTACTCCGGGTGAATCGGGTTGGTTGATTACGCCAAGGTTCATATTGTATTGATTGTATTCTGTATCGGGGTAAGGGAAGTTGTAATTTACACCGTCATACCAGGCAGACGCATAATAGATTTTCCCGTCCGGGCCTCTTTTCAATTCTCCACCGGCATAGGTATAAACATAAAAACTGTCAAGCACAATTCTTGACGCTGTTATGTTAGCAGCGTAAATGTCGAATTGATAAAGGTTGGAAGTGTCTTTATTAGTAGTAATATATAAGTAACGGCCACTTATTGAATACTCGGTTCCCACTGTTTGTGTAGAAAGTCCCGGCCCGGCATTCGGTTGTATTGTAACGGGATTGCTGATCGTTCCGCTGCAACGATCGAAGTCATACAATTCAATTAAATCATTGATGTTCGTGAAAACAAATTGCTCGCCTGAAGGATTAAATGTAATTTTTGCAAGATTGGTCGGATTCAAAGTTCCTATACTTTGCACGGGTAGTGCTGTGATACCACTTGTATCCACCAAATAAACATAGAAGTCATTGTCTGGAGGACCACCGAGTTGAAAATCGCTTCTCCTGGCTATAACCCACCAATCTCTTCCATTGCCATGCTTAATGGCAGTCAGGCAATCGGCCATATTGCCCATAAGAAGTTGATTGTTCTTTGATGTTACTTTGCCTAGGCCGTTATTATACGAAAGATCAATGATAGAATAATATAGGCCGGGGTTTTGAATTCCTAATTCCATGTGAAATAAAAAATATCTTCCATTGAAATTAGGGTCTGGAACAATGACCATTTCATTGTACCAAAGTTCACATGCCAAGGTATCTCCTCCTTCCATTATTTCATTGTTTCTATTATATACCACACCGACAAAATATACATTGCCTGATTGCCATAAATCGACATGCGGCGAACCACAGTAGAATAACAGATTGCCCGATGAATCGGAAATACTGCAAGCCGTTCCCCGAGATCGTAGCACAGCACTTCCGACAGAAGGTGGTGTTGTATTAAAGTCCATTAAACAAGAATCGCCGAAGCACCATATATTTCCACGCTTTTGTCCGAAAACAAAATCAGTTTTAATTAAAAGTAAAGAGATGACGATTAAAAATGTTTTCATAGTTGGTAAAATTAAAGGGGAGAATTCTCCCCTTTAATTATTTTAT
>JANPNV010000043.1:0-4680 GCA_031427625.1 Bacteroidota bacterium
AGAATCGAATTACGTTCACATACCGATTGTCGCGGTGATGCAACATACAATTTATGGCTATCGGAACGTCGCGCCAAGTCGGCTGTTGTCTATCTGAAGAAAAACGGAATACATTTATCACGGATGATCGCGAAAGGATACGGCGAAAGCAAACCAGTTAATAGCTGTGAATGCGAAGGAAATGCTAAAACGAATTGTTCAGAGGAACAATATCAGGCAAACAGGAGAACAGAGTTTAGGATTTTATCAAATACTCATGATGAAGTGTTATCACAACGAAAAAAATAATCAGCATTATTAGATATTTAAGCGGAGAAATTATCTCCGCTTTTTTTTTGATATATTATTATTAAAATGATCAGAATTCTCAATGTGTTTTTTTCACATTCGAACTGATGGTAAAACAACTTTATTACAATCAATTACGATTTTTAATTGTTTAGATTTTCCCGTACCTCGGGAACCCGCGTCAACAGTGGAGATTTAGTGTTATAAGGAAAAACTTCTTTGTTTTTTTGCAAATTTTCGTTGTTTTGCAAGAATGATTTTGTCATGACATATCTTTTTTTTACATTTCCTTTCGAATTGGGCTTTACGATAGGGATTTTACACTTTTAACCTTCTCTCTGTTTTTATAAATTACTTCAAATAATGTTGAAATCAGACACCATCACAAGTGTTCGGATTGGCATGATAGATAATTTTCTATCAGCGATAATATTTATTTATTCTATTGAAAAACCACCCTACAATGAAAAAAATAATTACACACATCACTTTTTGTTTATTCCTTTTTAACGCCTCAGCGCAAACAATTACAGATCCTTCCAGTATCGCAGGATATGATCAGCAAAAATTGGGGACAATCAATCCGGCGCCTTATACAGGGCACACACTAACTACTGATTCAACGGATTACCAACCCGGGTCAACTGCAACACTTACCGGTGGAGGATTTCAGGCCGGAGAAACAGTAACCCTTCAGGTATTGCATGCCTATGGTACGCCTTCAACCGGACAAGATCATTTACCCTGGAATGTCACTGCTGATGCAAATGGTAATTTTATTACATCATGGCATGTTTGTACAGATGACTGTATAGGTGAACACCTTATTGCGACTGCAGACGGACAATCTTCCGGAGCTCATGTTGTTGCACTTTTCACAGATGCTCTTCCTGCAAACTCATGCTACATACAGCCCGATAATACATACTCTATATTTCCGGGAAACGATGATGGTTCAGTTGGTCCTGTAGCATTACCTTTTACATTCGATCTTTATGGGGCTTCCTATAGTTCGGTATATATTAACAATAATGGAAACATAACTTTTACAGGTCCATTAAATGCTTTTAGTGCCTCCGGCTTCCCTTTTACCACACCAATGGTAGCTGCATTCTGGTCAGACGTTGATACAAGACCAGCGGGTAGCGGAAAAGTCGAATATAAAGTTTCACCTACTCACATAATTGTGACTTGGCCAATGGTTGGTTATTACAATCAACAAACAGGCAAGCTAAATTCGTTTCAGATTATACTGACTGATGGTAATGACCCTATTATCGGCATTGGAAACAATGTTGCCTTTAATTATGGCGACATGCAATGGACAACGGGTAGTGCATCGAATGGAGTGAATGGCTTTGGTGGTATTGCTGCAACAGCCGGAATTAATAAGGGTGATAATATACATTACGTACAAGTTGGACGCTTTAGCGAAAACAGTTCGACTTACTTCGGTCCTTCAGCCACTAACAATGGAATAAGCTATCTGGATTACCAATGTTTCATTTATAATGTTTCAAACGCTACAAATCTTCCTCCGTCTGTTAGTGGAATTCCCAGCAACAATACAATCAATATGGCCTGTGGGGAGCATAAAACAATTGCCCTTTCTTTTCTTGGTCCGGAAGTAAACCAATCAGTTATAACTACAGTTGATACAACCGGTTTGTGCGGAGCTGTGATTGCTGTTACAAATGGAACTCAGTCATTGGCCAATGTTACCATTACCGGTTCTACATGCAACATCGGAACACATACTGTCACTTTCACCGCAGTTGATAACAACAATCCTCCAGCAACCACTGTTGTTAACATTACTGTAAATGTAAGTCCTCTTCCCGCCTCAGCAACTGTTAATACATCGGCTTGTAGTGGCGGTACGATTCAATTAACTTCCAGTAACGGGAATTCATATTCATGGACAGGTCCAAACAACTTCTCCTCAACTGCCCAAAATCCTGTTATTAATAATGCATCGCCATCCGATGCAGGTACATATGTAGTAGTTGTCTCCTCCGGAAGCGGTTGTTCAGCTTCTGATACAACTGTTGTTACTGTTAATCCAAAACCACTTCCATTTGTATCTCTTAACAGCCGGCTTTTCGATTGTCCCAATTCAACAGCAACCATTCATGCTGTTGATTCTGCATCGCTGAACAATAACGGCGTTTCATATCTCTGGTCTCCGGGAGGTCAAACTGCCGATTCAATTAGCATTAATTCACCCGGTCTCTATTCCGTAGCCATCACAAATGCATATGGTTGTTCAAGTTCAAGAGATACGAATGTTATCAGATTCCCATGTATCGATCCTTATTATCCATCATCTTCAGCAGGTAAGGTTGAGAATCCCCGCGGATCTGAGTTAACACAGATTGTTGATCACCCTGACACCGTTACAAATACCATTAATAATCATATCGTCCTTACTTCATTAGGGAAAGTGCTTATTGAAGTAATTGCCAACATAGGTAAGTACGATTCGCTATTAGCATTGATTATGCATCCTTCCTATGGCTTAACTGACACGATAAATAATGGTGACTCTACTCATATCATCACCGGACTTTTCCCAATTGCAAATCTTCCAATGCTGGACACGCTTCCATCATTGATAAATTACATTCGACCGTATTATCAACCAATTCCTAATTCGATGGTAACGGGAGTAACCTATTCTCTCGGAGATAGTGCTATGGCTTCAGGATTTGCGAGAAGAATATTTAATTTACAAGGAGAGGGTATTAAAGTTGGTGTAATCTCCGATAGTTACAATACTATTTCTGCTGCAAATGCCCCGCTTGATGTTACCAATGGTGATCTTCCGGGAATCGGAAATACTTACAATTCAAATCCCGTTGATCTGATTAAAGAATATCCTTTTGGCCGACGATCTGACGAAGGAAGAGCGATGATGCAGATTGTTCACGACATCGCACCAAAAGCTAAACTCGCATTCCGCACAGGTTTTGAAAGTGCAGGAGACATGGCTGTTGGAATAAAACAACTTCAACAACATAACTGCGATGTTATCGTCGATGACGTTTCATATATAACTGAACCATTTTATCAGGATGGAGTAATTGCACAGGCCGTCAATGCCGTCCGTGACTCTGGAGTATCCTATTTCTCTTCTGCAGGAAATTTCAGCGACAAAGCATACGAAGGAGTATTTACTCCTGCTGTTGCACCTGCCGGTTATTCAGGAACAGCACATGCTTTCGCACCGGGAGATATCTACCAAAATATATCACTTGCTCCAGGAACATATACAATTGTATTACAATGGCAAGACCTGTTTTATTCAATGGGCCAAACACCGGGAACACAAAATGACCTCGATATATACCTTACTGATAATGTTGGTAACAGGTATTTCGGATTTAACAGAAATAATACGGGAGGTGACCCTCTCGAAGTGCTTCCTTTTGTAGTGCATGGAAGTACCTCTGCAAACATTTTAATTGTACGAGCTTCAGGAACTACGAATGTAAAATTCAAATACATCGTATACAGAGGTGATATTACCTTCAACGAATACAAAACAGGAAATGCCACAATTGTTGGGCATGCCAATGCAGATGGAGCAATGGCTGTTGGTGCAGCCAGATATTTCCGAACACCTGCGTTTGGTATTTCACCTCCGCTTATTGAATCGTTCTCTTCTCATGGTGGAATTGAAGTGAATGGCGTGGTAAGAAACAAACCTGATTTTGTTGCTCCCGATGGAGGAAATACAACGGTCAATTTCTTTTCTCCAAGTGCAGAAACACCACCGGATATCTTCCCTAATTTCTATGGCACTTCTGCCGCTGCGCCTCATGCCGCTGCTGTAGCAGCGCTGATGATAGAAGGAAAGAAAAAATTCTACAGCCAAAAGCTGTTACCTTCTGAAGTTCGATCAATACTTAAGAGTACGGCAATAGACATGAGTACTCCTAACTTTGATTTCATCAGTGGATCAGGATTAATACAAGCTGATCGCGCAATACTTTCGTTTGCTGCTTCAATGCCTGTTATAAACAGTCTTGTCATGCCACTACCTGCCGTTATTCCAGGCACAGTTGTATTCAATGTTACGATTCAGGGACGATACCTTACGCCTTCATCAAAAGTGCTTTTCTTTGGAAATACTCTTCAATCAACTTTTGTGAGTCCGACAGAAATGACGACTACAATACCATTCTTCATAAACAACCCTCCTTTGCAAGTGTATAATCCTCCTGTAACTCCAAGTACACTTGATGGAGGATTCTCCAATTCTCTTTATTTCTTCCCTGTTACAAAGAAGATCATAACAGTTTCAGCAGAAAATAAGATTAAAAAATACGGCGAGACATTGCCGGCATTTACGTCAAACATTTTGGTGGATGGTGATCCGATCGCAAATAC
>JANPNV010000044.1:0-34499 GCA_031427625.1 Bacteroidota bacterium
CAGTCAGCATTAGTCTTAAATCGATTGGGAAATTCCATCAAATTTGTACTTTTAAAGAATTGCATGGTGTCTTAGTTTTCGGTAAAGAAATAGTTCGACACCTTATTCTATTTACGTTCTGGAACTATATGGATAACCCTATAAGTTTATTTAAAATTCTCCCTAAATATAAAAGATATTTCTATTAAATATGGAATTAATTCCTGCGCATATTTTTGGTTAACAATTGTTGAAACTGAAATTTAGACGACTAAATATGTCTTATAGGCAAAGTAATTATCATTAGATCAGTATTTAATCGAGTGTTTTCCTCCTAAAGTGATATAATGTAGTTGGATCTGTTTTTTATTTGGTTCTCAAATCACTAATACTACCAAATGCTAATTCGAACTAGCTGCATACTCATTATGGATATGATATGCATTCGTTGAAAACTATATTTATTCTATAAATCAAACAATCAGGAGGATTAAAAATATAGTACTTGATAATGTTAAAAGGGATATCCGGTAACTAGACTTAATATGATTCACATAGGATAAATTCCGCCTACATTTCAAGAAAAAAAACGGAGCTTGGTAAGCTCCGTTTTTATTTTATGGATTACTGTTCGCCGACTCATCTTTTTAATTATATATATTTATTTTTATCAATGTCAAAAACACTCATGTCTGTCAATTTTTAGCGTTCGAAATTTTTCTATTCAAGTTTATAAGAAAGAGAATATGTAATTTTGCATTTATGGAATTAGGAATTTATTCTTTCGTTGATTACGAAGCACAGACGAATGAAGGGAAAAACTTTAAGGGCCAAAAAAGAATGGTCGAATTAATCGAGGAGATTAAATTGGCCGATGAGGTTGGTTTGGAGGTATTTGGAATCGGAGAACATCATAGAAAGGAGTACCTTTCATCTTCTCCGGCAATCATTCTTGCCGCCGCTGCTAGTGTTACGAAAAATATAAAACTGACAAGCGCTGTTACTGTGCTAAGTTCCGATGATCCTGTGCGTGTATATCAACAATTTGCAACTCTTGATCTGATCTCGAAAGGTCGCGCCGAAATAATGGCGGGAAGAGGTTCATTTATTGAGTCGTTCCCTCTTTTCGGTTATGATCTTCAGGATTATGATGAATTGTTTTCAGAAAAACTTGATTTGTTGGTTAAGCTCAACGAGAAGGGAAACATCAAATGGACGGGAAAACACAGACCCGATATCAACGACCTTAGTATTTATCCTCGTCCCTATAATAATAAAATTCCAATTTGGCTTGCAGTGGGAGGGACTCCACAATCGGCCATCCGAGCAGGGAAAATGGGCCTGCCATTAGCTCTTGCTATTATTGGCGGCGCCCCGGATAAATTCGTTCCTTTCATCGAACTTTATAGAGAGAGTGCATTAGCTGCCGGTCATTGCGAAAAAGCAATTGTTGGTATAAACTCTCATGTATATATATCAGAAAATTCTAAGAAGGCTGCAGATGAATTTTATCCCGGTTATGCTGAAATCATGACTAATATCGGCAGAGAAAGAGGGTGGTCTAGAATGACTCGTGAGCATTTTGATTTAATGCGTTCTCCAAAAGGTTCATTGCTTGTCGGAAGCACGCAAGAAGTCATAGACAAAATTCTTTATGAGCATGAATTATTTGGTAACGACAGATTCCTGGCACAAATGACAGTGGGAGTCATGGATCATGAAAAGATAATGCATTCAATAGAACTTTTTGGAACTGTAGTAGCTCCGGCTGTCAAAAAAGCAATAGCCAATAAAAATAGTAAATGATTCACAATGAATATTTACAATATATATAGAACCGGTCTTCAGCATTATTAATTGTAAAAATTCAAAGTGATTAAAGTAATTCTATCGTATTAAAAATAGAGCATTGGAGTGAACGAAAAATCAGTACAATTTTAAAATATTACTCCAACATAAAAATATTTCAATTTATTATTCAGTGAAAAGATGAGTAGATTGATTTATTTTATATGTATCTACCATTAAATTAATCTATTACGAAAAGTTTCAAAAATTCAGCACGAAAATTTTAATTTACGAACGACACTTTTTTTATTGTTCTTTTTTTTTCAGCGTTGTTAATATTCTCAATTCCTTTAAAGAATGCATCAGGAGTAAATGAGATACTGTCTATTCCTTGATCAATTAAAAAGTCAGTGTATTCCGAAATGTCACTTGGCGCTTGTCCGCATAAACCTATTTTACGTCCATTTCGTTTAGCTTTTTGAATTGCGAGAGAAATCAATTGTTTTACTGCATCATTTCTTTCGTCAAACAAGTTGCTAATTAAGGTCGAGTCTCTATCTATTCCCAGAGTCAGTTGAGTAAGATCATTGGATCCAATTGAAAAGCCATCAAAATGTTTTGCAAATTCGTCTGCTAATAAGACATTTGAAGGTATTTCAACCATCATATAAATTTCAAGATTGTTTTTTCCACGGATTAATCCGAAATTTTTCATGATATCAACTACCTGAATTCCCTCATCGACAGTTCTGCAGAATGGTATCATCAATTTTATATTGGTAAATCCCATTTCATCACGAACCATTTTCATTGCTTCGCATTCCAGTCGAAAGCCCTCTTTGTATCGCTCATTGTAATATCTCGAGGCGCCACGAAATCCAATCATCGGGTTTTCTTCCACAGGTTCAAATTCTTTACCGCCAATCAGGTTGGCATATTCATTCGATTTGAAATCACTCATACGAACAATTACGTCTTTAGGATAAAATGCCGCCGCCATTGTCGCAACAGCTTGTGATAATTTATCAATAAAGTATTCCGCTTTATCCTTGTACAAGATTGTAATTTCTCCAATCAGTTTTTTTGCCTTTATATCTTTTAAGGATTGATAATTTACCAAAGCCATTGGATGAATTCTGATTTCATTCGATATAATAAACTCTATTCTGAGTAAACCAACTCCGTTATTTGGATAAAATGAAAGTTCAAATGCTTTTTCTGGATTACTCAGGATTAGCATTGCATTAGTCTTAGGAATTATTATTTTTTTCAAGTCAATCTCTTTTTCATCCCATTTCAATATTCCGGAATATGCAAATCCTGTCTGTCCTTCCGCACATGAAATAGTAATCAGTTGTCCATTTTTAATTTTAGAGGTTGCATTTCCACATCCAATTAATGCAGGGACTCCCAGCTCCCGTGCTACTATTGATGCGTGACTGGTTCTTCCACCGTTGTCGGTAATTATAGCTGCAGACTTTTTCATAATAACATTCCAATCGGGATTTGTAATTTCTGTTACCAGGATCTCGCCCTCCTTAAAAAGATTTGCATCTGAAAGGGAATTCAAAATTCTAGCTTTCCCACTCACGATTTTATTTCCAATTGCTATTCCGGAAGTAATTGGTTCCCCTTTTTCTCTCAATGTATATATATGATGGACATTTATTGTTTTTGAAGCATGTACTGTTTCAGGTCTGGCTTGTACAATATACATTTGATTTGTTTTTCCATCTTTAGCCCATTCAATATCCATTGGTCTTTTATAATGCTTTTCAATATCAAGGGAGCATTTTGCCAGATTTATTATCTCCTGATCGCTTAATATAAATTGGTTCCGTTTTTTTTCTGGTGTAACAATGTTAACGACACTACTACCGGTTTTTTGACTAACCTTAACGGCATAACGCATAGTGTATTCTTTTGATCCAAGCTTTCTATTGATTATTGCTTGCTTTCCAGCAATAAGTGTTTTTTTGAAAACGAGAAATTCATCAGGAGTAATTGTTCCTTTGACAATATTCTCACCCAATCCCCAACTTCCTGAAATATGAATGATATCCCGAAATCCCGATTCTGGTTCAAGAGTAAAACAGACACCTGAACAGGCAAGATCAGACCTGACCATTTTTTGAATTCCTACGGATAATGCAATGTTTAATGAGTCAAAACCGTGATCCTCTCTGTATTTAATTGCTCTTTGAGAAAACAAAGAAGCATAACAATGTAAAATTGCTTTGAGGATTTCTGTTGATCCACTTATATTAAGATACGATTCATGCTGGCCGGCAAAACTTGCATTTGGAAGGTCTTCTGCAGTTGCGCTGCTTCTTACTGCTACATCACAATTCTTACCATATTCTTCTTGCATTTTGAGATATTGCAAACGGACAAGTTTAATTGTGTTTCTAGGAAGTGTTGAGCATAAAATTAATTGTCGTATTGCATCGCTAATGGTTTCTATATTTTTAAAATATTTTCTGTCAAGTTTATTAATTACAGATTGAATTGGTTCTTTGAGTTTGTTTGAATTTATAAAATCCCAGTAGGCTACCGACGTTAAAGCAAATCCCCCAGGTACTTTTATTTCTTTTCCGGCAAGGGATTGAATAAGTTCTCCCAATGAGGCATTTTTACCACCTACGAGTGAAACATCTTTCATGTTTATATCAGCTAGATTCACAACTATCTTTTCTGTTAAATTTGAAATTATTTTCATTAAGATTTGTTTTTATAAAATGTTATAAATTTGTATGAAATACTAGAATGGGTAATTGTGTATGATAAACCATTTTTTTTGTAAGGCTGGATTGAAAAATATTTTGAATAAATGTACGATAGCGGGTGCTGATTGAAAGTAAATCAGCATTGATTTCCTCCAGATATAAATTTATTCCTTCATAAGTATTTTCATTTTCAAATACTTTAAATGAAATTTTATCAAAGCCGCTTTCTTCGTAAATTTTATTTTTAAATTCTCCAAGCTGATTGTAGTCGAAGGCAAGATTTTCTGAGTTATCGGAAATATGTAATAAAATAATTTCTGAATCAAATATTTTAGCGAAGCTAATTAGTTCATTTACGTTATTAAAATCGTCAATTCCGTAGTTCGCGGCAAAAATAATTTTCTTAATCCGTTTCATTCGCGAATTTTCCGGTACTACAAGTACTGGGCAGGTAGATTTTTCCAATACTTTAGTCGTATTACTTCCAATAAAAAAATGTTTAAGAACGGAAATCTCTTTCATGCCCATAATTACCAAGTCACATTTTGTTTTGATTATTTCTGAAATAATTTCATCATTTGCAAATCCTTCGACAAGGTTGCTATTGAATGTCATTTCGGGAAATAATTTCCTGTATTTTATTACGATACTATTTAATGATTCTGCCGCTTCGTTTTTTATTGATAAATCTGATGGCATTGCTATCGGCGCTTCTGAAACCGGAATTGGTATAAAGTAAGAATGAAAGAGAATAATTTTCGATTTAATATTTTTGTTTAATTCAATTCCATACTCTAAAGCATTTATGGATGCGGGTGAAAAGTCAATGGGGAAGAGTATTGTATTCATTATTTATTTATTTACCATCGTGAAAAGCGAGTAATGGAATTGTTGTATGAGCGGCAATTTTTTTAGTAAAGCTCTTATCAAATAACCTTGTTATGATATTTTTCTTCCTTGTCGATACAGCAATTAGATCAATGTTATTTTCTTCGATAAAGTGGTTTAATGCTTTAACCTGGTCATTTCCTTTTATTACCCTGAATGAAATGTTTTTATATGATACTTTTGAACGAATATCATCTTCAAATACATCCATTAGAGCTTTTTCGTAATTAATAGGTACGAGAAAATCTGTAATATGTGTCATAATAATTTCTGCATTAAATAATGAAGCTATTCCACTTAAGGTTTGGATAGCATCAATATCATTTTCACGAAAGTCGGTAGCAAAGGCTATTTTTTCAATGTCTTTAATTTTTGTTTCCACTGGAATTGCCAATATCGGACGAGTGGCTTTTTGGATAACTGCCGAAGTATTACTACCAATTAGTATTTCCTCAATTCCTCGGGCTCCTTTGGTACCCATGACAATTAAAAATACATTGTTATTTTTTGCATAATTAATTATAACATCGGCGGCAAGTCCGTATTCAATAACCTCAGTGACTTTAAGGCTACTTATTTCTTTTGAATGTTTTTTACAATAAGCCTGTAAATCTTTTGTTGCCTGATCAACGATCGTAAGATCATTCTGTTCGTCGTTCAGAAGCTGGTATGTAAATGAGTTCATTCGGCATGAATGAAGAATAACTAATTCAGCCTCTAAAAAGTGGCATAACTTAATGGCATAATTAAGAGCATGGTCTGCATTATTTGAAAAATCAGTTGGAAATAGGATAGTTTTCATGTGTAATGAATTTATACAAATTTATGAATATTAATAAAAAATATGAATGATCTGTGTCATGATTACTAATGATATTAAATTATTATTTAATAAATAAGAGCTTAATTTAGTCTTGAAAAATTGAACAAAAGAACATTTTAAATCCATATACATTGTGCTTAATAGCTATCAATTATTGAATATGGAGTATATACTATTGATAAAATTGTTTTTAAATGGATGATTAATTTTAACGAAATATTGCTCTTTTTTTTGCTCCTTTAAAAGATGGATATTTCTGATAAATCAGTACCGCTTTTGAATTCCTGACATGACAAATATCACCTGTTTCAATGAGGAATCTCATTAAAAATACAAGACAACTGTTACATTTTTGCCCATAAATTATAATACATATGAGTGACGAAGAGAATAATAATTTTCAGGATGCAGACTTTAAACCGCGTGGTGCTGTTGTGTTTCTTGTATTGCTTCTGCAATTGGCCGCATTGATATGGTTTGGTATATATTTTTTAATGTTAAACCGCGTCTAAAAATGGATTCATTCGAAAAACGTGCATTGATTTTATCAGTAGGACTCATGATGATTTTTGTGTTTGCTCTAATGTATGCTGTTGATAAACGAAATAGCGACGTCCCAGATTGTTTGCCGTATGATGCAGCTTATACAAAAGCGCGAATAGTAAAACTGGATGATGACACTTATCAGGTATTTTGTGTGGCCAGAATGTGGCGGTTTGAGCCAGAATCTATTGTGATTCCCGTCGGAAGCAATGTCGATTTTTTCGTTACATCGGATGATGTCGTTCACGGATTTAATATTTATCTGAAGAATGTAAATATGATGGCTGTTCATGGAGGAATCAGCAAATCTACCGTCCATTTTGATAAGCCGGGAATATATAAAATAACCTGTCATGAGTTTTGTGGTTCTGGCCATCAGAACATGCAGGCTGAAGTTGTTGTAACAGAGAAAAAATAATTATTCAAATTGTATTAATAGTTATCCAAATAAAATTATGAATATTTCAAAACCTCTTCGAAGGGTAATATTGTTAGAACTATCGATTCCACTCGCCTTGCTTTCCATTGGTATTTTTGAAGGCCTGGCTCAAGTAATATATCGTTCAGGGATGATACATCAGGCGAGCTTTGCGGGAACGGATTATTATCAGGGATTAACTCTTCATGGTGTAATCAATGCCATTGTGCTTACGACCTTCTTTGCAGTAGCATTCGGACATGCTACAATTGCATATTTTTTAAAGCGTGAACCATCAGCCAAACTTGCAATGTTGTCATTTGTTATTATGCTTACAGGAACCTTGTTGGCTGCATATGCAATGTTGTCTGGGAAAGCATCTGTACTTTATACATTCTATCCGCCACTTAAAGCTCATGTTACTTTCTACCTTGGTGCTGCATTAATCATTGTCGGTTCATGGATTCCATTTTTTGATTGGGTAAGTATTTATATTAAATGGCGAAAAGAAAATAAAGACGTAAAAATGCCAATTGCTGTATTAGGTACATTGGTAAATTTTACCGTCTGGTTTGTCTGTTCATTATCTGTTGCATATGAAGTTATCATTTTACTAATTCCGTGGTCTGTCGGTTTTACGGAGACTGTAAATGTTACGTTCGCTCGTACATTATTCTGGTTTTTTGGACATGCATTGGTTTATTTCTGGTTGCTACCATCCTATATTATGTTCTATACATTTCTACCTAAAATAGCAGGTGGAAAACTATATAGTGACAATGCCGGAAGAATTGTATTTCTAATGTTTTTGCTATTATCGATTCCTGTAGGTGTGCATCATCAGTTTAGTGATCCTAATATTTCCAGAGGGGTAAAATGGGTACATTCTATGTTAACGTTTGGTATTGTAATTCCTAGTTTTATTACTGCTTTTACTCTTGCCGCATCGTTGGAATATGCAGGAAGAAAAAGAGGTGCAAAAGGTCTGCTAAATTGGCTAACTCACCTTCCTTATTTTCAGAAGGATAATTTCCTATTCGGATATCTGATATGTGGTTTAATTCTTTTCATATTCGGAGGTTTAACAGGAATAGTTAATGCATCTTATAGTCTTAATAACATGGTTCATAATACAGCCTATCAGCCCGGCCATTTTCATATGACTGTTGCAGGCCCGGTATTTCTGGCAATTCTGGGAATGAGCATGTACCTGATAAAAGAGCTTACCGGTAAAAAAATTCAACTGCCGGTTTTTAATACAATGGTACCATACCTCTGGGTTATTGGTTTGCTTACATTTTCTACCGGATTAATATGGGGTGGTTTAATTGGTGAGCCTCGCCGAACTAATCTGGGAATGACATATCTAAACCCTGAGAGTAATCTGTATCATCCTCAATGGGTAAATGATACTACTATTACTCTATTCGGAGGTATTATCATGTTCATTGCCGGTGTAATGTTTCTATCATCATTTTTCATGACGCTTTTTTCTAAAAAAATTTCCGAAAGTAAACTCGACTTTCCTGTTAGTGAATCGTTACATGTTGAAAAAAGAATTGGAATAATTGACAGGTTTGGCCCTTGGCTAATCGTAATGTTTGTCTTGATTCTTCTTGCTTACGTTCCTGCATTAATGGATGTATTCAAGTACTCTGGTCCTGGATCACCGGCATTTTTACCTGATAATCCGATTCCGCTTAAATAATACATGAGATGCTGACGGAGGTTCAAAAAAATATATTAATTCCCGTAATAATTCTGGTGATTCCGTTTTTATTATTTATCGGATATAAATCATACGATAACAGGTTTGGATCATTATCATATTATGGAGCGATTGAAAAAACGACAGGAAACAATTCTAATTTACCAGCTCAGGTATCAGAGTTTAACTTTATTAATTCTGATCAAAAAATAATTACAAGGAAAGATATCGACGGAAAAATTGCCGTGATAAACTTTTTCTTTTCAAAATGTTCAACGATTTGTCCTCAAATGCTAAGTAATGAAACGAAGCTTGCGGAGGCCGTTGCTGGTAATTCTGATATTAAAATGTATTCTATAACTGTTGATCCGGAGAACGACACTCCTGAGCGCCTTAAAGAATTCTCTTTTCAATATAATTCCACCTTCAGTAATTGGGAGTTCTTAAGTGGAAAGAAAACAGATATATATCGATTTGCAAGAAAAGGGCTTCAGGTTATTGTAACAGATGGAGATGGAGGCCCCGCAGATTTTATTCATTCTGATATGCTTGTTCTAATTGACAAGCATGGACAGATAAGAGGGTATTACAGAGGCACTGAAAAAGGTAAAGTTGATGAGCTGATTTCTGACATTAAAAAACTAGAAAAATAAAATATCGTGAAAAATATTCTGACAACTCTTTTGGGATTACTTATATGTTCGATAGTATTTGGAGAAGATATAGAAGCTGGAAAATCTATTTTTAATGCAAGATGCAGTGCATGTCATGCGATTGACTCGAAATTAGTCGGGCCCGCTTTGAAAGATGTCGACAAACGTCATGATAATAAATGGCTTGTTAGTTTTATTCGATCTTCTTCATCACTTATTAAACAAGGCGACCAAACAGCGATAAGTCTCTTCAATCAGAATAATCATGTGGTAATGCCTGATCATACAGATTTAAAAGAAGCCGATGTTATGAATCTTATTTCTTTCATTAAGGATGAGGGGACAAAAGTAATTGCGAAGGTTAATTCAAACAGGCCAGTAGAGGGTCGACCCAACGATAAACCAATCAGATTTCTGGATATGGAAACCTGGTCAATTTATACGCTTTCGTTTCTGTTAATTTTTATGTTTTTATTCGCCCTCGTATCAGCAAAGTCGGTCTTAAATGGTTAAATAATTTAGAAAAGGTAGAATGTTTATTATTACTTTGAATTGGTGTCATTTTTTTATCTGACGGTCTAACTTTTTCAAATTTTATGACGGGAATTTTACTAATTTACATTCTATTAATTACTAATTTAATATAATTTATATGGTATCAATTCAATTTCTAGGTGCAGCAGGAACAGTAACAGGATCAAAGCATTTACTCAAGACACCCAATAAAAACATACTGATTGATTGTGGGTTATTTCAAGGTATTAAACAATTACGACTGAAGAACTGGGAACCATTGGAATTTGATGCAAGAAAAATTGATTTGGTAATATTAACGCATGCTCACCTTGATCATTGCGGATATCTTCCCATCCTTGTAAGATCAGGATATGCGGGCAAAATTCTGATGACGCCTCCGACAAGAGATCTGGCAGAAATAATTCTGCTCGACAGTGCCAAAATACAGGAAGAGGATGCTGAAAGAATTAACCATCTGGGATACTCAAAGCATAAACCGGCAAAACCATTATACACTGTAAAGGAAGCGGAAAAGGCTATCAGGAAATTTGAAATTATTGATGAGAAAATTTGGGAAAACGTGAGCCCGGATATAAAATTCAGATTTATTAAGAACGGGCATATCTTAGGTTCTGCTTTTATTGAAATGATTTGTTATGGAAAGACAATTCTATTTTCAGGGGATATTGGACGAAGCGATTCCGAACTGATGTTAGCTCCAACCATCATGCGCGAGTGTGATTTTCTCATCATGGAAAGTACTTATGGTGACAGAAATCACAAAGATGTATCGGCAAGAGTTGAATTGGAAACGGTTATTAATGATACGATTCATGAAAAAGGAAATTTGCTCATTCCAAGTTTTGCAGTCGGTAGAGCCCAGGAACTCATGCATCTAATAAATGAATTGAAAAAGGAAATTCGTATTCCTAATATTCCTGTTTATATGGATAGTCCAATGGGAGCAAGTGCAACAAATCTTCTTGCAAAATTTCCATCATGGCATAAACTTACACCGGAACAATGCCATGCGGTTTTTCATAATATTCACATCATTACTGATTTTAAGGAAACATTAAAAGTAGTTGATGATATTCAATTAAAAATAGTAATCGCAGCCAGTGGTATGCTTACCGGAGGACGAGTTCTGGAATATCTTAAGAATTATGTTGGAGTACCAAATAATACCATATTGTTAGTCGGTTATCAGGCTGAAGGAACAAGGGGTCGTGCACTTAGAAACAAAGCCCATGAAATAAAATTATATGGGAAATATTACGAAGTAAGAGCCGACATAAAGGAAATTGGAACCTTATCAGGACATGCGGATCAAAGGGAAATGATTCAATGGTTAAAGGAATTTACGAAGAGACCGAAAAAAATGTTTCTGGTGCATGGCGAACCATCCGTAAGGGATGCTTTTCGAATTAAGATCCTGGATGAAATAAAGATAGAAGCAGAAATGCCAATTCAAAATGAAGAATTTGAATTATTTTAATATTCGCTGTGCTTTATGCTAGACTTTTTTTTAGCAATTTATTTTGCAAGAGCAAAGAATGTATTGTTGAAATAAGTTAAAATTTCCCCCTGTTTTTTTTCATTTTGACGCTACTTTAGCTATGGATTTGTTGGATTTTCATACAATGTCAAAGTTATGTAATATTAGTAAGATCATTTTTAAGTATGATTTACATCATTCTTATTATTAGTATTCTGTCGTTATTTTGGTACAAGTATAAAAATGTGTTTACAATTACTATCATGCTTAATTTGAAAATAAATAGAACTCAGACGATTTCAATGGTTAAAAGACAATTCAATACTATTTTCCCTTTTCTCAAGCTTGAGTTTTTCAGACAAGAGCCAATAGCGGGTATTGGAAATGCGAAGAACAAGATGATAATTACTGATGTAAAACTTAAAGAAATTCAGGTAATAAATAAGGACGGAATTATTTCTTTTGAAATGAATACAACGGTTTCAGATCTTGAAAATAATTTCTCTACCGAATTTGGTTTATATGTACAGGTTTTCAGGAAATCAGGAAAAATTTGGCTAGAAACAACTGCAACTGATAATTGGACACTTGAACAACAAAATGAAGAGGGTAAAAGTCTTGAGCAGCATTTAAAAATTGAACCCGAAAACCCGAACGATCATGATATTTATTGAAAGGAATATCATGAATAGTAAAGGTGGAAAATCATTGAAATAATTTATCTTAATTTTTCATCTCTTTTAATTTTGATTCTTCCAAAATGTATATTTTCCCTTCCTTGATTTCTACCAGTTTCTCCGCTTTAAAATCACTTATCGTTCTTATCAGAGATTCTGTTGAAGTGCCTACCATGTTTGCCAGGTCTTCACGAGAAAAAGAAATTCCGTATGGTTCTTTTCCCTCGAATTTTTTTTGAAGCTGTAATAAAGCTTCGGCAACTCTTTTTCGAACAGAACTATATGCAAGTTCTAAAAGCTTTTCTTGCTGCTCGGCAACATTATTTGTGAGGATATGTAGGAATTTTTTAGCGATCTCGCGGTTATTGTATATCAGATTAAAAAAATCATCGCCGGCAATATATGTAACTTCAGATTCTTCTAATGATTGAGCAGTTTCATGATATTCTTTATTAGATAATAAAGATGCATAACCAAAATAATCACCTTGATTTATTATGCCGGTTATTAATTCCTTGCCCTGATCATGAATTTTATAAATCTTTACCTTTCCTTTATTAAGGAAATATATCCCACGGGGAAGGTCCCCTTCCCTGTATATATTTTCCTTTTTCTTAAAAACACTAATTTTTTTTCCATCAATAAATTTTCTTGCTGCTTCTTGTCCTGAGATATCACTTATAAAGTTAGTTAGTCCTTCTATATCATTTTGATACTCTTTCCTGATAGATTCTATTTTTTTGAAACGACTTTCAATGGCGTTTAATAATTCAATTTTATCAAATGGCTTAGTGATATAGTCATCGGCACCCATATCCATTCCCTTTCTTATCTCTCCACGTTCGGTTTTGGCTGTTAAAAAAATGAAAGGAATATTTACTGTTTCCGGATTTTTGCTGAGCAAATGCAAAACCCCATAACCATCAAGCACTGGCATCATGATATCGCATATTATAAGATCGGGCTTATTTTTGTTTATTTGCTCAATGCCCTTTTTCCCGTCAGATGCTGTTGTTACGTGATAATTTGCAAGGTCTAGAATTTCAGCAGTATTTTCTCTTACTTCTTTATTATCTTCAATTAACAGAATATGTTTCATAGTTATTTATTAATTTTTAATTGGAAAATTTAAAATAAATGATGTGCCTTTTTCTAATTCAGATTCAACTTCAATAAATCCATTCATAAGTTCAACATATTTAGAAACAATATTTAATCCAAGACCTGTGCCTGGAATATTACTTGCATTTTGTCCGCGAAAAAACCTTTGAAATAAATGTTCTCTGTCTTCATTACTTATCCCAATTCCTTCATCCATAACATTTATTTTAATAAGGTCTTTACTCACAAATGTATTAAGATTAACTAATGTATTTTCTTCTGAAAATTTCAAAGCATTTGAAATAAGGTTAATTAAAATGTTTCTAATTAGTTTTGGATCTAGTAATACATTTTCTTCTCCAGTATGGGATAAAATTATTTTTTGACCCGGCTTACTGATACCTTTTATTTCACTTTCGATTTCGTCGCAAAGTTCTTTTAAATTAAACAATTTATTATCGACACCTACTTTTCCCTCTTCAATTTTACTTAATGATAAAAAATCACCCAAAATATTATTCAGGTTGTTGACGGCTGATTTGATTCTATCAACATGTCTGATTCGGTTATCTTGTTGGTCTGTCAAAGAATATTCAGGAATTAATGATGCAGATGAAAGTATTGTTGTAAGCGGAGTTCTGAATTCATGTGAAGCCATCGAAAGAAATCTTGACTTAAGTTCGTTTAATTCTTTTTCTTTTTCAAGTGCCTCACTTAATTCTGCCCTCGATTTTTCTATTTCTGTAAGTGCTTCCTGAAGTATCTTTGTTCTGTCCTGTACTTTAGCTTCGAGCTTTTCATTTATTGCCTTCAATTCAAAAGTTAATGTTTCCAGTTTCTTCTGGTGATTTGATATTTCCTCTTCTGATTTTTTTCGTTTGGTTATATCTATTATAAATGCAATAACAAATTTATTTCCCTCATGACTAAACGGGCTTAAACTGATTTCAACAGGAAACTCTTTTCTGTTTTTCCCAATAGCATACAAGTCCATTCCAATTCCCATAGAACGTGAATGTGGATTAGCAGTGTAGTTTTTTCTGTGTTCGGTATGACGTGAAGTAAAACGATCAGGCATGAGAAATTCTATAGTCTTCCCAATTATTTCTTCTTTTGTATAACCAAATATTTTTTCAGTTGCAGGATTAACTAAATATATTTTTCCAACATCATTGATGACAATAATACTTTCTGAAACATGATCAAAAAGCTTATCCCATAAAAATATATTCTGATTTATATCCATTATTTTGTTACACAAAAAAATCAGTTAAATATAGAGAAATTTCTGATGATCATTAGTTTTAATTTCATAAAAGGCAGAAGAATTAATTGAATTTTACATAGCTAAAAAGGAAGTCAAATGAATGATAATATATTGGGAATTTCCACGTTAAAATTTCATTATTAACAAAAAAATATCTACTTTTATATAGATAAAATAGTATCTAATAAATATAAATATGAAAAATACTGACAACAAGGATCAAATAGGGATATGGATGGATTATTCTCATGCAAAATTTATTCAGGTAAATGGAGAGACAAAAATAATTGAGTCGGGTGTAACTACTCATGAACGAATACCCGGCGAATCAAGCAACGGATCTAGACTTGGGAATAACCGGTCGACAAATAATGAATCCAATAAGCATAACAAAGAAATTAATGAAACCCACGCCTACTTTAATGAAGTGTATGATGCATTAAAATCTTATTCTGAGATTATTTTATTTGGCCCTACAACAGCCCCGCAGGAATTTCATAATTATATAACAAGTAAGAAGAATAATACAGAAGGGAAAATCATTGTTAAAAAGTCAGACTACCTTACCGACAATCAACTTGTCGAATTTGTAAGAAATTATTTCGAATCTGTGAATAATTGAAATTTATAGTCAGAACTAATAAGTTAAAAGTTAGGATTATTGAATGCATTAATTCAAGAGTGCAAATTATTTTACTAGGAAATTTATTTAATTTGTTGTTTCATTGAATTTAGTTCAATTGTTTTAAGGACGTCAACTCCTATTTCATTTACATCTCTTGATACTGAGCTAAGGACGAATACTGCTGTATGACTAGTTTCGACGAATCCTGCAAAGGCCGCGAATCCACCTGTCATGCCACTTTGCATTACAATTTTCTGTGATTCAATCCCAAGAGGAATAATTTTCCAGCCCATTGCTATTTCAAGGTTTTCATCGAATAGACCTCCTGGTTTTAATCGTGAATTATGAGTGTAATTAAGAAGATTAGTCAGGTAATTTTTCTCTACGGATATGTTTTGAGATATAAATTTCATCATATCAGAAGGGGTAGTTTTCAACCCAACAACAGATGCAAATACATCTGCTGTCCATGGTACAGTCTTTAACCCATTTTCTGAATAGCCCTGCAATAATCTCTTATTTTGATTTATCGATAGATGTATTCTCGTATCATTCATTTTCATTGTATCAAGAAAATTTTTAATAAGAATAGAATCATAATCTTTATTCATTTTCCTTGATATGGCTAATCCTAATAATGCAATGCCAATCTCCGAATAACTATAGTGAAATCCAATTGATTTATCGAGCTCGTAGTTGTTCAGAAATTTATATAGATTCTCAGACGTATAGTCCGCATATGGATTCATTTTGTTTTTCGAGGAAAAATTGAAAGGCAGATTAGGCAACCCACTTGTATGTGAAGCAAGATAGCACAGGATTATAGGCTGAGGCTGAAAAGTAGTATCAGGTGTGCATAGATATGGCTTGATCTTAATTCTCATATTTTTATCGTCAGGATAACTGTAGTAATCTTTTGAATCATCTACAGGTTTGCAAACTACTGGTTGATAAATAGGCGATGGAACACTTACCGGAAGATAGTCCTGTAGTTTATCGTCGATGTGCATAATGCCTTTTAATGTTCTGTCTGCAAACAAAATACAAGTAAAAGCTTCTGTAAGGGTACCAATTTCAAAAATGCTATTACTATCTGGAAGAGTATTATTACTCTTTTCAGTCTCCCCGTAGTAAAATATTTGTTTCGAGCCTTTATCACATATTCCGATAGTTAATGCCCCGGGACTGTTCTTTAAATAAGCGGCTGCTAAGCGATCACACTTTGATTTTATAGTATTCTGACTGCTTGCGATTTGACAAAAAAGAAAAAGGATAATTGTCAATGAGAATTTCATTGGTGAATATTTGTTACAATTTATCTCCTTTACCCATTTTAATATATGATTTTAATCATAGAATATTATGATATGGTTGGAAAATAAACGAATTAGAATCTGTATGATTAGGAAAATAATTGACATAATAAAACCCGAATGAGTAATAATTCATTCGGGTTTAAACTAGTGACATTAATTAAATATTTCTCAAAATAGTTTCAAGGTGTTAATTTTATTTATGGTTTACCGGTGAAATCTAAATTAAAAAAAATTATTTCGAAGGGGGTAAAAGTACTGCGTCAATTACATGTATGATTCCATTCGAGGTAGGAATGGAGGCTACAATATTCGCATCATTCACTTTCACCTTACCATCTTTTACAGTCATCTTTACATTATCTCCATTCACCTCACCAATTACCTGTCCGTCTGAAAAATTATCAGTTTTCATAACTCCAACGATAACATGATACTGGAGAATATTTTGAAGCGCTGCTTTATTTTCAGGTTTAAGCAAATTATCAACTGTTCCCGCAGGTAGTTTGTTAAATGCATCGTTAGTCGGCGCAAAAACTGTAAAGGGACCTGCATTAGACAAAACATCGACCAATTCTGCTTTTTGCACTGCAGTTACCAGAGTAGTATGATCCGGTGAACCAATCGCAACCTGAACAATATTTTTTTGAGATTCATTGTCAACAACTCCAGACTGCCCCTTTCCAATAGATTCTGTCGCATTGGGTTTTGCTTCAGTATTATTCCCTGTATTAGAATTATTATCCTGACTGCAGGAAAACAATCCAATGCTGAATACGATAAGAATAAATTTTTCTAGTTGAGTTTTCATATTTATAAGTATTAGTCTTTGGGAATTTTAAATTCAAAATTATTGCGTTTAGACAGTGTTGGAAATGATCTATATCATATTCATAAATGATATTTTATGGGATAATAAATTGGATTGATAGCCATGATCTGCTCACTTTCAATAGGCGTATTTGGTTTTAACGGTAAACTTATTTTAATTAAATGAATAAGTAACCCCGGTAATAATTCTAAAATTATTTTCAGGCTGATAGCCATTCAACTTCTGTAGCAGGGGTATTTGAAATGCTGTGTTCAATGAAATATTACCCCAATACAAATCTATTCCAGCATGAGCAAATAAAAGTTGACCACCGGAATTCATGACTCTTAAATTTTGGTCAAGATCTCTTCCTGATAATTCATAAAAGGATCCGACATTTGGATAAAATGATAATTTCTCTTTATTAATAAAGTATAGGAGTGTCAGATTTGTGTTTAACCTATTTGAATACCTGTAGGCCTGATTATTTGTAGTTGTAAAAAGATAATTCGAATTCACATTTAAGCCGATATTTTTGTATTGACTGAAAAAACGAATACTGGCCAGGTATCCGAGACTTCCAGTCCCTGGCAGATGACTTCTCTCTTCCGGTATTTCGTTTTCGTCAAGCTTCCATTTCCCCAACGGAATTCGAATGCCAGCTCCTGCCAATATTCTGAATCGATAATCTGTCGAATCTTCTCCTGTCTTATTTACAATCTGATAATGTGAAATGATAAGCGGGTCTCCAATGCCTGAATGTATCGTATAAGATTCACCCGGAAGAATATCCTCATGTGTATGTGTATTAGCTGAATTGACTTCCGCTGCAATCCCTTCACCGGAAACAGATTCTTTGTTAACGACATAGGGCATAGAAACAATAATCTGCAATCCTGAGGTAGGGAAAAATTGTCCGTGAATTTCATAGTCCGATCGTATCTCTTGAAAATCATTATTTTTCAACCCCATTAATGACAAATCCACTGGATCATGATGAGAGCCTTCAAGTGATGCAGCGGTATATCTTAGCCCGACTAAATTCTTTTTGTATTGAGGATTTAAACTCAGATAACAATTACAATAGTCGCAGGCAAATAATTGAATATTAAATGTAGTGACTGCAATGAAGAGAATTAATTGTTTCATCAAATATGATTTATAAATCTTTTTTCTTGAATTTTCTTAATGCGATAATTAGAGGAAATATGATCCAGACTATCATAATTGTTAATGAATATAAAATACCAAAATTTGTTCCAAAAAATTGATTGAAGACGGCGCCGGTATAGCTCATAAGCGCTGAGATATCCATTTTTAATAAAATAAGTATTCGGGCAAGATCAACAGGATTAAGTGAACTCAGGAAAATCATCAGTTTTTCAAGAGGATAATCGCTGAATTGAAACATCACCATTAACAAGAGACCGTCAAAAAGCAAGGTTGAAGTTAACCAAATCAATATAGCCATCCCAATCCCTTTGGTTTTATCTCTTGTAATAACAGATCCAAGGATGGCCAAACTGACGAAGATGGTTGTTAAAATTAATCCCGATAATACCATCATGTAAGCAGTCGGAGAACCTTCGAGCAATATAACGGGTATGCCGATCCCCAGAGTGAAGGCAATGAGCAGTGAAGAACAGATTCCAACGAATAAACTTAACAACAATTTTGTTCTCTTGATTGGCTGTGAAACGAGTAACTCAAGAAATTTTCCTGAGTTATACATATATATTGTACTGAACATAAGACTGACCAAAGGCACCATAATAAGGATAATGTTGAGCATGCTCAATAATCCCTTAGCCGCATTATCTTCTAAATTGAAAATGCTTAATGATACTACAAGTAGAAAAATCGTATAAGCAAAAATGAATTTGTTACGGAGTATATCTACTATTACGTATTTAATTACTTTAAACATCTATCTTTCCTGAGTTTTTCATTACAACGGCAATTGCGCGCGATAATTTTTCTTCGTTAGTGTCTTCTCGTAGCTGATGTAGACTTTTATGAAACAGAATATTTCCATCCTGAAGATAAATTACTTCTGTTACAAGATCATCAAGGTCACTTAAGATATGTGAAGTGATCAATATCAATTTACCCAATTCTTTTTCTTTTCTGATTTTTTCTTTTAATATTTCACTGGACAAAGGATCAAGTCCGGCCGTCGGTTCGTCCAATACCAAAACATCAGGATGAAATAGAAAAGCAAGAGATGCACTTACTTTCTGTCTCGTTCCTCCTGAAAGAGTGTTCATCCTTTTACTCATAATATGATCAAGACCAAATAACGATATAAGCTCATTGTCAGAATTTTTAGATTCTACTTTTCTTAAGTCGTACATCATGTCGAAGATTTGCCTGATCGTCATGTTGTCTGGATACCTTCCTATCTGGGGCATGTATCCTATTTTGCTTCTGTATTTCCAGTCGTTTATAACACTAATGCCGTTGAACGATATATTTCCGTCATCAGGAATTACCATTCCAAGCAGACATTTTATTAATGTAGTCTTACCTGATCCATTTGGTCCGATTAAAGAAATCGCTTCCCCTTTATTGAAAGTTAATGACACATTATTTAATGCCTTTAATTTCCCAAACGACTTATTTATTTTTTCAATACTTATCATAATTTGTACGGCGACATTTTGGGTTCGTCATCTTTGAAGTTATCAGGTGTCAGGCTTGGAATTGCTTTCTCAGTTTTGTCAAGCATGGAGACCATAAAGCTTCTGAGAAAAATTGTGGCAACAGGCATTTGTTCAATAATCATTGAATACAGGCTGATTGGATGATAGGGGATATCGCCCGTCTTGTCATGATTCAAATCATAGCCTTCGTACTTATCCCAGTAGTTTGCCCTGAAAGTATTCATTACGAGTGATCCATTCGTTGTTACATCGAATGTATTTGATCTAAAGTTATTTTTCTCTATAATATTATTTTCGCAACTGGCCTGAATTTTTAATGCACAACCATTTCCGGAAAAAATATTGTCTGTGATCTTGTTTCTATTACTACCATCCAGATAAATAGCGTTTGTATTGCCGATAAATTTGTTATTCCGTATTTCGCTGTCGGATATTTCTTTCATCAAAAGCCCGTAAGATGAAGCGCCCCAATTATCATTAAAGATGTTATTAATCATACTTACATGATGCGTATACATGACAGCTACACCGGCACCGTTATTCTGTATGATATTGTTCATGTATTTATTATCATGAGAAAACATAAAATGTAAACCATACCTGATATTTTTTTCGCTGAGATTGCTTTCTATTAATGAGTTTGTTACGAATTCAAAATATATACCATCCCGCTGACCGGAAATATTATTTTGGAATATTCTCATACTGTCTGACTTCCAGCAATGAATACCGTTTCCGGATTGCACTTCCATTGTTCCTGTGGAATGTATCGAATTATTGATTGCATAACATGATACACATTCCTGAAAATAAATTGCAAAAAACATCTCATAAAGAAAATTATTACGGATAACCACATTTTTTGCTCTGTATATTTTTATTCCGGCAAGATCGTCCATGCTCGAAATTCCTCCATTGCGAAGCTCGAAACCCTGAATAGTTACATTGGATGAAAAAACAGAAATCAATTCATACTTTTTCAATCCGTCAATCACTGGCCTACCTTCTCCGGAAAGGAAGACGGGTTTTTCAATGCTTATTTTTTCCTTGTATATGCCGGAGTGAACAATCACCGTATCATACGATTTCGAATTATTCAAAGCAGTCTGGATAGAAGTAATCCCATGTGTTTTTCCAACGTTAATTATGGCCGCATGCAAATCGAAATTGACGATTAAAGCTAAAAGGAGAAGCAGTAGGATTACTATTTTGTTTTTATTTCTTCCCATGATAATTTCTCTCCTGTGAATTTTTGTTCAATAGTATCTCTTTCTCCCTTCGACGAAAAGGCTGCAATGTTTCCACCCATTGGACTCTTTAAATCCTGGCTTTTAAGAAAAAATGCTTTATCAGAATTTATCCATCCTTCACTTCCCATATAATCGGAGAAATATATTCCCGCTACTTCATTGCTCCAAACTCCCCCTACTTTAAGAAATGTCAATAGGCAGTGTGCATCATCAAATTTGAAAATTTTCCCTTTTTTGCTCATACATTCCGACGAAAATCGTTTATCCATAATAGTCATCTTACAAAAATCGCAAGCATCTTTTCCATACAAGATGGGTTGTGGTTCGTGTGAACAAGCAGATAGAGCAAGGATAATAGCAATTGAAAATAATTTTTTCATGATATTTTTTACTTAATAAGTTTGATGTTTTTTCTTCTACTCAAAATCCACGTCAACAGTAATATTACTCCCACAGCGACAAATATCCATCCTCCAGTATCAGGGATTGAATAGGCTCCGAAATTCAATAATTTTTTATAGCCAATTAGTGGCGGTTGATAAGCCATGCCCGGAACAATTATTGGAGCATCTGGATTCAATTCATGTCCATATTCATATTCCCATCGATAAAAATCAATCATAGAGATTACGCAAAGAGCAAGGAATGAAAATACAAAAATTGTAAAAATATTTCTTTTATTTATAAATAATGTAATGAATCCCATAAGTGAAAATCCAGCTATAATATAAGGCAAAATAGTAAACTCGGGAAAATCTTCAGTATGCAAATGGCGCATTCCGATGTAATGATTAAGTCCGTTTATTATTTCAACATCACCCCCCAATTTGTTCGGCCAGATTTTGAGAACCAACCCTTCCGGGTATTGAGGAGCTCCCAATTCTATTTTCCAAAGTGGAACGAAAAGCACTACGATTAATCCAAGAGAACAGAATAATGTAGCCATTTTCATCAGAGTAGTCATAGTGAATTTATTTTTCATAATTTTTGATTCCATATTAAACACGTTAAAAAAAACCGGGAATAGTGATAATCGGCTACTCCCGGTACTAAATAAACGCTATTAATTATTTGTTCTGAGTTGCTTCTGCTGATGTTTTACCGGTGCTAAATGTTAGCGGAGTATTACTGTTAGCTGGGGATACTCTTACATACCCTTGCATTTCCTGATGCAGCGCACTACAAAAATCCGTGCAATAGATTGGAAACACTCCAACTTTTTCTGGTACCCATTTCAACGTCTGAGTTTCACCCGGCATGATTAGTATTTCTGCATTGTTTGCGTGCTTAACGGCGAAACCATGAGGAACATCCCAATCCTGTTCTAGATTTGTGACATGGAAATATACCTCATCGCCAAGTTTAACGCCTTCAATATTATCAGGAACAAAGTGAGAACGGATTGCAGTCATATAAACATGAACTTTTTTTCCATCTCTAACAACCTTTGCCTGTTTTTCGCCCTTACTAACATAAGCATGATTGTTTTCTTCTATCTTATAAAACTTTGTCGATTTTTTCATCAGCATTTCTGCAGGGAGTGCTTGTGCGTAGTGTGGCTCACCAACTGTTGGAAAGTCAAGGATCAATTGCATTTTATCTCCACTGATATCATACAACTGCGCACTCTGTGCAAGTTCAGGACCTGTTGGAAGATATCGGTCTTTGGTAATTTTATTGTAAGCGATCAGATATTTTCCGAAAGGTTTGCGACTATCGCCGCCTGGAATGCATAGGTGACCGATAGAATAATAAGTAGGCACTCTGTCTAATACTTCGAGAGATTTAATATTCCATTTTACTACTTCTGATGATACAAAGAATGAAGTATATGCATTTCCCTTACCATCAAATTCAGTATGTAATGGTCCCAGGCCGGGTTTTTTCACTTCACCATAAAGCACAGATTCATATTTAAGAACGGGAATTCCCTCATAATCTCCTTCGTATTGTTTGTCTTCGATTGCCTTGATCATTTTTGAATATGAGAAAACAGGAATTAATGCTGCGAGTTTTCCACTGGCAACGATGTATTCTCCGGAAGGATCAACATCACAACCATGCGGTGACTTTGGACAAGGAATAAAATAGACCATATCTTTCAGTTCAGTCGGGTCTAACATTAAAACTTCTTTTTCAAGCGTAGAAGTGCAGTTATGAGTTGATTGATCATACTTATTATGATAGTAATTTACCATCTTTTTCAAACCTTTTCCTGCTTTGATATATTCTTCTGCTTTTTTCCAGTTGACCGCCATGATAAAGTCTTTGTCGCCCATTGAGGCATTTACCTCCAATAGAGTATTCGCCTTCTCCCTGTTATAGCAGGAGAAGAATGACCATCCGTGAGAAGGACCTTTTCCTGAATGACTTAAATCGAAATTTACAGGAGGTAACAAGATTTGAAAAGCGATTTTCATATTTCCTTCTTTAGGATCTACGCTTATATAAGTTACCGTTCCTTTGAAATTCTTTTTATAGGATTCGATTGGAACATCTATGTTATCACCCATAGGAATACTAAACCGTGTGCCTGCAACAACATACTCTGTATTTTCAGTAATGAATGGTGAAGAATGATTTCCTGCACTATTCGGAATTTCCAATATCTCAGTAGTTCTAAAATCTTTAAGATCTACTCTGGCAACACGTGGTGAATTGTTCCCATTCGCAAACAACCATCGGCCATCAACTTCTCCATTTGTTTGTGAAAGCTGAAGGTGATGCAGGTCATCCCAAGGCACAATTCCATTGCTCGTTTGTAACATAGCTTTTGATTCTTCACTATAGCCATATCCATTTTCAGGAAAAACTGAAAAAACCGGAATAATTTTCAACAAGCGACCCGATGGCAAACCGTAAACACTGATTTGTCCATTAAATCCTCCGGAAACAAAATTGTAGAACTCATCATATTTTCCAGGAGCTACATAAACTTTTTCTGCAGCATTTCCAGAAAGCGCAGTCGCTGCATTTTTAGGTTTGCAGCCGGTAATAAGTATAGCAGCCAGTGCTATTAAAGTAAAAGGTATATACTGATATTTTTTCATGGGATATTATTGGTTTAATTTAGTTCGTTATTTGACACCATCATTTTTTCTCATAAATTCAAGGACATGTCTTGCATCTTCATCACTCAAACTTTGATTTGGCATGCGAACCATACATATCTCAAGCATTGCCTGTGATTCAGGATCCTTATTTAACATCTCTTCAGTGTTCACCACGAAGTTCATGATCCATTCGGGTTTTCTTCTGGCCGTAACACCTTTCCATCCCGGACCAACAACTCTGTCTGCAGTTAACTTATGACATGCAGAACATTTCAAATCGTAAATTCCACTTCCTAATGCCGCGCTTTTCACGTCAAGAGTAGGAGAGAGGTCGACAGAAGTAAATTTTCCAATTCCTTTCTCATATGCTACAGCATTGGAAGTATCACTCATCATATCTTTGAGAGATGAACCTCCATCGTTTTTATTTTCTTCTTTTTTAGAATCTCCAGAACATGCTACGATCGTAAGAATAATCGAAAACAAGAATAGAAACTTTATCAATATATTATTTGTGTTGTTTTTCATAACTATAGGTTTATTAATATTTTTTAAAATTGTATTTCAAATTATTTAGGCGAAAAAGTGTCTGATTGTTTCTTTTGAAGCTCAATGGCTCTTGGAAAAAGAATGTTGTTTTCAAGATGAACATGCTTGTGTAAATCTGCTTCAAACATTTTTAATTCATCCATAACAATCCTAAATGTAATGCATGCATTTTCTGGAACGGAATAGTCATGACATAACACTCTTATCTCGTCCATTGTTTTTCCTGCATCTTCATGTTCTAACTCCATTACTTTTATAGTAGTTTTCATAGATATGAAGGAGGAGATCTCATCATTAATTTCAACTTTTATTATTTTAGGGAAAAGAATTAACTCCTCTTTCATCATATGATTTTCAAAGTCTTTACTAATTTCTTCAAATAACCCGGCGATTGTCTTCATATATGGATACTTCTCTCCATGCTTTGCTACAACTTTTGTCAGATGTTGCTGAATCACCGGCATATTTTCTTTTACATACTGGTGATGGGTAATTACAATATGGTCAATTAACTGAGCTAATGAATATTTTTTGAAATCAGGTTCCGTGAAGACAGCCCCAAGGATGATTTTTTCCAATTCCGATTTCACTTCCACAAGTCCGGATTGATCGTTTATAAGAACATCTTCTAGTTTCCGATTCCCTTTACAGCAAAAGTCTAAATGAACCCTTTCAAATAATATCGCAGCTTTTGGATAACTTATCACTAAATCTCCTAGTGTCATTTTCCCGATATCTATCATAATTGAAATATTTATTCGTTATAAATTCGATCACAAAGTTGTGTTCATAATCTATTTCTCGAAAAGACATACATCAGTGGTCAAGGTGATATAGATCATATAACAGGGGGCAAATAAAAAATTTCTATAAGACGATAAAAGGATCCATTTCAATATATTATCATACTCGAATAGGTTATGTTTCTTATCCACACAGGCTATGCCCGCAATTTTTGCATTTCAAACAGCCTTCTTCATAAATTAATCCGTGAGAATCATAACATTCCGGACAAATACGGTCGACAGCAATTGTGCCATCAGGAATAAATTTCTTTAATGCACGCTCGACACCTGATTTCCATGAATTAATATTATCACTTGATAAATGCAGATTTTCGATCAGGTTAACAACGCGAGTTAATGGCATACCATGACGGAGAACCCCACTTAATAGTTTTGCATAGTTCCAGTATTCTTTATCGAATGATCGTGAAAGTCCTTCAATGGTGACTTTAAATCCTTCACCATCTACATATTGAAAATCGTATCGCGATTTACCTTGCCCGTTTTTATTCTTTATAATCCATCCCTTTTCTACCCAATATGGAATGCTGAAGGCATCTTCTGCTTTACCGGTAAAAATCTCATAAGGTTGATGTTCGAGCAGGCCAACATAAGCTATCCACTTTTCATCGTTATTCTGAAATCGAACGACAGATGCCTCGAGAACAGGAGGACGATGCGGAGCCTCGGACTCAATTATCTTACCTAATGAAATTTTTCTTTCCGTTTCAGAAATCAGAACACCGCTTCTTGAACCGTCGCGATAAACAGTTATCCCTTTCAAGCCTTTTATCCATGCATCAAAGTAGATTTCAGCAACGAGATTTTCCTGAACATCAGAAGCAAGGTTAATTGTAGAGCTTATTGAATGTGTTGTGTATTTTTGAACAATACTTTGTAATAGAATTCTTTTCTTCCAGTCTATTTCCGCTGCAGTCGAGCCGAAGTACGGACTCTTTTCAATATCACTTTCGCCTGTTAATTCCATCCATGTCTTCAATTTATGGTGATGTACAACAAACTCCTGCCAGGCATCGCCCGATGCATCAATGAAATCAACTCGCGTATTTTTATCTTTTGAATTTATTTTTCGTCTTCGTTTATATGAAAGCATGAAAACTGGTTCGATGCCTGATGATGTTTGCGCAAGCAGACTTAAAGTTCCAGTCGGAGCAACAGTGCTTATCGATATGTTTCTTCTTCCAAATGTCATCATGCGTGCATAAAGAGTCGGAAATTCTTTCTTCAGCATTTGTATAAAATCGGAAGTATTTTCGATTTTCGGGTTGAAGGATGCAAAGCATCCTCTTTCAATGGCAAGATCAATGCTGCAATCGAATTCGGCCTCACATTTTTTCCGCATTATTTTTTCTGCATGGATCAACGTATCATCAGAATCGAAGGAAATGTTTAATGCAGCAAGTGTATCGGCAAGTGCTGTAAATCCAAGTCCCGTGCGACGTCCATCTATTCCGGATTTTTGTAATTGCTTCCATGTTCTTACTTCTGTATCCTTAATATAATCAGGCTCCGGATCCGAAGAAACTTTTTGCAATATGCGGTCAATTGCCTCCAACTCCAGATCGACAAGATCGTCCATCAGCCGCTGTGATTCATAAGCAACTTCATAAAATTTATCGTAATCGAAATATGCTTCCTTACTGAATGGATTAACGACAAAACTGAAGAGATTGATGGCTATCAGCCTGCAACTATCACCACCCTGCATGGCGATTTCTGAACATGGGTTTGTAGAAACATTTTTAAATCCGGGATACACAGATGAAGTAGAGTATGAATGCTGCCTGTCCCAAAAAATCAATCCGGGCTCGGCAGTATTATGAGCGCATTTTATTATTGTATTCCAGAGATCGCGGGCATTTACTTTCTTCTGATAAACCGGATTTTTTGAATCAACAGGAAATCGGAGGGTAAACTCTGAGTTGTCCTTTACGGCATTCATAAATTCATCTGATAGTCGCACAGAAATATTTGCAGCAGTAACTTTCTGTAAATCCTGTTTTATCAGAATAAATTTTTCAATATCAGGATGTGCGATGTCCATGGTAATCATCAAAGCTCCTCGTCTTCCATGCTGGGAAACTTCGCGCGTTGTATTTGAGAACCGTTCCATAAATGATACTGCTCCCGTAGTTGTACCCGCAGCATTTGAAACATGCATTCCTTCCGGCCGTATTGTTGAAATGTCGAGTCCGACTCCGCAACGTCTTTTATAAAGTTGTGCCAATTGCTGGTCGGCAAAAAATATCCCTCCATATGAATCATAAAGCTCGGGTAAGACAATGCAGTTCGACAAAGAAGCAATCATATAAGGATTTCCCAATGCAGACATCACACTTCCCTGAGGAATTACATATTTAAAATCACTGAACAAACTAAAGATATCGGCTTCTCGTAATGGCTTCCTATTTTGACCATAAGCAGAAAGCGCGTCCTTCGATTTTCGAGTGGTCAAAATCGATTCATACTTCTCTTCAATTCTTGCAAACTGCGCAGACATTCTTCTGTGCATATCTGCTGGAGTTAATTCCATGAATTTTCCCTCCTTGTTTTTTAATGCATACTTATTTAGCCATGTCGTTGCCGCCAATTCATCGCCATGAAAATAAATTAAGGAAGCACTGTAAGCTTCGTCAAAATTGAAGGTCTTCATTTGTGTTACCGGAGCATCTGCCTGACTGTTAAAGATAATCATAATGCTTTGATTTTATTAATGATCATATTAGTCGTTAATAATATTCGTATCTTTTTCAATTGGTGGATGAATAATAACTCGTATTATATATTCACCATCAACAGTATTATTAATTTATACATACTTGATTATTATAAATCGATGCATTCAAGATTTATACTTTTTCAAAAGTGATAATATTTTTAATGGTAACATACAAAGCGTTGTTTGTAATAATAAAAATCATATTATACGACTGTGCTAAATTTCTGTGTTTGGGCAGTATCTTTATATAAGCACTCATCCAAAGCCATACATACATTACGGACAAATGGTCTTCCTTTTTCGGTTATTGTAATTTTATTATTTTCGAAAACAACAAGTCCATCGTTAACAAGTTCTGTCATTCTGGATATTCCTTTATTAATAACGGAATGTTGTTCACTCCATGATGTTTCAAAATTGCACATCAGATTTAAAATATGTTGTCGGATTATCAGATCCTCACCGGACAAGATGTGCCCCTTAAAAACCGGTAAGTTCCCTTCGCTTATTAATCTCAAATATTCTTCAACCGTTTTCACATTCTGAGCGAAGGCTACCCATGAATCACTAATGCTTGAGACACCAAGACCAATAAGCAGTTTTGTTTCTGAAGTCGTATAGCCCATGAAATTCCTATGCAGTTTTTTATTCATGGATGACTTATATAAAGAATCTGACTTCAAAGCAAAGTGATCCATTCCAATCTCTTTATAGCCAGCATTCTCTAACATCGTTCTGCCAGTTTCATAAAGTCTCAGCTTATCCTCGCCATTTGGTAAGTCATGTTCCGTAAATTTTCTTTGTCCCTTTTTTAGCCATGGAATATGCGCATAGCTGTAGAATGCAATTCTGTCGGGGCGCAATTCTATCACCTTATTAATCGTATCACTGATAGAGTTTAAAGTTTGCATCGGCAATCCATAAATCAGATCATAATTTATAGAATCATAACCAATCGCAGACGCCTGTTCGGATATTTCTTTTACTGTTTCAAAACTTTGTATCCTGTTAATTATGTTTTGAACCACAGGATCAAAATCCTGTACACCGAGACTCAGCCTTCTGAAACCAAGATCATAGAGTTTTTGTAATTGATTTTTACTTGTATAATTCGGATGACCTTCGAATCCGAATTCGAAGTCAGAACAGATTTCAGATTTCTCCAATATTCCTTGGATGAGCCGCTCCAGATTCTTCTCACTGAAAAAAGTGGGAGTTCCTCCGCCAAGGTGAATTTCCTTAATTTTCGGTTTTGCGGGAAATTTTACAAGATACATTTGCCATTCTTTTAAAACAGCATTTACATAAGGTTCTTCAACTGTGTGATTTACTGTAATTCTCGTATTACATCCGCAGTAGGTGCATAGACTTTCGCAATAGGGCAAATGTATATAGAGACTAATACCATCCTGATTCGATATATTAAATGTATCAACTACATTTTGATTCCATTTGTTTTTTGAAAAGTTCTTACTATCCCAATAGGGAACTGTCGGATAGCTTGTATATCGAGGTCCTGGAACATTATATTTTTTTAGTAAGTCGTTCATTTATTGAAATGACTTTTCTTTTTTTTAATTGCTAGCAATATTCAAAACCATATTATTATGAAAATATAAAGCAATTCGAGAAAAATTTCTTGTTATTTTCTTTTTGATTTTTTAGCTGGCAAATTAATTTCACTGTCGTTTTGATGAATTACGAGCAATGGAATTTTCGAATGTATGGCTAATGATTTAGTAATGCTCTTATTAAATAGTCGTGAAAAAATAGAACGATGTCGCGTATATACGGCAAGGCAATCAGCCTTATTTGTTTTTAAAAATTGATCAATTGCATTTATCACATTTCCATCGTTTACCTTGTATCCAGGAGTCTTTGAATAGTGAATAATTTCCTGGTTTTTTGGTTTTATGTTATTGTATTCAACTTCATTTTCTTCATTGGTTTTTTGACCAACATTTATAAATATTATTTTGCTTTTAAATAATTTTCCAAATAAGATAAGCCGTTTAATGGATGCTAAATTGTCTTTTGATAAGTCTGTTGCGTATATTATTTTTTTGAATCCATTGTATTTTGCTTTGGGAGGAATGGCCAAAACCATGCAAGGTGCATTTCTTATAGTCCGGGAGGCATTACTTCCCATCATTACTCTTTCTGCAAGTCCCTTACCTGTTGTTCCCATGACAATAAAGGAGGCTTTTTTTTCTTTTGCAAGCTCAGTTATTCTTGAGGAAGGCAATCCTTTTTTAATCAACAGCTCGATCTTAATTTTTCCTGCCGTTTTTGAAATTCTCTTATGATATGCCTGTAATTTCTTAACCGCGCCATTGTACAGGTATGCATAATCTAATTGTGCAGTTAACATCGGCAGCTTCGAGTAAAGAACTGTACTCTCCAGAGCATGAATCAATACAATTTTAGCATCAATATCTTTTGCTAGTTCAATTGCATAATTACAGGCCTTGTCGGCCGATTGCGAAAAATCATATGGGACAATTATTATTTTCATATTATTGAATTAAGCACGGATTACAAAAATCCATAATTTCACCTATATTTAATATGATATTTCTCAGATATTAAATTGACATGAATCAGCTCGATGATAATTGGCGCACAATCCAACAACCGTTTTATGGTTATATATGAAACTGCTCCCGAGCCAAATTAATAAAAAAATTTGTATTCTAAAACAAGAGTCATGAAATAATATTTCTGTACCGACAAAATCTTCACATAATATATACCCATCGGCTGATTGCTTATGTAAATTGAAGAAAAAGAACTTTCAAATGATGCAACCATTTCTCCGATAACATTGTAGATTTTGATTTCGTCGACCTTTTTATTTTTATTCTGATTCAAAGAAAATATCCCGCCTCCAGGATTCGGATATATGTGAAATACATTTCGATCATTATTTATTTGATTTATTCCAGTAGTGAAACAATTCAAAAAAACTTCAACATAGCCGGTATCATTGTTTGAAAAAAGTAATTACAACAGCCAGATCCATATAACTATCATTATTGAAATCGGCACTACATATAGAATAGGGGGTAACTCCGCTTGGAAAATCATGAGCCGCTCCGAATGTTCCCGATCCTGTGCCTAAAAGAATGGATACGCTTCCGATTCTATTTGCAATTGCTAAATCTTCAATGCTATCGCCATTAAAATCGGCGTGGCAAATTGAAGACGGATTAATACCTACTTGATATTTCACCCTTGCGGAAAAGCAAACTTGTGCAATGGAGTTTATTGATAAGCAAAGAAGCAAAAGTGTTGTAAGTAGTTTCATTTTGTAAATTTTGATTCAATGCATTCTTGAAATAGTTTTATTTTTCTGACAATTATTAGAAATTAATATTTGATACATATTATTTTAACAAGCTTCCCTGTTTTTACTTTCTGACTGTTACAATCAATTTAATTTTCATCCCTTTGTTTCCCACAACTTCATCCGTCCTTAAAAAATAAATTCCACTATTCCATTTCCCGGCATTCAAAAAATTTATTCCTTTTTCAAAAACTCCTTTGTCGATAATTCTTCCTGTAATATCGTATACAGAATAATTCATTTGAGAAACTAGCAAATCAAATTTTACACTGAAAATATTATTTGAAGGATTCGGATAAACGATTATCGGTAGATAGGATTCATCATCGATACCCGTATTGCAATTTACCAAAGTAAAGGATGCCAGTTGACTCTGATAAATAATATACCCCGGACAAACCGGATTCGTCACTTCAACATTGTAAACGCCACCGGTATTAATTTCAAGAGTATCAATCAGTGGTGCAGAAACCGGAATTCCGTTTCTATACCATGTAATAATATTTGATACGCCTCCCGGTTTATTCTGCAACAGTATCAATTGCATCATGTCGCCAAAACAAACTGAGTCTCCGTTAAAAAAAGTACCTGCCGTATCAACTCTGTAAATTATTATTCCCGGTCCGAATCCATCAACATAAACCGGGGGTGATAATTCCGTGCAGCCGTTTTGAGTGGCAAGAACACTGTAAGTTGCAGGAGCTGATGGAGAAATATATTGATTCGTATCATCGGGAATAATATTCCCGCTTTCATCAAGCCATTGGTAAGAATCATAAGGTTGTGTCCAGAGAGAATCGACTGGCGATCCCGGACATATAATTAAGCTGTCAGGAAAAATTGTCGGATTGTGAATGCAAAACGTGACGGGCAATTGAAAGACTGACTGATAAATTTGCGTCAGGTCGCAAACAGAAGACGTAAGCGTAATCGTATACGTACCGTTCGATAGATAATTGTGAGTCGTGTTAAATGCAGACGCCGTATCTCCATCGCCGAAATCCCAATGATAACTTTCCGAATTCATGGAGTGATTAATTAAAATCACCTCATTCGTTCCCGGACCGATTGTATAAGAGAAATCGGAGAGCGGATTATACTGACTGAAATTCCAATAAGAGAGACTGTCGTATACGATCAGCTTTGCTGCATTTCTGATAGCGGCAGCATCGGCTGGACTGAGCACATAATCAAAATTGCTTGTCGTAGGATCTTTTTTAAACAGCGCTGCATAAAAGCAGCAGGCAGCTGCATAAGATCCCGCAGTCGACGGATGACTTTCATCTGCCTGATACAGATCGATGTTAGGATAATTCTGTCTAATATATCTCCACACAGCGCCGACGGGAGAAACCTCTCCATTATTTTCTTGAGCCATTTCGATATAACGCAATCGCAACATGCTGTCCATTCCGGAGTACGTGCATACGGGCAGCCATGCATTGCAATTTGATGCATCGCCATTTTTTCTTCCCCATGTCATGTAAAACATTTTCCGTGCGCAGGGATTGTATTGTCTGATGAGTGTACTTAATACATATGGTCCGGCAACATCGTAATACTGAAAAGATGGAAGCTGACTTTGTTCCTGCATAACGACATAATCCCAGCCGCCGGCCATGATCTTTCCCGTAGAAACTGAATTTGTAAAATGTTGATCGAGTGTGTAGCCGCCTGGAGTGTTACTGTCGAATATAAGACTGTCGCCTAATGATGCAGCAAGGTCAGCAGTGATTTGCGGAAGATCATTTACATAAGTGTAGCTGTTGCCAAGAAATAAAACATGACGAATAATTTGCGCATTAGTGTTTGTCAGAAACACATTCAATCCAAACATTATAAATAAAAACAAGCGAAGAGTTTTTCTGTAGAATTTCATAGTTGGAAATGAGGAATGGATGCAGTGATTTTATCAAAGATAGAAATTGATAAAAGAGTTACAGGTAGGAGAGGAGTTAAATTTTTTAAGAAGGAGACCGAGGAAGATAGAAAAGTTGAATAATCGGGCTTTTATAGGGGTTAAATAAGAAGTAAAATGTAACAATTGAGTAACTATAGTTTATCTTAATAGGTATACAGCAAACTAGAAATTGGAATTATCTGACATTATTTCCTTGATGTTAATATGCATATTTCAATGTAGTATGAAAGATGAATTTCATTTTTTTCGTCACGCAGAAGGCAATTATAGAGTTATATTGTCCGTTAATTGATGATGACAGAAGTGGCTGTTTATAGTCTTTTCAGGGAACATTAATAATAAATTCAAAAAATAAATGAGAAATATTGATATGAGAAGTTTGATAATAATGATGATGGTGATAGTATCACTGATGTTTTCGTCGTGTAAGAAGGATGATAATGGAGAGGCGGAAGTATCGGTTTATCTCCAGGATGCTCCGGCTCCGGCTTATGAAAAAATCAAAATCAATTTGAAGGGAGTGGCAATTTACTCACAGGCATCGGGTTCATGGGTAACACTTACGGTGGCCAATGGCAATTTTGATTTGTTGACATTAGACAGTATGCATCAGGCATTTTTGGGTAAGGTGAAAATTTCGGGCGGAACAATTTCGCAGTTGATGTTGTCGATAGACAATCAGAACACAGTAACCGTTGGCGGAATAAATTATCCGTTAGTTCTTGATGCATCCGATCTGGATAAATTGAAAATTAAATTTGACAATCATCTGCAAGGAGGTACATCCTACAAATTAACGATTGATTTTAAGGCTTCTGAGTCAGTGGATTCAAATGGCGGAGTTTATAAGCTAAAGGC
>JANPNV010000045.1:0-3773 GCA_031427625.1 Bacteroidota bacterium
ATTCGCTATACTTTCCGGATGAAAAAAGCTATATTTGCATCAAAGAAAAATCTAAAACCCAATATATCCAATGAAAAAATTATTTGCCCTCCTCTCGTTGACTGCCTTCCTTTCGGTTACGGCTATTGCTCAGGCACCGCAAAAAGCTGCTGCTGAAACAAAAAAAGAAGCTTCAGTAACTGCTAAAGATGATGCAAGTGCGCCAGCCGTAAAATCATGCTGCGCAAAAGCTAATGCTGCTTGTTGCAAAAACAAGAATGCAAAGACTTGTACAGCTGAACAAAAGGCCGCTTGTGCAAAAGCAGGAAGCGCCAGCACAAAAGCTTGCAATCATGATCATGGTAAAGCAGAAGCTTCCGATGCAAAAGAAAGCAAGTCAGACTCTAAGTAATAGAAAGACTTTAAAATTTAAACGCCCTTCAGCAATGAGGGGCTTTTTTATTGAAGAATGAAGAAGGCTTATTGAAGAATAAATAAGTCTTATTGAATATTTTATAACAACTTTATCAGGCTATCCAATGAGCTTATCTCATAAGTTGGATTTTCTGTATGTGGAATTTTTTCGGGATTGAAATAAACGGTATCCCAGCCTGCATCTCTTGCACCAATTATGTCGACTAAAAGTCCATCGCCAATCATTACGCATTCATCAGAAGTTGCCTTCGCGCCTTCGGCAGAATAATGAAAAATCCGCACGTCAGGTTTTCTGAAGCCTGTATGTTCGCTGATGATGATATTCGAGAAATATTTGGTAAGATCAGCCGATTTCATTTTAATGTGTTGAGCTTCTTCAAAGCCATTGGTAATAATATGCAGTTTATATTTTTCACCCAGATAGGCGAGTACCTCATGAGCATGTGGAAACAAATAATTTTTAGTTGGACTGATACGAATATATTCTTGTGATAATCCCAATGGTGCAAGTTCTGAATCTAGTCCAAGATCCCAGAAGGTCATAGAAAAACGATTATCCCTTAATGTTACTTTGTCAATCTTACCAAGCCGGTATTGTTCCCACATCATTTCATTTCTGATTTTGTATTTGTCCAGAAATATTTCGAAGGAAGGTACGCCCAGATCGGTAAGATTATATTTATGATAAAGTTCTTCCAGTACTTCCGCCGAATTTCGGTTAAAGTCCCAGAGTGTATTATCGAGATCAAAAAATATATGTCTATATGTTTTCATTTAATAATTTCCTGCAATGTTCGGACATGCGTTAACTGGAAAAAAGTTGTGAGTACCAATGACCAGCATGTAATGGAGATGAACATGTATAATAAAATTTTATTTCTGTTTTTCTCCAGGCGGCTCATAAAGAAGGTTCCGATAGGAATGGAGAAAATAACAGGAGTTAAAGCAGCGAGGCCAACAAGGCCGTATTTTTTCCAGATACGAACCATTCTGCGTGAGCGTTTAGAAAAAATTCTTTTTTGTGGAACGGATCTTTCAATGTACTGATAATGTATTTCAATTCTGTCGTCGGTATCAGCAACTGGTTCTGAAAACACTTCGACTCTTTTTTTTCTGCTTTTAAAATAATAAGTCCTGATTTTATCCCACATTTTTATAATCCATTCACTGATGTGCATAAATATGGTTACACCTATCATTCCTCCCATAATAGCATAGAAATTTGTTTCGAGCCAGGTGAAGTCGTAGTTCTCATTCATATATGCGAATGACGGACCGAAGGCAAACTTGACGCTGCTAATCAGAATAAGAGTAAGTATTTTTAAGAACTCGTTCAAGCAGCGAAAGAAAAAAAGTGATTAGATTATATTTTAGTCCCGAAAGCAAGATCGCCGGCATCACCGAGACCGGGGACAATATATGACTGTGCTGTCAATTCCTCATCGATGGCAGCAGACCAGATTGTGATGTTTGCCGGAAGATTCCTTTTGACATATTCTATTCCGATTGTGCTTGCAAGTGCGCAAACGATATGAGTATGTTTCGGTGTTCCTCTTACAATTAGTGCCTTATATGTCATAACAATTGACGAACCAGTTGCAAGCATGGGATCGCAAAGGATTAATTCACGGTTATGTAATTCGGGGCTTCCCAGATATTCTAATTTAATATCAAATGATCCATCCTTATGATGCTTTCTATATGCGCTGATAAATGCATTGTCAGCCTGATCGAAATAGTTTAATAAACCATAATGAAGTGGCAATCCTGCACGAAGAATTGTTCCGATTACCGGCTGCTCTTTTAAAACGGGTACTGTTGCAATACCAAGTGGAGTTACTATCTCCCTGTTTTCAAAAATCAGAGTCTTACTTATCTCATAAGCAAATATTTCTCCCAGACGTTCGAGATTTTTTCTAAATCGCATTCTGTCTTTTTGAATTTGCACATCGCGTAATTCAGATACGAACTGGTTGACAAGGGAATTATTTAAGCTGAGATCGTTCACCATAGAATCAATACTATTTAAGCCAACGGATAAAAAGTGGCAGTTTATTTTTCAGGATTTGTAAATATACAATTTCCTTCGAACCGAAACTTTTATAAAATCGGGCAAGTTGTTCATCCATGGATCCTTCAAAATCGAGAATTGAGTCTGAAGATGCATGATCGCTTATATATGAATCGATTAAGTAGGACATGGCACCGGATTCTCTTCCATCATCGCTTAACCCGGAAAAGTGAAATATATGCGAATGCATTGATTTTAAAAATGCTGCTCCTGCGATTAGCTGATCTTTATCGTTAAATATTCCCCTGCAATCAAGCAAATCTTTTTTACCGGCCGACATATAAATTGAATTAAGGTTTTTATAATCACTTTCTTTTAACTGACCAATATCTTTGCCTCTGTTCAACCTGAATAAATCAATGACTTCGGAAGGGGCAATGTTCTTTATTATCTTCAGATTTGATTTACCAGCTTTTTTGATATTTCGTTTTAGGTTCTCTGAATATTCGGTTTTTATTTTTTCAATATCCTCAGAAAGATTTAAGTGAAAAGTTCTTTTCGGTTCTATTCTGAAATCTTTAACAGGGATGTAATTGTTTTTATAATTAAGTTGGATCTCGATCAAAAGAAATTTATCAGGAATTGACGAAATAAATTCAAAAAGTTTTTCACTGGAAATTTGATTTCTGCCATACAGCCCCAGTTGTTGTGTAAAATGTGGTTGGTACAGGTAATTAAATCCTGCCTTTTTTCTGTGAGTAAAAGGAAATACTGATTGATAATCACCTTCAACAAGTCCTTCCCAGCCAGGTGAGACAATATCAAGATACCAGCTAAGTGAATAAATAATTCCATGCAAGGAGTCATGAATACATTTATCCCATTTCAGTTTATCAATTTCAGTATTTTTCAGATAACGTATCAAACCGCTGCTTTAATGATTTCTTCGTAAACGCCCTTCCATCCTTCCCAAGGTTTACGATCACTCAGGGATTCATTGTGCCAGATTATTATAAACTCACCGTCAACTGCTTTAATCTCTTTTATGAGTGGCCCTACATAACTCATCACCTCTGCAGGTCTGATCTTCATATAGTATCTGAGAGTAGCATCCATTACTGCAAATGGATGAATCTGAAGACGGGTTTCTGTTTCTCTTTCAAGATCGTAAAAATAATAGGGAGTACATATGCCGGCTCTGAATCCGACTTCACCCGAAAATCCCATTGTATAATCATCAGTTATATCGGCATCAATCAGTAGTCTGTACGTTGCAGGGAAGGTTAGTTTTAAAAAATGCTGCCGACTTTTTGTTATATCTCTTTTTACAATTTTTCCAAGTCTCGAT
>JANPNV010000046.1:0-3190 GCA_031427625.1 Bacteroidota bacterium
GTTTTAAAAATTTAATCTAATGTAGAATATTTTTTGATCTGCCTTTAAAAAGTTTTGAACATTTATCAATCTCTACTAAAAATCATATTAATTATTCATTCAAGAATTCTCCAAACAAGACTATACTTTATTGTAAAAAAATAGATTTTCCCAATAATAAGGGCCCTGTCGGGTGATTTCTTAGCTCCTGCCTGCTATCCGCAGGTGGGCGCCAAGTAATCAATAAATATTTCCCAGTATTCTCATCGACATATTTTTCACTAAGCCTTTCTCAAATTTCGCAGAGAGTTTAAAAATGAAATCTTACACAAGCAATATAATTTCTTCCCCCTGCATTAATTCCACTTGCAAAAGTTCTGTATTGCATGTCCAATATGTTATCAACTCCGGCCTGGACCGTAATTAATTTATGAACCTTATAAGACACTCTCATGTTCATCGTTAGCCATGCAGGCATTCCCTTCGCCGTTGCATACTGCTCATTATCCTCTCCGTTCAGGTAGTAATCTTTAATATTTTTCCATCCATTATAATTCACAAAAAAATCGCTTCCGAAATTTTTATAATTATAAGTAAGCTGCATGCGCATCATGAACGGAGGAATGTGATCGAGCGGATAATCGACACTATCCGTTTTAATTCTTCCATATGTATATGTCGCTCCAAATGAAAATTCAAAATTCTCCGACCATTTGGATCGTACATTCGAACTAAAACCAAATATATATGCCTTACCCTTATTCTGATTCGCATACACACGACTCATCGAACCATCATAACTTACCGAATCCATTCCGTTGAATGTAAATTGATCCGTTACAATTGCATCCACAAAACTCGTATAGTAAACGGAATTCTCCCAACTCGTTCGTCCGTTAAATATTTTCGCAAGACCGATCTCCGTGTTGATCGTCTTCTCCGGTTTCAGATCTTTATTAGGAACGATAACTGCGCCGGGAGCCGATTCGAAAATCTTACTCAGGTCATCCACATTCGGAGCACGAAAACCAGTCGACAATAATATTGATAGCTTTAAATCGTCGGAAGGAGAATGAATTAATCCAATACTTCCTGAATAAACTGCATTGTTCTGCTTTGCTTTTGTGTATGGCAGATGAAAAAATGACGTATCGCTTATTGTCGATTTCAGCGATGAGATACCAATCCTGAAACCATCCGTCAGAGTCAACACATTTGTGATTTTCCACGTATGCGAAAAATATATTGCAGCATTTGTCATGCTATTATCGCCATCAGGATACCGCGTATCCAAAGGTGAACGCATGCCTGTGTTTATGTCTTCCGAATTCGCAGTCGATTTTAATGTATTGTATTGTCCATCGATTCCGAATCGAAGATCGTGTTGCCTGATTGTTTTTTTCAAATCAACATCGGCACCTATTACATTCACCTTTTCCGTTCTGTGTTGAAGATTAGAATTTCCGAATCTGCGTGTATGGCGACTTTCTTCTACATTCTGAAAGTTTATCGAAGCATGAATCGATTCCAATCCCAATGCAGGATTCAGATCATTCAGATCGTAAGCCGCAAGTAATCTCTTCTGCGGACCATAATACCATTCGGCATACTTTAAACCGTTGCCTGAAGGATCGGTGAGTCTGTCATACCTCGGCACGTCGGACGATGTTGAATATTGAAAATTCAGTCCGTGCACGATATGACTTCCCTGCCTGACAGAAATTTTTTCCAGGAAATCATATTGTGAAAAACCGCTTTGAACCTGAAGAAAGCGATCGCTGTTTTTTACAAGTGAATCGACTCCGTTAATTCGCTTTACATAATAGGGTTTCTCACCATACGATGTTGGGTAAAACGGATTCTGATTTTCTCCGCCTCTTAAATCATGGAACCTGGAAAAAGTAAATGAAGTGAGCAAAGCAATGGTGTGACTTCCGGCATTTACATCTACGTGTTCGGTCAATTCTTCGTTTGCACTTCCGTAACGGGAAAAAGCATTCACCTTGTAATTCCCCTTTTCACCAATTGGAGCGAAGAGTGGCTTCTTCGTGTAAAAGTGAATGACTCCGCCGAGGGCGTCGCTGCCATAGATGGTTGACGAAGGCCCGAACAAAACTTCGGCCCTATCGAGAATGGAATTGTCGAGTGTAATGATGTTTTGAAGATGACCTGAGCGGTAGATAATGTTATTCATTCTTACGCCATCAATGACGAGTAAAATCCTGCTTGCTTCGAAGCCTCTTATAACGGGGCTTCCCCCACCCGACTGACTTTTCTGAACGAATACACTTCCGCTTTGCGAAATCAGGTCGGCCGTACTTTGTGATTGCAGATTTTCAATTTGATTTGCATTGATAATCTGTACCTGTTGCGCTACGTCTCGCTTTGTCTCTTCCTCTTTGTTTACCGATATGATTACTTCATCGAGACTGATGGTTTTATTTTTTGTCGTATCAACTGCCTCCTGGGAAAATCCTTTTCCGGGAATAAGCATGAGCATTGACAGAATTATTTGTAGGGATAATTTCATCTTTAATTTTGATTATTATTTGAAACTGAAAATACTTCTCTCGCATTTTTTACAGACATAAAGTGGATTATTCACAGAGAATATCCGATGCTGAAAAATGAATTCCTAAAGTGATAGCAAATTACGCTTGTGGCGGAGGAGAGAGAATTTCCATTTGCGGGGACAGAATGCCGTTTGCAATAAAAATAGAAACCGGTAATTTGTCTTCTGTTGATGAATAATTATCGTCAACCGATGATGATGCATAAATCAAACTCATCAGTTTTAAAAAACAGTTTGGAATTTTTTCTTTATCGGAATTAAGTGTTTTGCCGATGAGAGAAATTACATTTTCTTCTTCAGTATCATGAATGGCTGTAATCGTAACCATTTCATCAATTATCGAAATTGATTTTACATCATATCGTTTACCGGCAACGACAATTTCATTCCGACCGACAATGGATTTTTGATATTGGGAAAGAGGAAGAGTAATATTTTCAAAATCAGAAGAAGACGATGAAAGTTTTTCCTGCATCCTATACTGAACGTAAAACTGTTCGGCTTGAAATACGAATAACAGTCCGCCTGCCTGAAACAGGATTACGACAAGGAGCGATATGTTTATCAGTTTTTTCAATGGGGAACGGTGTCAATTTAAGGCAATTTTTTAAATCGGGAAATTCTTTCACCGAAATATGC
>JANPNV010000047.1:0-4564 GCA_031427625.1 Bacteroidota bacterium
TACGACAGCAATGGTCTCATCACCTATGCAAAAATTATGGGTGGCGGTTCCAACGATGTTGGCTCCGGACTTGCCTTTGCAAACGACAGCACGTTTTATTTTACCGGCACTGCTCAAAGTTCTGCACCATGGGATAATATAATATACATTCCATGCTGCCTTGACCCAAATCTGATCGTCGCTAAATTTAATTATGACGACAATATCGGCACAGGAATTAACGAAGTCGATGCAACGGAGTTTTCTCTTTTTCCGAATCCATTTCAATCTTCCATCACTTTATCTTTCATTTTATCGGACGCAAAAAATAGTTCAATAACTATTTATGAAGTAACCGGACGGACTATCCTAACAATTCCGTTACAAGAACTTCAGAAAGGAAAAAATAAAATTTCAGTTGATTTATCTGAACTTACTAGGGGAATATATTTCTGTCGGCTTGCATCAACGGGAAATATGAAGGCGCTAAAACTTGTGAAGCAATAGGAATTAATTAATTCCATTTTATTCTAAAAAAAGGAAATCATTCAGAAGCGAAAAATATGGAATGTGATTTTATTTAATAACCAATTTCAGAGGTTTGCTTCTGCCCTCATCAGTCATTATCACAAAATAAATCCCCGGCGAAAGCCCAGCCCGAATTAAATACTCCCTTTCTCCGAAAAGAATTTCAGAGTAAACAACCTCCCCAACCACATTCAAAATCTGCAGTACTGATTTCCGGCTTGATGAATAATTTTTTATTGTGAAGGAATTGCTCGTCGGATTCGGATAAATGCTAAATTCATTTTCCCGATCAATGGAACTTACACCCGAACAAATGTCAAATATCACTTCAATCGAATCGCTTCCCCGACAACCGATGCCTGTTGTAACAGTGACTGAATAAAACCCTGTGTCAATTCCTGCAGAGCTTGTTGAGGCTAGAAATGTTTGAGCATTGCTGCTATCCTGCCAGAGGTAGTTCGAAAAACCATTTCCTGCATCAAGAATAATTGATGCATTGTTGCAAATTGTCGTGTCAATACCAAGAGAAACAACAGGAAGCGGGACAGCATTCATGGTAATTACATTGGTAGTATCGAAACATCCTGATGTGTCTTTTAATATAGCATAATATGCGCCCGAGTTATAAACATTAATCATTAATGTAGATTCTCCCGTACTCCATTCTACAATCGGAACCGGATTAATAGCCAGAGATGCGGATCCGCCGGTACAAAAAGTCGTTCCATTAGGTGCATAGATGTTTGCATTCAATGAATCGTATACGTAAACATGAATGACATTACTTACAAACTGACAATTCGGATTATTCCATGCATATAATGTATAATAACCTGAGTGAGTCACAACAATGTCGCTCGTGGTTTGACTTGCAGGTGACCATCTGTAAAAATCAAAAACCGAATCAGAAGAAAGAGTAACGTTTCTCCATTTGCAAAAAGTAGTATCGCCCAATGCTGAAATATGTGTTGAAGGAACCAATGTATCAAAATTCACAATCGATGCCGATGATGTGTCTATGCCACAAGGGGACGAAACAATTACTCGGTAACTTCCCGATTGCAAGACTGCACCATTTAATACTAATTGATTTGGATAATTCTGCTGAGAGGAAACAGGTATGCTGTCATTGTAAATCCATTGATAGTTTGCAAATGCAAGCAACGGTTCAATAATTACCGGACAGGCATGTCCGCAAATGTTAATCACACTATCGGGTGCATGTGTTGCAGATGCAGAACTTTGTGCATACACCTGAAAAGGCTGAGTATAGATCTGATTGCCGAGTGAATCCATGATCTGAACAGTATACGATCCTGAATCACTAACGGTAATAGAAGGAGTAGTTTCTCCTGTGCTCCACAAATAATTATATCCCGGACAACTGGCCACTGAAATTGTTGCAATGCCCGAATCACAAATTGCCGAATCACCTGAAGCAAGATTATAATAGTAATCATAATAATCATAGTCGGTACCTCCACCGCAACTTGTGTATGTATATTCCCTATGAATGAGAACTCCATTCGTATCAAACGTAGAATCATCTGTGCTACTTGTGCAACCCCAAAAATCACAACTGTTACGCAAATAAATCAGGTTGCCCGACAAATCATAATATGGCGTTAAATTACAAGCGTAATTCCACGAAGTCCCATCCCAAAAATTTTGAGTCCCATAATCTATTCTTCCGTTTGGCAGATAATAATACAAGTACAACACACTATCTGCCCAAGCCGAATTCTGCCAACCCTGTAAAAGTTCTTCTGTAATACGATCGAAAGAATCGTGGGTATAAATTGTCTTCTTATCATTTACCCATGCCATTGTTGTTGGATCCCAGTACTGTTTCAGGTCTGTATCAATCAATGTATCATGATAGCTATTGAATTGCTGTCGCGAATTTTCCCAAAGCGTATTATTGCCTCGTTGATCGAGAACATAAATTTTGTTCATAAGAGTATCAAATACTGTTTGATGCAAAGAAGCGTTTATCCAATTAAGGCCATTTCCATACTGCTGAATAATCAATGTATCAATGCCCGGTCCGATAAATCCCGAAGTGGTTCTATTGCCATTTAGCCATTGTGTACCATCCCAATTTTGTGATAAATATAATGTCTGATTACCGAAAATATCATAATGTATGGTGACTTTATAATTATCAATCCATGATAGACTGTCGCCCGTTTGAGCAAGAAAAAAAGTATCTCTCGACTGTGCATCAAACCAGGCAAAATATTTATTGTCATTTATCCATTGGTTGCCATTCCAATGCTGACGTATGTTTTCAATAATATTATCAGAAGCATCGCGAATATATTGATATCGGTTTACCCAATACGCATTTGAATCCAAAGACTCTATTATTAATCCATGATTATTGAAAATTGTTCGGTTCAGGTGACTAATCTTCCAGGCTCCATTTATCCATTCGTCACCCTCTACTTCACGAATAAGTGAATCACTGGAAACTCTATATAAATTTCTGCCAGTATTTACCATTGCAATACCATCCCATTTCAGGTATGTTTCATTCTCTAGCTGACCTATACTGTCATAATAGAAAATCGTCTCATATCTTGGTTCACACAGATCGCAATATCTTTCAACAACAATGCGAACGGAATCTTCACACCAACCAAATGAGTTTTTTGATAAGAGAATGGTGAAAAATAGCAGAAAAATTAAGTGGTAACGGATTTTCATTTGTTAATAATAAAAATATTTAAAAGTGACTTTTACGGGTCAAAGCTAAGGTAATGAAATAAGTTTCTGTTACTTAAGAGATTCCTCCATTTATATAAAACCCTTTAACGAGCTATTCTAATAAATATATAGCCAGAAAGCCATCAAAGTCTTATTTTTCTAATTCAAGATCTATGAATACGATTTGAAACATGACCAACAAAAATTATTAATCCCCCTTTGCAAAAGCCATTTTCTCATTCTACTTTTATCCTTTAAAACATTTTAAAACTTAACCCACATGAGCATCAGACTAAACGACACCGCACCCGATTTCCTAGCAGAAACAACTAAAGGCCCAATTAAATTCCACGATTGGATCGGAGATGGATGGGCTATTCTCTTTTCACATCCAAAAGACTTTACTCCCGTTTGCACAACAGAACTTGGATCAATGGCAAAACTTGAACCTGAGTTCAAGAAAAGAAATTGCAAGGTCATCGGCTTAAGTGTTGATCCTGTAGAAAGTCATGTTAAATGGGAAAAAGACATTGAGGAAACTCAAGGAGCAAAAATTAATTATCCGATGATCGGCGATCCGACTTTATCAATTGCAAAATTATATGACATGCTTCCATCGGAAGAAGCAGGATCTTCTGACGGAAGAACAGCGGTTACTAATCAAACTGTCCGAAGTGTATTCGTAATAGCGCCCGATAAAAAAATTAAACTGCAACTGACTTATCCAATGACTACTGGTCGTAACTTTCATGAGATACTTCGTGTGCTTGATTCCATGCAGCTTACTGCAAAACATAAAATAGCTACACCTGCAAATTGGAAAAATGGTGAAGATGTAATCATTGTTGCTTCTGTAAGTGATGCAGAAGCGAAAGAAAAATATCCTCAAGGCTTTAAAACTGTTAAACCTTATCTACGAATCGTTCCGCAACCAGTTGAATAACGCTTCTATTTCTTTATTAATATTATCAGCCATTTTACCGAATGTTCATTCGATGAAATGGCTTTTTTGTGAAACAAATTAAATCATATAAGAAAGGCAATTCACCTTCCATCCTTTGTGGACTGGATAAAAATAAAATTTGCGATACCGGTAAAACCCTTTTATGTTGAAAACCGCACCCTCTAAAAAACTTATCTAGCCATTTCATTCAAAATCAACCTCAATCGAACATTCCTTAAAAAACCGGTTCATACTTTCCCCACCACCTGTTCATAATTCCCCGCCTAAAACTTTGATATCAAAATTGAGTTTGACAACCTTTGTACTCGATTTTTTTATAAGTGTTAACTAATTTTTAAATAGGAGGCAAAAATGAACACCGCTGAAGTAGTAAAATTAACAGAT
>JANPNV010000048.1:0-6920 GCA_031427625.1 Bacteroidota bacterium
GTCCTACCACATAAGGATATACAGAATTCCAATTTGCATCAACAGTAGCAAAATAGCAGTAGATGCCGTTCGGATATTCAGGTGTTACACAAAATCTTCCGTTATGTTCATCTAAATAATCTTTTTGTCCTGGATGAGCGATGTATTCATAATCTTCTCTGAAATAACCTAATGGATAGGTCGTATTAATAGGCGCGCCGTTTGATACAGATGCTCCTGTAGGGCTAGTATTTCTTACAGTAATATTTCTTAACTGATAACTTGATTTTATTCTTACAATTCCACCTGTTCCATTTGTGTCAGCGTAGCCATACGAACCATAAATTGGAAAACCGTCATATGCAAAACCAATAAGAGGAGAGTGTTGTGTGCTGTCAATGGCATATAATCCATCAGCATCATATAAATTGCAAATAGTTGAAATCACATTCAGGTCCAGTTTAAAAGCAGAAGGATTCTGGTGATGATGATAATTTCCCATGGCAGGATGAGCTTTGGAGCAATCAAATCCTGGTCTTTCTGCACGTATAGCATCTCTGTTCCAATCTTGAGCAGAGCCCATTCCTCCGGGACAAGTTGGATTACCCGGACCACCACATAATGCATTTGTAGTTGCATTCCAGGCAACTCCGTCTCTATAATCAAACAATGCAACTCCGTTTATGAATACGCCAATGTTTCCTCCCGTTGTGGATGTTGCAGTTCCTGTATTTTGAACTGGTGATAATGGGAATTTAAAAATGGCATTTTGATTTGTAGCATTTGATGGATTACCATCTAAAAAAGGACCTGTTGGATATGCCGGCACACCGGTAGTATGTACATAAACATTGTTAGCAGAATATTCAACCAGCTGGCAGTTTACCAAAATGCCGTTTGATTGTGCTGTTGAATTTCCCGAAACATAATAGGTTCCTGTGGTTGTTGTATTCTGCAGATAGGAAGTGATTGCAGGATTTAATTGTGCTTTGCACATAATACTTCCAAGAAGAAGGAACAGCAAGAGAATTTTTTTTGTCATTGTTTTATTTTTTGATAATTGAATTGATTGCGTATTAGATGATTTATATTTTAAAATCCTTCGCTTTTTCTATGAATATTATTTTCACTCTAAAAAATTAAATACCAGTTTATTTCCGGTAAAATATTTTACATCCAAATGATTCGGTTACAGGATTTGAAACGGATTTGTTTTGAAGTAATTCATCCACTGCATTTCCAATGAAGGAAGTTGCTTTTTCCGGATTTTCACCATTATCGTCTATTGATCCTTTATATTTTACTATCCATTGATTGTTTTCATTCCAAATAATATACGCCATAGGTGTATGTTCAGCTGCAAATGTTTTCCCAACGTTTTGAAAGTCATCATGCAAATAAGGAAAATTGAATGAATCCGTTTTAGCTTTTAATTTCATTTTATTAAAACTCTCATCCTCATACGCCAGAGAATCCATGCTGTTTATAGCAATTAATGGAACATTTAACACACTGTATTTATTATTTAGATCAATCAATCGCTTAGAATACAATTTTGCAAATGGACAATGGTTGCAAGTGAAAACAACAATAAATCCTTTGGCATTTTTATAATCGGAAAGTGAAATAATATTTTCATCAACATTTTTTAAACCGAAATCGGAAATAGTACTTCCAATAACTGCTTTTGGTTCATTACAGAAACCCTGTATTGAAAAAATGACTGCGACTATGGTAGCTCTAATTATTAAATAAGACTTGACAAATTTATTTTTCATTCTTTTATAAATGTTTTTGTAACTGTCATTTTGGTTTTCTCATCCGTAAGTTGTAAAAAATAAATACCTGCTGATAAATTGCTTATTTCAATTCCATTCTGCAATTGAGGTCGTGGAAGCATAAAAATAGTTCTGCCTGAAGCATTGGTTATTTTTATGTAATATGCCTGCATAGTTGGGTCGTCAAAAGCGATGAATAATTTATTGTTTGCAGGATTTGGATAGAGAGAGAAGTCCTTATGTTTCGTTTGTTGCTCATTAATACCTGTTGTATTTCCGGTAACAACAAATTGCCCCATCATACCTCCATCTTCATGATTTGAGAAATGACAGTGATACATGAAAGGGTGAATGGAATCCGAATAATCTTCAAACTTTGTTACAAACGAAACTGATTCTCCCTTCGGTAAATACACATCATCCTTCCAACCTGATTCATAATCTCCGACTGCACTTGCATTTCCATTCCTTGCCACAATTTTAAACTGCACATCGTGAATGTGAAAAGCATGACTAAAAATGTTACTGTTTACAATAGTCCATTTTTCAATCGTATTTATGTTTACCGTTTTATTAATAGTGTTTAATGCAAAAGCTGCATTATCAAAAGCAAATTCAGCAAGACCAACTCCTGAACCCGGCGTAACTGTTATCGTTCTATTAACCGTTGCATTTGAAGCAGTCCAATAAATATTATTTGCCAGTGTTGCTGGCATTGTTGTAACCGGATTTGCAGTTGCTGCTGCAACATTGATATGCAAAACGGTAAAGTCATGATTATTTAATAAACTTCCGTTTAATCCGCTTTGCTGTGGCTCTGCACCAGGGAAACCAAATGCCAGCCCTGCATTAAATGCCTTTAAATTTAAAGTGTCTCCTACATTGTTAGTTCCGAGATTAACTAATATTTCAATGCGTTCTCCCACCATCAGTTTCACTCTTGTAACAGCAACAGGTGCGTTTAATAATCCACCATCATTTGTAATAACATAAAAAGTTCTGTTGTCGCTAAAACCTAAATTATATCCGCGTTCAATTTCTGCATTCAAAATTCGCAAACGCACATATTGGTTGGGTAAACTTACTTGTGCATTGGGAGTTCCATTGGTTAACATGTAGTCTCCATACTCACTAATATTTATATTATTTGTAATCGTAAATTGATTTGTCACATTGTAACCTCTGCTGGTAAGGACGATTGGAAAATCATCAACACCATAAGTTCGCGGTAATGTTAATGCCGCTTCTATCGGATCTCTCACGATAATAAATCCGCCAAGTCCTTTGGTAAGATGCTCCATTGTCATATTGTGCAAATGCGGATGATACCAATAAGTAGCGGCATTATTGGTTACCTTCCAGTAAGGTTGCCAGATAGTTCCCGGAGGAATTACCTGATGCGGGCCACCATCCATCACAGCCGGCAAGTGCATTCCATGCCAGTGAATAGTGGTGGAATCATTTAAAAAACTGTGCACATTCATATGAACCGTATCTCCTTGATTAAAAAATAAGGTTGGTCCCCAGAATTTATTATTCACTCCCGCTGTTATTGTTTGATTGCCTGGTCTTAGCTGCGCAAACGTGTCAACTAAATTTAGGTTGAAATTTGTGCCCGATAATGTATCCGGGATCCACAGATTGTTGTATTGTGCTTTGCACATAATACTTCCTAATAAAAGAGATACGAAAAGAATTTTTTTTGTCATATGTATTAATGTTATAAATGTGTTAGACGACTACTTATTAATAATCCTTCGCTGCCCGCGAAACTTTTTCTTTGGGATAAAAATAGTTTGGATTGAAGAGAAAAGACTTATCGGATAGCGTTAGTAAAAAAGCTACGATGTCAATCTTTTCATTCGACGTTAGTTGGATGGAATTTTGAAGTTCTGATGATAGTGTTTTGGTTTTTTCAATTCCATCGGTATAATGATTCAAAACCTGAGACAATTTTTTAAATCTACCATCATGCATGTAGGGATAAGAAAATTCAATATTGCGTAGTGTTGGAACTTTGAACAGTAACGAATCTGATGGGTTATTGGTAACTCTGTATCTTCCATAATCTTTCAATGTTGTATCTACTGTTAATCCATTGTTTCTGAAATCATCATTAGTAAAAAGAGGCTCTGTATGACACGATGAACAGTTTTTCCTGAATAACTTGTAGCCATTATTTTCTTGCTCACTAAAGACCGACTGCTTTCGCATTACACTGTCATATTTTGAGTTACAAGAAACCAATGTGAGCATAAATTGTGAAATTGCTTTCAACGTATGTTCTCCTGTAACAATAGAATCACCAAATGCTTTGTAAAATAATTTTGGATAGAGCTTGCTACCTTGCAATCTTGAAACTACTTGTGAAATATTCATATCCATCTCCACAGGATTACTTATGGGAGACAATGCCTGCACATCTAGATGATTGACGGCGCCGTCTCTCATAAATGTTTTTTGCCAGGCTAAATTCATTATTGCAGGCGAATTACGAAAACCGATTTTGTCTTCAATACCATGACTTAAAGCATGATCAACATGCGTAAACGCCGAAAACTGCGAATGACAACTGGCACATGAAATCATGTTGTTACGAGAAAGAATGGGATCGTAAAATAAGGCTCTGCCTAACTGAATTTTATTTTCAGACAAAGGATTTTTTGAAAATTCATACACTGGTTTTGGAAAGTTTGATGGCACTATCATCAATGCATCATCCGCAGAACGAAATGCAACTATTGCAAAACAAAGCAATGAGAATATGTAGAACTTTATTTTCACTTTTCTGAAACTGTAATTGCATCAGCCACAACTTTGGACAATAAAACTGCCTCATGGCTTGGTGACATTATTTGATTTATTTTTTCTAAGTCTATTTGATGTAATATTTTCTTAGCATCTACTATCAAATTTATCTTATTTGTATTTTTAAGCGGAAACGATAACATTTGCAAAGCATAAAACGGCTGCTGATAACCGCCCAAATGAAATGTAAACTCCTTGTTTCGTATTTGGCAAACATTGCATTTCCCTTCTAACTTAAAATTGATGTAACCACTTTGCCATGTCCAGTACATTCCTTTAGTTGGGTCAAGATCCCCGCCCATGGCACCTGACACATTGGTTGCACTATCTATTCCCAAATTGATCCTCAATTCATCAAATGGAATATTTTGTCTGTTATCAATCGAGACGCTGAATGGCTTTTCATTAGCGGCATCTACTAAATGAAAACTGTTCATTTCTTCTATAACAACTTTGCCGTTTTTTAAAAGTTGAATTTTAGAAATGTAAAATTTCAATTCAGTAATTTGAAGTATAGAAGAATCATTTGTTTGAAATCCCGCATCTGTTACATGCAAAGCATTAACACCAAAAGTTGGAGTAATTGAAAGTTGAATTTTTCCGGTTTGTGAAAAAACAGAACCGATTAAACCCAATAGTAAAAAGATTATAGAATTAATGCTTTTCATTTTCAGGTGGCGAAGGACGTCCGAATAATTTTGCAATGTCATTGCACAATTCGTTAAAATAATTTTGCTGCTCAGGCTTGCAAAGTTGCTTTATATCCTGAAAATGATTGTAGTTAATATGCTCTATTTCTATTTGCGCTTTTCCAATTTCCGTCATTAATGAATCTGTCATGCTCACATTGGCTCTTTCCTTCAACGTTTTATACAGTTGATTTTTCAACTCCATAATATGCTTTTCCGAATTTCGAATGCTTTCCCTGTGTCCGTCAATCAGTTTTTCATATTCTTTCGTTTGTAGTTCATCCAGATGAAGTTTTTCTATAATCACTTTTTTAGGATCATTACCTCTGCCATGTAGTGGCTTATGAGAAATAAAAAACAAAATCCAAAAAATGTTTATTGCCAATAAAAAAATAGCAATTATGCTTATTATTTTTATTTTTTTCATTCGTAGAGAGAGTTGTTGGATATTAGATGTATCGATTGTGCATAATTTTCAGTGAAAACTGATTTGGTTTTCGATCCAATGAAAACCATCACATTTATTATGAGAACAATTACAATACAAAAATTTAGTATGACTGCCATTTTATTAGGCATTCGTTCTAACTTTTCACTTTCTATCTTCTGTTGAATTCGTGTGAAAAGAAAAGGTGGAGCTTCCACTTTTTGAATCCATTTAAAATTATCAATATCCATTGTAATTGTTTTAGTGTTAGACGATGTTTTGTTTGGTATCCTTCGTACTCTATCAAATATTTTTTGAGAGATTTGTTTTCGCTCGTTGAATCAACGATTCAACTGCTTTAGGACTGATGTTCATTATTTTGGCTACTTCAGCTTGCGATTTTTGTTCTAGCTTATGCAGTATCAAAGCTGTTTTTTGATTAGCTGGCAATTGGTTTATTTGCCTCAACAAATTCTCCAATGCCTCCTTATGTTCCATTTGAAAGCCCGGATGATTAAATTCCGGTGGATTGTGTTTTAAGTCATTGCTGTCGTCAAAAAAAAGTGACGTAAAAAAAGCAAAACGTTTTTTTCTCTTTTTGGCCTTCAAAAAATCCAAACTCTTATTTACTGTAATCCGATATAACCATGTTGCGATGTTTGATTTCTCCTCAAATAAATCCAGACTTTGATGAGCGGCAACAAATACATCCTGAGTAATCTCCTGGGCATCTTCTATACTTTGTGTATAATTCAAGGCAAGGTTATACACCATGTTCTTATGCTCCTTATATAGTTCTTCAAAATTCAAAATTGCCTGTGATTAGATTTTCCGCCTGTTGCGAAGTTCATCATTTTATTTATTGACTTTCTTAAATTCTCAAAAATATAAAATTCACGGCTTTTGAAATGTATATAGTGAAGTTTTCTGTACTGATTTCCCTTCCTTGCTCATTCAGTTTAGCGAAAACACTCCTTCATTAATTTTTTGGGGTGATTTTTTGGGTGAGCAAAAAATGCATATCAGTTTCATGCTATGGGGTAAAGCCGCTTATTCGTTTGTTAAATTAAAATAGACCTACTTATTATTAAAGTTTTTATTAATGGCTCGTTCCACTCTATACAATAAAATTACAACCATAGTTAACATTAATCCAACGCCAATTATTATTGCCACATGCTCATTGAACTTATAAAATATTCCAATGAGTGAACTTAACATTAAAAGTCCTCCAAGCTT
>JANPNV010000049.1:0-4473 GCA_031427625.1 Bacteroidota bacterium
TACAGTTCAGCGCGTAATTATTACAACCTTCCATCTGTTATAGATGTGATCTGTTTAACACCTCCGGTGATCACAACTTCAAGTGTTAATTTTTTTAATCCGTAATAAAAAGATTCCACAGGTATATTATCAATCAACCAGGAACGTATTAGTAGACGATGAGCAATTAATGGTGGATTAAAATCCACAGCACAAATACAACGGATGGATATCCGTCGAAGCTGCGTCGTGGACGAAGTCTCGCACTCAAGCGGATGTTGGAGCGTTTAAGTTAATAGGTATGTCGTGCTAAGACTTCCCAGCATCGGGACTTTTGATTAATTGAGATTCTTAAGCTACCACCGACTCACCCACCAACTGCCTCACTGCATTCTTTATCGCAGCTGCATCGAAGTGACATTCGGCAATCAACTCTTTCTGTTCACCATGTTCTATAAAGCGGTCGGGGATGCCGAGACGAACAATGTTTGCTGCATAATTGTGATTCATCATAAACTCTCCGATCGCAGAACCAAATCCTCCCATCAGACAGCCATCTTCAACGGTAATGATTTTTTTGAATTTCGAAAAAACTTCATGGAGCAATTCTTCATCAAGCGGTTTAACAAATCGCATGTCGTAGTGAGCCGGAAAAAAGCCATCTGATTTAAGATCGTTACAAGCGTCGACAGCAAAATTTCCCGGATGTCCAAATGTAAGGATAGCAACTTCTTCACCTTCCTGAACTATTCTTCCTTTTCCGATTTCTATTTTCTGAAACTGACAACGCCAGTCAATCAATACTCCATTGCCACGAGGATAACGAATTGAAAACGGTCCTTTGTTTTCCGGAAGCTGAGCCGTATACATAAGGTTTCTTAACTCATGTTCATTCATTGGCGCCGATATAACCATATTCGGAATGCAACGCATAAATGCAATGTCGAATGTTCCATGATGCGTTGGTCCGTCAGCTCCCGCAAGCCCGCCTCTGTCGAGACAAAATATTACATGCAGATTTTGTATTGCCACATCATGCACAACCTGATCGTATCCTCTTTGTAAAAACGTTGAATAGATATTGCAATATGGAATCATTCCCTGTGTGGCTAGTCCGGCAGAAAATGTTACAGCATGTTGTTCAGCAATACCGACATCAAAAGCGCGATCGGGCATGGCCTTCATCATAATATTTAACGAGCAGCCAGAAGGCATGGCAGGCGTTACCCCAACAATTTTCGAATTTAATTCGGCAAGTTCAACAATGGTATGACCAAATACATCCTGATATTTCGGCGGCTGTGCAACTTTGTTTACAGGTTTAAAAATCTCTCCGCTTATCTTATCAAACAATCCGGGTGCATGCCAGCGTGTCTGATCTTTTTCCGCAAGATCATATCCTTTACCTTTTACTGTAAGGCAATGTAAAATCTTTGGACCGGGAATATCTTTCAGGTCATTCATTACTTTCACAAGTCTTGTCACATCATGACCATCGACAGGACCGAAGTACCGGAAGCGTAGTGATTCAAAAAGATTACTCTGTTTAAGAAGCGTAGTCTTTACAGCATTCTCTATTTTAGAAGCAATGTCCTGTGCATTAGGTCCGAACTTGCTGATCTTTCCCAAAAGTTTCCACAATTCATCTTTGACTTTATTATATGTATGCGATGTCGTAATATCAGTCAGGTATTCTTTCAATGCTCCAACATTTGGATCGATGCTCATGCAGTTATCGTTTAATACGACAAGCAGATTTGAATTTTCTACACCTGCATGATTCAGTCCTTCGAATGCCAGTCCGGCCGTCATCGCACCATCGCCGATTACGGCTATGTGTTTTCTGTCATCTTCACCCTTTAATCTTGATGCGACGGCCATTCCGAGTGCAGCAGAAATAGAAGTTGAAGAATGACCAACGCCAAACGTATCGTATTCACTTTCGCTTCTTTTGGGAAAACCACTAAGTCCGCGGTAAATTCTGTTTGTATAAAAGATGTCTCTGCGTCCGGTCAGAATTTTATGGCCATAAGCCTGGTGACCGACGTCCCAAACAAGCTGGTCATAGGGTGTATTAAAGACATAATGAAGGGCTACGGTAAGTTCGACTACTCCTAAAGAGGCTCCAAAATGACCTCCGTTTACGGATACGATGTCGATGATGAAGTCCCGAAGCTCTTGACTGACTTGTTGAAGATCAGCTTCTTTAAGCTTTCGGAGATCCTCTGGCTGATTTATATTTTGTAAAAGGACACCGGGCCTGATTTCCATAGAGTGGCAAAGATATTAGCTAAAAATACAAAAATCTAATTAGCTGATTTATATTTGTTTTTTTGCAGGATATTGCACAAAAGCTAAACAAGCCAATAAGCGTATTAATTATTGAAATATTATGAAACACGTAAGAATAATCGAGCTTCTTAACTCAACAGCCTACGATAAAGATGTAGAAGTGAAGGGTTGGGTTCGTACCAAACGAGGCAATAAACAGGTGGCCTTTATAGCAGTAAACGATGGATCTATTATACATTCCATTCAGGTTGTTGCTGATATTTCAAAATTTGATGAGGAATTATTAAAGAAAGTAACTACCGGTGCATGCATTATTGCTAAAGGCAAACTGGTTAAGTCGCAGGGGCAGGGGCAGTCTGTAGAAATTCAGGCCGATACAATTGTTGTTGTCGGCGAGGCCGATGAAACATTTCCTCTTCAGAAGAAAGGTCATTCCATGGAATTTCTTCGCGAGATTGCTCATCTCCGTCCGCGGACGAATACGTTTGGTGCTGTATTCAGAATCAGGCATCATATGTCTTTTGCCGTCCATAAATTTTTTAACGACAGAGGATTTTTCTATTTGCATTCTCCGGTGATCACGGGCTCTGATGCAGAAGGCGCAGGAGAAATGTTCAGAGTAACAACCCTCGATCTCCAGAATCTTCCTAAGACGGATGATGGAAAGATCAATTTCAAAGAAGATTTTTTCGGAAAGTCGACGAACCTTACCGTAAGTGGTCAACTTGAAGGTGAACTTTCTGCAATGGCTCTTGGAAATATTTATACGTTCGGGCCTACATTCCGTGCCGAGAATTCCAATACACCGCGACATCTTGCAGAGTTTTGGATGATAGAACCTGAGATGGCCTTCTATGATATCAACGATAACATGGATCTGGCCGAAAGTTTTCTGAAATATCTTATTCAATATGCACTCGACAATTGTGCCGACGATCTTGAATTTCTGAATAATTTATACGACAAAGAATTACTTGAACGACTTCGTTCAGTTGTATCGCAGCCATTCGAAAGACTTACTTATACAAAAGCCGTTGATGTTCTGATGGCGTCGACGAAAAAATTTGAATTCCCGGTAAGCTGGGGAACTGATTTGCAGAAGGAACATGAAAATTATCTTGTCGAGCATTTCAAGCGTCCTGTGATACTAACCGATTACCCGAAAGTTATCAAGGCATTTTACATGAAGCAAAATGAAGATGGGAAAACGGTTCGGGCAATGGATATATTATTTCCATGGATTGGTGAAATCATCGGCGGCTCGCAACGTGAAGAGAACTATGAGAAACTAGTATCACGCATGCGCGAAATGCATATCGATGAAAAGGAGATGTGGTGGTATCTCGATACACGTAAATATGGTGCCTGCGAACATGCCGGTTTTGGACTGGGTTTCGAGCGCCTCATACTTTTTGTAACAGGACTAACGAATATCAGAGATGTAATTCCGTTTCCACGAACACCGGGGAATGCTGAATTTTAATCAATATCAAAATATATTTGTCAGACTAAATCATTCGACGGCGTAGGTCGCTAACTGTAAGGCTTTATTGCTTAGTTTTATATTTTACATTATGTCATGAAAAGAATTCTACCGCTGCTTTTTCTGGTTTTGCTTTTCTCATGTAATTTAACAAAAGCCAATACTGTTTTTTGCGCCGACTCATCTAAGCTGACTTTTTATTATCACAACTATGATTTTTCCTGGGGATCGGGTATAGAATATTCAGTTAAAAAGGAATCGTTCGATTTAGATTCAGGATTTATAACAACTTGTGACAAGTCATCAACAGTGCCATTTGACAATACTCCATTTCAGTGTCAGGATGGATTTTGGATAAAATACGATACAACTTTTAACACTTCTGGCGCTATAATACAAATTCTCAAACAGACAGGTTCCGCAAATGGCTGGAGTAACAATTCCCGATTTTCAGTAATCTATGATTCTTTACAAACATTGAAATTGTCTGAGACCAATGAGAATTGGAATGGAAGTTCATGGGACACAATTAATATTCACGGTTGGATGTATGACTCTTCAGGCATTCTGTTGAGCGACAGTTCTATTGATATTAATTCCGGAGTTCCAACTTACAATAAGCGTAATGACAGAGTTTATGTAAGCGGATTAAATAACGAAAGAATTTTTTATTCGGGAAGTTTAACAAATTGGCTTCCCGGTACCAGATATGTTTTTTA
>JANPNV010000050.1:0-7699 GCA_031427625.1 Bacteroidota bacterium
GTCACTGACACTATTTTGACTACACAACAACCATCAAAAACAATTCTCAACCGTATTGATCATAATTTAAACCTATGGAAAGGGACAATATCATTTAACACATATTACGAAGTAGGTACCGGCCAGGAAAGAAGACAGGAATATTATTACCTGCGGGTAAATGATGGTCAGGGTGTTTATACCTGGATTGATGCCAATCATAATAATGTTGAAGACCTTAATGAATTTGCCATTGCGGCATTCCAGGATCAGGCGAATTATGTGCGTGTTTACCTGCCTACAAATGATTACGTAGACACACGAAGTAACCAGTTTAACGAAGTATTCTCCATAACTCCAGGAAGTTCAAGAAGTAGTTCTTCTGATAATAAATCGCTCGTATATCGATTCTCAAATCAACTTTCAGTTCGGCTCGACAGAAAGACAAAAGAAGAATCTTTACTTTCTTCTTTAAATCCTTTTCATCAAAACCTGAATGACTCCCAGCTTATTTCTTCAACATCCAATATCAGAAACACACTATACTTTAACAGGCTTAGTCCAGTATTCGGATGCGATCTTACCTGGCAGGAAAACAGGAACAAGGCCTTCCTGTCAAACGGCTTCGAGACAAGGATACAACGAGCAAGAATAGTAAACCTACGCTGGAATATTTCCCGCGCTTTTCTTGCTACAATCAATTACGAAAATGGTGACAGGATTAACCAATCTGATTTTTTCTCAAGTCGTGATTATTCAATTTTCTCAAACAGCAGTGAACCCAAACTTAGTTTCCAGCCAGGTTCAAGTTTTCGTCTTGCCGCTTCTTATAAGTACGGCGATAAAAGAAATACAAAGGGCAGTCTTAATGAGCGATCAATCAGTAACAGGTTTATGATGGAAATGAAATATGCGACAGTTAATGCAGGAAATATCACAGCAAAGATTTCACTTATAAATATTAATTACAATTCAGCCGATGATAGTTTCCTGTCATACGAAATGCTCGAAGGATTTAAGAATGGTAAAAACATGACATGGGGATTAGCCATGCAGAGAAGTTTAAATAATTCCATGCAGCTAAGTCTGACATACGACGGAAGAAAACTTCAGGATTCACCGCCTGTACATACCGGTGGCGTTCAGTTTAGAGCTTACTTCTGATAAAAACTGTTTACTTCAGGTCGATAGTTGAATTCCCGATAAGGATTCCATTATGATAAATCTCGACCTTATATTTACCTGTAAGGAACTGTGAGCCCTTGGCAAGCATCACTTCTACAGGTGTATCGCTGTTATTATATTCTACGATCTCCTTTGTAGTATACGTCATATCCCTTCCATTGGCTTTAAAGGTTTCTTTATCGGCAGATATCATTACACCGCCATCTGGCCCCAGAACCCTTACATAAACCTCTACAGGACCCTTGTCTATTACTTTATTTTCACCAAGAGTAAAATGAGTCCGGATTTTCTGAACCTGTTTAGCTTTGTTTGTCAATACAGTTTTACCATTGCTTCTGTATCGCAGTCCTTCAGTGACAATATCAAGCGCCTTCAACACAGATCCTGCACTAACTTTCGAAAACAACCGGGAATTTTCGGCCGAGAGGTTTTCGTTCTTCGACATTTCCTGACTTAGGTTGGTAGACAGATGCTGATTTTCCTGCTGTAATTTCTGTGTCACTAAATTCAGTGAGTCAATGTTAGCGATATAGACATCGTTCATCTCCTTCAGCTTAGCCAACTCTGCTTTTGCCCTTGCTATTTGTGCCGGACCACCAAGGCGAATCAACTTTTGTATTTCCAGAACTTTTGCCTTTATTTCCTCGTCCTTTTCAGAAAGCTGGTTTTGAAGTCCGGCATTCTCTGATTTAATTTTCTCATACTCTGCTTTAAACTGATTAAGCTGCATTTGTAATGCGTCTTTCTCCGCAGTCGTTGTAACGATTGTCTGGTTGGCAAGATCCAGGCTGTTCTTTTTATCAAAAAATTGCCAAAGCAATAATCCATTTGTACCAAGCAGAATGGTGATCACGATGATCACGATGCCCTTCTTGGGGCCTTGTTCCTGGTAATCTGATTTATTGTCTTGTAAATCCATTGGATGTTTTAATATTTTACTACGATTTGATGAGGTCCTTATTACTTTCGTCGACGAAATTAAGACGTAAATCCGTCAACAGACTGTCTAATGTCCGGCTTTGCTCTTCGGTAAGATTATTCTTTGTCTTCGTCCTTATTAATTCAAGAATATCTATCGATTGCTTGGCTTGTTCCATATTTCTTTCAACCTGATCTGATGCTGGATTCTTCAATTTACCCATCGACATCATTGCTGAAGAATAAAACAGATATAGCAACTGGGTGAATAATTTATCGTCGGAATTCATACTGATTTGTAAACTAGTAAAGTATACAAATGTAATATTTTTTTGTAGCTAAAAAATAAATTTACACCTGCCAAAGTGAGACTATATACGTACAAATAATAAGAAAAGTTAGTGGTATATTCCCATCGATTTTATGGCAACTAACAAACCAATCAGGCGAGTACGGATTTTCAATCAGCCTTATACCTTACGAAACTCTGTGGAGTGGATTGAGAGTGGGGAAAAATATTTCGAAAGGCTTGAGGCACTTATTGATTCTGCAAGTGTTGAAATACATATCCACACCTATATATTTGCATCCGATGAGACTGGCAAAAGGATTGCGGAAGCCTTAATTCGTGCCGCGAACAGGAGGGTTCTGGTATTTGTACTGGTTGATGCTTATGGCTCACAATCGATGAGCAATGTAATTATCAAGAGTCTTAGAAATGCAGGCATCCAGTTCAGAAAATACGGGCGTTTTTTTTCTCAGGGAAGATTTCATATCGGGAGACGAATGCATCATAAGATTACTGTCATTGATGGCACTACCTCAATTGTTGGAGGCATAAACATTTCGAATAATTATAACGATTTACCCGACTCAACAGCATGGCTCGATTTTGCAGTTATTATGCGAGGTGATATAAGCCGAAGACTGCAGTTTGTTTGTCGAAAAAGGTGGATTGGGTGGAATTTTAAGCGAATTTCGGCCAGAAAGCTCCTTAAAGTAAGGGAATCAGAAAAAATTCTGCTAGAAGATACGGCCATAAGAGTACGGAGAAACGACTTTGTCAGAAACAAACATGAAATTACTTATAGTTACAGAGAGGCTTTTCGCCAATCGAAAAAATCACTTTTAATTGTAGGTGGATATTTTCTTCCCGGTGGCCAGACGAGGCGACTGATGAAAGCTGCTATTAAAAGAGGTGTCATAATCAATGTTATCGTTCCCGAAAAATCGGATGTAGGCTTACTGATTTTGGCCAGAAGATACCTTTACGATTGGCTGAAAAGAATAAACGTAGGCGTTTACGAATACAAGCCATCCAACGTACATGGCAAAGTGATTATCTATGATGACAGCTGGACATCTATTGGATCTTATGACCTTAATAACCTAAGTGCGTATAGCAATATTGAATTAAATGTTGATATCAAAAATGAAAAATTCTCTGCTGATCTGGCTAACCATATCAGACAAATTATAATCAATGATTGCACGCCTGTAACTTCTCATATTCAAAATAAGAACATTTCACTTTTTTCAAGAATGATTATGTGGCTAGCTTACAATATTGTCAAAACGTTCTTTGTATTGTCTATACTTCTCTCTTCAAAAAAAGAAAAAGAATTCTGATCAGGCAGAGCCTGCAATACGCTTTACCAGTGTTCGCTTGGCAAGAGGCAGAAAAGTCTCATCAAATGGAATATCAATATCCGTTTCGATTACGTAAGTAGCAGGATTCGGAAGCGCCTTATTGAATTTTAACAAATCGGACTTGATTGCTTCAAAGGTATTCATCAGACTTTTCTCATACGATTTAACATAAGTCAGGTGAATGCCTCTGTATTTTTCAATCGGATTTTCAAAAATGCTAATATGAAATTGGTACACTCTCGTATCTGACTTATTAGTTTCTTTTAATAAAAGGTAACCATTTTCCGTATTTAGAGGAATCACTCCCACTGGAAATATTTTCAGTCTGTCTTCTACAAAATCGTAAATCTTTTTTCCTTCTTTCAGATATAATTCCATCTGTGGAATAGAAAACTCGAGTATACTTTCAATTTCCTGCATCAATGAATCATCTTCAACCATCTTCTCATAAATCAGACGAAAATCTTCCATGTCAGCGCCTTTCAGTCGCTCCGGAAATAAATTATAGAGATGATTTTTATTATCCTTTAATGATTTCAGATTGCGATAATGTTCGATCAGATCGCTTAGAAACGGATATAATCTGTATTCGGTGAAATTCTCACTTACATGCTGGAGATAGGCCAAAAGGACGTACTTCTTATATTCGAAGTCGATCTGATTTTCTGTTATCCAATTTTTATTTAAGAATTGCATATATCTCGTAATTACGAATAAACGATCTTAATTGCCAATTTGTTACTTATTATTGTTGTTGAAAATTTCACGCTATTGGTCTAACAGGTTTAAATCTTCACCATTAAATTTACAACAATTATTAGAATTAAGTAATATAAAAAAATATGAAAATAAAAATTAGGAAAGTGTTGGTATTTCTTGCAATTGGAACTGTAATGTTTGAATTCTATTCCTGCGTTCCTGCAAGACAATTCGAGGATCTGAAGAAAAAAGAAAAGACATGCCAGGACGAAAACACGCGCCTGAAAAATGAGAATCAGAATCTGTCGACGGAGAATACAGAACTGAAATCATCGTCATCAGAAATGCAGAAAAACCTTTCTTCGCTCTCTAACGACACTTCCACGATGGGTACTGCCTACCAGCGCCTGACAGGTCTTTATAATGAGCTTACTAAATCTTATGATAAATTGCTATCAAACAATGAAAAGCTGTTGGCGGGGAATACGGAAGAAACGAGAAAACTAATCATTGAACTAAACCGTACTCGTGAGGATCTGCAACGTCGGGAAGATCAGATGAAAAAAGATTCCATTTCACTTAACGATAGAGAAAATAAACTTGAAGAGCTTCGCGCCGGTTTAAAATCTAAGCAGGCAAGAGTCGACGAGCTTGAAGCCGTATTAAACAGCGCCGACAGTACTGTCAACCGCCTGAAGAATGCTGTTGCCAATGCACTTCTTGGTTATGAGAACAACGGACTTTCCGTCTATCAGAAAGAAGGCCGTGTTTACGTGAGTATGGAAGAAAGACTTTTATTCGCCAGTGGAAGTACGGTTATAGAAAAGAAAGGCGAAAGTGCTTTGAAAGATCTTGCACATGTACTTGCCGTAAATAAAAACATTAACATTAATGTAGAAGGCCATACGGATAATGTTCCCATCAGCGGAACATTGCCAAGCGGTGCAAAAGATAATTGGGAGTTAAGTGTGTTAAGGGCGACATCTGTCGTGAATATTATTTTGAAAGATGCAGCGATAGAAGCATCGCGCATTACAGCTTCGGGTCGTGGATCATTTCAACCTATCGATCCGGCTTCAACAACAGAAGCAAGAAAAAAGAACAGAAGGACAGAGATTATTCTCACTCCAAAACTCGACGAACTTGCAAAACTGCTGGAGCAGTTTGGGAAGAAATAATTTGAGAATTTGAGAATGTGCTAATTTGAAAATGGCGGCTTCTGATTGTTGTTCTGTTTAGATGATTGTGGACTGTTTACTGAGCACTGTTCACCCACTGCTCACTCAAAAAAAGTCTAAGTCTCAGTGTAAGTCGTAGTCTCGGTGAACAGTCAAGCGTGAGTCAACGTGAGTGCGTCAGTACGGCAATTGTTCTTCAATTTTCAATAAAAGATCTTCAATAGTGAGTGTCAGTACGGCAATTATTCTTCAATTTTCAATAAAAGATCTTCAATAGTGAGTGTCAGTACGGCAATTATTCTTCAATTTTCAATAAAAAATTTTCAATTAAAAAGGCCCCTTTCGGGGCCTTTCATTCTACAAACAGCTTGTTTCATGTTAAGTCTACTGCCCGTAGATGCCTTTCTTTTTCCAAGTGAATTTGTAGGATGCTTCAATGCTTAAATATGTAAATGAATCTTTTTGTCCCGAGTTGCCTCTTCTGCTGGCAGTCTCATTTTTCCCGGCAGTACCTTGTCCGGTAGGATCAGAAATGTATGCGGCTAATTCGAATTGAGTTGCATCAGGAAAAGATGCTTTCAGCTCATCGTAAGTTGCATAGCGACTGCTCACATCGTCGAGATAATCGTTAAGGAAAAGATAGTAATTAAATTCTGCAGAGAATGTGATAAGCTTACTATACATATATCTAATACCGCCGCCAAAGGGAAAGCCGATATTGAAATTACTATAGGGCGATGTAGTATGGATTTCACGGTTGTATCCTTGACCTTCCGTATGCCAATCGCGCAAGTTGGTTTCGTATACACCATCCTTCTTTATAACATCTCCGACACCTTGTGAATTCTCCGCCACATTACGAATTGTCCCGTCATTCCAGAAATAGTATCGATTGTCGGGAGAAATGCTTCCATTAAATAAGTCCGCTTTGGGCTGGCCATAAAAAACGCCGGCTCCTGCAAGAAAAAAGAAGCTGAAATGTGGTTTTGAAAGTGGGGCTAAGCGATTCGGATAAATGTTGTAAGTGAAATCAATTTCGCTTCCGAAAAGATCGTTCCTAAATCCGATTCCACGTCTGTAGTTTCGAAGGTCAACACCTTTGTTACTTCCCAAAGGTGTAGTCTCATCATATTGGAGTCTGTGCCAGCTGAATCGTAGTTGCATGTCGAAAACTGAAAACCGCGTACCTGACTTTTTAGGGTCATTCAGAAAGTCACGGATGGTAATGGCAGAGCCGAAATTTGCTGATGAATAAGGGAAGTATTTTTCATTTCCCAGATCACCGATGTAATTAGCAACTCCGGACGAAAAGGCAATATTTGCAGTACGTTGAGCTTGTGCAGTCATTGTACCGATACAGAAGAGAAAGAGGGGGAAAATTCTTTTCATATTATGGTAGTTAGATAGATTTTATGAAGGTATAAGAAAATTTTGTTTTTGCAAGAGGCTTTTTGACGAATGGAAGGAAGTGGGGGTGAATCTGTAATGTGATAATGTGATAATCCGATAATGTGATAATAGTATGATGGGATGATTTGCGATGTGATTATTTGGCAATCGCTCTGATGGCAAGAGGCTAAGCCTGCAATGAATAATGAAAAAGGAATGGTCTTTTCTCAAAATCAGCTTTCCACACCTCCAAAGTTTTCTCTATTTTCGCCATCCCATTATGGCCTCGTAGTTCAACGGATAGAATAGGAGTTTCCTAAACTCTAGATGGCAGTTCGATTCTGCCCGAGGCTACTAAGGTCAGTTGTGAGTGTGAAGTTTGAGTTCGGGAATCAACCACATGCAGATATTTAACAAATTGATTTGAGATTTTTCTGAGTGATGCATTATTCAGTGTAATACTTAAATCAGCTGTATCCGCTTCGACGGATATTTATCCGTTGTATTTGTGCTGTGGATTTTAATCCACCATTAATCGCTCATCGTCTACCAATACTTTTCTGGTTGATTGATAATATACCTGTGGAATCTTTTTATTACGGATTAAAAAAATTAACACTTGAAGTTGTGATCACCGGAGGTGTTAAACAGATCACATCTATAACAGATGGAAGGTTGTAATAATTACGCGCTGAACTGTA
>JANPNV010000051.1:0-7844 GCA_031427625.1 Bacteroidota bacterium
TGAATTCGTACTTACATTATCTTTCATGGCTACCGGAGGCCCTGCTTTAATTGTGATAATATATAATCCTGTATCGCAGAGCGGTCCAGCGTCGCAGACTTTATAGGTAACGGTATCTTTACCTACATATCCGAAGTTAGGAGTATAAGTAATCACGCCTCCGGAAACGGATGCAGATCCGTGTGCTGCTGCTGGACCAATAACTGTTACCGTTAAAGGATCTCCATCAGGATCAATATCGTTTGTTGTTACATTTCGTATTGCCTGCCAGTTAACTCGTGTGGTTATTGTATCATCTACTGCAAGTGGTGGTCGGTTTGGAATAGTGTTGCATTTCCAAAAATCGTATCTCATTGCATCAACGTCTACTCTTGCAGTCGTGCTTGTCTGAACAACCTTTATATAACGAGTGTTGGCAGTTACAATGAAATTATAATTTGCATAAATTTTATTTGTATTAATTGGTATGTTAAAATCGGTTGTAGTCGTCGGACTGGCAAAAGAGCTTGTTAGATTCCCTTGAACCCTGATAGTATTTGCCGAGTTATTGTCCGGCGCCATTCGCACAACAATAGTGTCGCCGGCAGGAACGCTATCCGATAAATCAACGATTATATTATTACCGACTGTATTTGAAATTACAGCAGTCAATGAATTACTTCCATTCGATGCATCAGCAATATTCAAGGCATCATTCGGGGTTGTTGTGCCACTACTCGAGAATATACTTGAACCATAACCAATAATAAATGTACCAACCTGATTTACTGCGCAAGGATCTCCCTGAACATTGATATATAAAATCGCAGAGGTACAAATGCAACTTGAATTACATAATTGATAAGTAAGTTGATCTGAACCAGTATATCCATTTGCAGGAGTGTAAACAATATTTCCTGCACCATTTACGGTGGCGCTTCCATGTGTAGGATTTACAGTGATTGAAACTGATAATGGTTGATTCTGAGGATCTGAATCGTTGGTTTTAACGTTTTTAGTAACGGAAGTATTTTTTCCCGTGTTTACAGTGTCATTAACTGCAACAGGTCGTGCACTCGTACAGTATCGGCGCCATCCCCTTACTGCGTCAAGGTCTAACTTATTATCACAACCAGTAGTTCTGATTGTAATTTTAATAAAGTTCGTAGTGCCTGTTAGAACCAATGTGTAATAAGAAAATATTTTTTGTGTGCTGGCGGCTAACTGTTTGTTGGCTGAATTAACTCCTGGTACAAAACCTCCAGATGTAGCTGCCCCACTCATGGTAAAATCGACACAATTATTATTATCGGGAGCTGCCCTGATTTGCAAAGTGTCGCCTGCATATAATGTACCGTCGAGTCTTAGTATGATTGAATCGCTATTGCTTGCAAATTTTGTGGTTAATAAGTTAGATCCATTTGAGGCATCAGGGTATCCAAATGCATCTGGTGGGCTGTTTGTTCCTCTATTAAGAATTAAGGAATCGGCTTTAACTGAATCGGTTCGTTGATACTGAACGATGGAGCAAACCCCGCCCCCACCAGTTGTTACAACGATTGTTGCCTGCGAACACAAAGATGTGTTATCGCATATCTTATAACGCATTGTATCAACTCCCGCAAAATTAGAGCCGGGCGTGTAGGTTACTGCTCCTCCGCCATTGTTAACAAATGTTCCATAGTTTCCACCACCCATAAAGGTGATTGAATTGTCCATGTTTCCATTGATGTCATAATCGTTATTTAATACATTTATTGTAGTTGTAGTAGCAGTACACAGACTTGTAAACTTTATTGAGTCATTAACTGAAACGGGAGCAGTTGGAACCGGAATCACAGTCACATTAACGGCTTCGATGCCATATCTACCGCATCCATCAGTTACTTTGCAAAAGAGTGCAATAGTAGTTGTAGTCCCTACCGCAGGGGCTGTGAAATTAGTCGTCGCTGTTGTCGGAGATGAGAATGATCCTCCACCCGATGATGTCCACTGATATGTAAATGTTGTCCAGCCCACAGGTGATGAAACATTCGCGATAAAATTGTTATAAAGCTGTCCGCTATTTAATGTTGCCGGTATATTTGTATAAGAAACTTTAGGTTCTTTTTTAGATGCTCCGATAAAAGACCAGTTGAAAAACTGTCGTTGGGCAGCAACATTATCCGGACTTATTCCTCCGATATCATGACCACCCTGATACATAACTACACCACGGGCAGTATCATTAAATGCATAACCATAGAGGGTAACTGCAGCTGCCCCATTTGATAATGTCGGTATATTAGCCTGTGTTGGATCATAACAACCAATTTTTACACTTGGGTTCCACACACTTCCTGTTTTAAGAGGCATGTAAATTTGCTCCGATCCATTCTGATGTGCCCCATCTTCTATTCCCATCATCTGGAAAACAGGATCACTAAAGTATGCATAGCTATACGGAGGTGTACCATTAGTATGGGTATTGAATGAAACCATTCCACCTGTTGTGAGGAACTTCAAACTTTCTGAAGAATTAGAAGGGTTGACACAAGTTGGTCCTTCCATTACACTAACAGCATGGCATCCGCCCCAGATTGCACCTTTATTGTTTTTATTCCAGTAGTATAGATTGCTATGTGTTGACCAGGTTGGATCAGCATGTGGCATTACATACAGGTCGTCACATGCATTTAATGTTGCAGGTGTCCGGTAATAATATGCTGTGGCAGGGATGTTGGCTGCCTGAAGAAATTTGATTGCCTTACTTCCATTTGCTGCATCCATTGCCCAGTTAGGAACGGCCTTTAATGTAGTTGTAACATCAAGCGACATGGTTGTTGTTGTTGTAACTCCGACAACTCCCTGAGCTACCCAATTAGTAATAGCTGTATTTACTGCAGCGTTTCTGAATTCCGCAGGTATGATAAATGTACCTCCACGGAAACTCTGGCTATTATATGTAAAGTCAATTCCATCTTTAACCTTTCCTTGTCCGATTACCCATTTAATAGGAACATCATAATTTTTTATCAAATCGTAAATCATACCATATGGCTTCAAACCGTTATTTACGGTCTGTGGTATTACACCCATATTGATGATAAATGCGCCACTTGAGAATGTCTCAGTAGCTGCATTTCCTTCAATACCGGTGAACAAAAGAATTGAAAAGAGGTAAAGCACAATTCTCCTTTTACGAAGAATACAGCTTTGGCTCTTTGCATTCTTTAAAATGCACCCCATAATGTATGTTAATATTCCAGACATATATTTTGTTATTGATTCTCCCATCTTTTATGATAAAGAATCCTGTTCATCTTTATTGTAATCAAAACCGCATTCGTCATTTGAAAACTGAGTTGGATTTTGAGTACACATAGTCAGCGATATATACTGTATATAAGCCTAAATGATGCAGTGCGATTGGTGTATATGATGGATAACATTACAGTTGTCATTTATTTTAAGTTCACTCGATGAAATTTTATCATGAAGGGCTAATTCCCTTAAAAATTTTCAAATTTCAGCCACAGCATTATCACCAATGATCATTAATTCTAAAATAAATAAGATGAAAAAATGTTTTTTAAGCGCTTACTTAAATAGATTGGCTCAATCTTACAGTTTTCAATTTTTTTTTTTCAGCAAAATGAAATGCATTGATCGCTTTCATGGCCATTAAAATCCGACACGAACAACTTTCCGGATAGAATAAATTAGGAGTCGCTTATCAAGTATTCCCTGAAATATGAAGTTGGGGAAATCAATTATGATTTTAAAAACGATTTTATCTAATACCCTTCGTATATTAAGTATCGTAAATTTCATTCAATGCTAATCACTTGTCATAAGGACAATAAAATCACTGTGATCAATGTTGATTTTAATCACGAATTAAAGAGGATAATTTGCAATCAGAAATATTTTTCTTTTACTGTAACAAAAAGGGAATCATTAAATATTTAATTATTATTGATAGTTGACCAACTTTGAGCCTGTCTTAGAAGCACAGTCATTATCGCAACTAAACATCTTGTTAACTTTAATTCGGTTTAGTTAAAACTTTAAATAAATTTGCCTCAAACCACGTCAAATTTGGGTCATTCAAATAAGGTGACAAAATTGTCAGCCGCCGGGCTTCTTGTCACATTAGGAATTATTTACGGAGACATCGGTACTTCACCGCTTTATGTAATGAAGGCCATTGTGGGTACAAAAGCTATTACGAGTGACCTTGTATTGGGAGGGGTGTCCTGTGTTTTCTGGACAATGACGCTACTAACTACAATTAAGTATGTTATCCTTATATTAAAGGCTGACAACAAAGGAGAAGGAGGGATCTTTTCTCTTTATGCCCTTGTAAGAAAAACGAAATTAAAATGGCTTCTTTTCCCGGCAATTATTGGCGGAAGCGCACTTCTTGCTGATGGACTTATAACACCTTCAATCTCCGTATCATCGGCCATTGAGGGACTTCGCTATTTTAATCCCAATATTCCCACGATTCCCATTGTTATCGGGATTTTGTTCGCCTTATTTCTCATACAACAATTCGGCACTTCCTATATCGGGAAATTTTTCGGGCCTCTTATGTTAGTTTGGTTTCTCATGCTTGGTGTGCTGGGATTTAATATGCTTCAGTCGAATCTTAATATTCTGAATGCATTAAATCCATATTATGCATATAACCTCCTTGTTAATTATGAATACGGCTTTGTAATACTTGGTGCCGTTTTCCTTTGCACCACAGGAGCAGAAGCATTGTACACAGACATGGGTCACTGCGGGAGAAAGAATATCAGAACCAGCTGGATTTTTGTAAAAATTTGTCTTCTTCTCAATTACTTTGGTCAGGGCGCATGGCTGCTGAATCTTGAAAATACAACGTTGGAAGGTCGAAATCCGTTTTTTTCAATAATGCCACCCTGGTTTTTGTTTGCAGGAATTATCATAGCTACTATTGCAGCCATTGTTGCCAGTCAGGCCCTTATCAGCGCTAGCTTTACACTTGTAAACGAAGCTGTCCGGCTTGGTTTCGGACCAAAGCTGAAAACAGTTTTCCCAACCGAAATACGAGGACAGATATATATTCCGACAGTAAACTGGGTTTTATGCTTCGGTTGTATCGGTGTTGTATTATATTTTAAGGAATCTTCTGGAATGGAACATGCCTATGGCTTATCGATCATTCTCGCTATGATGATGGATACACTACTCTTTTCTTTTTTTCTTTTTCTTCGAAGGACGCCCATGTCTCTTATCGGTTTTTTTCTGATTCTATTTGTTGGAATCGAAAGCTCATTTCTGCTTTCAAATTTGCACAAGCTTCTCCATGGCGGATGGCTTACTTTACTAATCACTTCGTATCTGATATGGAATATGTTTAGCTGGTATAAAGCCAGAAAAATCAGAAACAAACTTGTGGAGTTTATAAAATTGAGCGATTATTTGAAAATCCTAACGGAGCTTAGTAAAGACACATCTATTCCAAAGTATGCAACGCATCTTGTATACATGACAAGCGCTAACAGCCACGATGAAATTGAATCAAAAATAATTTATTCAATCCTTCAAAAGCAACCCAAGCGTGCCGACATTTATTGGTTTGTTCATGTTGATGTAGTTGATGAACCTTATACAATGGCATATAGGGTTCACGAAATTATTAATGACAAAGTGATCAGAATGGATTTTAAACTTGGCTTCAGAATGGAGCCACGTGTGAACATCCTTTTCAGACAGGTAGTAGAAGATCTTGTTGAAAATAGAGAAGTCGATATCAGCAGTCGTTATTATTCTCTTAGTAAAAACAATATGATAGGAGACTTTCGTTTTGTAGTAATTGAAAAGTATATTTCGAATGAAAATGTATTCAGATTTTTGCCCAGAATATTTTTAGGAAATTATGCTTTTCTGAAAACTTTTGGACTTCCGGAGGAGAAAGCATTCGGACTTGATACAAGTCTTGTTACAGTTGAGAAGGTTCCGTTAGTATTAAACCCTGTTGGTCGGCTCGACCTGAAACGATTGAATTAATTTACCTGATAATTATTCGAAGAGTCTTTCTTTCCTTAAGGAGTATTTTCACAAATTTGTTATATTTATTATATATTTATTGATCACTTTGTATGCTGAAAACTATAATTGTTGACGATCAGGAATTTTGCACTGAAATCGTAAAAGACATTCTTTCTGAAAATTCGCCTGAAGTAGAAATTGTCGCAATATGTCACTCTGGCAAGGATGGAATAAAATCAATCAAAAAATACAAGCCTGATCTTGTTATTTTGGATGTTGAAATGCCGGAGATGACAGGTTTTGAAATGTTACAAAAAATAAAAGACCCCGAATTCGAAGTTATCTTTACTACATCTTTCGATAAATATTCTATTCAGGCCATTCGTTTTAGTGCACTGGATTATTTGTTAAAACCGGTCATTGCTCATGAATTAAAAACTGCCATTGACAGGGTTTTAAAAAAGCGAACGGAAAACGTGAGCAAAAGGATGAATGCTCTTTTTCGTAACCTTACAGAAACAAAGAGGCCGCTTAATCAGGTAGCACTGCCATCATCCGATGGATTAATCTTTGTAGCAGTTGGTGATATTATTCACTGTGAATCGGACAGTAATTATACTACGCTTTTCCTAAAGTCAAAAGAGAAAATGGTAATCACCAAAACTCTGAAAGATGTTGAAAATCTGTTATCCGGAAATAATTTTTTTAGAATTCATCATTCACATCTTATTAATGTTAATCACATTAAGAAATATATTAGAGGCAATGCCGGATATGTTGTAATGTCAAATGGCTCTAATCTCAATATAGCACGTAATCGTAAGGAGGAATTCCTGCAGCAATTTGTTCATTTTTAGAAAATAGTTGCCCTTTTTCCAGATATAACTGGTTTTTTTTGCGAAATTTCAATACCAACGACTCGATAATTATACCAATTACTCGGTATTCCGGCATAGTTGCGCATTTCCGGTATAAATCCCATTCTATGAAAATTACATTTGGCTAATATTTAGAAAACTTCTATTTAATCACACACCGTTATTTAATCACACAGTACTATGAATTCACTAACTAAAAATTCGCATACGGACGGAATGATGGCTTCGCCATTTAGTTTCGTATCACTATTATTGGGAAGAGGAAGCAAAAAAGAAAATCTACGCACTCGCACTATTTCAAAAATTGAAAAAGGAGAATCACTGGCGGAGAGAACGTATACAATTATTTCTATCGATCATGCATCGGCTAATAGTAACTTCCCTGATTATCGGATTGCAGTTAGATCTGATGGAGTAGTGATATTTCATGGTAGACAAAATACTGCAGTAATTGGCATACATACTTATCTGATTTCTCAGGATACAATTTCTGCATTAAGAAATATTTTTACCGAAGCGGGGTTTTCAGAAATAGATAAACATGTTTCAAGTTTAAACGTACCGGCTGTTTTTACTTCTTATCGTGAAGACTTTAATAGTTATATTATTTCAAGACTTGATTATTGTGACCAACCTAAAAAGTTAATTGCGATACGTGAGAAAGCGGAAGAATTATTGAAGGTAGATGCTCTCGTGAATAATATACAAATGACTGATATCACAAATTTTAGTCATGAGTATCAACTATAATTGAATTTAATAATTATCGAGTCAATATTTTATTAAGTATTTAATTTAATTGAATAGGGTTATCCATATAGTTCGTAAATCCGCTTCAGTGGTAATGGTTCAGATTGAATCATCCGGGTAACAAGTTTGTGAAACATTCCTGATTCATTATACCTTCGATTAAATCGAAAAATAAATTCATCCAAATATTTCTGTAGATATCCATATTTACATTTATGATGTACTCCTCGGAGC
>JANPNV010000052.1:0-3580 GCA_031427625.1 Bacteroidota bacterium
CAGATGGTATAATATTGCTCTTGCTAACCGGACTGTAGGAAGTGGAAACGTCATTTCTTTTTATCATCGATACACTCAAAATAATCCGCCAACTAAATTCAGTCCGGGTATAGGAAATATGGTTCAAAGTATTCCCAATACACTGGGACAATCACTTTGTGAGTCGAATCAGGACACCATGCGAGCAGCATTTTCAGATGTAACCGATGATATAATTCAAGACTCTATATTTTTTCCTCAATTTAATACTGAAAACAAATGGTATGCGAAGGAGTATGCTTTTAAATTACTGAGTAAAGATTCTACTCTTATGGATCAGGGCTTACCAACAGACTCACAGCGACAACGGTTTTTTGATGAATTAAAAATCCGGAACATTGGCCAGCTTGATGAAATTAAAAAAGCGATAGAAGACAAAGATTATCTTCAGGTGATAACAAAATTATTGGCGGTTCAACCGGAAAATGTGTTAGAGACTAATTATAAAACAATTTATGGCAAAATGGAAAGTGTTCTGAGATATGATTCTACATTAACGCCGGATGATTCTCTTGAAATAGAAGATGTCGCCAGCCAGCTTGCTTGTGAAGGTGGCCCTGCCGTGTTCATAGCTCGTGCTATTTTAGATGAAGAGTTTGATGATGAACTGACAGCATCATTATATAGAATTCGAACTGATCAATCGAAGTTGGAAAATATATTCGTTTATCCAAATCCAACTACTGGTGTTGTCACTATCACTAAGGATCTCTCTGCTTATTCTGGATGCACGATTGATCTTTTCGATTTTCATGGCAGGCATTGTTACGCTTCTGTATTGGATATAGCAATGAATGTAATTCAAAAAGATTTTTCCTTATTAAAAACCGGAAATTATATTTTAAGAATTCAATGTGACGGGGTTGTGATTAACTCTATGAAATTGATAATCATAAAATAAATGAAACGACGCCTTATAGTATTCCTTTTCTTTGCTTACGGCTTAACTGCACTCGGCCAGGGAAGGAATGCAATCTGGTGTTTTGGCGATAGTGCCGGTATTGATTTTACTAATGTTTCGAATCCAACTCCTTTACAAACTTGTCTAAGTGCAAAAGGGACATGTGTAACAATTTCTGACAGTTTAGGTAATTTGTTATTCTATGCAGCCACGCCAGATCGAGATGGGTATTTAGCAGGTAAAATTCCTGCAGGTATCGTGTACAACAAGAATCATCAAACGATGCAAAATGGTGATTCTCTAAAAAGCAGAGCTTGGTATCATGAAATGGTAATAATCCCTGACCCAGGGAATAGCAATCTTTATTATTTATTTCATATTGGAGTTACCGATCTATATGGCCTTTTTTATTCAGTTATTGACATGACTCAGGATAGTGGCAGAGGTAAAATCATTTCAAAAAATAATGTTCTGGATACATTTCCTGCAATCGATTGTTTGCAAGCGGTTAAACATGGAAATGGCAGGGACTGGTGGCTTATATTTCGCAGGTCTCAACCATACACCAATGGATTTTTTGAATATTTGATTTCCCCTACAGGAATTCAACTTCAGGCTGTCGATACTGCGGGCTTCGCTCCAACTTCTAATGCGGGAGACTTCGTTTTTAATTCAGATGGATCACGATTTGCATTTTGCAATTGGCGTGGCTTGTTAGCGCTTTATAATTTTGATCGCTGCACAGGCCAAATCACAGCTTCCCGTACAATTAAACAGGAAGATCCCAATGGGAATTATCCCTATTTTGTGAGCTGTGCATTTTCTCCGAATGATTCACTATTATATGTTTCAAGCATACCCTACTTTTCATCTTTAAATGACAGTGATATTTTTCTATATCAATATAATTTATTTATTCCCAATATCAACGGAGCAAAAAAAATAATACAACAATATCACTACCCTGTATTGCCTGGTGGTATAAGATTGGCACCGGATAATAAAATTTATGTTACCTGCGATCCGAGTTTATATCCGTATGACAGTTCAGATTTTTACACTTCAAACACCTACTTAAGTGTAATCAACGATCCTAATAATTTAGATACAGCCTGTCATTTTCAGCCATTCAGTTTTTATCTTGGCGGTAAGAGAACGTACTGGGGCCTTCCGAATAATCCGAACTATGATCTTGGGCCTGTTGTAAACAGCGCTTGTGATTCATTGTTTAATTCTGTGGAGCATATCTCAAAACAAAATTTAGTCCTAACGATTTATCCAAACCCAACGACTGGAATTATTACGCTGAATAGAATTCTCTCTGATTACTCAGGGTGTACGATTGATGTTTTCGATTTTCATGGCAGACAATGTTACTCTTCAATATTGGATGTTACACTAAGTCCAATCCAGAAAAATTTATCCTTGTTAAAAAACGGAAGTTATATTTTAAGAATTCAATGTGATGGAGTTGTGATTAACTCGATGAAATTGATAATCATAAAATAAGTGAAACGTCGCCTTATAATATTCTTTTTCTTTGCTTACGGCTTAACTGCACTCGGCCAGGGAAGGAATGCCATCTGGTGTTTTGGCGATAGTGCCGGAATTGATTTTAATATTCCGTCAAATCCGATAACATTTCAAAGCGGTATGAGCCCGAGAGGTTCTTGTGTAACAATCTCTGATAGTTCCGGGCACTTACTTTTTTATGCAGGTGTTAATGATAATGCAGGTTATTTAGCAGGTAAATTAAAAGCGGGAATGGTTTACAACAGGGATCATAATTTAATGATAAATGGTGATTCGCTAATTGGTGAAGCATGGTATCATGAAATGGTCATCATACCTGATCCTGCAAATAATAATTCATTTTATTTATTCCATATTGGCGTGAACTATGATTACGGCCTTTTTTATTCAGTTATTGATATGACACAGGATAGTGGCAGAGGTAAAGTCATTTCAAAAAATAATGTTCTGGATACATTCCCTGCAATCGATTGTTTGCAAGCGGTTAAACATGGAAATGGCAGGGACTGGTGGCTTATATTTCGCAGGTCTCAACCCTACACCAATGAGTTTTTTGAATATTTGATTTCCCCTGCAGGAATTCAACTTCAGGCTGTCGATACTGCGGGCTTCGCTCCAACTTCTAATGCGGGAGACTTCGTTTTTAATTCTGATGGATCTCGATTTGCATTTTGCAATTGGCGTGGCTTGTTAGCGCTTTATAATTTTGACCGCTGTACAGGCCAAGTCACAGCTTCCCGTACAATTAATCAGGAAGATCCAAATGGGAATTATCCCTATTTTGTGAGCTGTGCATTTTCTCCGAATGATTCATTATTATATGCTTCAAGTATCCCCTATTTAACAACTTTAAATGACAGTGATATTTTTCTATACCAATATAATTTATTTATTCCCAATATTAACGGAGCAAAAAAAACAATACAACAATATCACTACCCTGTATTGCCTGGTAGTATACGATTGGCACCGGATAATAAAATTTATGTCACTTGCGATCCAAGCCTTTATCCGTATGACAGTTCAGATTTTTACACTTCAAACACTTACTTAAGTGTAATCAACGATCCTAATAATTTAGATACAGCCTGTCATTTTCAGCCATTC
>JANPNV010000053.1:0-11519 GCA_031427625.1 Bacteroidota bacterium
CGACGCGCAGGCGCTGGATCTCGCTATCCAGTCATACCGGCAACGGGAGCGCCGTTTTGGCCGAACCAGCGAACAGCTCCAAATATTATCATCCACCGAAAGAGCAAGAAGAATTGTGGCCGATCAATCAGCATAACTCCCGCACACTTCCAGCCAGTGAAGTTTTTCGTTTGATCTCCGCCACTCATGCTTAAAACCCGCATCCTCACCGCCGTTATCGCATTACTCCTGTTTCTGGCAGCGCTATTTTATTTGTCACCAATTTTCTGGATGATGTTGCTGCTTACCTTGGTGGTGATGGGTTCATTGGAATGGAGCAAACTGGCAAAATTCTCCGTTGCCCACTCGACCGTGTATCTGACAGTCACCGCCTTACTGAGTGGAGAGTTGCTGTACGTGCTGAGCAGAGCAGTTCTGGTCGATCCTTACACTACTGCATTCCTGTGGCTCTACGTTGCATCACTGGCGTTCTGGACTCTGGCTGCGCCAGTTCTTCTGAAATCGAACTATCCGATCAAAAGTCCAACTCTTCTGACTTTGATAGGCTGGTTGCTGTTTTTACCGACTTGTCTTGCCCTGTATCAGTTGCATACCATTAGTCCATTGCTTTTACTGGGTTTCATGGCAGCCATCTGGATTTCCGATACTGCAGCAAAAAAGTATTTACCATACAATTCCTGGAATTCAGCACCACGAACACGATAGCCGCCGGTAATACTGCAATATCCACCCGTATGATTGTATTGAAAAATAGGAGGAGCAGTTTGAGAATATGCAGGACATCCACCAGACAGATCATAATTACTACTTGCCTCATAACAACGCCATCCGTAATTAAAACCTGCACCTGTACCTGCGCGTTGAAGATCCACTTCTTCGATAAGATTTTGACCAACATCACCGATCCATAGATCACCATTTAACCGGTCAAAACTAAAACGCCATGGATTTCGAATACCATATGCCCAGATTTCACCTCGACCTAGTGTTGAATCCAAGGCATAAGGATTTGAAGGAGGAATTCGGTAAGTAGGGACCGCCGGATCAACATCAATACGAAGAATTTTTCCGAGCAATGAATCTTTGTTCTGTGCTCTGTTTCCGGGATCACCGCCTGAACCGCCATCACCCATACCAATATATAAATATCCGTCAGGACCAAATGCTACATGTCCACCTTTGTGATTTGTATATGGCTGATAGATGGATAAAAGAATTTCTTCGCTTGCAGGATCCGCAGAATCAGGAGTAGCAGAGTCAACATGAAAACGGGATATGTGAGTATGTCCATCCGTATTTGAAACATAGTCTACATAAAAATATCCGCTGGTAAGAAAATCAGGAGGAAATGCAAGGCCCAATAGACCTTGTTCGCCGCTGTTCCTAACACGATTTGTGATGTTCAGAAATTGTTTGTTTGGATTTACACCATTGATATCTGCGATCTGTATCGTTCCACGCTGCTCAACTATAAACAATCGTTCATCGCCACAATTCTTTATATCGACAGGAGTACTAAAACCAGTGGCAAACTGAACAAGAGATATCTGTGCATCAGAATAACTGAATGTGCTCAGCTGAATAATAAAAACAAGGAATAATTTCTTATACATATTAGTTGGTGTGCTTTTTTGCAGCCAACAAAAATATAAAGAATAGTATACCAATAACAAAAAAGGCCGGGAGTTCCGGCCTTAATAATTTAAATCAGTTTTCTTAGAATATTATTTTGGCGACGAATACTGATATTGCAGTTATTAAGACTGCATCTACGAACAATAACAAATACAATGAATAAGGAATATGGGTCTTTTTTGTAAAAACCGTTTCTTCCTCTTCCATATGGTTATAACTTACTACAGGTTCGTTTTTCATGACGATTGATTTTTCTCATATTTACGTCGTCTTAAGGCCTAATAAATTCATATTTGATTTCAAATCCCTCAGATGTAAGAATTAAATATCCTTTTGCAGGAATTATTGAATTTTCAGCTTAAAAGTCGCATTAGCCATAGTAAACTATTACAAAAAAAGCGTAAGATTTGATGTTTTGTAATCCGATAATTAATTTTTTAGGTTAAAATCCGATATTACCCCTATGTTTCTTTCCGATAAAGTATTAATGATAGAACCCCGCGGTCTGACTTTTAACAGCCAAACCAGCCAGGATAACTTTTTTCAATCACCCGGTTCCATTAAAGCACCGGTAGAATCGGCCATGAGAGAGTTCCATGAGATGAAGAAAAAACTGATGAAAGCCGGTATTACGGTTATTGTCATAAGTCCGGACGACGAACTGCTCACTCCCGACAGTGTATTTCCCAACAATTGGTTTTCGACCACTCCTGAAGGGGAACTTATTTTATACCCGATGATGGCCACAAACAGAAGGCAGGAAAGAAGAATGGATATTATCAGCCGGTTGAAAAAAAATTACAGCAAAGTAATTGACCTGTCATCCATGGAAGAGCGTCAGATCTACCTCGAAGGAACAGGAAGTCTTATACTTGATCATGAAAATAAGATTGCATATGCTTCGATTTCGAATCGTACAAATGAAGAGGCATTGCAGGAATGGAATAAGAACAAAGGATATGAACTAATAACCTTCACTTCACACGATCAGAATAATAAAGTCATCTACCATACAAATGTGATGATGGCACTTGGCGATGGTTTTGCCATAGCCTGTCTGGATTCCATTCACGATGAGAAAAAAAGAAAACTGGTAAAATCAAAACTGGAAGAAAAAAATGAATTGTTGACGATCAGCATTTCGCAGATGCATTCATTCTGCGGCAATTGTCTTGAATTAAAAAACAGCAACGGCGAGAAATTTCTCATTATGTCGACACAGGCATACAATGCTTTCACCGAACAACAAAAAAGCCGGTTAATAATACATACTACGATTATTCATAGCAACCTTTCCACCATCGAAACCATCGGCGGCGGAAGCGCAAGGTGTATGATGGCGGAACTTTTTTAAGGAAGAATCAAGAATCAAGAGCCAAGAATCAAGAACCAAGAATCAATAGCCAAGAATCAAGAACCAAGAATCAAGAACCAAGAATCAAGAATCAAGAACCAAGAATCAAGAATCAAGAACCAAGAACAAAGAACAAAGAACAAAGAACAAAGAACCAAGAACAAAGAACAAAGAACAAAGAGCCAAGAGCCAAGAACAAAGAGCCAAGAATCAAGAATCAAGAACCAAGAATCAAGAACCATGAACCATGAACCATGAACCATGATAAAAGAATCAAGAGCCAAGAACCAAGAGCCAAGAATCAAGACAAAAGTAGAAAGACGTGAACGATGCTAAAATTTCTACTATTTGGTGCAATGGTAGCCCTGTTCGGGCATGTGGCTTTTTTGATTACCTTTAAACACCCTACTATCATAAACATAAAACATGAATAGAATAATACTTCTTGCAATCGGGATGTTAACATTTTCCGCGTCTCATTCACAGGTTACCTGGTCTGGACAAGTTGCTTCTATACTCTATAAAAATTGCAGCAGTTGCCACAATGTACATGGCATTGCACCATTCGAATTAATGAGCTTTTCTGATGCTGTTTTGAATGGCGCGGATATCAAGGATCAGGTCATTGCCGGCATCATGCCTCCATGGCCTCCAAATCCGGCATATAATCATCTCGCACATGAAAGAATTCTTACTCAGCAACAGATAAATGATATTACATCATGGGTTGATAATGGTATGCCTCGCGGTGATTCTACACTTGAACCTCCTGCACCAATAATTAATACAAGTGCAGAAATTACCAATCCTGATATGATCATTCAGGCGCCTATTTACTCTGTTAACACTTCTTCTGATCTTTACAGGTGTTTTGTTATCCCAACAAATCTTCTTACCAGTAATTATATTACATCACTCGAAGCTATTCCGGGCGACAGAAGTATTGTTCACCACATTTTAATTTATTCTGACACCTCTTCCATCCCAGCGAATCTCGATGCTGCAGATCCAAGTCCAGGCTATACAAATTTCGGTGGTACAGGATCAACCTCATCTAAATTGATTGGCGCATGGGTACCCGGACAAAGTGTTTATTATGCTCCGGCCGGAATGGGAATACGCCTGCCTCCAAATACAAACATCATTTTACAAATCCATTATCCCGGAGGAACAATCGGCAAAACTGACAGCACCAAGCTCTTATTGAAGACGACAACGATTCCTCAGCGGGAAATTTTTATTGAATCACCACTCAATCATTATCAGTTAGATCAGGGCTTGTTACTTGTTCCGGCAAATACACAGCGAACATTTACCGCTCACTATCAAATTCCCGCACCACTCGATCTTTCCATTATGAGTGTTGGCCCGCATATGCATCTCGTTGGTAAGAGTATTTCTACCTGGGGAATTACACCATCTGGCGATACCATTCCATTCGTAGACATTCCAAACTGGGATTTTCAATGGCAGGGTAATTATGCTTTTCAAAGGATAATCCGCTTACCAGTTGGAACTATGATTTACAGTACAGCTTTATATGATAACACAGCAGCAAATCCAAACAATCCGAACAGTCCACCGCAGCTCGTCCACCTCGGCGAATCAACTACGGATGAAATGATGCTTATCTATTTCTCATACACCTATTATCTGCCCGGTGATGAAAATATAATTGTTGACTCGACTTTAATTACTACCGGTGTTACCGAAATGCATAGTTCATTAATAGCCACACCTCAGCTGTATGACCCAACTCCTAACCCTTCAAGTACAAATATTCTTTTTCAATATTTCCTTCCTCAACCCAGTCAAGTAAAAATTACAGTGATCGACATCCAGGGGAAAATTGTAAGAGAGGAAAACAGCAATGCACATGTTTCCGGATTGTATACTTCTGAAATGAACATCGCTGAACTTCCGTCAGGAATTTATTTTCTGACATTGAATGCAGATGGTGTGATAAGAAGTAAAAAGATTATCAAGAACTAAGAAAAGGATAGCTGATTTAACAGCCACTTTTGGCAGCCGCACATTCAAAATTGCGACTACTGGTTGATTTGTAAATAAGAGTTACAAAGGCAACTACATATTTCTTCTGTATTGTCCTCCTACTTCAAACAATGAATTAGTTATCTGTCCGAGCGAGCAATATTTGGTTGCTTCCATCAGCTGATCAAAAAGATTTTTATTATCGACTGCGGCTTTTTGTAAACTTTTAAGAAGATCATCTTTTTTATCATCAAAAGTTTTATGCAACTCATTCATCATGACAATCTGATACTCCTTTTCTTCTGGCGTCGCTCTGATTACTTCTGAAGGTACAATCGTTGGTGAGCCCTTCGACGATAAAAATGTATTGACTCCAATGATTGGATATTCACCATTATGTTTCAGCGTTTCATAGTAAAGACTTTCCTCCTGAATTTTGCTTCGCTGATACATCGTCTCCATTGCACCGAGTACTCCTCCCCTTTCCGTGATCCTGTCAAACTCTGTGAGTACTGCCTCTTCGACCAGGTCTGTTAATTCTTCAATGATGAATGATCCTTGTATCGGGTTTTCATTTTTGGCAAGACCTAACTCACGGTTGATAATTAGCTGAATAGCCATTGCCCTTCGTACACTCTCTTCTGTAGGCGTTGTAATGGCTTCATCATATGCATTCGTGTGAAGGGAATTGCAGTTATCATATATTGCATACAATGCCTGAAGTGTCGTGCGTATGTCGTTAAAATCTATTTCCTGTGCATGTAAAGACCGACCGGAAGTCTGAATGTGATACTTCAGCATTTGCGAACGCTCGTCTGCATTGTATTTCAACTTCATCGCCTTCGCCCAGATTCGTCGAGCAACTCTTCCGATAACCGCATACTCAGGATCGATACCATTGCTGAAGAAGAAACTGAGATTTGGCGCGAACTTGTTTATGTCCATGCCTCTGGATAAGTAATACTCAACATAGGTAAATCCGTTCGATAGCGTCAATGCAAGTTGCGTGATCGGGTTCGCTCCTGCTTCCGCTATATGATAACCAGAAATGGAAACAGAATAAAAATTCCTGACTTTATTCTGAATAAAATATTCCTGAACGTCGCCCATTAAGCGAAGAGAAAATTCAGTCGAGAAAATACAGGTGTTCTGAGCCTGATCTTCTTTCAGAATATCGGCCTGAACTGTTCCGCGAACAACATGCAACGTATGTTCTTTGATTTTTTTATAAACATCGCCAGGTAAAACCTGATCGCCTGTCACTCCAAGAAGCATGAGTCCAAGTCCGTCGTTGCCTTCGGGAAGATTTCCCTGATAGGCTGGACGACTCGTTCCCTTCTTTTTGTATATGTCCGATATTTTTTTCTCTACCTCTTTTTCTAATCCATGCTCCTTTATATAAAGCTCACATTGTTGATCGATTGCCGCATTCATAAAAAATCCTGTCATGATTGAAGCAGGACCGTTAATGGTCATCGACACAGAAGTTTTGGAATCAGCGAGATTAAAACCGCTGTATAATTTTTTTGCATCATCGAGGCAGCAAATAGATACACCGCTGTTTCCGATCTTTCCATATATATCTGGACGATAATCAGGATCCTGACCGTAAAGTGTAACGGAGTCGAAAGCTGTCGACAGACGTTTGGCCGGCATCCCTTTACTTACATAGTGAAATCTTCTGTTCGTACGTTCAGGTCCGCCTTCTCCCGCAAACATCCTTGTCGGATCCTCTTCCATTCTCTTGAACGGATAAACTCCTGCAGTAAAAGGAAACTCTCCTGGAAAATTTTCCTGCAACTGCCATTTTAGAATTTCACCCCATGCTTCATATCGCGGTGTTGCCACTCGTGGAATCTGAAGATGTGAAAGCGATTCCGAATGCGTCATCACTTTTACATCCTTATCACGAACTTTGTAGATGTAAACATCATCCTTGTAGCGCTGAACTTTTGCAGGCCACTCTTCCAGTGACTTCTTATTTTTTCCGTCAAGTTCAAGTTCAGTCTGTGAATAAAGTTTATCAAGTGTCTTTGATGCTTCTTCCTTTCCGGCTATGTCAGACGAATTTAATGCCTCCAGCGATTTCTTTATGCTGAAAAGATTTTGCGCGACAGCACTTTGTTCATTCACCCACTTTGTATATGCGCGTGATGACTCTGTAATCTCACTCAGATAACGAATACGAGCCGGAGGAATGATGTAGATTTTCTCCGACATGCCGGCCGATATTTCGAACGATGATTTAAAATTACAACCTAGCTTATCATCCATTTTATCGATGATGGCACGGTAAAGCGTATTCATACCGGGATCATTAAACTGAGAAGCTATTGTTCCATACACAGGAATGTCTTCATCTTTTGTTTCCCAAAGCTGATGATTGCGTTTGTATTGCTTCTTCACATCACGGAGAGCATCGAGTGCTCCACGCTTGTCAAATTTATTGATGGCAATCACATCAGCGAAATCGAGCATGTCGATTTTCTCAAGCTGTGAAGCTGCACCGTATTCAGGTGTCATTACATAGAGCGACAAATTTGAATGATCGGTAATTTCCGTATCACTCTGTCCGATTCCTGATGTCTCTAAAATTATCAAATCATAGTCTGCTGCTTTCAGTACATCAACAGCATCCTGTACATATTTAGACAATGCAAGATTCGATTGTCGTGTAGCAAGAGAACGCATGTAAACTCTCGGATTGAAAATTGCATTCATCCGGATGCGGTCACCGAGTAATGCGCCACCTGTTTTTCTTTTGGATGGATCAACGGAAACGATTGCAATGTTTTTTTCGGGGAAGTCAATGAGAAAACGTCGTACCAATTCGTCGACAAGCGATGACTTTCCGGCGCCACCTGTTCCCGTTATTCCGAGAACAGGAACAATATTTTTATTTTTTTTAATTGCAGGACCAATAAAATTCTCTCTGATGGGGCCGTATTCTTTTTCATTATTCTCAGCACAGGATATCAGTCGCGCAATTGCATTCACATTTTTCTTTGAGATATTATTGACTTCGCCATTCAGGTTAATTCCTGTTGGGAAATCACACTTCATCAGCATATCGTTGATCATACCCTGTAAACCGAGTGATCGTCCGTCGTCGGGTGAATAGATTCTTGAAATGCCGTAATCCATTAACTCCTTTATCTCTGATGGAAGAATAACTCCACCTCCACCACCAAATATTTTAATATGACCACAACCTCTTTCTTTTAAAAGATCATGCATGTATTTGAAGTATTCCATGTGGCCACCCTGATAGCTCGTCAGAGCAATTGCCTGAACATCTTCCTGAATAGCACAGTCGACTACTTCCTGCACGCTCCTGTCATGTCCAAGATGGATCACTTCTGCACCACTTGCCTGGATAATCCGGCGCATAATATTTATAGCAGCATCGTGACCGTCGAATAAAGAAGCGGCAGTAACAATTCTGATTTTATTTTTGGGCTTATAGACTTCTGTCTTGATCATAGATTACAAAGATGGGATGCTGACAAAGATAAGATTTTTGAAGCATGACTAAGTCTAACAGAATCAGCTATTTAAAAGCGAATGCAATATTATCTGCGTCTGCCTGAAAGTCCATTGATCTGATTCAGAACCTTTCGGGCTCGAGATCGAAATCCGGCAGATTGATATGGCAATTGATGTTGAATAGAAGCATTGAGTTCCTTCTTCAGGTCAGGATATTTCATGCAGAATCTTGCAAGCATGGACATTGAAAATACTTTCACTGCAATCGCCTCATCCTTGTTGTTTAAGAGTTCGAACCCCAACGAAATTATTTCCCCTTGTAAAAATTCGGGAATATCTGCAAATTCAAAAATGTGCATGAAGTTGCGTTTGATTGCATTGTGCACAGGCGTATTTAATTGCCTTATCATTTTACGCAGATGCTTCTTTACAAATGCAGGATTATTTTGTGCGCTATACAACAATGGCCATGAAGCTCGTTGTGCAAGTTTTTTGTCGCTGCACAATGCAAATGAGACAAGTTCATCGAAACGCAAACGATCGTTGCCAACATACCTGATAATTTTTATCGTCTGTTTCTTCGAATGCTCCTTCTCGAGTAATTCTTTAATCTTCATATGAAAGCTGAATCGATTTTAATTCTTTTCTAAAGATTTTTCGCGCAAATAATCAATGTATGATTTTATGTTGCCCTGAAATTTAGACATCAGCTCATGTTTCATTTGCTCTTTTTGTGCATCATAACGGACGAATCCTAGAAAATAAGTATTATTAGGAAGGCCATTTCGAAAAACAGATTGATATCGCTTCGCAGAATTAAAACTTACTGTGTCGAGAGATAGTGCAATCTTCTGAATGAGGTTTTTCTTTGCGGCTAATTTAAGGATGACAGAATTGTCCTTCATTGATGAATATAATGAATCCAGCATACTTGTGCCGATGAGCATCTGGCGGCTGAACTTATCATAGTCTTCTTTACGAAAAATATAATCCTTCAGTTCTTCTGAATCGATTCCGTATGTCGATTGAAGAAACCGTATTGCACCCTGTTCGCCGCAGACAGATGCTAGATTCTCATTGAAGTCAACATTGCTTTTCAGGTATATAGTAGCATGAGTCAGTTCGTGAATAATCAGTTCGGCCAGTTGCCCTTTGCTTCGCTTGGTCATATTCGAAAGGATAGGATCTCGGAACCATCCCAATGTGCTCCATGCAGACACGTCATCGTAATCGGTATCAAATCCTTTTTCGATGAGAGCCAGCTCTTCAGCCTTTCCTTTATCATAATCGAAAAATCCTTTATAAGAAACACTTCCCAAAAAAGGGAAACTCCATTGATATGCCTTTAGTTTAAATGGCTCGCTGGCAGTAACAACCCATAACAAGGGTTTGTTTTCCTGATCGTAAAATGTAGTATAGTTCTTTGAATTTTTTAGTCCGAGTGAGTCGATCGCGAATCTCTTTACGCTTTCGATAAATTCGATTTTCGATTTGACAGAATCGGGGACATTTTTATCGGATAAAACTTCAACCATCGGGCGGGCATTTATGACGATGTGAAGCTGACCTTTCAGTTGGCTTATTCCATAAAGTACGAGAGAAAAATTAAAAAGGCACCAGATGATTCCGATGGCAAAGAGAACGCCAAGGAGACGTTTAAGGAAGCGTAAATATTTTTTCAATTTATGTTGATATGTCGGCTAAGGTCGTAAAATGTATTCTTCATTTGTGGGTGATTAAAATATAATTTATTCTATTTATTGTAGTCATTATCCATCGAAATAAAATAGAAACGGAATATATCTGAATCACTTTTTAATGAGGTACTTTCTTTTCGTTTTTTTGCGAAGAAGGAGAGTGAGGGTAAAAATTAACACAAAGGGCACAAAGAAAATGCGCAGCGAGCACAAAGAGGGGCGGCATCTTCTTCGAGAAGGTTGTGTTTAAATTTTTCACATAAAACTTAGAGCCGAGATATACTTTCCTATCGATGTTAATTTGTTTCGCTTAATTTGTATTAATATCGCTCAAATAAATATCAGATGCTTTCCAAAATTTTCGTCTTCTTACTCTCTCCACTGAGCTGGATACTGCTGTTTTTAATTCTAGCAACATTCAACCGAAACAACCAGAGACGGAAAAAATTTCTCGTTACGGCCATCGTTCTATCTCTGTTTTTCTCAAACACCTTCATCTTCGATCGTTTCATGCATGCCTGGGAAGTAAAGGCCGTTCCGGAAAATTCTCTTTCATATTATGATGCCGCCATCGTATTGACGGGAATGGCAACTTACGATCCGGCAAACGACAGGCTCGAATTCAACGACAGGACAGACAGACTGATGCAGGCCATGAAATTGTACAGCGAAAAGAAAATCGGAAAAATAATCCTCTGTGGAAGTCCATCAACATTAAACGCAAACGATTCGATGGAATCTTATAGACTTAAAACATTCCTCACCGAACTTGGCATTCCAACTACAGACATCATAGTCGAATCGCAATCACGAAACACTCATGAGAATGCAGTCTATATGAAAAAGTTGCTTGGCGACAATTATCAAAAAAAATATATGCTGATAACCTCAGGATTTCACCTCAGCCGTGCCACAGCTTGTTTTCTAAAAGAAGGAATTAATGTTTTTCCATACAGCACAGACCGCTACGCTGGCCCCATGAAATACGACATCAATTATCTTATTCTTCCATCTTCAGAAACGCTTTTCGACTGGGAGAAACTTTTGCATGAATGGGTTGGGTGCATTGTTTATTTTTTCCGTGGATACGTTTAGAAGATATCCAGAGAGACATACAGCGACTAACGAAAAATTAGCAACAACAATGGAGCCCTGCCTCTACTTCCGCTTCAACCCTTGCAACTGCTCCTCAATCGCCCTGATCTTCGCCTCTGCATCGGCTTGTTTCTTTTTTTCATTCTCAACCACTTCGGGTTATTTAATTTGCTATTATTTGTCTATCAACAATATTTTTCTGAATTGCCTTTTATCGTCTATTGACATTTGTAATTCATAAATCCCATTTGCTAAAAAAG
>JANPNV010000054.1:0-74047 GCA_031427625.1 Bacteroidota bacterium
AAACTTTTATAAAGTTGGTTGATGATATTTTAAAAGCAAAAAGTAGTAACGAGGATACGACAAAACTTGATAATGAAATCGACCAATTAGTTTACAAGCTTTACGACTTAACAGAAGAAGAAATTAGTATTATTGAAAACAGTACAAATAAATAATGGAAGAGAACATTATACTATACAGTACGGCAGCAGGGAAGGTAAGCATACAAATTACCTATCAAAACGAGAGTTTTTGGTTAAGCCAAAAGGCTATTGCACAATTATTTAACTGCAGCACCGATAATGTGTCTTTACATTTAAAGAATATATTTAATAGTGGCGAGTTAGTAGCTAATTCAGTTGCCGAGGATTTCTCGTCAACTGCCAGTGATGGTAAAAATTATAAAACAAAATAAATATGAGTAGCCAAAATATTGTATTATTTGAAAACAGACAAGTACGCAGGTATTACGATGGTGAAAATGAAATTTGGTATTTTTCAATTGTAGATATTGTAGAAGCACTTACGAAGTCAGTAAATCCAACCGATTATTTAAAGAAATTAAGAAAGCGAGATGGTGAACTTGGTGCCTACCTGGGGACAAATTGTCCCCAGGTAGAAATGTTGTCGAATGGAAAGAAACGTAAGACTCTTGCTGGTACTGCTAAAGATATATTTCGTCTAATACAATCCATACCATCACCTAAAGCAGAAACTGAAAAAGTAAAAGACAATTAAAGATAAATGCAATGAGTAAAGACACTGCCATAAAATTATTTGAAGCAAAACAAGTTCGTTCTTTATGGAACGAAGACCAAGAAAAATGGTACATATCTATTGTAGATGTGGTTGGTATATTAACCGATAGCCCCAATCCAAATAATTATTGGAAAGTGCTAAAGAATAGGCTAAAAAAAGAAGGTAGCCAGTTGGTTACAAAGTGTAACCAACTGAAAATGCAATCTGCCGATGGAAAATATTATAAAACCGATGTAGCCGATACCGAACAACTTTTTCGCCTCATTCAATCGATTCCATCGCCCAAAGCAGAGCCTTTTAAACTATGGCTGGCCACAGTAGCCGCTGAAAGATTGGATGAAATGCAAGACCCCGAATTGAGTATTGACAGAGCATTGGAAAACTATTTGAAGTTAGGTTATTCAGAAAACTGGATAAACCAGCGGCTGAAAAGTATTGAAATAAGAAAAGAGCTTACAGATGAATGGAAAAAAAGGGGTTTGAAAGCAGGACAACAATTTGCGACACTTACCGATATTATTACGAAAGCCTGGAGTGATAGAACAACCAAAGAATATAAAATGTTGAAGGGTTTGAAAAAAGAAAACCTTCGTGATAACATGACCAACACCGAACTCATTCTAAATATGCTTGCCGAGGCATCTACCAAAGATATATCGGTTGCAACCAATCCAAAAGATTTTGAAGAAAGTAAAAAAGTAGCTAATCAAGGTGGCAATGTAGCCAAAGTAGCGATGAAAGAATTGGAGGCAAAAACAGGAAAAAAAGTGGTAACCGCTATCAATGTAAAATCTGCATTGAAAGAAATAAAGGACGGGAAAAAACTTGCTTCAAAAAAGAAAAGAAAAAAATAAAACGTTTTAACCCAAACGCATTACAAATAAATAACATAAATTAACAAACAACACAAATATTATCTGCAACTAAGGGCCTAGCTAAACATGTTTGAGCTTTGCCGAACGAAGCAAAAATCAGCGAAGCTAAACTTGGCATCTAATGAGGTGCTGGCTTGCAGTTTTGTTTATAATAACCCGCCCGAAATCAACTCCCCAAGTTTTCAGTAATTTCTCTTTTTAACTCCCGTATTATTTCCTTAAAACAAAACCCATCTACTAACACTTTTCCCAATAAAAACCCTAAATTTGCCGGCTCAATTACCATGGAAAACCACAGCCAATATCTTCCAATTGCTATTCAATTCATTGTGGCTCTAGGGTTTGTGGTCACAACAATGGTTGCCACACACTTGCTGGGGCCAAAACGGAAGTCGAAAATTAAGCTCGATACATTCGAATGTGGCATAGAAGCGCAGGGAAATGCCCGCGCTCCTTTCTCTGTCAAATATTTTCTGGTAGCTATATTATTTGTCCTATTCGATGTGGAAGTAATTTTCATGTACCCATGGGCAGTAAACTTCAAGGAACTGGGAATTACCGGACTGGTCGAAATGTTTGTGTTTATGGTCATCCTCCTAACCGGTTTTTTCTACATCATCAAAAAGGGCGCACTTAAATGGGAATAGCAAACTGATGCTATAAAATAGAATGAAGAATATTCAAAAAAATCAAGAAGGAGTTTCAGTATCAGCAGCACCGCCAGGCTATGAAGGCCCGGGATTCTTCGCAACATCTCTAGATAAAGTTGTCGGACTCGCACGTAAAAATTCAATCTGGCCATTACCTTTTGCAACATCATGCTGCGGTATCGAATTCATGGCAACAATGGCTTCGACTTATGACCTCGGTCGCTTCGGATCTGAACGCCTAAGCTTCTCGCCAAGACAAGCTGACTTACTAATGGTCATGGGTACGATTGCAAAAAAAATGGGTCCCGTCCTTCGTCAGGTCTATGAACAAATGGCAGAGCCAAGATGGGTTTTATCAGTCGGTGCATGTGCATCTTCCGGAGGAATCTTCGACTCATATCCTGTTCTGCAAGGTATCGATCACATCATTCCTGTCGATGTATACGTGCCGGGTTGTCCGCCTAGACCTGAACAAATATTAGAAGGCATTATGAATATTCAGCGACTCATTCAAAATGAATCACTGCGTCGCCGGCATTCTCCTGAATACAAAGCATTACTTGCCTCATACGGCATCGAATAATTATGAAGCCTACCATCGAAGATATATCATCAGCACTGAAAGAGAAATTTGGCGACGGAATTCTTGCTCAGGAACAGCAGTTTGATTTCCCCGTTTTCATAATCGATAAAAAAATCATCACGGCTGTTTTTCGTTTTTTATACGATGATGAGAACTTTCAATTCAGATATCTCACTACAATTTGCGGAATACACAATCCCGCTATAGAAAAACCATTTGCATTGATGTATCAGGTGCACAGTCTTGTGCATAACATCCGCCTGCGATTCAAATCATTCGCGACGAAAGACGATCTTGAATTCGATACACTCATTCCTGTTTTCTCTGCCGCCAACTGGATGGAAAGAGAAGCATTCGATTTCTACGGTTTCACATTTAAAGGTCATCCGAAGATGGTGCGCATACTCAACGTTGAGGACATGGACTATCATCCAATGAGAAAAGAATATCCTGTCGAAGATGAAACACGATACGATAAAGACGATACATTCTTCGGTCGCGAACCGGCCGGTTATAAGAAACTAATATAAGGATGGAAATCAGCACCGAAATAAATAACGCAAAAGATAAGCAATACACGACGCTGAATCTCGGTCCGACGCATCCTGCCACGCATGGAATTTTTCAGAACGTGCTTACAATGGATGGGGAGATTATCGTTGATGCAGTTTCTACAATTGGTTACATCCATCGCGCATTCGAAAAAATCGCAGAACATAAACCGTTTTATCAGGTCACTCCTCTGACAGACAGGATGAACTATTGTTCGTCACCCATCAACAATATGGGGTGGTATATGACAGTAGAGAAACTTATCAAAGCTGAACTTCCTAAGCGCGTTGACTACATGCGCGTCATCATCATGGAGCTTGCCCGCATCTCTGATCATCTCATCTGCAACAGTGTTGTTGGAGTTGATACAGGAGCAATGACAGGTTTCCTCTATATTTTTCAATGGCGTGAATTTATCTATGAAATTTACGAAGAGATCTGTGGTGCAAGATTGACAACTAACATCGGACGAATAGGCGGATTCGAACGCGACTTCAACGATGTCGTATGGAGAAAAATCGATCACTTCGTCGCTGAATACCCGAAGATGCTTAAGGAATTTGAAAAACTCCTTGTGCGGAATCGCATTTTCATGGACAGAACCATTGGCTGCGGACCTATATCAGCGGAACGTGCATTGAACTACAGCTTCAGCGGACCTAACCTTCGCGCCGCCGGCGTCGACTATGATGTTCGTCACATGAATCCATATTCTTCCTATGAAGATTTTGATTTCGATATTCCCGTCGGCACAAATGGCGACACATATGACCGCTTCATGGTAAGAGAAGAAGAGATGTGGCAAAGTCTGAGCATCATTCGTCAGGCACTTGAAAAATTAAAAGCACTTCCCGACAAGAAAACATTTCATGCAGATATTCCATCATTCTACCTTCCTCCGAAAGAAGAAGTGTATAATAATATGGAAGCACTTATCTATCACTTTAAAATTGTCATGGGCGAAACCGACGTTCCAGTTGGAGAAGTTTATCACTGTGTTGAAGGTGGTAACGGTGAATTAGGATATTATCTCATCAGCGATGGCGGTAGATTGCCTTTCCGTTTGCACTTCCGCAGGCCATGTTTCATTTATTATCAGGCATATCCCGAAATGATACGTGGCAGTTACCTCAGTGATGCTATCTTAACCATGAGTAGTATGAATGTGATTGCAGGAGAACTGGATAGTTAATATTGAAGAAGGAATATTGAAGAATGAAGATTGAGTAAGAAGTAAGAGGGGGGACAGGTAATTGTTATTAACCTAATCAAAGTAATTTATATAATCAGCGAAACCAAGGTAAATGACTTTTTCAAATATATCAATGGCTCTCGTACAGAGGATAATTAAACGTTATCCTGAAGGCAAACATAAGTCGGCTCTGATTCCCGTGCTTCATATAGCACAAGCGGAGTTTGATGGCTGGCTGAGTGCGCAAACGATGGATTATGTTGCATCGGTGCTTAACATACAGCCCGTGGAAGTTTATGAAGTAGCATCTTTTTATTCGATGTTCAATCTGAAGCCTATCGGAAAATGTCATATCGAAGTTTGCAGAACTAGTTCTTGCTGGCTTCGTGGCGCAGAGGAATTAATTGACCATCTCGAAAAGAAATTAAAAATAAAAGTAGGAGAGACAACGCCCGATGGTATGTTCACTCTGAAAACAGTCGAATGTCTCGGTTCATGCGGCACAGCACCTATGATGCAGGTGGGCGCCGATTATTTCGAGAACCTTACTTTCGAAAAAACGGATAAGCTTCTTGAGAAATTCCAAAACGAAGGGAAACGACGCACATACATGGATAAACCTCAAACAGCCTGATGGGAAAACTTCTTTTAAAACATGATGATGTTCCCGGTATTCAATCGTATGATGTGTACAGGAAAAATGGCGGATATGCTTCTGTAGAGAAAGCGATTAAAACAATGTCGCCAGAAGCTGTTACCGAAGAAGTAAAGAAGAGCGGATTGCGCGGACGTGGTGGTGCAGGTTTCCCTACAGGAATGAAATGGAGTTTTCTTGCTAAGCCCGAAGGCGTAGCAAGATACCTTGTATGCAATGCCGATGAATCTGAACCCGGAACTTTCAAAGACAGGTATCTGATGGAACGCATTCCACATTTGCTCATCGAGGGAATGATTACATCAAGTTTTGCCCTCGGTGCACTTACTTCATATATATATATCAGAGGAGAATATTTCTACATCGTTTCAATATTAGAAAAAGCGATTGACGAAGCATACAAAAACGGATGGCTCGGAAAGAATATTCTCGGTTCGGGTTTTTCGCATGACCTATACGTACATGTTGGAGCAGGAGCTTATATCTGCGGAGAAGAAACAGCATTACTCGAATCGCTCGAAGGCAAACGCGGAAACCCACGCATCAAACCGCCATTTCCTGCCATCGCAGGTTTATATGGCTGCCCGACAGTCGTGAATAATGTTGAAACAATTGCAGCTGTAGTACCCATCATCAACGATAGCGGAGAAGAATATGCAAAAATCGGAATCGGAAAAAGTACTGGAACAAAACTTATCTCTGCCAGCGGACATATTAACAAACCGGGGGTCTATGAAATCGACCTCGGTGTTCCCGTTGAAGAATTTATTTACAGTGATGCATATTGCGGTGGAATCCTTGGCGGAAAAAAACTAAAAGCAGTTGTTGCCGGTGGATCTTCTGTTCCGATACTTCCTGCAGAATTAATTTTGAAGACAGCTAACGGTGAACCTAGACTTATGTCTTACGAATCACTCTCCGATGGCGGCTTCGCTACCGGAACAATGCTTGGCTCCGGCGGATTTATAGTCATGGACGAAACAGTAAGCATCGTAAAAAATCTCTGGAACTTCACACGCTTCTATCATCATGAAAGCTGTGGTCAATGTTCGCCATGCCGCGAAGGAACTGGATGGATGGAAAAAATATTGCACAGACTATTAGACGGCCATGGAAAAATGAGCGATGTTGATTTGCTATGGGATATTCAATCAAAGATCGATGGTAAAACTATTTGTCCGCTCGGTGATGCTGCAGCATGGCCTGTCGCAAGCGCTATCCGTCACTTCAGAAAAGAATTTGAAGCGTTAGTAGTAGTTAAGGATAGTGTATTGGCTTAAAGTGAAAAAGTTAAAAACCGAATTTTTTAATCAGAAAATTACAAGAAACAATATAAGTATCAGCATCAGTAATTATCAAATTAAAATAGTAAAAAAATAATTTTATAAAACAATAAATCAGGAAGTCTAAAAATCAATTTCATTTTTTTAGCTTCTGACTTAAAAATTATCTTCATTAAGTTAATAGCAAACACAAAATAATCCTTTATCGATTATTTACATTTTGCTTTTTAACTTTTGACATATTAACATGGCAAAAGTAACTATAGACGGAAAAAGTATTGAAGTACCCGATGGTACAACAATCCTCAATGCCGCGCGCATGATCGGAGGCGAAATCGTTCCCCCGGCTATGTGCTATTATACAAGTCTCAAAACAAGTGGCGGCTACTGCCGTACCTGTATAGTGAAAGTCACAAAAGGTTCAGACAAGGATCCCCGTCCGATGCCTAAACCTGTTGCTTCTTGCAGAACCACAGTTATGGATGGAATGGAAGTGCAGAACATTACATCACCCGATCTGCTCGAAGCTCGCAAAGGCGTCGTTGAGTTTTTACTCATCAATCACCCTCTCGACTGCCCTGTTTGTGATCAGGCCGGCGAGTGTCATCTTCAGGATCTGTCATACGAGCACGGACTTTCGAAAACTCGCTATGAATTTAAGCGACGCACATTCGAACAAATTGATATTGGCGATAAAATCAAATTGCACATGACGCGTTGCATACTCTGCTACCGTTGTGTGAAAGTCGCAGAACAAATAACGGATCATCGGGTTCATGGTGTTTTTAACCGCGGAGACGTTTCAGAGATAAGCACATTCATTAAACAAGCGATCGATAATGATTTCTCCGGAAACATGATCGATGTTTGTCCTGTAGGCGCACTAACTGATCGTACTTTTAGATTCAAAAGCCGCGTATGGTATGTTAATCCTGTTGACGCACATCGCGACTGTCCTAAGTGCGCCGGAAAAGTAATGATCTGGATGAAGGGCAATGAAGTTTACCGCGTAACAGGAAGAAAAGATAAATACGGTGAAGTCATCGACTGGATTTGTAATGAATGCCGGTTCGATAAAAAGCATAGTAACGACTGGGTCATAGATGGACCAAGCGACATCAGCCGGCTTTCAGTTATTTCTCAAAATCATTATACATTAAAGGAGCCGGAACATAAGCCATTACTCAACGACATAGAAGTTGTTCCCGGCAGTAAAAAACTTTCTGCACCTGGACTAAATCAGGATAAATGATATCTACCTATATACTCATTAAGATAATCATCGTCGTATCAGTTTTCCTGGTATCGTTGCTCATCGCTATGTATTCAACATATGCTGAACGAAAAGTTGCTGCATTTATGCAGGACAGACTGGGTCCCAACCGCGCGGGACCATTCGGAATATTACAGCCTCTTGCCGATGGTTTAAAAATGTTCATGAAGGAAGAAATTATCCCCGACGTTTCTAATAAATTTTTATTTATTCTCGGACCAAGTCTTGCCATGCTCACTGCCTGCATGACAAGTGCCGTAATTCCCTGGGGTAAAGGACTAACTATTGACGGTGTATTTTATCCGATTCAGGTAACGGATGTAAACATTGGTATACTTTACATCTTTGGCGTAATGTCTATTGGTGTATATGGAATCATGATCGGTGGATGGGCATCAAACAATAAATACTCATTACTCGGCGCATTGCGTGCATCTTCACAGATGATCAGCTATGAGATTGCAATGGGACTTGCTATTATCTCCTTAGTGATGATGACGGGAACTTTAAGCGTTAGAGAAATTTCCGAACAACAAGCCGGTGGTCACTGGAATGTTTTTTATCAGCCACTCGGTTTTCTTATCTTCCTGATTTGCGCCTTTGCTGAAACAAATCGCGCTCCATTCGATTTGCCAGAATGCGAAACAGAACTCGTAGGAGGTTATCATACAGAGTACAGTTCGATGAAACTTGGCTTCTATCTTTTCGCCGAATACATTAACATGTTCATCTCCTCCGCAATCATCAGCACATTGTATTTCGGGGGCTATAATATGCCATTCGTCGGTCGCTGGATTCATGATCCGAATATCCTTAGTATGGTTGGAACAGTATTTCTGTTCACAAAAATATTCTTCTTCATATTCTTCTTTATGTGGGTACGATGGACGCTTCCACGCTTCCGTTACGATCAACTGATGAATCTGGGATGGAAAAAATTAATACCCATATCAATAATCAATATCTTTATAACAGGGTTGGTGATGTGGTTTATGGGTAAGGTGAAGTAAAGTCAAAAGCTAAAAGTCAAAAAAAAGTGCAAGCACTTACAGACAAAAGAAAAGTCGTCGTCAAAAAGGAAATGACATTCCTTGAAAGAATATACCTGCCTGCTATTATCGGCGGAATGAGAATTACTTTGAGGCATTTGTTCAAGAAAAAAGTGACAATCAACTATCCGGAAGTACAACGACCATTTGCTCCTGTTTATCGTGGACAGCATGTGCTTAAACGCGATGAGAACGGTGCCGAACGCTGTACAGCTTGCGGATTATGTGCAGTAGCATGCCCTGCAGAAGCAATTATAATGACAGCCGAAGAACGGAAGCCGGGAGAAGAGAAACTTTACAGAGAGGAGAAGTATGCTTCGATGTATGAGATAAATATGTTGCGATGTATATTCTGCGGATTATGCGAAGATGCCTGTCCGAAGGAAGCGATATTTCTCACCGACAGAATTGTGCCTACCTCATTTCAAAGAGGTGATTTTATCTATGGGAAAGACAAACTTGTAGAGAAAATGGAGCAGCGAATCGATATAAGCAAGAGACAAACGAAGGAAGTAATCGAATTTAAAAAAGACAAATCCCTTCAGCATAATATATTGAAGTAAAGTTTATCCCCTGAGATATTAGATAAAAAAATAGACGATTAAGAAATGACACTTTCACTTTTCTACTTTCTTTCATTCTTATCAATAATGTGTGCGTTGATGGTTGTTGTATCTAAAAACCCGATTCACAGTGTGCTTTATCTAATTCTGACATTCTTTGCCATTGCAGGACATTATATTCTGTTGAATGCTCAGTTTCTAGCCGCCGTTCACATTATTGTTTATGCAGGCGCTATCATGGTTTTGTTTCTCTATGTTATCATGATGCTGAATCTGAATGCCAGTGTGGAGCCTCATAAAAGTAAATGGGCAAAAATAGCAGCTACAGTTGCAGGTGGTTTGTTAATGATTGTTCTTGTTGCCGCCCTTCGCGGTTCTTCTGAATCCATCGTGCAAGGGACAGGACCACAAGTAGGAATGATTAAAAGCCTTGGAAAAGTTTTGTATAATGAATTCATGCTCCCATTCGAAATATCGGCCATACTGTTTCTTTCTGCAATGGTTGGCGCAGTAATGTTAGGGAAGAAAGAAATAAAATAAAAATTAGTCAATAATGGAAAATGTAAGTAGTATTTTTCGACTAGTGCCGTTAAACTATTATGTATTGTTAAGCACCTTGCTTTTTTGTATCGGCGTGATCGGCGTATTGTTCCGTCGCAATGCAATTATTATTTTCATGTGTGTTGAGCTAATGTTGAATGCTGTTAATTTATTGCTGGCAGCTTTCTCATCCTACCTTTCCGATCCTGCCGGACAAATCTTTGTCTTTTTTATTATGGCTGTTGCTGCCGCCGAAGTAGCCGTTGGTCTTGCTATCCTTACGATGATTTATCGTAACACAGGCTCAGTAGATATTAATTTCCTGAGCAGATTAAAGAACTAGTTTTTAATTTGGTCAAGACGAATAAGGATTGAGAATAACTCGAATTAAGAATCATTCAAAGCACTTCATTTTTCTTTCTGATTAAAAACAAATGTCGGGCTGGGATTATCAGTTTCATATATGCCCGGAAATATCTTTTGACTTTTAACTTTACCTATCTTTACTGCCATGACTCAGAAAGAACAAATTTCAGTTTTCGATATGTTTAAAATCGGCGTCGGGCCATCAAGTTCTCATACATTGGGTCCCTGGCGAGCCGCTCATCGTTTTCTAAAATCTTTGGAAGAGAAATTGCTTTTTGATAAAACCACAAAAGTTAAAATACTTCTATACGGATCATTGGCAAAAACAGGGCGTGGACATGGAACAGACATAGCCGTAAAACTTGGTCTCAGTGGTTATGATCCCGTAACATTCGATGTCAATAGAATTAGTGAAGTGGTTATGGATATCGATACAAAGAAGAAGCTAAAGCTAAATAGGAAGAAGGATATCGATTTTAATTCTGATGAAGATATTGAGTTTCTCTTCTCCGAGAATCTTCCGTTTCATCCGAATGCATTAACCTTTATCGCATCATTGGATGATGGCAGCAAGATTTCTGAAACTTATTATTCAGTTGGTGGAGGATTTGTCGTAAAAGAAGGTGAAGAGAATTCCGGTTCTGCAAACAGCGTGGTGTTAAAATTTCCGATCGAAACCTCGGCCGAACTGCTCTCATATTGCAATCAGAACAACATGAGTGTTTCACAAGTCGTCATGGAGAATGAGAAGTGCTGGATGAAGGAGGATGAAGTGAGAGAAAAAGTAATGAATATCTGGAAGGTTATGACTGAATGCATCTACCGTGGATGCCATTCTGTTGGTGAACTCCCTGGTGGACTGAAGGTGATTCGTCGCGCAGCCAAAATGAATGAAAAATTTCTACCGGAGAAGAAATATAACAATTTTGAAGAATGGACGACAGCAATTCGAATCGGCGGTAACGATTTTAAATACACCCTCGACTGGGTTACATGTTTCGCACTGGCCGTAAATGAGGAGAATGCTTCCTTCGGACGAGTAGTTACAGCGCCCACCAACGGAGCAGCTGGTGTTATTCCAGCCGTACTTTTATATTATTCGATTTTCTTCAAGGATATTAATGATGACAAGATCATCCGGTTTTTACTGACCGCTTCAGAAATCGGCTGCATCTTCAAAAAAGGAGCAACAATCTCTGCAGCAATGGGTGGTTGTCAGGCAGAGATCGGAGTTTCTTCTGCAATGGCAGCAGGAGCTTTAGCGGAAAGCATGGGAGGAAATCCAAAACAGGTAATGATGGCTGCTGAAATAGCGATGGAGCATCACCTTGGTCTTACATGCGATCCAATTCGGGGGCTTGTCCAGATTCCATGCATCGAAAGAAATACAATGGGAGCCATCAAAGCAATCACTGCTTGCCAACTTGCATTAAACAGCGACCCGGAAAAGGCAAAAGTTTCTCTCGATGACGTAGTCAGAACGATGTGGAATACTGCAATGGAGATGAATACTAAATTCAAGGAAACTGCTGAAGGCGGACTAGCCACCAATGTTCCATTGGGCCTTAGTGAATGCTGATATATATTTCACATATCTTCCTGAAATTTTCCATTAAGCAATTTAATAAAACCTCAAATCAATCGTGTCGGTATTGAATTTTGGTCGGATACTTAAAACAGGAATCGGAGAGTGATTAACAATTTGCTGAGCAAATGGTCCTGTAAAATATTCCACCAAATTCATTTTGTCAAGATCAGACATTGATATTATAAGGTCAGCACTAATATCTTTGGCTTGCTTAAGCACTACATCTCCTGCATAGGCGTTTGAGATTATCTTAGTTTTACACTCTACTCCATACTCTTTTGCAATAGCCTTGATTTGCTCAGCCTCAAGTTTGATTTTTCTCAAATGTGACTTGGTAAATTCTGTATCAATTCCAAGTATATGAAGTGTGGAAGAAAGCATAAGAGCCAGATCAATCGCATAATTCACTTTCTCGCGTGAGTGCGGCTTATCACGAAATGGAACTAGTATATTTTTAAATACCTGGACTTTTGTCTTTTTTGGAATTGAGAGCACGGGACATTTTGCATTACGGATAACGCGGAATGTGTTGCTGCCAACAAAAAATTCCGTTATGCCCGATACTCCATGAGTGCCCATTACAATTAGGTCAGCCTTCGTTTTCTTCGACTGTTCAATAATTTCATTTTCGATTTTTCCAGTACTTGTCATTACCGAGACTTTTTCAATTCCCTGTAATTTTAATTTATTGGCAAGATTGTTTAAATGTTGATTGCTTTGATCTATAAAACTATTTTGGTAGTCTGCAAGTGGAATCAAAGGCGTCATGCTGAAATAATCCGGCTCCAGGTTTTCATACAACCCCGCAGAGACATGCAGTAAAATAATCTCTGCCTTTAGTGTTTTTGATATTTTAGCGGCAACATCAAGAGCGCGTAATGAAGTTTTTGAATAGTCAACTGGAACTAAAATTTTTTTTATTTGAAATTTTGCCATAGGATTTAAGTTTAAAAAAGTGAAAGTATTCTTATTGTTCTTTTTTCCTGTTTCGAAACCCAAACGTATGTTGTTTGCGTTAATTTAAATTTGGACATCTACTGATTAACTTTATGATGAATATTGCTTTTTTAAAACGCGTCCTTTTCACATAATAATAATCAAAAGTAAAAGTACAATTTAATAAAAAAAACGCTATAAATTAAATTTATTTGATAAAACTAGGCGTATATTAAAATAAATAATTACCGATACATATGTAAAGGAATAAAAGTTATTAATCAATAAATCAAAAATAAATTAATCCAGTTTAAGTACCGCTAAAAAGGCCTGTTGTGGAATTTCCACATTTCCTACCTGACGCATTCTCTTCTTTCCTTCTTTCTGCTTCTCAAGAAGTTTTCGTTTACGCGAAATGTCTCCTCCGTAACATTTTGCCGTCACATCCTTTCGGAGGGCCTTAACTGTTTCTCTTGCGATAATTTTCGCGCCAATACTTGCTTGTATAATTATTTCAAACTGCTGACGCGTGATTAACTCCTTAAGTTTCTCGCACATCTTCTTTCCAAAATCAAATGCATGAATCTTATGCACCAATGCTGATAATGCATCTACCGGTTCTCCGTTAAGACGAATGTCCAGTTTTACAAGATCACTCTGCTGATAGCCGATCGGATGATAATCAAAGGATGCATATCCCTTAGAAATAGATTTCAACTTATCATAAAAATCGAAGACGATTTCCGCAAGAGGCATATTGAAAGTAAGTTCAACGCGATCAACCGTCAGATAATGTTGTCCGATAATTACACCACGTTTACCAATGCATAATGTCATAATCGAACCAATAAATTCCGCTTTCGTGATTATCTGAGCTTTGATATAGGGCTCTTCAATTCTTTCCAGGTAATTAGGATCCGGCATCTCACTCGGATTGTGAATGTTTAATATTTCTCCATTCGTAAGATAAGCCGTATAGGATACGTTAGGAACAGTAGTAATCACTGTCATGTTAAACTCCCTTTCCAGACGCTCCTGAATAATCTCCATGTGGAGCATTCCTAAAAATCCGCAACGGAATCCAAAACCCAGAGCAACGGATGATTCAGGTTGAAATACAAGTGATGCATCGTTAAGCTGTAACTTCTCCATCGACTTTCTCAACTCTTCGTATTCATCAGTATCTACCGGATAAATTCCGGCAAAAACCATTGGCTTCACTTCTTCAAAACCTTTTATTGCTTCCAAACAAGGACGTGCAACATGAGTAAGGGTATCACCAACTTTTACCTCGCTGGCATCTTTTATGCCCGAGATAATATATCCAACATCACCGGCTTTTACAACTGGCCGCGGTTCCTTTTCAAGTTTTAAAATTCCAATTTCATCAGCAAAATATTCTTTGCCTGTTGCAGCAAATTTTACTTTATCGCCTTTTCGTATCTCGCCCTCCATTACCCTGAAGTAGGCAATAATACCGCGGAAAGAATTAAAAACTGAATCAAAAACTAATGCCTTCAACGGCGCTTCCGGATCGCCTTTCGGAGCAGGAATTTTATGTATAATAGCAGCTAGTATGTCATCAATTCCTAAGCCTGTCTTTGCTGAAGCAGGAATGATATCTTCTCTGTTACATCCTACAAGATCTACTATTTGATCTTTTACTGTTTCCGGATCCGCACTGGGTAAATCAATTTTATTAAGGACAGGGATTATTTCTAAACCATGTTCTAATGCCAGATATAAATTCGAAATTGTCTGAGCCTGTATTCCCTGTGCTGCATCAACGATGAGTAATGCTCCTTCGCATGCTGCTATCGATCGGGAAACTTCATATGAAAAATCGACGTGTCCGGGAGTGTCAATAAGATTCAGAATGTAATGTTCATTGTTGTATTCATACTTCATCTGGATGGCATGACTTTTAATCGTAATGCCTCTTTCCCGCTCCAGATCCATATCATCCAATACCTGCGCCTGCTGGTCTTTTTTGCTGATTGTCTTGGTTACATCAAGCAAGCGGTCGGCAAGCGTACTTTTCCCATGGTCAATATGGGCAATAATGCAGAAATTTCGGATATTTTTCAAAAAACAGGAGTAATAATTAATATGAAATTGATAGGGTCGCGAAGTTAACAATTTTATCGGATTTTTGGGAGGATGTGAATTCAAAGGTCAATAGGCAAAAGGGCTTACCCAGATGCGATTGGAAACATAAACCGCTTTGATATTTAGAGTTTAATCATGTTGAATCAATTTGCAAAAAACAAATAGCTTTGTCGTATGTATATTCCTCCCTACTATAAAAACAACAATCTCGAAGAAATTAAACAATTCATTCGTGATAATGCATTTGCTGTTTTGATTTCGAATGGGAAAAATGCTCCTGACGCATCTCACATTCCGCTCGAATTAATCGAAGGAAGTGACGGACATTCATATTTACAGGGGCACGTTTCGCGTGGAAATCTTCAATGGAAAAACTTTTCTTCGAATGACGATGTACTGGCGATTTTTCAAGGGCCGCATTCATACATATCTTCCGGATGGTATAATCACATAAATGTTCCAACATGGAATTACATTGCAGTTCATGTAACAGGGAAAATCGAAATTGTAGAAGAGGGTGAAATGTACGAGTCGTTGAAAAAACTCGTCGATCATTATGAGTCAGGCTCCGAAAAACCTGTAAAGGTTGAAGAAATGCCTCACGATATGATGGAAAAGTATATGAAGGGAATTGTAGGGTTCAAAATTCAAATAGAAAAGATCGAAGGGAAATGGAAGCTTAGTCAGAATCGTGACGATGAAGACTACAAAAATATAATTGATCAACTTCAAAAACTTAATGACATAAATGCCGGATTGGTCGCAGAAGAAATGAAAAAATTAAAAAAGTAACTTCTGTTATGATCACTAAATTTTTCATTCTGTACATCCTTCATCATAATCATTGTTAATTTTGCCGACAATATGTCAAAATCAAAAAAGGAAAATATTTCTTCTCAACCCATTGGTATTTTCGATTCAGGAATTGGTGGGTTAACGGTAGCGAATGCTATCAATAAAGCGCTTCCCGGTGAATCGCTAATTTATTTCGGTGATACAGCACATCTTCCATATGGTGACAAATCGCCTGACGCAATAAAATACTATTCAATCCGGATTGCTCAGTTTTTGCTTGAGAAAAAATGCAAGGCTATTGTTATTGCCTGCAATACAGCCTCAGCTTTGGCCTACGAAACAGTAAAGGATTTCGTTGGCGGAAAGGTCCCTGTCATCAATGTTATTGATCCTGTTGTAAATTTCGTTCTTAACAACAGTCATACAAAAAAAGTTGGTGTTATCGGTACAAAGGGAACAATCAAGAGCGATTTATATGCAAAGAAAATTAAAGCAGGAAATAAATCCATAGATGTCGCATCTCTGGCAACACCGTTGCTTGCTCCTATGATAGAGGAAGGATTTTTTAATAATAAAATCAGCAGCACTATTATCGCTTCATATCTGTCCAGTCGAAAACTTGCAAAAATTGATGCACTTATTCTGGCATGCACACATTACCCATTGATCAGGAAGGAAGTCGAAGCCTTTTACTCCAAAAAAATATTGATTATAGATACGGCACGTGTCGTCGCCGAAAAGGTGAAAACACAATTAACCGAAAGTAACATGCTTGGTAATAAAAGAAATCCCAAGCATCATTTTTACGTATCTGATTTCACACAGTCATTCGAAAAAAGCACTAAATTTTTCTTTAAAAATGAAATTCATCTGGAAAAGGTGGATTTTTGGAAGTAGTAAATAACAATAAACTTCTTATATCTTAGCATCCTGTATTTTAAACTTTTTAAAAGCATCAAAAATGAAACTTAAATTATTCTCATTATTACTATTTACTATCCTTATCATTTCAACAGAGTTTACATTTTCACAAAGTAATCCTGTTGTTTTGCAACCCGGTATAAGCATTGACAGGATTATGACTGTGCAAAACGGAGTAATACGACTTGGTAAGGATCCTGTTACAAAAAATATTTTTTACGTTCAGACGGGGGGGAATATTTATCAGGTCATTCAGCCATCTACTGGTCCTGCGTATGATTCTCTTGTTTTTTCTAAAACAGATCATAGCGTAAGTTATGTACAGGGAATGGTTTTTTTTGATAGCACACTCTATGTTTCAGGAAACAATCATTCTGATAGCTTACTTACAATTGGCATTATTGCCAGAGGTAAACTGATGCCTGATAATTCCCGTCATTGGGATACATTGATGCTGACGCAGTACTATAAGACTGCAGATTATTTCGATCATCTGTTCAGCGGAATTACTCTTAACCCATCCGGAGACTCTATTTTTATTTGCAGCGGAGCAAGAGGTGATCACGGTGAAGTTCAAACCCGTTACGGTGCCTATCCCGGTTTACGTAACGTTCCGTTAACAACAAATATTTTTTCACTTCCCACTCATAACTCAGGTGCTATTGTACTTCAAAATGATTCTGCATGGCTCGCTGCGAGTGGATTTCTTTTTTGTCGGGGAGTCCGCAACCATTTCGATCTGGCATTTGATTCTGACGGACATTTATTTGGCGTAGAAAATTCAGGTGACAGAGATCATAACGAAGAAATGAACTGGCTTCAAAAAAATCACCATTATGGTTTTCCATGGAAGATGGGCGATACTGATAACCCTGCTCAATACCCAGCATTCAATCCTGCAACTGATAAATTAATAAATCATTATAGCCGCTCGTGGAGAAACGGATTTTGGAATAATGATCCGACATTTCCTCCACCTCCTTCCGGAATTACATTTGATAATCCTATTCAAAACTTTGGGCCTGATTGTGATAAATTTCGCGATACTCTCGGAGGTGTACACGACGCCAGTGATTCAGGAATTTCTATCGGTACATTTACTGGACATCGTTCTCCACTCGGATTGGTGTTTGACAATGCAAAGGTGCTTGCTCCATTATATAGTGGAGATGCATTTATGCTTAGCTGGACAAAAGGATATGATACCTGTGGTTGCACCGTTGTTCCCGACACAGGAGTAGGCCCGTATGTTGACCCATCACAGGATCTGGTTCACCTTGATTTACATTTTGATTCTATCGCATGGTCGTTTAGTTTAAATGCAACACGAATCATCGGCGAATTTAGTCATCCTGTCGATGCAGATATTGACAGCAATATTATATACGTCATAGAAAATGGTTATGGTGGAACATCCGGACTGTATAAAGTTACACTTCCAATCCTCGATTATCCTTGTAACCCTGCATTAGATGTCAATATATTGAATCCCTGTTTCACAGATTCAAACATTGTTTCACTTCCATCGTTCGGCACCTTGCCAGATTATATTTCCTGGCATGCATCTGATGGATCAATAATTAGAGAGGATACAATTTTTACATCTGGTGATACAATCAGGTTTCTTCCTTCTGGTAATTACAGTGTTGTCTTTCACGATTTATTATCATGCGGAATTGATTCCGTTAATTTTTCCATTCCTGTTGATTTTGAATTAACCATAGATTCAATCGATAATACTACTTGCATTGGATGCAGCGATGGTCGTTTCTCATTTACTACTATTGGAGGCATTCCTCCGTTTTCATATTCAATTCCAGCCGGAGCTATTGTTTCGGGTAATAGCATTATTAATCTTTCTTCCGGATCGTATCAAATATGCATTACAGATTCTAATGGATGTATGGCCTGTGATTCAGTCGTAATTCTTGAAGACCCAACAAAGGTTTATGATTTGTCTTCGCTGAATAAGATTGTGGTTTTCCCAAATCCGGCGAATGATTTTGCAATGATAAATTTTACAGGCGCCTGTAAGGACGAAGTGTCTATCAGACTACTCGATTTGAATGGCAGTGAGATGAAAATTATCGCGAATGAATTTCGATCTGTAGACAGGACCGGATATTATCTGAGATTAGAAAATGTATCAAGCGGATATTATTCCATTGAATTTAAATCCGGCGAAAACAGGATTTATAAAAAGTTAATAATAATGCATTGATCAAATTACTCTGATCGTATATGGAAGTATTAACCTGAAAAAGGAAAAATATAAAAAAGATCCGGACTCACGGTTTATTTATACCACCCTGAATACATTATATATCTGTCAGGTAATTCCATTAGCAATTGTCTTTGCTCTTCTGTTATGGGTTTGATTTTCTTAGCTGGAGTTCCTGCATAAACGAATCCGCTTTCAATAATTGTATTTTCAAGGACGACGGATCCTGCACCGATAATACTGAAGGCTTCAATAACAACATGGTCCATAATGATGGCACCCATTCCAATTAGTACATGGTCATGTAGCCGGCAACCATGGATAATGGCATTGTGGCCAATGCTGCATCTGTCACCAATAACTGTTCGCGTTTTCTGATAAGTGCAGTGGATAACAGCCCCGTCCTGAATGTTAACCTGGTTTCCTATCCGAATGCTGTTTACATCGCCCCTAATCACCGCATTAAACCAAATGGAGCATTCTTCTCCGATAACTACATCACCGATGATTGTTGCATTATCTGCAAGAAAAGTAGATACGCCGATCTTAGGCTTAAAATCATTTACTGGTATTAATAATGGCATAGGTTCGTTGATTTATAATTTCACCGGATTATTTTTGTAAATTTATGCTTTCAAAATTATTCATGAAGTATCTAATAATTATTCTGCTATCTGCATTTGCATTGTCATCATGCAAAAAGCCGGATGAATTTCCAATAATTCCTGCAGTCACCTACAAATCAATATACTCATCTCGTAACGCTCAGGGTTATGACGATAAACTAACCGTACTTCTTGATTTTACTGATGGCGATGGCGATGTCGGCTATAAAGATCCGGGTTTAAATGATCCTATCTTCGACGATCCCAACAGCCAATATTACAATAATTATGTTGCAAATCTTTTCCAATATAAAAATGGTGTTTGGGTTTCCTATCCAACAATTCTTCCACTCGGCGGTCGACTTCCATTCCTGACACCGGAAACGAAAAACAAATCCATTAAAGGAGAAATTGCTTGCGATTTCGACGTTCCGCTGCAGGCAACTCAGGATACATTCCGGTTAGAAGTTTTTATCTATGATAGAGCCCTTCACCAAAGCAATAAAGTTAATACTGACGCTATCATACTTACAACTCAGTAAGAACGGAATCTTCAATATTGTTGAAAGAGTTTTTTATTGCGGCTACATCCAGTGAATCTTGTTTTATCCAGCTAAATTGTTTTTCGACACTGTTATAGATTGCCAGATATTCTTGTTCTGTTTGTCCGGGTGTGGGAATTAATAATGCAGCGAGATCCAGTTCTGCCAGATCCATGATCGTCGAATATCCTGACCTGCAAATTATTTTTTTAGCATTTTTTAAAAGGCCTTTCAATTCATCATCAGAAAGGTGATTGTGCCAAGCTAGAGTTTCAGTATTTTGTTTCTCAACTTCACTGCCGGGTAATCCCCGAACAATGCAGCATTTCATTTTCAACTCAGGCAATAAATGAAGAAATTTTTCTTCAAGCATAGTTCGTTGAGGCTCTGGACCGCTTAATAAAAGTACGATGTCATTGAATTCTGAAACTCGATAATTTTTGTTGCCGCTAAATCGACTCTGTATTCCTGTATAAGTCGCATTTCTAGGCAACCGGCCATTGTGCGAAAGTTCTCCTGAATAATTCTTGTAATCATTGGTGTCAGGTATATGACATTCATTATATTTTTCCGCAATAGTTCTTACTATCAAATTAAGGAGTGAAGAAATGAATTTCAGACGAAGTGGTACTTGAATAAAAATCTGATGAGTAATAAAAACTGTATGAATTTTTTTATTCCACAGCCCATAACAATTGTCGGAGTATATTTTACCCAGATTGTGTTCTCGGATAATTTTTTTTAACCAGAAATTTTCCCTGATAACTGTTCTTACTATGGAGGGCGACTGAAGGAGCATGCTCCAGGTCATTGATGAATTTTTCGGATAGGTGATGTTATAAGCAGGTTTGTCCAAAACTAAAAGCTCAGGAAAATACCTGATAAAAAATTCTTTCGCCTGACCACTCGATGCGAGAATAACGTGACATCCATTATTTTGCAGTCGCCTGATTAAAGGCACGCAACGTGTAGCATGCCCAAGTCCCCAGTCGAGAGCGGCAACCAAAACATGTTTTTCCTTTTCAGTGTGCATATGGGTTATGACAAAAATAAATTTTTACTCGCTGATAAATTACTAATTCAATGGAGAATCATATTTTTTTTCAACTTTGCAAAAAAAAAGTCAGAAGTAGCTTATCAGTTTATGGCGAAGAATAAATTAAGGCGATTTGATGAGAATGCAACATTCCCCAATCTCATACAATCCGGAATATCATATCCTCCAGTAGATCATGAGCTGAAAGGTAGGTGGAAAAACACCTTTTTTGGTAATGATAATCCGATTGTTCTGGAACTGGGATGCGGAAGAGGAGAATATGCCACAAATCTGGCGAAATTATTTCCGGAGAAGAATTTTATTGGCATCGACTGGAAGGGCGCGCGACTTTGGCGTGGTGCTAAAACCGGGATAGAAGAAAAAATCGGAAACGTTGCATTCTTAAGAATTCAAATCCAGAATATCACATCTTTTTTTTCGCACGATGAAGTCGATGAAATCTGGATAACATTTCCCGATCCGCAGATTTTGAAAACAGGTGTGAAAAAACGTCTCACATCACCACGATTTCTCAATCTCTACAGGAGATTTATGGTTAAAGACGGAGTCGTAAATCTGAAAACGGACAGCAGGTTTTTTTATGATTATACCGCTGAAGTTATCAAAGAAGAGAAACTTGAAGTGCTTATAGCTACAGATAATCTTTACGAAAAGGAACAGGACGAAGTTTTATCAATAAAAACTACCTATGAAAAAATGTGGCTGAAGGACGGTGCGAGAATTTGTTATTTGCGTTTCAGAATAAATAGCTATGAAGAAATCTGATAAGCTCGATTCATTTTTCGAACAGGTCTATGCTGTTGCTCGCCTTGTTCCGAAGGGAAGAGTTACTTCATATGGTGCTATTGCAAAATATTTAGGAGCAGCACGATCATCAAGAATGGTGGGCTGGGCAATGAATGGAGCGCATTCGGTAAAACCAAAAGTCCCTGCACACAGAGTGGTAAACCGTATTGGATTATTAACCGGTAAACATCATTTTGATACGGAAACAAAAATGAAAGAACTTTTAGAAAAAGAAGGTGTCAAAATTAAAAACGATCAGGTTGTTGATTTTAAAAAACGATTCTGGGACCCCTCCGAGGCCCTGAATGTTGAATAGTGTTTTTTTGTCATCTTCTCTTTTAGATGTAATACTTTATAAGGTGTAATTAGCTGATTTCTTTAGCGAATCATTCTTGGGAAACTAACGATCAAATTCGCTAATTATCACATCTGCCAATCATCACATCCCTTGAGAACCGCTTCTCTTTTGTATCTTTGCCCAATGGAAATTACCCGTGAATTGGTTGTTGATGCACTGCGAAATGTGATCGAGCCCGATCTGAAAAAGGATCTGATAACATTGAATATGATTGAGAATATTCAGATCGATGGAAAAAATGTCAGTTTTGACGTAATACTTACCACTCCGGCCTGTCCCTTAAAGACTCTTATTCAAAATGCCTGTATCAATGCCATCATTCATTTTGTCGACGAATCGGCGAAAGTTACAGCAAATATGCTTGCAAAAACTACAAGCGGCAGGGCTGCTGATGGAGAGTTGCTGCCGGGAGTGAAAAATATTATTGCCATTGCTTCCGGAAAAGGTGGCGTCGGGAAATCAACCGTGGCTGCTAATCTGGCCATTGCACTTGCTGCAAGAGGAGCTAAGGTCGGACTAATCGATGCTGATATATATGGGCCTTCACAACATATTATGTTTGGAGTAGAAAATGAAAGGCTTTTTATAAATGAGCGTGATGGTAAATCGTTCATGTTGCCAATAGATAAATATGGAGTTAAAGTTCTTTCGATTGGAATGCTCGTTGATCCACACAAAGCAATTCCATGGAGAGGTCCCATGGCATCGAAAGCGCTTAAGCAACTTTTCGCAGATGCAGAATGGGGTGAATTAGATTATATGCTTATTGATCTTCCACCCGGAACTGGCGATATCCATCTTACACTTGTCAGTGCTGTTCCAGTAACGGGAGCCGTCATTGTCAGTACGCCGCAACATGTTGCATTGGCCGATGTGAGAAAAGGAATAAACATGTTCCAGCTTGAATCTATCAACGTTCCTGTCCTTGGATTGATAGAGAACATGGCCTATTTCACACCAGAAGAATTACCTGACAACAAATATTACATCTTCGGAAAAGAAGGATGCAGGAAGCTGGCAGGTGAATTAGAAGTTCCATTCCTCGGAGAAATTCCTCTTGTACAGAGTATAAGAGAAGGGGGAGATACAGGAATTCCTGTCGCTCTCGATACTGATACAATCTCATCAAGAGCATTTGAAGAAGTAGTTGACAACCTCATCCGTCAGGTTTCAATCCGTAATGCTACTCAACCCGTATCAACAAAAACAGCTGCAGCGGCTTATTAAAAAAATCTATGAAGACTATCAGTTCAGATCTGTACAATAGAGTAGAAGAAGCATTAAGCCAGCTCAGGCCTTATCTGGAGGCCGATAATGGAAATGTTTCCATTCTTGGAATTACAGATGAAATGATTGTGCGTCTGCGTTTTCACGGTGCTTGCAGCTCGTGTAGTATGAGTGCAATGACATTGAAGGCTGGTATTGAGCAAACGATATTACGGATGGTACCGGAAATCAAAGGCGTTGTAGCGGAAGACGAAACGAATTAGCTAGCGATTTTTCTAATTAAAATATTCGCAAATTAATGTTTGTCTGTTTTCTGAAAAAGAAAATTACTCTCGACTCGAATTGATTACTGCACTAAAAACTTACTTACTTTTTCGAAATAAAAGTTTTTGTTAGAAGAGAAGTTTTCAGCATTCGAAGGACTTTCCGGAACGATATAAGTCATCGTTGAGCACTTCAACAATTTCATATCGACCGGGTTTAGCATATTGTCTTGCGGTGAAACAATTAGTAAAACGCCTTTTAAATTTGGACGCATTTTATCGCAGGCATACATGGGTTCGAATGTTTTGTCAAAGCCAAAGGGAATGATGATATCCTTTTCTTTTTTCTCCTTGTATTTCTTTTTCATCAGCTCAAGTCCAGTCCATGGTCCATCAGCAATTATTTTACGTGTCTCCGGACGATTGCATCCAACACCAAGTGAAAGTCCACCGCCAATGTTTTGTCCGTAAAGGTCGAATTTTGTTATCGCTCTTGACTTACGCAGATAATCCGCAACTGCGTTGAGGTCAGTTAAAAACTGAGGATAGATGTATGTGTCGGCATCGATATCAAATGAACTGCTGGAACCATATCCGCGATAATCATACATACATACATTCCATCCGGCGGAAAGAAACTGTCCGCAGATTTCAATGTTGTCGGCCATATTGCCATCACCGCTACCACTGATAATTACCCAGTTTGTAGTTTTCTTGGGAGTATCAAAAAACCATGCGTTTAGTGAAGCATCGTCTTTCGTAGTAATTTTTTCTTCTTTATAAACCATTCCGTATTTCTCGGGTTTCACTTTATATTCTTTAGAAGGATTCAATGAATACATTGGCGTGCTCAGGTATAAGAGCGCGCCGGAAAGAAGAAGCAGTGATTTTAGATTCATGGCGTTGATTTGGTTGAGGCGATAAAAATAAACATTCAAATGAATATTGAAGAAGGAAAATGGAAGATCAGAGCCAATAATTTTTCAATCTTCATTCTTCATTCTATTTTAGATTGAATATGCAGAAGGATTAATGAGGATCAGAAGAAATTGTCAGTAACAGATTTGTAGTTACTCTACTGTAACCGATTTAGCCAGATTTCTGGGTTGGTCAACGTTACAGCCGCGCATAACGGCGATGTAATAGGAAAGCAACTGAAGTGGCACTACAGCAAGTAATGGCATCAGAAGATCGTCGGCATCAGGAATTTCAATGACGTAGTCGGCAAGTCCTTTTACAATGGTATCGCCTTCTGTGACGATGGCAATAATTTTTCCTTTGCGGGCTTTTACTTCCTGAATATTGCTGACGACTTTATCATAAGTCTCATTCTTATTTGCGATCACTACGACAGGCATGTTTTCATCAATGAGAGCGATTGGGCCATGTTTCATTTCAGCAGCAGGATAACCTTCAGCATGGATGTAAGAAATTTCTTTCAACTTCAGTGCTCCTTCGAGAGCGACAGGGAAACCATAACCACGGCCGAGATAAAGGAAGTTTTTGGCATTCTGATATTTTTCGGCAATCGTCTTAATGAGATCGCTTGCAGCTAAAGCTTTTTCTACTTTGGCTGGGATTGCTTCAAGTTCGTTTAATAATTGATGAAAACGGGAATCTGTTAAGTTGCCTCGCGATTTAGCTATTTGAAGTGCAATCAGAGTAAGAACTGTTACTTGTGCAGTGAATGCTTTTGTTGAAGCTACGCCTATTTCCGGTCCCGCATGCGTATATGCACCTGCATGCGTGGCGCGAGGAATGGATGAACCAACTACATTACAAACTCCAAAAATTGTAGCTCCTTTTGATTTAGCAAGTTCAATTGCTGCAAGTGTATCTGCTGTTTCGCCTGATTGCGAAATTGGGATCACAATATCATCTTCATAGATAACAGGATTCCTGTACCGGAACTCAGATGCATATTCTACTTCAACAGGTATTCGTGCAAGATCTTCGAAAAGATATTCGGCTACAAGGCCTGCATGCCATGAGGTTCCACAACCGATGATGACAATTCTTTTCGCTTCCTTAAATTTAGTTTCATATTCTGCGACACCACCGAGTCGAAGAAATCCTTTTTTCGCATCGATTCGTCCCCGCATACTATCCCAGATAGAACGTGGCTGCTCGTAAATTTCTTTAAGCATGAAATGCTCATATCCACCCTTCTCAAGTTGCTCGAGTTTAAGTTCAAGCTCGTGGATGTATGGCGATTTTACCTGGTTGTCAATTGTTTTTACTGTAAGAACACCATCACGAATAAATGCAACTTCTCCGTCGTTCAGGTAAATAACATTGTTTGTATATTCGATGATAGGTGTTGCATCGGAAGCAACAAAAAATTCATCATTATTTTTTCCTACGCCAAGTACTATCGGACTTCCCTTTCTTGCACAGATAAGTTCGTTCGGATTATCTTTAGAAAGAACAACAATAGCATAAGCTCCTATTACTTCTCCTAATGCAAGACGTACTGCTTCGTCAAGCGATACATGTGCATTGTCATGAATGTCTTCGATCAGGTGAATTAAAACTTCTGTGTCAGTATCACTTTTGAAAATATGCCCTCGTTTGCTGAGTTCTGCTTTAATTGATGAATAATTTTCGATGATACCATTATGGATAACGGCAAGTTTTTCCGATTGTGAATAATGCGGATGTGCGTTACGGTCATTTGGTTCCCCATGGGTAGCCCACCGTGTATGACCCATTCCAATTGTTCCGGATACATCTTTATCTTTCGCAAAATTATTGAGCTCACTGACTTTGCCGGCCTTCTTATATACTTTTAGGTCACCATTCAGAATTGCAATACCTGCAGAGTCATATCCACGATATTCAAGACGCTGTAAACCTTTTATCAGAATCGGATAAACTTCCCGATGTCCGATATATGCGACGATTCCACACATGATCGATAAGTATTAGTAAAGTTTTGTATAAAAGAATGAAAGCTTCATTCGGGAATTCGGATTTATTCCACTTCTCAAAATTAGTCGGTTCCCAAGTACTCCGCTTCCGGAGATGACGAGTTCGAAGTCTGCGTTATGGATAGCGCCGTTCAGATAAAGTTGCAATTGCCGACCGATATTGAAAGTGTACGTGTAACCATCGGTATTAAGAAAGCCACCATAATAGGTAGCTGATTCATAATAGTCAATTGGGAATATGGATGTCCCGCTGTTGTCAGTAGTTACAAGAATTAACTTGGCGGGTAATGAATATGGAATAACAATTGGCATAACTCCCTCGATTTTTAATTCTGCCCGGTTAACAACAATACTCCCTGAATCAAGAAAATGTTTCAAATAGGGGAATGATATTTTTGTCTTTACACCTGACATAGCCTGTACGTAATTTACGGAGTCGTTAAAAGCCGGGTTGTTCAGCTGGTTTCCAACGGGGCTTCCTGTAAAATCATGTGAAAAATGATTAACTCTGGCTCCTGCAATAGAGAAATTATAATTCTTTGCAGTATTCGTAGTGTCGTGAAAATACAACGTCATTTTTGAGCTAATGAAATTGAAATAAGAAATTGCTCCCTGGCCTGTAGCATCTGTTGCTTCCAGGTAAAGACCTTTGAAGTAGGCGATCCAGTTAGCGTTTGATGAAAATTCTGGTAGTCCGTTTAATGCAACAAGACTGTCAGCAAGAGCTATACTTAATGGAATGCGGATATGGGCAACGGTTTCTGGAGAATCAACCGTATTAGGATGTGGTGTAAAACTCAATGTGCCTAGTGCAGAAGGATCAAAACCGAAAGTCTTCGAGGAATAGTAACTACTATCTATGTGAATGTCTTCGTTAAGTCTGAATACGTTTATTGTTTGCGATGATGTAGTATCACCATGGTATCCTGCATAGGTAAGAATTAACACGAGTGAATCTGCAACGGGCAACACACCAAATGACGGAGTGCCGACAAGATTGACCTGTGTATAAACCGATGCAGTTGAAAGTCCAAAGACAGGATCTCTGTCGCTGCCAATAATCTGTAATGAGAGCTCATCCGATTTCAGCGAATCTTCTGTGACAGTAGTGGTTAATACATAAGTGGAATCGCTGAAAACTGTTCCTAACTGATCACCGGTAGGCAAAAGATTGAGACCAACTTCATTTTCATCCTTGCAACCGCCCGAAAACAATATTGAGGTCAGGATGATTAACAACAAAAAAGATTTCCTCCACAATTTTGTGAAGGAAATCTTTTTTAATAAAAATGATTTATTCGGAGAGATCTTTTTCAATAGCAAGGCCGGCAAATTTGGGAGAACCGGAAAAAATTAATCTGATTAACTTGTTAATACCGCTTCCTGTTCGAGAAGTTCGTCATAAAAATCTGAATAAGCAGATACAAAATTGCTATCATCTTCGAATGACTGATATTGAAGAACGGGTTTGTTTGCCTTCTTGATAAAGCTGTCGAGTGTAGTATTTTTCTCGTCACAACCTTTAACAATGCCATCGCACCATTTCATTGCAGCAAGATTTATATTGACCATCGAAGGATCTTTATATAGTTTCAAGTCGTCAGCAGTTACTCCATCCATTTTCATTTTCTTAACGAGATTAGGACTCATTAATTCGTCCATATCCTGATAGTACGATGAAAAAACAATTTTGCTATTACGGAACATTGGATCGTCTTTGTATCCTGTCTTTACGAAAAACGGAATCAATGATGTCATCCAACCGTGACAATGAATAATGTCAGGAGCCCAACCGAGTTTTTTTACAGTCTCTAATACTCCGCGACAAAAGAACACCATTCTGTCTTCGTTGTCTTTATGAAACTTTTTCTTAGCATCACGGAAAATTGATTTGCGCTGAAAATATTCTTCATTATCAATAAAGTAAACCTGCATACGGGCACTTTGTATCGAAGCAACTTTGATGATTAACGGGTGATCTGAATCGTCGATGATAAGATTCATGCCGGATAAGCGAATTACTTCATGTAACTGATTTCTACGCTCATTAATTAATCCGAATCGTGGCATAAAGGTCCGGATTTCCTTACCTTTTTCTTGTATTCCCTGAGGAAGATGACGGGCAATCTTTGAAACGTCTGTCAACTCAAGGAAGGGTGTAATTTCCTGGGAAACAAATAAAATTTTTGCTTTCTTCATTCTTGAGGTTGGATTTATAAATTTGGCTCGCAAAGATAAGGTTTTTTGGGCAGTTTTTCAATAACTATTTGTCATAATCACCAGAAAAGACGCGGTTTTTATTACAGATTCAATAGCTTTGAATTTTAAACGATTGATACTTAAATAGTAATACAAATGGATTCTACACTCGCCGGAAAAACAGGAATTAATGAGCGAAAAATGCAAATTTTCGACAAAATCCACGATATGCAGGATGTTCTGCATGCCTTAGAAAAGAAGGGCAAAACCATTGGTTTCGTCCCAACGATGGGCGCATTACATGCCGGACACCTGTCGCTTGTACAAAAAGCAGCTGATGAAAATGATATTGTTGTCGTCAGTATTTTTGTAAATCCAACCCAATTTAATAATCCTGACGACCTTAAAAACTATCCTCATACTCCTGAAGCAGATGAAATAATGCTTAAAAACATTCATGTGGATTTTCTTTTTAAACCCAATGTGAATGAAATTTATCATGGAAATGAGAGCATAAACGAAATCCCAAATGTTGGTCGGCTTGGTGAATTAATGGAAGGAGTTCATCGCAGAGGACATTTTTCAGGCGTCGTTCAAATTGTAAAACGCCTTTTTGAAATTGTCAGGCCTACCAGGGCTTATTTCGGAGAAAAAGATTTTCAGCAACTGGCGATTATCAGAAATATGGTAAATAAAATAGCTATGCCTGTAAATATTGTTCCTTGTCAAACAATACGTGAAGAAAACGGTTTGGCAATGAGCTCAAGAAACATGAGACTTACCGATGATGAAAAAAAGGCGGCATCAGAAATTTTCAGAGCATTGATTTATGTAAAAGAAAATACCGGTAAAACAAATCCACAGATATTAATACAAGAGGCTATTCAAAAAATTAATTCCAATGCCGGACTTAAAGTGGAATACATCGAAATTGCCGATGAAGAAAATCTAGAACCTGTCAGTGATTGGAAAAACCATAAAAGTGTTAGAGTTTTTGCTGCCGTATTTTGCAACTCGATAAGACTAATTGATAATATAAAGCTGTATTAATACTCAATAGTTAACTTTTAAATTTTCAATTGCCAATGAATGTCTATTTGGATTACAATGCTACAACGCCGCTAGATAAAAGGGTTTTGAAGGAAATGCTTCCGGCTTTGACTGATAACTTTGGCAATGCAGCAAGTAAAACGCATGTGTTCGGATGGAGAGCAGCAGAAGCAGTCAAGAAGGCAAGAGAACAAATCGCACAATTTATCCATGCCGAAGAAAGTGAAGTCATATTTACTTCCGGTGCCACAGAAGCAATTAATCTGGCAATAAAAGGAGTGGCCGAAGCGTATTCATCAAAAGGAAGTCATATAGTAATTTCAGCAACAGAACATAAAGCTGTGATTGATACATGCAAGCACCTTGAAAAACTCGGCAAAGAAATATCTGTAGTGCCCGTACTTTCTGATGGTATGATTAATCTTGAAATACTCGATTCAACAATCAGGAAGGATACAGTATTGGTATGTACGATGTATGCTAATAATGAAACAGGAGTCATTCTTCCTATTTCTGAAATTTCTGAAATAGTTCATCGAAAGGGATCTTTGCTTTTTACAGATGCAACGCAGGCATCGGGAAAAACAACTTTAGATGTAAACGACTGTCATGCCGATTTACTATGTCTTTCTGCTCACAAAATGTACGGACCCAAAGGTGTGGGCGCTCTATATGTTAGAAGAAAAAATCCAAGAGTTACTTTGATTGCCCAGATGGATGGTGGCGGACACGAACGAAATTTTCGAAGTGGTACACTGAATGTGCCTGGAATAATCGGCATGGGAGCAGCTTGTGAAATTGCCGGTAAAGAACAATGGGATGATGCATCAAGGATGTCAGCTCTCAGAACATATCTAGAGCAAGGTCTTATGGTTTCTGGAAGGGTGTCGATTAATGGCAACATGAGAAATCGACTGCCAAATACTACCAATTTATGTTTTCATGATGTGAAATCAGAAACATTAATCATTAAGTTGCCTCAATTTGCCATGGCCACTGGCAGCGCCTGCTCCTCTGCACTTCCTGAACCTTCGCATGTTTTACTCGCAATGGGACTTGCATCTGATCAGGCTTATTCTTCAATTCGGTTTTCTCTTGGGAAATTTACAACACAGGAAGAGATTGAGTATGTTGTGAAAACTTTCAATCAGGTTTTGAAAGATAATCGGTAATTTATTTTTTCATTTTGAATACTTCTAAATATATATACAACTATACTTTCATGCCTTCAGTTTTCTCATTTACTTTACAAATGAAAAAAATATAAGATGCACGGTCCACTGGAACATAAAGAAGAACACTTTCAACAATCAGAAACGATCAGGGATATTGTGATTGGTATGGCCGATGGCCTTACTGTTCCGTTTGCTCTTGCCGCAGGATTAAGTAATGTTGTGAGTGCCATCGATGGAAATAATATTATTATTACCGCAGGACTAGCCGAAATTATTGCTGGATCTATTGCCATGGGACTTGGTGGGTATCTGGCAGGAAAAACAGAAATTGAACATTATAATTCCGAACTGAAAAGGGAGTACACAGAAATTGATACTCATTATGAAACAGAAAGAAAGGAAGTAAAAGAAATTTTTGCCGGATATGGCCTGTCTGCTCAGTCGCAGGATATAATTATGGATGAAATGGAAAAAGACCGTGACAAGTGGGTCGATTTCATGATGAGGTTTGAACTTGGTTTAGATAAACCAGATCTTAACAGAGCCAGACAAAGCGCAAGAAATATTGGACTGGCTTATATTGCCGGTGGAATCGTGCCATTGTCTGCTTATTTTTTTACTAATACACCCGGACAAGGACTTATAATTTCTGCCATCGCCACCGTTTTTTGTCTGCTTTTCTTCGGATATTATAAAACAAAAGTGATGGGTCAGGACCCTGTCAAAGGATCTCTGCGTACTGCTATGATTGGTATTCTTGCAGGTGCTGCCGCTTACTTTGTTGCCAGATTATTTACCTGATATTTATTAGCATCCATGATTGCCAAAATACAAACAGCTCAGGGCGAAATAAAAGTTGATCTTTCAAAACCTCTTGATATATCAATTCCATTGATAGCTGGAGACGATAATGTAAATGCTTTTTTCATCCCGCCCATAAAGTATGAGGCTTTTAAAGCCGGAAGTTTTATCGGAGATGTCTCCAAAGGCGGAAGTTGTAATGTATTTTCCATATCATTTAATCCTCATGGAAACGGAACTCATACAGAGTCTGTCGGACACATTAGCAAAGAGAAATATCCTATATATAAATCATTGACGGAGTTTTTTTTTCTATCAAAACTTATAACGATTACTCCTGAAAAACAATCGAACGATTACGTAATAACTGCAGCTCAACTTGAGAAAGTATTAAAAGGACAATGCCCGGAATCTTTAATCATCAGAACGTTGCCTAACACTGACGAAAAATTAACGGCTCATTATTCCGGAAAAAATCCTCCATTCATTGATGCAAAAGCAGCAGAATATATTAGATCGTTATCAGTAAAGCATCTGATTCTGGATTTGCCAAGCATCGACAAGGAAAATGACGGCGGAAAGTTATCGGCTCATCATGCTTTTTGGAATTATCCGGAATCGCCGCGAAACGATTGCACCATTACAGAGCTTGCCTACATACCTAATAACTGGCCAGACGACACTTATCTAATTAATCTCCAAATCGTTAGCTTCGATAATGATGCAAGTCCGAGTAAACCGGTGCTTTATCAGCTTTTATAAATAGGCTCATCATTTATTTAATACGATAAATTAGTTTTTCAAAATAAGTGAGTGATGAAAATTATCCGGTGACTTTTCATAAAAAGTCGGTCGATATGCTGTTTTATGGTGACTTTCTGATCAATCGATATCGATAAAAGTCATGTAAAAACAGCAGTTAGCCTCAAAATACTCTAACCAACTATCAACATTCCAGCCTGTTACTCTTTTTGTAAAAATTTTTTCAGAAAAACTTTCTAGAAAACATGTTTCTGATAAATTTGCACCCATTCAAAAAACTTACAATTTGATGACTGCAAAAGCATCAAGTGTCATTTTTTGAACTTAAAAGATGGTGGACCAAAAAAAAGTTATGAATTACCCTCGCGTAACAAAGTACTTCTCTCTGTTTATTTCGGTTTTTTTAGTTGCATTTATTTCGACAACGTCTGTTTTTGGGCAAGATGGTGAAGCATTATTTAAAGCCAACTGTACTTCTTGTCATGCAATAAACGATAGAGTAATAGGGCCGCCGCTCAAAGGCATATCGCAACGTCATAAGGAAGACTGGCTTTTAAAATGGATTAAAAATTCTCAGGCAGTCGTAAAAAGCGGTGATCCTTATGCAGTAAAAATTTTCGCAGAATACAACAAAGTAGTAATGACATCTTTCAGTCTGAAGGATGATGAAATAAAAGCTATTCTTGCCTATGTACAGAAAGCAGAAAAGGAAGTAGCAGCCGGACCAAATGCATCAGCACCGGGAACAGTTGCTGATGAAAAACCTAAAGTCATCTGGCCATGGTTGCTTTTTGCTGCCATCGTTCTTTACCTTTTAAGTGGTGTTTTACGCCGTGTGCAGGAAACACTTTCAAAAGCACTGAGACAAAAAGAAGGATTGCCTGAACCAGCAGTTATTTCGACCCGGAAAAGAAATAGGGAATGGATAAGAGGAAATAAAAAGCTCATTGCTGTCATTCTTATTTTTCTAACAATTGCCGGAAGTGTTAAAGGATGGTATTCGTTAATGTCTATTGGAATTTCAACAGGATATCAGCCTGATCAGCCTATAGCTTACTCACATAAACTCCATGCGGGCGACATGCAAATATCTTGTGTCTATTGCCACAGTGGTGCCGAAAGAGGTAAGACAGCAGGAATTCCTTCTGCGAATGTTTGTATGAACTGCCACAAATTTGTGAAGTCAGGTCCAACAACAGGTACAACAGAAATTGCAAAAATTTATAAGGCACTTGATTATGATCCGTCAACAGGAGTTTATGGGCCATATCCAAAACCAGTGCAGTGGGTGAGAGTTCATAATCTTCCTGACTTTGCTTATTTCAATCACAGCCAGCATTACGTTGTTGGAAAAATAGAATGTCAGACATGCCACGGTCCTGTACAAGATAGCATGACAGTAGCAATGCAATATTCGCCGTTGACAATGCAATGGTGTATCGATTGCCACCGTGTTACAAAAGTGAAAATGGCAGGTAATGGTTACTATGAAGATGAGCATAAGGCATTGTTGAAAAAATATGGAGCAGATTCATTGCTAACAGTTGAAACAATTGGCGGACTAGAGTGCGCCAGATGTCATTATTAATTAAAATCGAATTGCACGTAATGTGCTTTAAAAATATCCGGTTAAGGGAAAACTAACCTCCTACAATGGAAAAGAAATACTGGAAAGGTGTTGATGAATTGAAGAACGACGCAGAATTTGTGCGTCTTAAAAACAATGAATTCTACGAGAACCTCCCGCTTGATGAAGTTATTGGTAAGAAGGCAGAAGAAGGCCTGACACCACGAAGAGATTTTCTTAAATTTCTTGGATTCAGCGTTGCTGCTGCATCGCTTGCGGCTTGCGAGACTCCTGTTCGCAAAACAATTCCCTATTTAATTCGCCCGGATCAGATAACTCCAGGTATTGCAAATTATTATGCATCCACATTTTCTGATGGTTACGACTATGCCAGTCTCTTAGTTAAAACCCGTGAAGGTCGTCCAATCAAGATAGAAGGAAACACATTAAGTTCTGTAACGAAAGGAAAAGTAAATGCACGTATTCAGGCTTCCGTGCTTTCGTTATATGACAATGCAAGACTGCAAGGTCCTGTTATGAATGGTCAGAATGCAACATGGTCTTTAGTTGATAAAGCGATCAGCGATAAACTTGCTGAAGTTGCTGCAAAGGGCGGAAATATCAGAATACTTTCGTCTACCGTAAACAGCCCGACAACTCTAAAAGTCATTGCAGACTTTGCGAATAAGTATAAAAACACAAAACATATACAGTATGATGCAATTTCCTGCTCTGCAATGTTGCAGTCTAATCAGGAATCGTTTGGCGTAAACGCTATTCCATCATACATGTTTAATAAAGCCAATGTAATTGTTGGTTTTGATTGCGATTTTCTGCTCAACTGGTTATCGCCAATCGAATATGCTTCTCAATATGCAGAGACACGCAAACTTGATGATGGTCGTAAGGAGATGTCCCGTCACTATCATTTCGAAAGCGCACTTTCACTTACAGGAAGTAATTCCGATGTCCGCACCGGAATAAAACCATCACAGCAACTTTCATATTTACTTGCACTTCATAATGCACTAGCTTCTAAAGCCGGAGCAAAATCAGCAGCGTCATCTTCTGTAAATGCAGAAGTTATTACAAAGCTTGCAAATGAATTATGGGCGAACCGTGGTAAGTCACTCGTTGTATGTGGCATCAACAATGTAGCCGCACAAAACATTGTCAATTCTATTAACGTCATGCTTAACAGCTATGGCAATACGATTGATCTGACAAATACATGCAACCTTCGTAAGGGAAATGATACTGATCTCAGTACGCTTCTCGATGAGATGAACAAAGGTGAGGTTGCAGCAATTATTATCTACAATGCAAATCCTGTTTATACACTTCCGAACGGTAAGGCATTTGCCGATGCGTTAAAGAAGACTGAACTTTCAATATCATTTGCAGATCGCGCAGATGAAACAGCATCAGCATGTAATTTCATCTGCCCTGATAATCATCCACTCGAATCCTGGATTGATGCAGAACCAAAAAAAGGAAAATATTCTTTCGGTCAACCGACCATTTCTCCACTCTTCAGCACGCGTCAGATGCAGGAAAGTCTTTTAATGTGGGCGGGAATGACTACAAATATTCATGATTACATGGCAGCATCATGGAGAACAATGGCTCCAGATGTTGCATGGGAAAAACTTTTGCAGGATGGAGTTTATGAAAAACCATCACCTACAGCTGCATCATTTACTTCTGCCGCAAACTTATCATCGGTTTCTGATGATTCAAAAGCAGGAGTACTTGAAATTGTTCTGTATGAAAAAGCAGGCGTAGGAAACGGTGCCCAAGCCAATAATCCATGGCTTCAGGAATTACCGGATCCGATATCAAAAATTACCTGGGATAATTACCTGGCCGTATCTCCACGTGATGCACGTGAAAAGGGATGGCAGCAGGGAAATATGGTCAGCATCAAAGCAAATGGTGTTTCTGTTAAAGCTCCTGTTCTTATTCAGCCGGGTCAAACACCGGGAACAGTTTCCATGGCTGTAGGATATGGCCGTACACATGCAGGTAAAACTGCCGACCTCGTCGGATGGAATGCATATCCGCTATCTGGACTTGCCGGAAATGCGCTTTCTTACTCAGCACCTGTAGAGATATCTAAGACAACAGACGATGATTATGCTTTTGCAGCAACACAATCTCATCATACGATGATGGGTCGTGCCATTGTAAAAGAAACGACATTAAAAGAATATATTAAAAATCCGAATTCAGGAAATGCACCCGAACTTATTAATGTAAAGGTAGGAAAAGAAGAGAGCAAGGTTAAGTCTGAAAAAGTTACTCTTTGGGATGAGCATGAACTCGGAAATCATCATTGGGGTATGGCCATCGATCTCAATTCATGTATCGGTTGCGGTGCTTGTGTAGTAGCATGTACGGCTGAAAATAACGTGCCTGTTGTTGGTAAAGATGAAGTAATGCGTTCCCGTGAAATGCACTGGATGCGTATCGACAGATATTATACAAGTGACTTTGATCCTAAAGAAGGAGAAAGTGGCGACATTAAAAAAATGGAAAACCCAAGCGATATGCCTAAAGTGGTTTTCCAACCGGTAATGTGTCAACATTGTAATCATGCGCCATGTGAAACTGTGTGTCCTGTAATCGCAACAAGTCATAGCTCTGAAGGTCTAAACCAGATGATCTACAACCGTTGTGTAGGAACTCGTTATTGTGCAAACAACTGTCCGTATAAAGTACGAAGATTTAACTGGTTCCGTTATTCCGATAATCCGAAGTTCGATTACAACATGAACAACGATCTTGGGAAAATGGTTCTTAATCCTGATGTAGTTGTCCGTTCCCGTGGTGTCATGGAGAAATGTTCACTATGTGTACAACGACTGCAGGAAGGTAAATTAAATGCGAAGAGAGAAGGAAGAAAAGTAAAAGAGGGTGAAATAAATACTGCCTGTGCTCAGACATGTCCGACGAATGCAATTACATTCGGCGATTACAAACTGAAAGAAAGCAGAATTAATAAGGTGTTGAATATGGAAGAGCGCAGTTATCATCTGCTTGGCGAACTGAACGTTCAGCCGAATGTGTTCTACCAGACAAAAGTTCGCAACATCGAAGAAGGAAAAGAAGCTTGATATAAATGATTATAAAGTAATCTATTTAAAAGCATGAGTGGTAATTACGAAGCGGTAGTCCGGGACCCGTTAATTCTCGGCAAGAAATCTTATCATCAGATGACAGAGGATATCTGTCGCCCGGTGGAGGGGAAAGCTAACAAATACTGGTGGCTATCTTTTTTCATTGCCTTCGCTGCAATGCTATGGGGAATGACATGCCTTGCTTATACAATTGGCAATGGTATCGGCTCATGGGGCGCGAACAAAACTGTTGGCTGGGCCTGGGATATTACAAACTTCGTTTGGTGGATCGGTATCGGTCACGCCGGAACGCTTATCTCTGCCATCCTTTTATTATTCAGACAGCGCTGGAGAATGTCTATCAACCGCTCTGCGGAGGCCATGACCATTTTCGCCGTAATATGTGCAGGATTATTTCCATTGTTTCATACAGGTCGTCCGTGGCTTGACTACTGGATGCTTCCGCTTCCAAACCAGTTTGGTTCGCTATGGGTAAACTTTAACTCCCCATTGTTGTGGGATGTATTTGCAATATCAACGTACTTCTCTGTATCGCTTGTGTTCTGGTATTTGGGTTTACTTCCCGATCTGGCAACTATTCGTGACCGTTGCATCAATCCGACGAAGAGATTTATTTATGGAATATTATCATTTGGATGGAAAGGCACAGCACGAGACTGGCACCGATTTGAAGAAGTGTCGCTCGTACTAGCGGGTCTCTCTACTCCTCTTGTACTTTCAGTTCACACCATTGTATCCTTCGACTTCGCCACCTCAATCGTACCGGGATGGCATACAACAATCTTTCCTCCATACTTTGTGGCTGGAGCCATCTTCTCCGGTTTTGCGATGGTGCTTACGCTTATGATTATTGCACGTAAGGTTCTCGGGCTTGAAGAATACATCAGCATTCAGCACATAGAGCTGATGAATAAAGTAATCATTCTTACCGGATCAATCGTTGGTGTGGCTTACATCACCGAATTTTTTATGGCTTGGTATTCAGGAGTGCAATATGAAAGTTATGCATTTATGAATCGTGCCTTCGGTCCCTATTGGTGGGCTTACTGGAGCATGATGACTTGTAACGTAATTACGCCTCAGCTTTTTTGGGTAAGGAAAATCAGAACAAGCATAATGGCGACGTTTATCATTTCCATTTTCGTGAATATCGGTATGTGGTTTGAGCGATTCGTAATTATCGTAACATCACTTCACCGCGATTATCTTCCTTCAAGTTGGGTAATGTATTCTCCCACTTATATAGAAGTAGGTATTTTCGTTGGCACCATCGGATTGTTCTTCACATTGTTCCTTGTGTTTTCCCGTGTATTCCCTGTAATCGCACTGGCAGAATTAAAGTCGATTATTAAGAAGACGGGAAATCAGTATAAGAAAAAAGGTATTTAATATCATGACAAAAAGAATATACGGCATTTTCGACGATGAAGAAATCCTGATGCAGGCAATTCCCAAACTACAAGCGCAGGGAGTTGTATGCAAGGATGTACAAAGTCCGTTTCCAATTCACGGAATTGAGCCATTATTGAAAATACCAAGGACAAGAATATCGATTGCATCATTCCTGTTCGGAATTTCAGGAACATCCTTTGCGCTCTGGATGACCTGGTATATGATGATTCATGACTGGCCGATAAACATCGGAGGTAAACCGAACTTCATGCTATATATGAACCTTCCAGCATTTATACCGGTTACTTTCGAGTTAACAGTATTCTGCGCCGCACATGGCATGGCACTTACATTTCTTCTTAGAAGCAAAATACTTCCGGGAGTAACTGCTCCGATTCCACATCCAAGACTTACAGATGATAAATTCGTACTTCATGTAGATGTTAAGGATGAAAGCAAAACAAATGAAATCGCTGAATTAATGAAATCAAATGGTGCATCTGACGTACTGTATAAGTCAATGCAATACGCATGATCAAAATGAAAAGAATCTTCAAATATATCATTCCCGTTGCCGTAATTGTTCAGCTATCATCGTGTGCAAACGACGATCCGAAGAAACCGGGATATGAATACATGCCTGATATGTATCGTTCTCCTTCTTATGAAACATATTCAGGAAATCCGGTTTTTGCTGACAGCATGACTGCGCGCCAACCGGTTGCAGGAACAATTGCAAGAGGCGATGCGACCTATAATGATTATGATCGCTTGCCTTATACCTTTCCGAATACACCGGAAGGATATGAAGAGGCAGGATTAAAATTGCATAGTCCGATTCAAAACAATCCAGAGAATATGGCAGAGGGAAAAAGACTCTATGAAGTTTTCTGTACACACTGTCATGGTGAAACAGGAGATGGAAACGGTCTAGTCGTTCAACATAACGGTCCTAAGCCGCCTGCATATTATTCAGATCAGTTGAAAGATCTTCCGGAAGGAAAGATGTTTCATACCATCACATGGGGAAAGAATATGATGGGATCACATGCCTCTCAGGTAACGCCAACCCAACGATGGAAAATAATTTCCTATGTTAAAACGCTCCAACACCAGGATGCTGCAGCTGCTACTACAGCGAATGCGGACTCATTAAAGGCTGGCGCGAAAAAAATGTAATTCAGAATCACCAATTGTCACACGATAAGATGGACAGAAAATACGAGCTTACAAAAAATAACAAAGTGATTCCGGTAGTCATGATGATAATCGGCATCGCTGCTGTAGTCACCGGTTTCATGACAGACACAACCCGCACATGGGCAAGTCTGTTGCAGAACAATTTCTATTTCACTGCAATGGCATTGTGCGGAACTTTTTTCATGGCATTTAATTATGTAGCACAGGCCGGATGGTCAGTTGCAATTAAACGAGTGCCTGAAGCCGTTGGCGGATTTTTAAAATTCGGCATGGCAGGAATGCTTCTCATCTTTATCTTCGGACAACACGATCTATATCATTGGACGCATCACGAGCTTTATGATCCTGCAAGTCCTGAATATGATCATATTCTTGCAGGTAAATCAGGGTTTCTGAATGTGCCGTTTTATATTATCCGGATCATTGCATATGCTGCAATCTGGATTGGATTCCATCACATGCTTCGTAAACATAGTTTACTGGAAGATATTGAAGGCGGATTAACACATTACAAACGCAGTATTACATTGTCAGCGACTTTCCTTGTATTATTCGCTGTTACTTCTTCTACATCAGCATGGGATTTTCTGATGAGCATTGACGCACATTGGTTCAGTACTCTCTTCGGCTGGTACACATTTATCGGACTCTTCGTTAGCGGAATGGCAATGATCTGTCTTATTATTCTTTATTTAAAAGGCCGTGGTTATATGGATCATGTTACTGTCAACCATCTTCATGATGTTGGTAAGTTCATGTTCGCATTCTCAATCTTCTGGACATACCTTTGGTTCTCTCAGTTTATGTTAATCTGGTATGCGAATCTTCCTGAAGAAGTTGTTTATTATCAGGTAAGATGGAATCATTTCAGAACATTATGGGTTACGAATCTGCTGGTTAATTTTATCGCTCCGTTTCTAATACTTATGACACGCGATGCAAAACGTCAGCAAAAAATTCTTTGGGTCGGTGGTATAATTATCCTTTGCGGTCACTGGCTTGATGTATTCCTGATGGTTATGCCGGGAACAGTAGGAGCTGGATGGCAGATAGGGTTTATTGAAATCGGAACAATGATCGGTTACCTTGGATTATTCCTTCTAGTTACATTTACGGAGTTGTCAAAGGCAGCGCTCGTTCCAAAGAATCACCCGATGCTTGCAGAATCCCTGCATCACCATATTTAATTGATTGTATATTAATAATTGAAAAAAGAATAAACCATCCATGATTAACCTGTTGACACTCATTGTTATCGTAATGGCCGTACTCACCATATGGCGATTGATAAGAGTGATGGAGCTTGTGCGCGACCTTCGGGGTGAAGAGGAACCTGTGACAGCACAGGATAATAATTACAACGGAAAACTTGCCGTCATCTTTATGATAGTCTGTTTTCTCGGAATGATTTTTTTCACCATCGACGCAAAGAAATATCTTCTTCCAATTGCTGCCAGTAAGCATGGCGTACTAACCGACAATTATTTATACCTCAATTTCGGACTAATCTCCGTGGTGTTTTTCATCACTCAGTTTTTATTGTTCTGGTATCTTTGGAAGTATCGTCACAAAAAAGGTGAGAAGGCATATTTTTATCCTGTCGATCATAAACTTGAATTTATCTGGACTGTTATTCCGTCAATTGTTTTGATGGGACTAATTGTATATGGATTAAAACTCTGGATGAATATTACTCAACCGGCACCAGCGGATGCAATGGTTATAGAAATTTACGGAAAGCAGTTCGACTGGACAGCACGCTTCAGCGGAGAAGATAATAAACTGGGACATTCTAATTTCAAGATGATCGCTGATGATAATCCATTAGGTGTTGATTCCCTCGACAAAAGCTCCTCTGACGATAAAATTACCCGTGAATTACACCTACCTGTAAATTCTAAGATCATCTTTAAATTTCATTCACGCGACGTTATTCATAGTGCATACTTTCCTCACCTTCGTGCGCAAATGAATGTTGTTCCGGGCATGACGACAGAATTTTTTGTGGAACCGACTATTACCACAGACAGCATGAGGCTGATTACAAATAATCCGAAATTCGAATATATCCTTCTGTGTAATAAGATTTGTGGTGTAGCCCACTACAACATGAATATGAAACTAGTTATTGAAAGTCAGAAAGATTTTCTAAAATGGTACAAACAGCAACCTTACGTTTTTGCACGTAATGCCGCTGTAGAACCGGCTAAGGATTCAGTAAAAACAACAGCTGCAGTAATCGAAAATACAAAGGTTATAACGCAACGATAGAACGAAGAGATTTCTTATCTTTCAGTATAAAAATTATTAAATATAATGTCAACCCATTCTTCCGATCATGATGTTCATGTTTCCGAAGCTCACGATCACCACGAGCATCACGAAACATTCTGGACAAAGTACATCTTCAGTCATGATCATAAAATGATTTCCAAGCAGTTCCTCGTAACTGCTATTCTAATGGCCGTACTTGCCATGACTATGTCCATCATTTTTCGTTTACAACTGGGATGGCCAGGCGAGAAATTTCCGATCATAGAAAAATTAATCGGTCACTGGGGAAAAGGAGGAAAACTTGATCCGAGTTTTTATCTGGCACTCGTAACAATCCATGGAACAATCATGGTATTCTTTGTTCTTACCGGTGGTTTGTCGGGCACATTCAGTAATCTTCTCATTCCTTTTCAGGTTGGCGCCCGTGATATGGCTTCCGGCTTCCTGAATATGTTATCCTACTGGTTCTTCTTTGGAAGTTGTGCAGTTATGACTGCTTCATTGTTTGTACAATCAGGTCCTGCTTCTGCCGGATGGACAATTTATCCGCCTTTAAGCGCACTTCCACAGGCCATACCCGGATCAGGGCTAGGCATGACACTCTGGCTAGTTAGTATGGTTTTATTTATTGGTTCAGCACTTCTTGGAGGTATCAATTACGTAGTTACCATTATCAATCTACGCACAAAAGGGATGAGCATGACCCGTTTGCCATTAACAATCTGGGCATTCCTTATCACCGCTATATTGGGGATCCTATCATTCCCCGTTCTGTTTGCTGCTGCACTATTACTTCTATTCGACCGAAGCTTCGGAACAAGCTTTTTCCTTTCCGATATCTTTATCAATGGCGCACCACTTCATTACAGCGGTGGAAGTCCGATCCTGTTCCAACACCTTTTCTGGTTCCTGGGTCACCCGGAAGTTTACATCGTTCTGCTTCCAGCTCTCGGACTTGCATCAGAGGTAATCTCGACTCAGTCTCGTAAACCAATCTTCGGATATAAAGCGATGATCGGATCAATGCTAGTTATTGCATTCCTTTCTTTTGTTGTTTGGGGTCATCATATGTTTATTACAGGAATGAATCCATTCCTAGGATCTGTATTTGTATTTACAACACTTCTGGTAGCCATACCTTCCGCTGTTAAAGTCTTTAATTACCTCGCCACATTATGGAAGGCAAATATTGTTCTTTCTCCAGCGATGCTTTTTGCAATCGGGCTTGTTTCGTTTTTCATTTCTGGTGGATTGACAGGAATTATCCTTGGAGATTCTGCACTCGATATAAATCTGCATGATACCTACTTCGTTGTAGCCCACTTCCATATTGTAATGGGAAGCTCAGCGATCTTTGGAATGTTTGCCGGAGTTTATCATTGGTTTCCACGGATGTTTGGCAGAATGATGGATAAGCGAATGGGATATCTGCATTTCTGGCTTACGATTATCAGCGTTTACGGAACATTCTTCCCAATGCATTTCATTGGATTATCAGGAGCGCCACGTCGTTATTATGCTTATACTTCTTATGAAGGATTCGATGCTGCGATTAATATAAACGTTCTCGTTTCTATGTTTGCTATTCTTGGCGGACTTGCACAGCTGATCTTCGTATTCAACTTCTTCTATAGCATGTACCGTGGAAGAAAATCAAGTCAGAATCCCTGGAAATCGAATACGCTTGAGTGGACTGCACCTGTTGAGGGTATCCATGGAAATTGGCCTGGGGAAATTCCGGAAGTTCACCGCTGGCCATATGATTATGGCAAGCCTGGTGCTGATGATGATTTCATTCCTCAGACAACTCCTTATTCAGATACAACCAAGTCGAATTTGCCCGGCGAACAGTAACTGTAGATTGATTACCTTTCCTGAAACCGTTTTATTAATCATTCTCCTGATAAGGGAATTATGGCTCTATGCTATAGCGCTTGCATAAATCCTTAGCGCAAATTGTCTGAAACATCTTTTCTTTTATGACAGGAGATCGATTGGATCAGATTTCCTTAATTGCAGAAGACACTATTCGAAAAAGAATATTCAGAGCGAAAATAAGTTAATCCGAATCATCCGGACTATTCTGAGCAGCATCACGAATTTCTGTATGTCTGATTAACCCTCCCGTATTGCCAACGTAGATCATACCAATACAGTTTAGCAAACCTGTCAAAAGAATAATTATCAATAAAGTCTTCATAGGTTTTTTCTGCCTGATGCGAACGATTAATGCAGCAAGACTTATCAGTCCTATTGCTTGAGTGAACCAAAAAACATTATCCGCAATTTCTTCATGGCTATGAATGAAATGTTCGTTTTTTTGTCCGATGGATTCAAGAACATCTTCCGCACCATCACCGCTCAATAAGGCTGGAATCGCAAACAAAGCAGCGATAATGAAAAAAACCAGACCTGTATTTTTTATGGTCTCGTTTTTAAAGATCAGCCCCATGACTATTAATAATGTGCTGAAATAGGTAACAATGATCGGGAAATGGTTGACTAGCAGATGTAAGCGTGCTGCATTCATAGGTTTCAAATTGGAGCGTTGACGAATTTAAATGAATATTCTCAGCAAGCATAAATTATTTACGATTTATTCGAGCCGGCAGAAACTCTAGTTAACTGCATGAAATGTAAACGCTTTGTGTTTGTAAATGAAAATGATATAATTAGTTTAATAAAACCTTCCTGACAGTACTATGACAGTGAAAAATGCTTCTTTTCGAACTTTGCAGACAGCAATAAAAAGTTTCTATTTTGCAGCTACTAAAGACAATTGCATTTACTTACAGCACGACTCCGATAAAGGAGCTTAACAGGTTTTTCCTTCATGAGGAAAACCGTAAAGAGCGACTTTCTTTTTTAAGGTATTCATGCGACATCAGTGAAATTTTATATCTCGCAACCTGCAATAGAATTGAATTTGTTTTTACGTGCAGTCACGATTGCGATAAATCTTTTTTAAAGAAATTTTTCTCCAACTTTCGTCAGGATTGGAATGAAGAGGAGATTGATTTTGCAGTAGAGCATGCCGTAGTTTTTGAAGGTGAAGAAGCTCTTAGACATATATTTCGTGTTGCATCATCGCTTGATTCTCTTGTAATCGGCGAGCGTGAAATAATAACACAAGTAAGAAAATCATATGATACTTGTAAGTCGGAAGGACTAACAGGTGATCTGCTTCGTATTGTAATAAAAAGTACGATTACTACTGCAAAACAGGTTTATACCAATACTAGAATTGCAATAAATCCTGTGTCAGTAGTCTCGCTTGCTGAAAGAGAATTACGGACACGAAAATTGCGTACAGACTCCCGCATCGTGATGATTGGCGCAGGAGAAACAAATACAAACCTTAGCAAATATCTGATAAAGCGCGGCTTTAGAAACTTTGCAATATTTAACCGTGGCCTTGATAATGCAAATAAATTTGCTGAAAACATTCAAACTTCCCTGGTCACTGCAAAAGCTTATCCTTTGAGCGAATTACAAAATTATCAAGAAGGATTTGATATTTTGATTGTATGCACTTCTTCTCCTGATATTATTATTACTTCCGAAGTTTATAAAGCACTGCTTCATAAAGAGAATAAGTCAAAAGTTGTAGTTGATTTATCAGTGCCATCAAATATCCATCATTCTGTTTTGAATGATGAAAGCACTGACCTTATTGATATTTCCAGACTTCGTACTATCGCTGAAAATAATCTTGTAGAAAGGAAGAGTGAATTTTATGCTGCTGAAGATGTGATTGAAGAAAACATCTGCCTTTTTCGCCAGATGCATCGAACTCGCAGGATAGAAGTAAAGATGAAAGATGTACCTGAAAAGATCAGACAAATAAAAGATAGGGCGATGAATGATGTATTCGCTGAAGATATACGTGGCCTCGATGAACATTCACGCGAGGTTTTAGGAAAAGTACTGGATTACATGGAGAAAAAATGTATTTCTGTTCCAATGATTATGGCTAAGGAAATCATTTTGGAAACCAGTAATTGAAAAGCATCCGGCCTCACTTTTTCTTCCGAAGTTTTTATTTATAGCTTATGCGTTCTCCGTTAATCATTGGTACAAGAGGCAGTGACCTCGCTCTCTGGCAGGCAAATTATGTGAAAGACCTTCTCAAAAATGCAGGTTATGCCTGTGAACTGAAGATAATAAAGACTCAGGGAGATATAATGCAGGATCTCAGCCCTGATAAAATGGAGGGCAAAGGTTTTTTTACAAAAGAGATTGAAGAGGCATTGCTAAATAATGAAACGGATATCGCTGTACATTCTTTTAAAGACTTGCCCACTGAATCACCGGCCGGACTTATAATCGGAGCGGTATCAGACAGGGAAGATCCTGCAGAACTGCTTTTGATCAATCATAAGGCATACGATCCGAAACGAAAACTATTCCTCATAAAAAATGCACATGTTGGGACTTCTTCCGCAAGGAGGAAATCACAAATGCTTTCTTTTCGAAAAGACATTCGACTGACAGACATCAGAGGGAATGTTCCAACGCGGATTCAGAAGCTAAGAGAAGAACAGTATGATGCAATCCTTATTGCAGCAGCAGGTGTCGAGAGACTAGGTCTTGATATTACCGGATTTCAAGTTCAGCGGCTGGATCCTGATTCATTTATTCCTGCACCTGCACAAGGAGTTCTCGCTATACAGGTAAGAGAAGGAGACCATCAGCTGAGAGAGTTGTTGAAGATGATTAATGTACCTCTTCAGGCGATTGTATCAGGAATCGAAAGAAAAGTTCTGAATCTCTTTCAAGGAGGCTGTCAGACGCCTGTGGGAGTTTATGCTGTTTACAACGACGACAAAGAGATTTTTGAAGTACGCGCCTCCAAGGCAGAATCATGGGACAAGCTTCCTGTTTCTGTTTATTCAGAATCGAAAAATCCTGAACAACTGGCTGAACGGATAGTTGAAAAAATCAGAGACATAAAACCTTGCAACGTATTCATTACCCGTCAACCTCGAAACGAAAGTTATCTTCGGTCAGTGCTTGAACAAAATTATTTTCAATTAGAAGAACGGGCATTAATTGAAATAATTCCTGTCATGTACAGAAGCGTTCCTGAGTGTGATTGGATATTTTTTTCGAGTAAACATGCTGTAAAATTTTTCTTCGATCAGGATCCACAATTAGCAACACAGAAATTTGCATGTGTAGGAAAACAAACTTCAGATGCACTTCGGAAGTATGGAAGACGGGCAGACTTTATCGGATCATCAACAGATACGAGGATGACTGGAAAACAATTCGCCTCGCTTGCGGGAAGCGCTAAAGTTCTATTTCCTCAGGCAAAAGGAAGTATGCGATCCATACAACGACAGTTTGTAAAACAGGAAAATGTTATCGAACTTATCGTGTATGAAACGCTGAAAAAGAATTTCGGTGAAACACCTCTTGCCGATATAGTTGTATTTACATCACCGTCTAATGTTGAGGCCTGGTTTGAAAATTACGGATTTCAAAAAAATCAGAAGGCTGTAGCAATGGGTGATGCCACTGCTAATGCCTTGAGACAACATAAAATAATTGCGACAGCGCAGCCCGATACATTCGATGATACAGGATTGGCAAGGGCAGTCTTTGGTGCAAGTGGTTATAATAATGAATAACAAGTAACAGTAAAATAATTTATATGATGCTTCAGCGATTACGCCGTTTAAGAAAGACGCCAATTGTCAGGGAAATGGTTGCAGAAACTCGTCTTTCGAAAGACATGTTCATATATCCATATTTTATTTCTAAGGGGAAAAATAGTATAGTTCCAATATCAGCAATGCCTGGCATCAACAGGTTTTCACCCGACACACTATTGAAGGATGTCGAGAAAGGTCTGAAATCGGGAGTAAATAAAATACTATTGTTTGGGACAGGAGATGAAAAATCAGATGACGGACATTCTTCTCATCAAAAAGACTCAGTCGTGGCTGAGTCAATTCGCTTGCTGAAGAAAGAGTTTACGGACGATCTTTATGTGATTACCGATGTTTGTTTATGTGCTTATACGACTCATGGACATTGTGGTATTATTCAGAATGATTATGTTCAGAACGATCTAACTGCCGATGTACTGGCACTAATGGCTTTGGCTCATGTTGAGGCAGGAGCCGACATGGTTGCTCCAAGTGATATGATGGATGGAAGGGTTCGTGTAATTCGTGAATTGCTCGACGCTTCGGGACAAGAGAATACCCCAATTATGTCGTATGCTACAAAATTTGCCTCTGCATACTATGGTCCTTTCCGTGAGGCTGCCGATTCTGCCCCTGGAAAGGGTGACAGGAAATCGTATCAGATGGACCTTCGTAATCATCGGGAAGCATTAAACGAGGCCTTGATTGATGAAGATGAGGGAGCTGACATTTTAATGGTTAAGCCTGCTTTGGCTTACCTGGACGTGATCCGCTCGGTGAGGGAAAATACTTTGCTTCCTGTCGCCTGTTACAATGTTTCTGGCGAATACAGTATGGTCAAATTGGCCGCTGCAGCAGGAATCCTTGATGAAGAGAAGATTGTTATGGAAAATATGCATGCATTTGCAAGGGCCGGAGCCGGGATTATCATCTCTTATCATACTAGAGATATTTTCGAAAATCATTGGCTGTAAAGGAGCTTTTTGGGTTCGCAAATAAGCTGATAATTTATTTATCTTTAACAGCGAAAATTAAACCCAGCCCCGCTTACCACCATGGCACATCAGAATGAAGTATTAGATAATGTAATTATCAAGTTTGCCGGAGATTCCGGAGATGGAATGCAACTTACCGGAACGCAATTCACAAATACAGCTGCACTTTTTGGTAACGATCTCAGTACGTTTCCCGATTTCCCTGCAGAAATCAGAGCACCACAAGGAACTCTTGCCGGTGTATCAGGTTATCAGCTTCATTTCGGAAGCGTGGAAATATATACTCCGGGAGATTTCTGCGACGTACTCGTTGTAATGAATGCTGCCGCACTGAAAGCAAACATCAGATTCCTTAGAAAGGGAGGACTCATCATTGCTAACACAGATGGTTTCGATCCTAAAAATCTTAGACTGGCAAATGTGCCTGATGGTAAAAATCCGCTTGAAGATTCTTCTCTCGATAATTACCGCGTCATCCGTATTGATGTTACCAAAATGACGCGCGCCTCATTAACTGGTACCACGCTGGGAGTAAAAGAAATCGACCGAGCAAAGAATATGTTCGTACTAGGATTTCTTTATTGGATGTATAACAGGGAAATGGATCATACGCTTAAATTTCTCAACGAGAAGTTTGCTAGTAAAGCAGACATACTTGATGCAAACATCAAAGTTTTAAAAGCAGGATACAATTTTGGAGAGACACGCGAAGAGTTTTCAACGCGTTATTCGATTGGCCCTGCAAAAATTGCCCCGGGAGTTTACAGGAATATCATGGGTAATCAAGCAACTGCTCTTGGATTGATTGCTGCTTCGCAAAAATCCGGACTGCAATTATTCTATGGCACTTATCCGATAACCCCTGCATCAGATATCCTTCACGAACTTTCAAAACAAAAAAACTTCGGAGTAAGAACTTTTCAGGCTGAAGATGAAATCGCCGCCATCTGTTCATCAATCGGTGCAAGCTTCGGTGGTGCACTTGGTGTTACAGCATCATCCGGTCCGGGTATTGCTCTTAAAATGGAAGCGATGGGACTTGCTCTTATGCTCGAACTTCCATTGGTAATCATCAATGTTCAACGTGGTGGACCATCAACCGGACTTCCTACAAAAACTGAACAGAGCGATTTACTACAAGCCGTATATGGACGTAATGGCGAATCACCAATACCTGTTATTGCTGCCGCTACTCCTTCCGATTGTTTTAACATGGTTTACGAAGCCTGCCGTCTTGCTGTAGAGTTTATGACACCTGTTATACTTCTTACTGATGGTTACATCGCAAATGGTGCAGAACCATGGATGTTTCCTAAGTCATCAGACCTAAAAGAAATAAAAGTTGAATTTGCCAAGTCGTTAAATTCTGATGAAAAATATTTGCCTTATAAACGTGATGAAAAACTATCACGACCATGGGCTATACCAGGAACGAAAGGACTCGAACATCGGATTGGTGGCTTGGAAAAACAACACGAGACCGGAAATATTAGTTATGAAGCACAGAATCATGAGTTCATGGTGCACATGAGAGACGCTAAGGTTGAAAAAATTGCAGATTACATTCCCGAACAAACTATTGAAGTTGGAAATGAGAAAGGAAAACTCCTTGTACTAGGATGGGGTTCTACTTTTGGTGCCATTAAAAGTGCGGTCCTTGAAGCACGCAGTAAGGGTTATGATGTATCACATGCTCATCTGCGTTACATCAAACCATTCCCGAAAAATCTCGGAGAGGTATTATATAACTTCGAAAAGATATTAATACCTGAAATGAATTGTGGACAGCTTATAAAGATGATCCGTGATAAATTCTTAATTCCCGCTGAGGCTCTAAATAAAATTCAGGGAATGCCATTTGCCGCAGAAGAAATATTTACGAAAATTGAAGATATGTTTGGCAAAGGAGTAGCTGAAAAAAAATAAGAAACAAAAAGAATTAAGAATCAGGTTTAGCCCGAGGACATAAATGAATTTAATTTATCAGGAAATAAAATTATAATGGAACCATCAGCAGAAAAATTCACCAACAAAGAACTTGTAACAGACCAGGATATCAGATGGTGTCCCGGATGTGGTGATTACAGTATTTTAAAACAAGCACAAACTGTAATTCCTGAACTTGGAATTGCCCGTGAGAATATTGTTTTCATTTCCGGAATCGGATGTTCATCCCGTTTTCCTTATTACATGGAAACATATGGCATGCATTCAATTCATGGTCGTGCAACTGCAATTGCTAGCGGATTAAAAGCATCGCGACCTGAATTAAGCATCTGGATTGTAACCGGTGATGGTGATGGACTATCGATCGGGGGAAATCATACCATTCACCTGCTTCGGAGAAATTTTAATGTAAACATTCTTCTTTTTAATAATGAAATCTACGGTCTTACGAAAGGCCAATACTCGCCAACATCTGAAGAGGGAAAAGTAACTAAGTCTACTCCCATGGGATCTGTTGATCATCCGTTCAATCCAATTGCATTATGCATGGGTGCGGACTCAACGTTCATTGCACGTACGATGGATCGTGATCCTAAACATCTGCAGGGAATATTACGTCGCGCTAACGAGCATAAAGGAGCATCGTTTGTTGAGATCTATCAGAACTGTAACGTATTTAACGACGGGGCCTTTGAGTTATATACTGAAAAAACAACGAAGAAAAATTCAACACTTTTCATGGAAAACGGAAAGCCGTTAATTTTCGGAGACAATAACGATAAAGGAATTCGTCTGGATGGATTTACACCTGTTGTTGTAGATATTAATTCAGACACCTCCGCAAATGATCTTTGGATTCACGACGAAAGCGATCGCGTAAAGGCAGGAATCCTTTCGCGCTTCTTCGATAACCCTGCAAAAGAAAATCATCTGCCGCGACCGTTCGGTCTATTCTATGTGGAAAATCGATACTGCTACGAAGATAAACTTGTTCAGCAAATTGAAGACAGCAGAAAGAAAAAAGGAAACGGTGATCTGGATGCTTTGTTAAAAGGAAAAGAAACCTGGACAGTAAATTGATTTGAGAATTTGAGAAGGTGAAAAAATACACCCGAACGTTTTTTTTGGTTTTTGTTTTTAAATGTCGAAAATTTCACGTCCGATGTTTTGCGTTCCACGTCTAACGTCCCATGTCTATGAAAGGTATTTCCCCACAATCGGTAGTCGCCGGCCCATTCCAAATGCTTTCGTAGATACACGAAGTATTGGTGGCGTTTGATAACGTTTATATTCGCTGGCGTTTACCAATTTCAGAATTCGCCTCACTAAAACAGCGTCGAACCCCATGGCAATAATTTCATCTGGACCTTTTCTTGCTTCTATGTATTGATAAAGTACTTTATCCAGAATTTCATAATCAGGTAAAGAGTCAGAATCTTTTTGACCGTGTCGTAATTCAGCGGAAGGAGGTTTGGTGATGATAGCTTCCGGGATGATTTTTTTATTTCTGTTGATGAATCCGGCAAGTTCATACACCTGTGTTTTATATACATCACCGATTACAGAGATGCCTCCGCACATATCGCCGTATAAAGTGCCATAACCAACTGCTGCTTCGCTCTTATTGGAAGTATTGAGGAGAATGTATCCAAATTTATTTGACTCTGCCATAAGCAATACAGCGCGAATTCTTGCCTGTAGATTTTCTTCAGCAACGCTAAATGGAAGATCTTTAAAGAATGGTTGCAATACTTCAAGGTACTTGTCGAAAATATTTTTTATGGGAATAATATCGTGACTGATGCCCGTATTTTTTATCAGATCTAATGAGTCGTCGATTGAGCCCGAAGAAGAGAATTCTGAAGGCATCAGAATGACATGGACGTTATCAGAGCCCAGGGCTTCAACAGCAAGACACGTTACTAAAGCTGAATCGATGCCACCGGATAACCCTAATATGGCTTTTTTAAAATTTTGTTTTTCGAAGTAGTCACGTATGCCAAGTACCAGTGCGTTGTGAATTTTTTCTATTTCACTGCTGCTTGTAATTTTCACTTGTTTCTTGTCCTGAAATGCAAATCCATTTTCCTTTTTATCGAAATCGAAAATGGCAAAATCTTCAGTGAAGTATGTTAATTCATGAGAGATTTTTCCATCACCATTGATGGCGAGTGATCCTCCGTCGAAAATAAGTTCTGTATGAGCTCCAATATGATTAACATATAACAATGGAAGATTGTATTTCTGAACATTTTTGGAAAGCATCTTCTTCCTTGTATCATCATGCTTATAATCGAATGGTGATGCAGCAATATTAATCATCAGCGATGGTTTTTCCTGAATAAGTGAATCCATTGGACAGCTTACATACATCGGGTCATCTTCTATATTCCAAAGGTCTTCACAGATGGTAAGGGCAATACTTGTATTATTGATGTTGATGCAATGGAAATTTTTCCCCGGTTCAAAATACCGATACTCATCAAAAACATCGTAATTGGGTAGCAACGATTTATGTACTTCATCTTCGATTTTCCCATTTCGAAGAATGATCGCTGAGTTAAAAAGATTTTTGCCTTCGATTTTCGGATTAATTGTGGGAAGCCCAACGATAGCTGTAATGTCAATACAGGACTTTGCAATAATTAATGCAGCATCTCTGCATCGCGTGATAAAATCATTGAATTCCAGGAAATCACGTGGAGGATAACCACAGATGCATAGCTCTGAAAAGACAACGAGGTTGGCTCCTTGTGCTTTGGCGTTTTCAATTGACTCGCATATTTTGAGAATATTCTTATCAAAATCGCCAATTGTGTAATTGAGTTGAGCTAGTGCAATACGCATAAAAAATCCTGTCAGGTGTTCCTCACAGGACAAATGTAAATGAATGTTTTAAAATAACACACCAAGAGTTAGCGCAAGGAAATTACTGTTAACCTTGGCATCTCCGTCAAAAACATCGATGAATCCATTGTTGAACTGGAGTCCTGCTAATAAAACAGTAGAACCGCTAATCGTATATTCGACACCTCCTCCAATAATCATGGAGAAATTAAGATTGTTGATGTCATCTTTTATATCTACGCCTTCTCCAGTTGCAGATGAGGTGATGGTCGAGCCGCCTGAAGTTATTTGTGTTGTAGTTGTAAAATTCTGACGCGCCCTAATGTTCCAGCCGGGAGCGACACCTGCCTGAAGATAATAAGATAGGTAGCCTATCTCATTGGTCTTTAGTTTAAGTGTTAATGGAATTTCAATATACTGAAGCGTATAGGAAGATGCATTAGATATGTTTAATGAATCACCACCGGAAGGATTTTTAATGTCTGTCACCGTTTTAAACTTGCCGCCCCGGTATGAAATATCTATTCCGGTTGCAAAAGCATAATTAGGAGCAAATTTAAATTCTGTCATCAGTCCATAGCTGAAGCCAAATTTAGAGCCATCGGATGTATAACCCGGAGTGTCGCTTCGTAACCAGGCAAGGGATGGAGCAGCTTTTAAACCGAAGTGAAGAACAGTTTCATCCTGTGCGAATCCTGAAATGGAAAGGATTATTAATGAAAGTGAAGTCAATAGTCTTTTCATATTAATTGTACATTTTATTGTCAGGTTAATAATTACTTTTGCCGGGAATTAATTTACAATGTTACACAAAAAAACCTGTTTTAATCGTGTAATTCACTGGTTTCTTTTTTACATGATGTTGTTAATCACCGGATGCCAGTGCAATAGCGATAGGCCTGATGTTTCAAATCAATCTCTGCTGGTAAATGCGGATCGTTTTGAGAAAGATTTATTTGGAATTGATAGCAAAAATGCTTCAGGAGAAATTGAAAAACTGAATAAGAAATATGGAGATTTCTTTAACCTATTCGCCTTTCAGATAACATCACTTGGATCGAGAGATTCCGCATTAATGACTGAGAATTTTGTGAATTTTGTTACCGATTCAAATTTTCGTTCTGTCTATGACGACTGCGAAAAATTATATAAAAATTTTCAAGGGTATAATGAAAAGCTAACACTGGCATTTCGATACTACAAATATTATTTCCCTGAGAAAAATGTTCCTCGTGTTGTCACAATGATATCCGGATTCTCTTACCCCATTGTCTGTGATTCAACGACGCTCGGAATTAGTCTTGACATGTACCTTGGGCCGGCATATAAATTTTATTCTACGCTTGAGCCATCGCTTCCTGTTTATTTGCGTATTAGAATGCATGGAGATTACATGATTAGCGATGCAATGAAGGGTTGGGCACAAAGTGACTACGGTATCGATGAATCAACAGCAAGCATGATCGATTTCATGGTTTCGCAAGGGCGGCAGATATATTTTCTCGATAAAGTAATGCCTGATACTCAGGATACAATTAAGACAGGGTATACTGCTAAACAGCTCGATTGGTGTGTGAATAATGAAAAAAAAATATGGAGTTTCTTTATCGAGAACAAGCTCCTCTTCAGCATCGATCCGAATCTCATGAATAAATTTGTAAATGACGGCCCGACTACCAATGGCCTACCGAAAGAGTCGCCGGGAAATATAGGTCAGTTCACGGGCTGGCAGATTGTAAAGTCATTCATGAAAAATAATCCGGAAGTGAGTCTGAAACAATTGATGGAAGAAAAGGACATGATAAAAATTTATAATCAATCGAAATATAAACCGGTACGTTAAGTACCATAAGTAAAATTCTAACGAAGAAGAAAACAAACTATGGATTCAGAAATAAAATTTACTGTTAGCCTCGATCAGGATAGTGTTCCGATAAAGATCGGATGGTCGGCTACTGATAGTGGAGTAGAAGGAGTGAAGCCCTGTAATGCCACATTGATGAGCATTTGGGATCCAAAAGAAAACACAACTCTTCGTATAGACTTATGGACGAAAGAAATGCTTGTAGATGACATGAAGCGGTTCTTTTACGAAAACTTCGTAACCATGGCCGATACATATTTGCGGGCTACGAATGATGAGGAATCAGCTAAGGACATCAGAAAGTTTGCAGAGGACTTCGGAAAGAAAACAGGTATTACGAAAACACTTTAAAAAAACTTCAGGAAAAAATAAGTTAATACCGGACTTTAAAATCCTTATTAATCTGATCGATGTAATTAAGGATTTCATCTCGTCCTGTTTTTTTCTCTGATGAGGTAATAAAAAGCAATGGGAGTTCTTCCCATGTCTTTAGCAGAGTTCGCTTAAACAGTTCCACGGAAAAAATAACCTGCTGTTTCGAAATTTTATCTGCTTTGGTAAAGATTAATGAAATCGGAATTTGTTTTTCTCCCAACCATCTTATAAAATTTATGTCAACGGGTTGCGGTTCTAATCTGATGTCAATCAGTACAAATACTGTCATGAGATTTTTTCTCTTCTCGAGATAATCTTTAATCATTCTATCCCATGCGGCTTTTGACGTTTTTGAAACTTTAGCATATCCGTAGCCGGGTAAATCGACGAGGTACCATTTTTTATTTATTAGGAAATGGTTGATGAGCTGTGTCTTTCCCGGTGTCGTCGAGGTTTTTGCAAGTCCTTTTTTTGAAGTAAGCATATTGATAAGCGACGATTTCCCAACATTGGATCGCCCTATGAATGCATACTCAGCCATGTTCGGTGCCGGGCATTTTTCATAATTGGTATTGCTTACTGTAAATTCTGCTTCCTTGATTTCCATGCTTAAATTTTCAGGTCGATTGCATGGATGTTTGTTTTGTCAACCAGGTTTCGAGTGTAGTATTAAATTCTTTCGGTTGCTCCATCATCGGTGCATGTCCGCATTTGTCAATCCAGAAAAGCTCGGAGTTGGGAAGTAATCTGTTGAACTCCTCCGCAACATCAGGTGGAGTAACGGTATCGTTTCTTCCCCAGATCAGACATGTGGGCAATGTCATGATGCGCAGGTCATCACTCATATTATGACGAATCGCTGATTTCGCCAGAGATAAAATTCGAATCAGTTTACCTTTGTCGTTTACAATGCCAAATACCTCATCAACAAGTTCGTCTGTTGCTGTCTTTGGATCATAAAAGGTGTATTCCACTTTCTGACGGATGAAATTTTTATCCTCCCTTTTCGGAAATGTACCGCCCATTGCATTCTCGTATAATCCGGAACTGCCGGTAAGCACCATTTGTTTAATATTCTGAGGATGCTTCTTCACATAAACAAGGGTAACATGTCCGCCTAATGAGTTGCCGATCAGCGTTACATCTTTATATTCTTTGAAAGTAATGAAGTCATGAACAAACTCTGCTAGTGCTTTCACATTCGTATTTAGAATGGGTAAAGTATAAATAGGCATCAGAGGGATTATGATTTTATAATTTGGAGAAAAATGATCAACCACATCCTTCCAGTTACTTAATGCCCCGAAAAGTCCATGCAGCAGCAATAGAACAGGGCCGTTACCTTCTTCTATGAACTGAAAATCCTTTTCTTTTTTTATCTCGTATTGCATGGATAATTTTTTTAAAGATATAAAAATCGTTTTGAGTATTTCCGGGATTAATACTCAACATTTATTTCTTCGGTATTTATCTGGTGAAGCTTTATTTATTCCGAAAAAGCAAAGAAAGAAAATTTTATTAGAAAAGTACCAATTTAGAAATGTTCTGTTGTATCGGACTTCCTGAAGCCCTTATCAGTCGTGAGGTTCCGAAAGTTTTCAACAAAGTGGTAGAAAATGGGTAAAAGTGGTAAAAATTAATATACATTAGCGCATTGAAAAACATCGGCAGATGAACGGATTTATAGGAGAGTTTCCATGTACAGTAGATGCGAAAGGGCGTTTTCTCATTCCAGGTGGATTGAAAAAACAAATTCCCGCGAAGGAGCAAAAGCGCTTCGTCGTTCATCGTGGAATGGAAAAAAATCTTGTCATCTACACGAGGAAAGAGTGGGATAAAATCAGTGAAGAAGTAAACCAACTAAACCTGTACGTTAAAAAAAACAGGGAATTCATACGGAAGTTTAATCGGGGAGCTACTGAAATCGAACTCGACGGAACAAATAGACTCTTGTTGCCTAAGTCGCTGATGGAGTTTGCCGGAATTGAAAAAGACATCGTGTTGTTCGCATTCGGAAATAGAATTGAAGTATGGTCTGAAAAGGAATACGAAACAATGATGAAGGACGAATCAACAGATTTTGCTTCACTCGCTGAAGAAGTCATGGGTAAGAAAAATAAATATGACATCAACCTATCATGAACCCGTAATGCTTTCTGAAAGCATCGATGCGTTGGAAATAAAACCGGACGGAACATATGTGGATGTTACTTTCGGTGGTGGCGGGCACTCTAAAGCTATTCTTGAACAACTTGGTCCTAAAGGCAGGCTGATCGCCTTCGATCAGGATGCTGACGCAATATTGAATTCTATCAATGATGATCGACTAATACTGGTTCAGCATAATTACCGATATCTCAAAAATTTTCTGCAATACTACAATGCAATTCCTGTTGATGGCATACTCGCAGATCTTGGAATTTCCTCCTATCAGATCGACGAAGCTTCACGTGGGTTTTCATTGCGCTTTAATGCCGACCTCGATATGAGAATGAACCGCGAATCAGAGTTAACTGCAGCGGAAGTAGTAAACACATATTCCGAAACGGAATTGGTGAAAATATTCTCTTTATACGGCGAAGTATTTAATGCCAAAACTCTAGCAAAGAAAATAACTGAGACACGGAGCAAGAAAAAAATCACTGATATATCGGAATTCAAAACAGCAATTGAAGCTTGCTCCGACAAGCAGCATGAGAATCAATATCTGGCAAAGGTTTTTCAGGCTCTTCGTATCGAAGTCAACAACGAACTGGATGCTCTCAAATCAATGTTGTCACAATCAACCCAGGTTCTTGCCGCAAAAGGAAGGCTAGTGGTTATATCCTATCATTCTCTGGAAGACAGACTTGTGAAAAATATGATTGCTAAAGGGAAGTTTGAGGGCGAAGTGGAAAAAGATCTTTTCGGAAACATGAGCGACAGTCCGCTTTCTGCAATAAATAAAAAACCATTGGAGGCTTCTGAAGAGGAAGTTAAGAAAAATCCAAGAGCAAGAAGTGCAAAACTTCGTATAGCCGAAAGAAATTAACCATGAGCGAAAACAAAATAAAAGAAACTGTCGAAGAAGCTCCCGAAAAGGTAAGGCCGAAAAAAAGAAAAACACAATCTGTGTTATTCGGAAAGTTCTCGAAGTTCATGAACGTGTTTGGAGTTTTCGAGCGAAATCAAATAGTGAATTCAATGCCATTCATTCTTTTTTGTGCAATGTTAATCATCGTCTATATCTCAAATAGTTATTACGCTGAGGGTATTATTCGGGATATCGACCGTACTAAAACAGAACTTAAAGAAAAACGAGCTGAATATTTATCAACCATGTCACAGCTAATGTACCAAAGCAATCAGTCAGAAGTCGCAAAAGTTTTAGAGCCATATCAGATTAAAGAGACAACAGAACCACCGCAGAAATTATTTATTACCGCATCTCCCAAAAAATAAATACACAAAAAAATAATGCAGGTAAAAAAAGACATCATGTGGAGGATAAATGCATCCTTCATCCTCATGTGTTTAATGGCGCTTCTAATTCTGGGACAAATAATTAAAATCCAGATTTTCGAAGGCGACATGTGGAAACAACGTGCAGATAGTCTGACGTTGTCTATGGTGAATATTTCTGCCAGCCGTGGAAATATTTTCTCGTCAGACGGAAGACTCATGTCTACCTCAATCCCTATTTATGATATTCGGATGGATACACGGGCCGGTGGTCTTACTCATGAAATTTTTAATTCGGGTGTTGACTCACTTTCTCTTTGCCTTTCACAACTTTTCAAAGACCGTAATCCGGCAGAGTATCGTCAGGCTATTCGTCAGGCCAGATCAAGAGGCGAAAGATATTTTCTTGTCCATCGGAATGTCAACTACACTGACCTGCAAAAATTAAAAACTTTTCCCCTGTTTAAAATGGGAAGATACAAAGGTGGATTACGCATCGATCAGCGTGAAATTCGTGAACTGCCTTTCAGGATGCTTGCCGCCAGAACAATCGGTTCAATGCGTGACGTGAAGCCAGTTGGAATCGAAGCGTCATTTAATGATGACCTGAAAGGTGTCGGTGGCAAAAGGCTAATGCAAAAAATCAGCGGAAACATCTGGATGCCCGTTTCTGATAAGGATGTCGTTGAACCAAAGGATGGCAATGACATCGTGACGACAATCGATATTAATATTCAGGATGTAGCAGAGAATTCACTAGAGGAACATCTTAGAAAACATAATGCTGACCATGGTTGTGCGATACTTATGGAGGTCGCTACCGGAGAAGTAAAAGCAATAGCAAATCTTTCCAGAACAAAGGATGGAAATTATATTGAAGACTTCAACTATGCGATCCGTGAAGCTTCTGAAACAGGATCAACGATGAAACTTGCTTCGCTGCTTGCTGCAATGGACGACAACCTCATTGAGCCGAATGATACTGTCTTCGTTGGAAACGGAGAGCATAATTATTTTGGTCAGCTAATGAAGGATTCTCATGCTCCTAAATCAAGCAGGCTAAGCATTCAACAGGCATTTGAAACATCATCAAATGTTGGAGTTTCAATGGTAATATGGTCGGCATATGCAAAGAAGCCACAGAAATTTATCGACAAAATAAAATCATTCGGACTAGGAAGTGCGCTCGGACTTGAAATAGAAGGCGAAGGCGACCCAATGATAAAAAACACAACAGATAAATCATGGTCAGCTGTTTCTCTTCCATGGATTTCAATCGGATACGAATCAAAATTAACACCTCTCCAGGTGCTTACTTTTTATAATAGTGTAGCAAATAATGGTCGCGTAGTAAAACCGCGTTTTGTAAAAGAGATTCGTAATCATGGACGACTCATTACTGAATTTCCGACAATCATCATGCGTGATTCTATAGCATCACAGGATGCATTGTTGAAGGCCAGAAAAATGATGGAAGGTGTTGTTCAGAATGGAACTGCTTCTTGTCTTAAATCATCTGCTTATAAAATTGCGGGCAAAACAGGTACTGCTCAGATAGCCAGCAGTAAATACGGATATCAGAAGGAGCATCGTGCATATCTCGCATCATTCGTTGGATATTTCCCTGCTGATGCTCCAAAGTATTCCTGTATGGTTGTCGTTAATTCACCTTCCAACGATGTTTATTTTGGTGGCGCTGTCGCTGCTCCGATCTTCAAAGAGATTGCCGATAAAGTTTATTCAAACAGACTCGAACTCCATGGAGTTCCTCAGTCAGCCGACTCAACGAAAGTGAATCTCCCCATCGCTAAGGCGGGACAACAAAAAGAACTTAGGAAAATTCTGGCAAGTCTCGATGTTCCGGTTCATTCAGGAGATGATGAAGCAAGAAATGTTGGCGTAGGATATGAATCAGATCAAATTATTTTAAAGGAAAGAAAGTCAGGAGTCGGAACTGTTCCTGATGTAACAGGTATGGGAATTAAGGATGCCTTGTACACTCTTGAAAATTGTGGCCTTCGAGTAGGGTTTACAGGCAGAGGCGTTGTTGTAAAACAATCACTTTCTCCCGGAACGAAAATAATAAAAGGTCAGACAATTAACATCGACTTGGGATTATGAAAATACTTAAAGACATCCTTTATAAAGCAGGTATCATAAATATCTCCGGCCCGGTGGATATCGGTGTCAGCGATGTTTGTTTTGATTCCCGCCATGTACGTGAAGGAAGTCTATTCGTTGCTATCAGAGGTATTCAATCAGATGGCCATTCTTTTATTCCGCAAGTTACTTCCAAAGGCGCTATCGCAATTGTTTGCGAAACATTGCCTGATCAAATGTATGATGGCATCACTTATGTTCAGGTGCACAATAGTTCCATAGCACTTGCTCATATCGCTTCAAACTTTTTTGATAATCCAAGCGAAAAATTAAAACTCATAGGTATTACTGGTACTAACGGCAAGACGACTACTGCTACTCTGCTCTTCAGTCTTTTCCGTTCACTTGGTTATAAGGCAGGACTTTTATCAACTGTAAAAAATCAGATTAACGATAAAGTAACTGAAGCCACACATACTACTCCTGATCCTCTGCAGTTGAATTCTTTGTTGGCTACAATGGTTGAAGAAGGCTGTACCCACGCTTTTATGGAAGTGAGTTCGCATGCCATTGTTCAGAAACGAACGGAAGCTTTGAATTTTTCTGGCGCTGTATTTACAAATATTACACATGATCACCTCGATTACCATCAGACGTTTTCAAATTATCTGAAAGCAAAAAAGGAATTATTTGATAGCCTTCCATCCTCAGCATTCGCACTTTCCAACATAGATGATAAAAACGGAACAGTGATGTTGCAGAATACAAAAGCAAAGAAGTTTACTTATTCGATGCGTGCTATGGCTGATTACCGTTGTCGCATTCTTGAAAATGATTTTTCAGGGCTGATGATTAACATCGATAATTCCGAAGTGGTATGCAGGCTCGTTGGCAGTTTTAATGCCTATAACCTACTGGCAGTATATGCTACTGCGCTATTGTGTGGAGAAGACAAATCAAATGTATTACCTGCAATCAGTTTGCTTGCTCCTGTCGAAGGAAGATTTGATTACATAATCTCCCCAAATAAAATTACAGGAATTGTTGACTATGCGCATACACCTGATGCTTTGCAAAATGTTCTTTCGACAATTCATGATGTAAGTGCAGACAAAGGAAGAATTATTACAATTATCGGTTGTGGCGGAGATCGAGATAAAACTAAGCGACCTGTAATGGCACGCATAGCAGCTGATTTAAGTACGAGGGTAATCCTGACTAGCGACAATCCAAGATCAGAAGATCCGGCAGATATTATTCATCAAATGGAGGATGGTATTCCTCTTGGTGATAAAAGAAAAGTAGTCTCGATTATTGATAGAAGAGAAGCAATAAAAACAGCAGTGAGTTTTGCCGAACCGGGAGATGTGATTCTGGTTGCCGGCAAAGGACATGAAAAATATCAGGAGGTGAAAGGAGTGAGGGCTGCTTTCGATGACAAACAAATTTTACAAGAGTTATTTAAAATATTGGTATAGATGCTTTATTATCTGTTCGCATATCTAAAAGTTCATTTTAATCTGCCGGGTGCAGGTGTATTTCAATACATCTCTTTCCGTGCGGCTCTCGCATTAATTACGTCACTCATTATTTCCATGCTCCTCGGTAAAAAAATAATCGGGTATCTGCATAGGAAACAAGTTGGTGAGACTGTTCGGGATCTTGGACTAGCAGGCCAGAATGAAAAACAGGGAACGCCTACAATGGGAGGTCTGATAATCCTTGGAGCCATTCTGATACCAACATTACTATATGCCCGTCTTGCGAATGTGTATGTCGTCATCATGATTATTGCAACTGTATGGCTTGGAATTATCGGATACATTGATGATTATATTAAAGTTTTTAAGAAAGACAAAGCCGGACTCGCTGCAAAATTCAAAGTGCTTGGACAAGTCGGACTCGGCATCATTGTAGGTTGCATGTTATACTTCAATCCGAATGTGGTAGTAAAGGAAAGAGTAGAAAAGAACGCTATAACTGTCACTCACCAACATGAAAATGTTATTGAAGATATGAGGCAGAACGAAAATGCTTTGTATTCAGTCAAGGCATTTAAGTCAACGAAAACAACAATTCCATTTATCAAAAATCATGAGTTTGATTATTCTGTACTAATTACCTGGATGGGTGATGGCATGAGACATTATGCCTGGCTTATATTTATTCCTATCGTCATACTTATTATTACTGCAGTATCAAATGGTGCAAACATTACAGATGGAATCGATGGACTTGCTACCGGAACAAGTGCGATAATCGGAGCAACGCTCGGAATTCTTGCTTATGTATCCGGTAACACTGTTTTTGCGAATTACCTGAATATAATGTACATCCCAAATGCGGGTGAGCTTGTTGTTTTCATTGCAGCATTTGTAGGTAGCTGTGTCGGTTTTCTCTGGTACAATGCATACCCGGCACAGGTTTTCATGGGTGATACCGGAAGTCTCGCATTGGGTGGAATCATTGCGACATACGCCATTGCAATCAGGAAAGAACTTCTTATCCCGATACTGTGCGGAATATTTCTCGTTGAAAATCTTTCTGTAATGATTCAGGTATCCTATTTCAAATACACAAAGAAAAAATTTGGCGAAGGAAAAAGAATTTTCAGGATGTCTCCATTGCATCATCATTATCAAAAGCTAGGATATCATGAGTCAAAAATTGTGTCGCGTTTTTGGATCATCGGAATCATGCTTGCAGTATTAACAGTTGTTACACTGAAACTAAGATGATGGACGCGAAAAAAAAATCATCGATTGTTGTCGTGCCGAGGCTCGTTGTTATTGGCGCAGCCGAGAGCGGCGTCGGTGCTGCTGTTCTGGCATCAAAAAAGGGATTTGATGTATTTGTTTCCGACCGTGGCAAAATAAAAGATGAATACAAGAAAACTCTCGAATCATATTCAATTCTATTTGAAGAAGGTGGTCATACCTACGATAATATCCTCAATGCAAATGAAGTCGTAAAAAGTCCGGGCGTTCCAGAGAATTCCGAACTATTGAAAAAAATAAGAGAGGTAAATATACCTGTCATCAGCGAAATTGAATTTGCCGGAAGATATACGAATGCGAAGATGATTGGCGTAACCGGGACAAACGGCAAAACGACAACGACTCTGCTCATCTATCATATCCTGAAAAAAGCCGGAGTAAAAGTGGGGCTTGCAGGGAATATTGGAAAAAGTTTTGCGCTACAGGTTGCATTGCAGGATTACGATTATTATGTCTTGGAATTAAGCAGCTTTCAGCTCGACGACATGTATAATTTTAAGTGTGATGTAGCTGTGCTTACCAACATTACTCCTGATCACCTCGACAGATATAACTACGAACTGAAAAATTACGTCATGTCAAAGTTCAGGATTCTGCAGAATCAGAGTTCTGCAGATGCCTTTATCTACTGTGCAGACGATCCTATTACCGTCGAGTATCTGCCCGATCTAAATATCCGCGCTCATCCTTATCCGTTTTCTATTCTCAAAAAACAGGAAGAAGGAGCATGGCTTGAAAATGACCAAATCCAAATTTTAACTAACAATAATAAATTAACCATGCTCATACACGAACTAGCCCTACAGGGGAAACACAACGTTTACAATTCAATGGCAGCAGGAATCGCGACAAGAGTATTCGATATCCGCAAAGAAACAATTCGGGAAAGTCTTTCTGATTTCCGGAATGCCGAACACAGACTCGAGCATGTATCGAATGTACATGGAATTGAATTTGTAAATGATTCAAAAGCAACCAATGTTAATTCAACTTGGTATGCACTCGAAAGCTTTAATAAACCCGTTGTTCTCATCCTTGGTGGTGTCGACAAGGGAAACGATTATTCTATGCTCGAAGAACTCGTGAAAGAAAAAGTAAAAGCTATTGTCTGTCTCGGTAACGACAATAAAAAGATCATTAAAACATTTAAGTCACTCGTTTCTGAAATTGTTGAAACACATACTGCCGAAGAAGCTGTTAAAGAATCATACCGTCTTGCAAGTAAAGGCGATGTTGTCCTGCTTTCTCCTGCTTGTGCCAGTTTCGATATTTTCGAAAACTACGAAGACAGAGGTCGTCAGTTTAAACGCGCAGTGAAAAATCTTTAATTGATATCTCAATCGAGGATTTGAAATAGTCAGCTATCGTTACTTCTGATGAGAATGATCAAAAACACGTCATTCAGAATATACGGAGTAAATAAATGTATAGAATAAATAATGCAGGAATCGACAAATTTTCAAATTTATGCAATCGCTATTTTTTAAATAATAAAAACATTCACCATGCAGGCTACCTGGCTTGATAAACATTTTAAAGGCGACAGAACAATCTGGCTCATCGTTTTTATTCTGTCAATATTTTCATTGCTGGCCGTATATAGCAGCACGGGTACGCTTGCGTATAAGTATCAGAGTGGAAATACTGAATATTATCTCATCAAACATCTGATCATTTTGGCATTTGGCCTGGCACTGATGTATGGCGCACATCTGGTAAAGTATACCTATTACTCTAAAATAAGCAGAGTGGCTCTCTGGCTTACTGTCCCTTTACTTGTATTAACAATAGTTCTTGGAACCAATTTGAATGAAGCCAGCAGATGGCTGACATTGCCGGGAACAAATATTACTTTTCAGACTTCCGATTTCGCGAAGCTGGCTCTGATCATGTACGTAGCAAGAATGCTATCCAAGAAACAGGATGAAATTCATAATTTCCGGACTGCATTTCTGCCTGTAATGGCTCCGGTATTTCTTGTCTGCGCACTTATTCTCCCTGCCAATTTTTCTACATCAGCTGTAGTTTTCCTTTCTGCCTGTTACCTGATGTTCATCGGTAGGATTCGTATGAAATTCATCTTGGGAATGGCAGGGATTGGTGTAGTTGGATTCGGATTGTTTATTTTAATAGCTCTAGCAAGTGGACATACAGGAAGAATTGAAACCTGGAAGTCGCGTATTGAAAAATTCAGTGGCTCGGAAGACACTGATAACTATCAGGCCGATCAGGCAAAGATTGCTATTGCCGGAGGAGGATTTTTCGGAAAATTTCCTGGCAATAGCGTACAAAGAAATTTCCTTCCACATCCATATTCTGATTTTATATATGCCATCATCATCGAAGAGTATGGTTTACTCGGTGGTGTATTCATCCTCTTTCTTTATCTACTTCTGTTCTTCAGAGTAATAAGATTTATACATCATAGCCCTATGGCATTCGGGACGCTCCTTGCAGCGGGCTGTGCATTCATGCTGGTATTTCAGGCATTAATAAATATGGCAGTTGCTGTTAATCTTTTTCCGGTTACCGGGCAACCGCTACCATTGGTAAGTATGGGAGGCACATCAATTTGGTTTACGAGTCTGTCACTTGGAATCGTATTAAGTGTGAGTAGTCAGGTTGAAAAGGAGAAAAAAGAAGGAGGACACGAACTTGCAGCAGCCTGATATACGTGTCATAATCAGTGGTGGAGGTACAGGGGGACATATCTTCCCTGCTATCGCAATAGCGGGTGCATTGAAAAAAATTAATCCGGCAAATCAGTTTTTATTTGTCGGTGCCAGCGGACGAATGGAAATGGAAAAAGTTCCCGCCGCAGGTTATCAAATTGAAGGATTAAACATCAGTGGTATACAAAGAAAGCTGACACTAAAGAATTTATTATTGCCGGTGAAAATAATTAAGAGTGTATTGAAAGCAAGATCGATCATAAAGAATTTCAAACCTGACGTTGCAATTGGCGTTGGTGGTTATGCAAGCGGACCGCTGTTGTATGCATCTACAGGAATGCACATTCCATCACTTATTCAGGAACAAAATTCTTATGCAGGCATCACAAATAAAATTTTGGGCAAACGGGTTCAGAAAATTTGTGTCGCTTATTCAGGAATGGAGAAGTTTTTTCCTAAAGAGAAAATTATCATGACTGGTAATCCTGTGAGAGAAGAGATGACTGACATCAAGGGCAAGCGCGCTGCAGCAATGGATTTCTTTGGTCTCGATGCAACGAAAAAAACAGTTCTGGTTATTGGCGGAAGTTTGGGTGCCAGAACAATTAATGAAAGTATTGCTGAATCGATACAACAATTTACCCAATCGGGTGTTCAGCTGATTTGGCAAACGGGCAATGCATTTGCCATAAAGGCCGAAGCAGTTGTTAACTCTGTTCCTAATACAGGCATTCGGACTTTCGGATTTATTCAGAGGATGGATTATGCATACGCTGCTGCTGATATTATTATTTCCAGAGCAGGAGCAAGTTCTGTTTCTGAACTATCTCTCGTTGGAAAACCGGTTGTCCTTGTGCCTTCGCCGAATGTAGCGGAAGATCATCAGACAAAAAATGCGATGGCACTCGTAAGCAAGGAGGCTGCAGTTCTTATTTCTGATTCAATGGCCCGTGAAAGTCTAATCAGCAAAACTTTCGAAATTCTTGAAGATGTGGAATTGAAAAAATCGCTCAGCACAAATATCAGTCGTCTTGCATTGTCTGATTCGGCTGAAAAAATTGCAATGGAAGTATATCGTCTTGTGAAAAAAAATAATTAATTCTAATTAGTATTCTTTTGAACGTATCTAATTTAAAAAATATTTATTTCCTCGGTATCGGAGGCATAGGAATGTCGGCCCTCGCCAGATATTTTAATGCCCTCGGTAAAAATGTTACCGGATATGATAAGACACGTACTCCACTCACTGATGAATTGGTGAATGAAGGAATTGAAATTCACTTCTCTGATGACGTAAATAAAATCAACAGTAGTATTACCGAAGGAAATCCGGCCGATACTCTTGTGATATTCACCCCTGCAATTCCGGCAGGGCATTCTGAACTACAATACTTTTCTGAACATGGATTTATAATAAAAAAGCGTTCGGAAATTCTCGGATTAATAACTGAAAACACTTTTACAATTGCTGTTGCCGGAACGCATGGTAAAACAACAACTTCGTCGATGATAGCCCATATTCTCAGGTATGCAGGTTACAATTGTACTGCATTTCTTGGAGGAGTTTCGAAAAACTATAACACTAATTTACTCCTCAGTAACTCACAAACAGGTGAAATTTATACTGTTGTCGAAGCTGATGAATATGACCGGTCGTTTCTTGCATTATCCCCTTCCTTATCTGTAATCACATCCATGGATGCTGATCATCTCGATATATATGGTAGTGAAAGTTTCATGATTGAATCATATCGTTTATTTGCTCAGCGATTAAAAGCAAACGGAACTCTGATATTCAGAAAAGGACTGCCGCTTGAAGACCTTCCACTTTTAAAGAATGACTACGATGTTCATGGGAAAGGTGATTACACAGCTAATAACATCAGGATTTCTGATCATCGTTATCATTTCGACTGGAGTAACAGTACTTCGGGAATACGCGATATTACATCAGACATGCCCGGATTGCATAATGTAGAAAATGCAGTAGCTGCTATTGCCATTGCACGTAAGCTATTGGTGCCTGATCAAAAAATCAAGGAGGCTTTGTCAGCTTATACCGGCGTGAAACGAAGATTTGATTACAGGCTGAAGAGTAGCAAGGTTGTTTATATCGACGATTATGCTCATCATCCGGAAGAGTTGCGGGCATGCATTTCTTCTGTTAAAGAACTCTATCCGTCAAAAAAGATTACTGGAATTTTTCAACCACATCTTTTCACGCGGACAAGAGACTTTGCTGAAGGGTTTGCCAAAAGTTTGTCAATGCTCGATACATTAATTCTGCTTCCAATTTATCCTGCGAGGGAAGAACCGCTACCAGGGATTACTTCAGAAATTATTTACACCGGTGTTACGGCTGGCGAAAAGGTGATGTGCGGAAAAGAGAATGTTATCAATGAACTGAAAAAGAGAGATTGCGAAGTCGTTCTCACTCTTGGCGCTGGTGATATTGACCAGTTAGTTGAACCAATTACTGAGTATTTAAAATTACTGATATGAAACCTGCTAAACTAGTTTTCCAAATCATCTCAGCTTGCCTGATCGTGCTTGCATTCCTTGTTTCTGTTGGATTTGTGTCACATAAGCAGTCATTGATGCCCTGTTCGGGCCTTGTAATAACCATTCACGACTCTGTCGGATCAGGATTTGTTGACAGCGGAGATATCATTCAGATAGTACAAAATAAATTCGGAATACTCGAAGGGAAATCTTTAGCTTCTATTAACATTTCTCTGTTGGAAAAAATCATTAATACTAACCCATTTATTTCATCTGCCGAAGTATTTTCAACCGTTGATGGGAAAATTATAATTGACGTAAAACAGCGTATTCCGGTGCTTCGAGTGATAAATTTTAAAAATGAAAATTTTTATGTGGACAAAGAAGGATGGTTTATGCCTCCTTCAGAAAAATTCACTGCAAGAGTTCCGGTTGCCAATGGATTTATATTCGATACAGAATCGGAGCAACATATCGAAAAATCACAAGGTGATACTTCAAAATCAGTAACAAAACTGACACAGTTGTATAACATCATCAGTTACATGAACCAAAGCGATTTTTGGAATGCTGAAGTTCAGCAGTTGTATGTGAATGAATCCGGAGACATCGAAATGATTCCTCGAGTAGGAAATCATACAGTTGTCATCGGCGACGATAATGATTTGAAAGAAAAGTTCAGGAAACTTTTTGTTTTCTATACGGATGGACTCAGTAAAAAAGGCTGGGATCATTATAGGACGATAAATTTAAAATATAAAGACCAGGTTGTCTGCACAAAAAAATAATATGGAAAAAGACGCAATAGTTGTAGGACTCGATATTGGCACTACAAAAATTTGTACGATCGTAGGTCGTAAAAATGAATTCGGGAAAATCGATATTCTAGGATATGGCAAATGCGAGTCGTTTGGCGTTACACGCGGTGTTGTTACAAACATCCTGCACACAATTGAATCGATTACAAAGTCTGTCCAGGAAGCATCAGAAAAATCGAATGTTGACATTGAATCGGTATATGTAGGTATCGCAGGTCAGCATATAAAAAGTCTTCAGCATCGCGGAATGAAAACCCGTAATTCGCTTGACGATGAGATAGCACAATCGGATATCGATGCTATTGTTGAAGATATGTATAAGCTGGCAATGCCTCCGGGAGAAAAAATTATTCATGTAATTCCTCAGGAGTATATCATCGATAACGAGCAGGGAATTAAAAACCCAATCGGAATGTCAGGGATCAGACTTGAAGCGAACTGCCATATCATCACTGGTCAGATTACTGCCGCAAAGAATATTTATAAATGTGTAGAAAGAGCAAATCTCAATTCACTCGGATTGTTTCTTGAGCCGCTTGCATCTTCCGAGGCTGTATTAACTGAAGAAGAAAAAGAAGCAGGAGTCGTTCTGGTTGATATCGGTGGAGGGACAACAGATATTGCAATTTTCCAGGATGGCATCATCCGACATACTGCTGTCATTCCTTTCGGTGGAAATGTTATTACCGATGATATTAAAATGGGTTGCTCTATCATCCGCCAGCAAGCTGAGTTGTTGAAAATAAAATTCGGTTCTGCTCTCGCCAGCGAAAATCAGGAGAATGAAATTGTTTCAATTCCAGGCCTTCGTGGAAGAGAACCCCGTGAGATCTCTGTTAAAAACCTTGCACATATCATTCAGGCAAGAATGGAAGAAATCATTGAGCATGTCCATTACGAAATAAAAAATTCAGGATTCGAAAAGAAACTAATCGCCGGAATTGTAATTACCGGTGGAGGAGCACAGTTGCGCCATATTGTTCAGCTGGTAGAATTTATTACCGGTATGGATACGCGTGTTGGATATCCAAACGAACATCTTGCAAAAAGTTCCGACGATCTAAAAAGCCCTATGTATGCGACAGGAGTCGGCCTTGTTATAAAAGGATTTCAGGATACGGAAAAACGCGCGAAGGTACAGGTTAAGGTGATTGATGAAAATTTAAAGGAGAAGAAGAAAAAAGAAAAGGTTGTACAACCGAAAGAACATCGTCCTTCCTTTTTCGAGCAACTCGCTGATATATTCAAAGACGAGAAGGATACCCCACTTAATTAATATCAATAACGAAACGAAACATAATTAACAAAACTTAAAAAACTTTATCATGGAATTTGATCTTCTGAAAGACGGCGAGTCAATAATAAAAGTAATCGGAGTTGGCGGTGGCGGAAGCAATGCCGTTAACCATATGTACCGCCAGGGAATAAAAGGCGTCGAATTTATTGTTTGTAATACCGATGCTCAGGCACTAGAAATGTCACCGATTCCAAACAAAGTTCAGTTAGGCAGCAGCCTTACCGAAGGAAGAGGAGCAGGCGCTATTCCTGAAGTAGGAAGAAATGCAGCCATCGAAAATATCGAAGACATCCGAAAGGTTCTTCTTCAAAACACACGTATGGTATTCATCACAGCCGGTATGGGTGGTGGAACAGGTACTGGAGCTGCTCCGATAATCGCACAAACTGCCCGTGAGATGGGTATACTTACTGTAGCTATCGTAACAATTCCATTTGAATTTGAAGGTAAGCGAAGAAGGCAACAGGCTGATGAAGGCATCGAATTGCTTAAGCAAAGTGTTGACACAATCATCATCATACAGAATCAGAAGCTGCGTGAGATGTTCGGAAATCTGAATCTTACAGATGCATTTGCCAAGGCTGATAATATTCTAACTACTGCAGCTAAAGGAATTGCCGAGATCATCACTGTTACCGGTTATATTAACGTCGATTTTGAAGATGTAAAGACAGCTGTGCAAAATAGCGGAGTCGCAATCATGGGATCTGCTATTGCAGAAGGCGAAAACAGGGCAGTAAAATCCATTGAGCAGGCGCTGGCATCTCCGTTACTAAACGATGACAACATTAAAGGTGCACGATTTATTCTGATGAATATTGCTTCAGGATCGAAAGAAGTGACAATGGATGAAATCGGAGATATCACAGACTATATTCAGGATAAAGCCGGACTATCAGCAGATATTATCTGGGGTAATTGCCACGACGAAAATCTCGGAGAGAAACTGTCTGTAACAATTATTGCGACTGGGTTTAAAACAAAAATCGAACTGGGAACAGAAATTACGAAAGCCAAAGAAAAAGCAAAGACAATTCATTCACTGAATGAAGATGTGAAAACGGAGGCTACAGTTTCTGAAACAACAGCGGTCAAAGAACCCGAATTGTTTGAGCCAACTCTTAAAAAGGATATCACTGTTACACAGGAAGAAAAAGAAGAGGTGACTTTTGAATTTGCCCTCAATACACCAAAGGAAAATATTTCTGCACCCATTCCCGAGCCCCGCGCATTTACCAGTGAGGAAAAAGGAGGTCATGTTGTGCATGATCTTTACGATAGCGAGCCCGAAGATTCTACTGATGAGCAATTGCGCAAGTCAAGGGAACGCATTATGAAACTAAAATCACTCAGCTACCGAATCGGTAATGCAAATATTTCAGACATGGAAAAAGAACCGGCTTATAAGAGAAGAAATATTAAACTCGACTCAGTACCTCATTCCAGCGAATCGAGCGTTTCAAGATATACACTAAGTAATGAAGAGGAAAAAAAAGGAGAACTTCGTCAGAATAATTCTTTTCTTCATGACAACGTAGATTAATATTAAAATAGTTCCATGTTAAGTTTCGTTCCGGCCCTCATAAATTGAGGGCCTTTTTTTTACAGGGAGTTTATCATTCATTAAAAATCATTTACTTCACATATAATTTAGAACTACAACTATGTCACTCGAAGAAACTATCAACTCTGACCTTAAAGCTGCAATGCTTAAAAAGGATGAAGCCGCACTCAGAGGATTACGTGCCGTGAAGCAAGCGATCCTTATGGCAAAAACGTCCGGAGGCGGAAGTATTTCTGTCGAAGATGAATTAAAAATGCTTCAAAAACTTGTGAAGCAGCGAAAAGAATCTTTAGAAATTTTTAAACAGCAGGACAGGGAAGACCTTGCTAAAACTGAAATTGAAGAAATAGCTGTCATCGAAAAGTATCTGCCGAAACAGATGAGTGAAGATGAAATTAGAAGCGAGCTTCAGAATATCCTGAGTCAGAATAATATCAACAGCCCGGCAGATATGGGCAGACTTATGGGAATTGCTTCAAAACATTTTGCCGGAAAGGCCGACAACAAGATTGTTTCTCAATTACTAAAACAGTTATTGGGCTAATCAATAGTACTTATGGTTGATTTTTAGCGGATAAGTATTGTGAATTCTGTTGGATTTTTGGTCACATGGGATATTTTTTTAATTTTGACATCGTGACCCGCATTATCAATCGAATAATTCACAACGGCAATTTAATTAGCGGGAACAATTGTTTGTTGTGGAGTCAGTATTAATTTATTACCACAATGAAAACGGGTAAAGTGAAATTTTTCAATGAAGCTAAAGGATATGGATTCATTGTTACCGATGACGACCAAGCTGAAGTGTTTGTACATCACAGTGGTCTCATCGAGAAAATTCGTGAAAACGACAGTGTAGAATTTGAAGTAATTGACGGAAAAAAAGGACAAAATGCAATTAATGTCCGAAAAATACAGTAGGACAAAGATCTACAGTGAAAAAGAGAACCGAGAGGCTCTCTTTTTTTTTGGCA
>JANPNV010000055.1:0-10790 GCA_031427625.1 Bacteroidota bacterium
TTTTTTTTGAGGGTGTCAGATAACCAAAATTTTTCGACTGTTTTATTTCGGGGATAAATTGGAAAAGGTTATTCCATTGTTTCGAAGTGATTGTTTTTAAGTGTAGTGGTAAATCAGACTCTGTGATTACTGTTGTCATGAGTTTTTTGCAAATAGACAGAATGACAACACAATCTATTTACATCAGAAAAATAAATGTAAATTGTTTGCAATTCTATTTTAGGATAGCTAGAAATTCATTACTAACCAAATTTATTAACTTTAACCAAATATGTTTTAGTTGAATTTATGTCTGATTAGGCAAGATTGTTCTTCATTTTATATTCACTGATATATGTGTTATCTTAGACAAATAATTGAAAGCCTCTAAATTCATACATAAATGCAATGCCTGTCTGTTATTGACAGTGATTTTGTACATGCATTTATGTTCCAGCCTTTGTGCAATTGGTGTTGGAGAATGCGCTGGAATGACAGAAGCCAGCCATAAAAGGATGTCCTGTTGCTCTCAGGAAAATAAATCAACAAATAAGCAGAATGATTGTCAAAATCTTCACCTTAGATTTTTCAATGTAACCGGTCAATTTTCTTCTGACAAGACACATTTCGAATTAAATAAAGTTCAGCCATTAATCGGACTGATTAAGCCGGTTTTAATTTTTCAAACTGTTTTAGAAAGCGAGAATTACTTTCCATATACAGGCTTTCATCCTCCGCCAATCAAAACTGACCTTTATATTTTCAATCAAAGTTTCCTTATTTGATTTATTGATTTCTATTTTTACACGGAAGAGTTATATCTGACCGTGAAAAGGTGTTTATACACTATTCAGAAGTAAATATTTTAACAATCTAAATTCTATTCATAATGAAAAAGGAAATTATATTGATGTCTGCAATAATTGTTGCAACATTCAGTGCCTGCGCACAGGAAAAACATGATCACGGACAGAAAGAGACTTCAGTGGCTAAACCAAGTGCTGAACAAGTTTCCGCGAAATCAGATTCAAAATCTTCCAATTCGGTAAAAGAAGTTATTGGATTTTATCTTGATCTAAAAAATGCATTGGTAAAGGATAATTCAACAGAAGCTGCTGCTGCAGGGGTGGCATTAGAAGATGCCTTTAAAAAGTTTGATAAAAAGAACTTAACCGAGGCGCAAATTAAATTATATAATGATGTTGAGGATGATGCAAGAGAACATGCAGAACACATTGGTGCAAATGGTGGGGATATAGAACATCAGCGTGAACATTTTATTAGTCTAAGTAAAGACATCTATGATTTAGTAAAAGAATTAGGTTCATCGCAGGTGCTGTATAATACCTTTTGTCCCATGGCAAATAATGGTAAAGGTGCAATGTGGTTAAGTGAAACAAAAACAATTAAAAATCCTTACTTCGGTAAGAAGATGATGACGTGTGGTTCAGTTAAGGAAGAGGTTAAGTAATCTTCATGAGTCATATAAAAAAGCTGTTGGCTGCAATACTTAAAAAGGCGTTGTTCGTATTAGCCTTTGCATTTATTGCCATTCAATTTATTAGACCTTCCCGCAATAGCAATATAAGCGGGAAGGTTTTTTCTGCTGATATTTCGAATACATATTCCATACCTAAAAATATATATGCGCTATTATTGAATTCTTGTTATGACTGCCATAGCAACAACACAAATTACCCATGGTATTCTTACATCCAACCAATCAATTGGCAAATGGAAAGTCATATAAAAAAAGGAAAAGAAAAATTAAACTTTAGTGAGTTTGGTGATTTGTCATCAAGGAGGCAAAATAGCAAACTAAGAGAAATAGAAGTTAGTATTAACGACTCAACAATGCCAATGTCGGTTTATACTTTAATGCATAGAAAGGCCCGATTATCTCAAGAAGATAAAGAGTCGCTTATAAATTGGATTGAATTAAAAGTTAAATAGAATAAAAATGAAAATACGTTCAATAGTTTTCAGCAATTCAATATTTCGATTTTCAAAAGAAGATTATGTTTTTAAACGGAATTCTCTTAAAAGTGTTTTGTTGATTTTATTTCTCCAATTTATTGTTTCAGGCGTTGTAGCGCAGAATGTTGAACGCTACGACCTGTACATAAGCGATACTACAGTAAACTTTACCGGTAAGTCGAAAAGAGCGATAGCTGTTAACGGACAGATTCCAATGCCAACCCTCACATTTACAGAAGGTGATACTGCAGAAATATGGGTGCATAATAATTTAAACGAAGAGACTTCTCTCCATTGGCATGGGTTATTTTTGCCTAATCAATTTGATGGTGTGCCAAACCTTACGCAGATGCCCATCAAGCCTCACACTACTCATTTATACAGATTCCCTATCATTCAACATGGCACTCATTGGTATCATAGTCACTTTGGTTTGCAAGAGCAAATCGGAATGTACGGGTCGTTTGTAATGAATAAGAGACCTAACGATGCTACTTTCAGAAATGGAATAGATGACTTGCCAACACTTCCACTGGTATTGAGCGAATGGACGGATATGAATCCAAAAAATGTTCACCGAAGTTTGCATAATGCCACCGATTGGTTCGCGATAAAAAAGGGAACAACACAAAGTTATTCAGAGGCAATACGTCAAGGATTTTTGGGAGTAAAATTAAAAAACGAATGGAAGCGAATGAATGCCATGGATGTTAGCGATGTGTATTATAATAAATTTTTAATCAATGGTAAAAGTGAAATACAGAAGTCAGAATACAAGGCCGGGGACAAAGTTCGCTTACGCGTTTCAAACGGTGGAGCATCTTCATATTTCTGGCTTACATATTCAGGCGGAAAAATAACTGTTGTTGCAAATGATGGAAATGATGTAGAACCTGTTGAAGTAGATAGGTTAATTATTGCTGTTTCTGAAACCTATGATGTCATTATCACCATTCCAGAAAATATGAGTTACGAATTTTTAGTTACTCCTGAAGATCGTACCGGTTCAGCATCACTTTGGCTTGGTAGCGGAATGAAAATGCATGCAAGTCCAATGCCCAAGTTAAAGTATTTTGACGGTATGAAAATGATGAATAGCATGATGAAAATGAATGGTGACCTGGACGATATGGGAATGAGCATGAGTTTAAATCAGATGGATATGAATGTTGTCATGTATCCCGAAATTACAGGAGGGCCAGAAGTAAAGAATAATAAGACTCTGTCAGAAGGCCACGATATGAATCAAATGGATACTTTGAAGAAGGGAAAAGAACAATATGAGGAAAACTCACTTCCTGATATTACAACGCTAAATTATGCCATGCTTAAGGCTCCTAATAAAACAACACTTCCAATAAATTCAACGACTAAAGAGTTGCGTTTTCATTTAACAGGAAACATGAACCGTTATGTATGGAGTATAGATAATAAAGTAATATCTGAAGCCGATAAAATTTTAATTAAAAAGGGTGAGAATGTTAGAGTAATACTTACTAATGGTTCAATGATGAGACATCCCATGCACTTACATGGACATGATTTCAGATTGCTTAACGGACAAGGTGATTATGCACCGCTGAAAAACACAGTAGACATTATGCCAATGGAAACAGATACGCTTGAATTTAACGCGAATGTATATGGAGATTGGTTTTTTCATTGTCATATACTTTATCACATGATGAGTGGTATGGGAAGAGTGTTTACATACGAAAACCAACCTTCAAATCCAGAAATCCCCAATCCAAAATTGGCGCAGCGAAAATTATATGCCGACGACAGACAATTTCATTCAATGGCGAAAATCGGAATTGAAAGCAACGGTAGCGACGGAGAGGCAATGATTGCCAACACGCGGTGGAAATTAGAAACAATATGGCATTTGGGCTATCATGCCGAACATGGTTATGAAAGCGAATCTATGTTTGGAAGATATTTAGGAAAGATGCAATGGTGGTATGTTTATGCAGGTTTCGATTATCATTATAAACAAGAAGGTGTTTCTTCCAAAAACGTATTTAGTTTTGAAGGCAGTCCGAAAAATATCTTTGGCAATGATTCAGAAAATTGGTTCGGTCAGGCAAGCAATAAAAATAATCGCCACATTGCTGTTGCCGGTATTGCACATACGCTGCCTATGCTATTTGTTGCAGATGCCAGAATTGATGTCGATTTTAAAATTCGTATTCAGTTAATCAGGGAAGATATTCCAATTTCAAAACGTATGCGATTCAGTTTAATGCTTAACACCGATAAAGAATATATGGCTGGATTTCGTTATATATTCACAAAAAACCTTGCCTTGTCAACGCATTATGATAGTGACATGGGGTTAGGGGCAGGGTTAACATTGGTTTACTAAAATTAAAATTATTTTTTCCTGGCTTTTATTTAAACTGGAACAGATTAATGCAGATTAATTAATCCCTTCTGAATTAAATCTGAGAATTTTATAATCTTTCTTTAATATGCAATTCTTGAAAAGCGAAATACTATTCATGGAATCTTAGGGAAAGGGGTAAATTGATATTAATATCAGTTTATTATTTATATTTACCAATATTCCATAAACATTTTCAAAATGATAATATTAGTACCGATCGACTTTACGGCGACCACGGAAAATGCGCTTAAATATTCCATAGGACTTGCCGGAGTATTACCGATTGAAAAAATATTCCTGTTTCATGTTGTTGCAACAGAAAAGGAATCGAATATAGCTACAGGAAATCTGAATGCTTTGATTGAAAAGTATAAAGGCCAAACGTCTATAAATATGGAGGCAATTGTAAAGCAGGGTAATATTTTTGACCAGATTGGTAGTACTGCAGAGGAATTGAATTGCTCACTCATCGTAATGGCAACGCATGGCATCAAAGGAATGCAGCATATTATCGGCAGCAAAGCGATGAAGGTAATTACGCAGTCGAAAACTCCGTACATCGTCGTTCAGAAGCTACCGTATAAACCGATAAAGAAAATTTTAATTCCTGTCGATTACACAAGGGAAATTAAGCAACTCGTTCCACTTGTACAATCGCTGAACGAACGTTTCAAGGCCGAGCTGATGTTGACCAAACAGAAATCATCCGATGAATTTATCACGAATAAAATAAATAATAATCTCTCTTATTTTAAATCTTATCTGAAAGACAGCAATATTCCTTTCAGTGAATCCGGCACTTATTCTGCATCTTCAAAATATAAAGAAGTACTTGCACAGGCCGATTCTGCCAAAGCTGATCTTATTGTAACCACCATAGACCCTGAGACGAACATTACCGATTACATCATGGGTGTAGAAGAACAAAAGTTGGTTGCAAATGAATCCCAGACGCCCGTACTTTGCGTAAATATTAAACACTTTATGAAAACGAAGGGTAGTTTCTTTGAATCGATTTCGTAGAGACAATGAGTCGTTGTTGGATAATATTTTTATTTGATTTTATATTATTATAATTAAGCACAAACGATATATAATATTGATAGATAAAATTTCAAATAAACCAGGTATGAATCAGTTATTTATTTCAGTTTAGTAAAAACTTATCGGGGATAAAAGACTATTCATTTTTGTAATAAGTTTTTCGTATCGAAAAGAATATAAGCGAAATACATTTAAGAATTACAAATTTTTACCTGCATAATTGAATATTTTACAGGTAATTTAACTCAAAAACTTCTTTTTTTGTTAATTAACTTACTTTTATATAATCAAATATATATTATACTATTTTTAATATTGTCAAATACATAAATAATCGAATCATGAAAAAAATTTACACACTCATTGGCATTATGCAGTTTTCAATTGCTGCTTTCGCCCAGCCAATTACGATTAATGCATCAGATATTCCGATTCCTTCTTATCCATTTAATATTGATGAAATCACTTCAGCTTTACCTGTGAATCCAACGATGGGAGTTAATCAGGTGTGGGATTATTCAACTTACTTTGGGAATACTCCGCAAGTGAATAATTATCAAGCAGAGTCAGAAACATTTTTTTTAAATGCAGGGGTAGATGTAAATCTTGCCGGAAGTAAGGAATTAAATTCTACAGCTGGTTATTTAATTACTAATGAATACGACTTTAATGTCAATGGTGTATATGAATCAGGCGCAAACATAAACCATCAAGCGTATGAGTTGTCTGCAGTAACAGGAAGCAATATGGATAGTTTAATATTTCCGGCGCAGCAATATATATTTTCTTCTCCTAAAATTTTGATGGAGTTTCCGTTTACGGCAAACAGTGCATGGCATAGCGTGAGCTCACGAGTGACGGATTTTAATTTAACCGTTGCAGCATATTTTTTAAACAATACTCCCGGTCAGCAGAAGTATACTTATTACAGGAATGATTCGATTGTTGGTTGGGGAACTTTAAGTGTTTATACAACTTCCGGACCGAGCGCACCAATTGAAGTATTGATGGAGCAAGTGGAACAATATTCAGTCGATAGTTTTTTCCTAAGTGGAAGTCCGGCACCTACGCCTCTTCTAACGGCATTTCAGGTAACTCAAGGGCAGCGGACGAATGTGCAATACAGTTATAACTTTTATCGTGCCGGCAGCTTTAATTACCTGCTGCGCTTAAATTATGGCAGTGATGATACGTACACTTCATTGGCATCTGCATTTGTAAGTACCGATGATCTAACCGACGTAAATAATCCTGAAGTTAATTCTTATTCAACGATCGTTTTTCCAAATCCATCAGATGGGGCAGAGGTGAACATTAAAGTAATTGGGCATTCATTTGATCTGAATGAATATTCCATCATAAATTTATCAGGGAAAATAGTTCAAAAAGGGTCGGTAAAAAATAAGTCCAATGGTTTAACACAATTATCATTAGATGCGAAACTTGCGAATGGAAATTACTTCGTTAAAGTAAAAGACATGTCGAATAAGGAAGTCGTTTCGCAGCAGATTAGTTTGCAGAGGTGATTGTTGGGAAAGGTGTTTTCAGAATTGTAATAGAAGTCTTATTGTGATCAAAATCGCTCAACTTCAATTTGTGTTCGATTGGGAATATAGTGTCAGGCAGATTTTAGTTAGTGACGTTTAGATTAGGCTATGCGGAAAAAACTATTTGCATAGCGTCATCATTATATTATTCAACAATCAACTTCTGTACCCACTCTCTTTTGCCATCTGATACTTTTGCTAAGTAAATTCCTGGAGGGGCATCAAAATAAAAGGAAGTTCTGGCCTTTGAAAGGACCGTATTGTATACATAGCTGCCTGTCATCGTATAGATGGTAATCAATGCGTCATTCATTATTGCATCAGTTACTAATGTGAATTGGTGAGATGAATGATTCGAGCTTATTATCAAATTCCCTGGCTGAGAAGCTCCTGTTAAACCGAAAACAGATGTCGACAAACAATTCAATTGAAAATATTTTTGATACCACGATCCGTAATAAGTTCCATCAGTCATTAGTAAATAAGTAATTCCCGAATCCAACGGGCCCCAGGTTAAAGAATAGGGGGGCAGTGTTAAACTAGTCAGATCACCCATGCATGTCCACCCCGAGTCGCTGCAAGAGCCTGATGCCTCTTTATAATAAAACGAAGATTGATCTCCCCCATTGCAATGCATATCGTAAAAATCGATACTGTAAAATCCATCCTGCGAAGGAGTAAAACTGAATATTTTTTCAATCGTATTATTGTTTGATGGACCGCAATCATAATTCTGCCAATTTCCATATATACCATTATCCAAATTATAATAATCAAAGTAGCTTCCGCATTGTATTGCCTGTGCAGCCGAGCAATCGTAACTTGTGCGAAATAATAACTTTTGATTATGAGAAAAAACTCCCGAACAATTTATTCTAAGGTATGCTTCATACTGAGTGTAAGGAGACAAACTTGTTAGAGTAACCGGAGATGCTATGCCTGTCAGGAGGGTTCCTCCTCCTGTGGTGGAATCTGTTCCGGGTACAAAACCTGCAGGGCCATATTCAAGATATGCGGCATTCGGACAATTACAGTTGTATGAAATATCTGCAGAGTTTGTTGTAATATTTCCTGCTGCAATATTAGTTGGTCTCGCACAGTTTATTATAACATCGACCGTGCCACTAGCAAAGGAGTCAACACCGGCAATCAATATATCATATATTACATTTCCAACCGGAGCGTTGATTGTATAATACTTTGTGTATGCCTGGAAAGTTGAATCGTAATATAAGCATGTATAATTGGCAAAATCACACAAGCCATTCGTTTGTCTCAAATAGATATTTAACGGTGATGAATATGGATAGTTTATAGAATAGGTATAAGCTCGTATTTCCAATTCATATTTTCCCGACGATGGTGGAATAAATTTTACAAGCTCTGACATTCCGTTATCGGAATTACTACCGATTAAACACGGGCCATTAAAATAATACAAATTATAAGTCTGGCGGGTTCCCAAAGTATCATATGACGAAACGGCTGAGGGAGAACAAGGTTGGGAGTAAAGATCTGTAACAAATAAATAGGATATTGAAAATATAAGTATAATCCTTGTCATGTGAAATTATTTAATGGATTTTCATTTATGGAAGGTAGAATAAAACAACAATCGTTTTAACCATGCTCCACAATTTTCTGTCAACCTTAATAAAAGTAATGTGAGTAATCGATTAGAAAAGGTATAGGAACGCTTCATGTTGCGATTGGTTGGAATTAATTCAGAAAGATTTTGAAAAAGACCGGCAGTATATGTGTAAAGTTCAACTATTCCGAATGCATTTACGATAGAGAATAATTTTCATAAGATTCATATAACATTCGAAGCAGTTGTTTTATTTATTGGGAATGATAAGCAAATACGGAAGAGCCGGTATAATAATATCATCATTGGGCAGAAAATAGAAGTGCTGCTGCTGAGCTAGGGTTATTTTGGTATAAGAATATTGCCACAAAAATGAGTCGTATAATATATGAATATATCATGCATTTTTTTGTTAGGGTCAGAGAAGCTGTTTTAATTTAAATGAGCCATACGTCTCGTCTTGAAAAAACTTGCAAGTTTTATATGTTAGTCCTGATTTTCGAATAGGAATAAGCATAAAACTTCATTCGATAAATATTTTTATAGGCACATTGTGACACCAAGAGCAAGCTGCAAGTATGGGTATTAAATAGTTACCCGGAATTTACCTGTTACCTTAGTTTCTGAAATGTTTGTTTACCAATAGGATGATGTTTTAATATTTATTAAATTTGATAAATATCAAAATTTTTTTATTTATGAAAAATAATAAAAGCGCAATTTCATTAGGCCGGACTGGTTTTTTTGCCGGATTACTAACAAGTTTATTTCTTATTATTTATTTCTTATTAATGAGAATCCTCGATTTAACAGGAAATCCTTTGGCTTGGGGCGTTAACTTTATCATTCTTCTATTAGGTATCAATTATTGTTATCTGTATTACCGACGGAAAACAGAACCTAACATCGATTATCTGCCCGGTATGCAACTGGGATCGGAAGTTGCTGCTGTAAGCGTCGTAATATATACTCTGTTTATTTATTTTTATTTTTTATCTATAAACCCTCAATCATTAGCTAACCTAAACGGTAATTTACTTTTCATGAGTGAGCAGGCAACGCCTCTGAGGGCTGCTTTTGCAACCTTTATTGAAGGCGTCAGTTCCGGAATTGTTGTCTCTTTTATTTTAATGCAATATTACCGGTCAGGGTTCGATAACATCGCCAGCGATGCTGACTCAAAAGGGTAATATTATTTATTTCTTCTGAAAAATTATTTCACAATTTTTATTAAATATTTTCATTTCTATTCAACATTTATAGTTGTCAAATAATTTTGATTTGTATTTAATTAAACGGGTTAATCTTTTTGCGATTAATTGGATTGATTAAAAATGTTCCTGACCAATAGGTGGGTTTAATTCAGAATGATGGTTAATTCATGTTCTCCCACTCGGCGGAAGTGTGTCCTGAATTATCTTTTGTTGTAAGAAAGATAAATGTTTAAATTGAGATGAAGGAAGATAGTAACTAAAATCTATCTGACCCTTCGCGATCGGCTTACAGGAGTAGGTCGCAAACCGCCTTGCAGGTGCTTTAGGTTAAGAGCTAAAGGTGCTGAGCGTGCAAGGAAAAGGTTCTGTAGAAGAATCAGGTAAGTATAAAAGAGATGAATGCAAATGAACCTCTGAAGAAGCATCGAGAAAGCGAAACCCTTTGTCGAAAGTGGGACTGTTTCGCATCCCATGATAAACTATAACGGACACCTGTAGTGCTGGTTATAGGACAGACGTTGTTGAGGAGGCATGACTTTTATACGGGCTCAGTTAAGAAACAGGAGAAGCTCATTAACGATACGCGGAATGCACTGTAGTGATTCGAGAAAACTCTTATCAACAGAAAACTACAACTCAATTTTCATCGCAGATGGAAAGATGCGTTGATGAGTGGGGGATGACACGATAGTAGTGAGGAAGTGAATGTAATGTTAGTGGAGCGAAGCGTGTCAGTTATTCAGTTGTAGAAACAGTAACAACTTTAAGAAATTAAAGGAGGACTATTGAAGACAGCAACAAAATCAATACCGATCAGCAAGGAGATGGTCTACGAAGCGTGGAAGCAAGTTCGCGGAAATGGAGGAAGTGCTGGCATTGATGGAAAGAGTTTAAAAGACTTTGAAGAAGATTTACCAAATAATCTTTACAAACTTTGGAACCGCTTAACATCAGGAAGCTACTTTCCGCAGGCAGGCAGTCAGGCAGGTCGGTATACCAAAGGCAAGTGGCGGTGTTCGTCATTTGGGTATCCCCACAGTAAGTGATCGTATTGC
>JANPNV010000056.1:0-23563 GCA_031427625.1 Bacteroidota bacterium
TAATTTTATCGATTTTCGGGTCGCGATATCAGGGGAAAATGAAAGCGTATTTGTTTGCTTTGAAAAAATTTATTGATATGATCTTTCGTGGGAAAAATGAGATAGCAAGAAATTAGGGATGAAAAAAATATTATTTCTTGCTGATATTAATTCTTCTCATACACAAAAATGGGTGTCAGGTGCTGCTTCTCTTGGTTATTCAACTGCTATATTTTCACTTTCTAAGCCTGTTAACGACTGGTATAAAAAAGCCCGTGTTGAATTGCTTAGTGATAATGGAGTAGTAGAAAATAATATTTTTTCGGGAAACGACTTGTCAAAGATCCGATATATTAAGTTCATCGGTGAGATAAACAAGTCGATTAAGAAATTTTCGCCCGATATTATTCATTCGCATTATGCCACCAGTTATGGTTTACTTGGTGCAATGACAGGAAAGCATCCCTTTATTCTTTCTGTTTGGGGTTCTGATGTATTTGATTTTCCAAAACATTCATTTCTTAATCGCTTAATGTTGAAATGGATTTTTAAAAAATCAGATTTGCTTCTTTCAACCAGTTTGATAATGAAAAAAGAAATTGGAAAATATTCTTTAGGAAATGTCGTAGTCACACCATTTGGAATTGATACGAATCAATTTTGTAAAAATAAGTTAATAAGAAGTGACGTTTTTACAATTGGAATAATCAAATCACTCGAAAGTCACTATGGTATCGATTATCTGATAAGAGCATTCGAAAATGTAACAAAAAAATATCCTTCCAAAAAGTTGCGTTTGGTTATATGTGGTCAGGGGACTAAGTCAGACGAGTATAAAAAACTGGTTACTGAATTGAAATTAAACCAACAAGTATCGTTTACCGGCAAAATACCATATGAAGAGGTTCCTGCCATGCACAATACATTTAATTTGTTTGTTTGTCCATCACTGAATGAAAGTTTCGGAGTAAGTGTTCTTGAAGCTTCAGCTTGTGAAGTTCCGGTAATTGCATCAAATGTAGGAGGACTACCCGAAGTGGTAGCAGATGGGGAAAGCGGAATTTTAGTAAAGCCGGGGAATACAAAAGAAATAGCTGATGCGATAAGCTATTTTATCGATAATCCCGAAATGGAGGAGCGCTTCGGAAAAGCAGGAAGAAGATTTGTTATAGATAATTTCGATTGGAGCAAAAGTCTTGTTCAAATTAACGATATTTATCACCACTTTTGACCATTGAAAACGAAAAAGAAAATACTCACAGTAATTGGGGCAAGACCTCAGTTCATAAAATCGGCTGTAGTCAGTCGTGAATTTACTAAACACGATTGCATATCTGAAGTCGTCGTACATACTGGTCAACATTACGATCACAATATGTCTGATGTATTTTTTCGTGAGATGGACATTCCTGAACCGGCTTATAATCTTGGAATTAAATCTGCTCTTCAGGGTCAGATGACAGGCAGAATGCTTGAAGGAATTGAAGCTATAATTCTAGAGGAGAAACCCGATGGAGTAATTGTTTACGGTGATACGAATTCAACGCTTGCCGCTGCCATCGCTGCTGCAAAGCTTCATGTCAAGTTAATTCATATCGAAGCCGGCCTCAGGAGCTTTAATATGTACATGCCTGAAGAAGTAAATCGCATTTTAACCGACAGGATTTCTTCACTATTGTTTTGTCCATCAGAAATTGCAATGAGAAACCTAAAGAACGAAGGTTTTGAAAAATTCGATTGCCGGTTTGTCAATTCAGGCGATGTAATGCTTGATGCTTCTATATTCTATTCGAAGAAAATTGATGACAGGATTTCTGTTATTGATAAATTAAAACTAAAAGAATTTGTGCTCTGCACTGTTCATCGCGCCGAGAACACCAATGACCCCGTTAAGCTTAAGGATATTATTTTCGCTCTTAATACAATCAATAGGGACATGCCTGTCGTTTTACCTATGCATCCCAGAACGAAGAAAAATGTTGAAGCGCTTTCGCTTAAAATTGATTTCACAGTTATAGAACCTATTGGTTATCTGGATATGCTAAAACTGCTGAAGGATTGTTCGATGGTTATGACAGACAGTGGCGGATTACAAAAGGAAGCTTATTTTTTCAAGAAGTCATGTATATGCCTGCGCAACGATACGGAATGGACGGAATTGCTTGATTCTGGACATCTTGTTTTGACTGGATCCGATGTATCTAAAATCACGGAAGCATTTTTAAATAATAAGAAAATGCCTTCGGATTATTCTGAAGTTTTTTATGGCGACGGAAACGCTTCTAAGCTGATTGTAGGTGAAATTCTGAAAATGTAGTATGGAGCTTTCTGTAATTTGTCCAACATATAATGAAATTGATTTTATCGATTCACTGGTTGAGAATCTTTGCAATTCCGATGGCGTTGAAAAAGAAATCCTGATTGTTGATGGCGGCTCTCACGATGGTACCAGGGAAAGAGTTGTTTTGCTAATGAAAAAATATTCAGCTCTGAAACTTTTGGATAATCCAAAAAGGACATCGACTCATGCATTTAATATCGGTTATAAATATTCAACAGGAAAATTTATTGCTTTCGTTGGTGCACATGCTAATTATGAGGATAATTATTTTACTGCCGGTTTGGATAGTCTTAAGAATAATGAATGTGATGTTGTCGGCGGTCCATTAAAACAAATGGGAAGGACTCTTGCGGGGAAAGCGATTGCACTGGTAATGAGCAGTAAATTTGGGGTAGGCAACACTGAATTCAGGACTATGAGTAAGAAAATGATGGTAGATAGTGTAGCGTTTGCAATTTATAAGAGAGAAGTAGTGGAGCGTTGTGGATTAATGGATGAAACGTTACCTGTTAACCAGGATGATGAATTTCATTACAGGGTAAAAAGTAAGGGGTATAGAATTATGATGATTCCTGAAATGTCTTCTACTTACTATGTTCGCGATTCATATTTTAAATTGTTCCGGCAATATTTTCGATATGGTCTATACAAGCCTGCAGTATTGAAAAAGGTCAGCGGCTCCGTTCGGTTACGACATCTTGTCCCATCGCTTTTTGTTTCGTATCTCATCTCATTACCGCTGGCTTTTTATTATCCTGTTTGGATCTGGCCATTGCTGATTTACATTACTTTCATAATTTTGAGAGCTCTTACATTTGATGAAATATTTAATGTCAGATTAATGGCAATTCCTGTTTTCCCATTGATACATATTTCTTATGGAACTGGCTTTCTTGCCGGATTATTCAAAAAAGTATGAAAGCTTTAGAATTTAAAATCAAAGATCCTTTAGTTCTCGAGAATGTTCTCGCATTGTCTGTTTTTTTTCTGCCACTCTTTCAGGTTGCGTCTCTAATATGTTGGGGTCTTTTGTTAATAGTATGGATCTATCAAAAAAAATATAAAAACATTTTTAGTAATTTAAAATCAAACCCTCAATTAGCACTATTTTTCTCCCTCTATTTATTTTATCTGATAGGGATGTTCTGGACGGAAGATAAAAAAGCAGGGTGGGAGGATTTGTCGATTAAAATTCCATTATTCATTTTTCCGGTAATATTCAGTTCTATAAATTTATCAAAAGAATCATACAGGAAAACCGGAATTGCATTGATTGCGGGTTGTACAGTTGCCTTGTTGATCTGTTTTTTTCATTCATTATCCCTATACATTGAGACGGGTGATATTAAGAAATTTTATTATGTAATATTTTCAATATTTCTACATCCTACTTATTTTACAATGTATCTTAATCTGGCTTTGCTTTTTCTTGTTCAGGATACTGTATCTGAAAATAAAATTATTCTTCATTCCGGAAAGATTCGCATTTTATTATTTTTTATTTTAATGACTGGCGTGATATTGCTGAATGCACGTCTGGCTATGACAACAGTATTTATTACCTTGTTTGTTTTCGGAATTGCGGAAGCTATAAAGCGAAATAAAACAAAGCAATTATTAATGCGCTCTATAATTCAGATAGTTTTAATTGTTGGAATTGTATTCTCATTACTTAGGTTGTATAATCGTTTTGATCAGATCGCAAATGTTGTTCAGAATAAAAACAGTACAGATGGTGTTTTAGACACTGCAGCCCATGTATATTATAACAGCACTGTAACACGGTTGGCATTAATGAAAAATGGAATTACGGTATTTAAAAATAATTTTATTTTTGGGGTTGGAAGCGGAGATGTTATACAGGAATCGGTAAAGGAATTAAATCGATCTAAGCTCGATTATCTTTCAAAACATTATACCGGTGCTCACAATCAGTATCTGCAGACTGCAATGTCTATTGGGATATTCGGACTAATCTTATTGGTTTTATGCATAACATTCCCGTTGGTAGATTATTACAGGAGTAAAAACTACCTTGCGATCTGTTTTGTAATTATAGTTTTCATAAATGCATTTGGCGATACGATTTTAAGGGCCTCATCACTTTATTTTTTCGTATTTTTTGGATGCTATTTATTTGTTCAGAATAAAGAAAATTATTTTTTCAACTATCCACAGAAAAAATAATAATTTTGAAAATATTTTCAGTCAGAAATAACAATACGAAGCTTAGATAAATGAAACCCGAAAATAATTATACGTTCTATAAATGATCCCATTTTCTCCGCCACGAATAGATCAGAAAATTATCGACGAAGTCGTAGACACGCTTAAATCAGGCTGGATAACAACAGGCCCGAAGACGAAGTTGTTTGAAAAGAGGCTTTCAGAATACTGCAATGTTCCAGCAGTAATTTGCCTGAATTCTGCGACCTCTGGACTTGAGCTTATGCTCAGATGGTTTGGAGTGAAGGAGGGTGATGAAGTCATTCTTCCGGCTTACACCTATTCGGCTACGGCCAATGTTGTAATCCATTGTGGTGCTATCCCTGTCTTTGTTGATGTGAATGAAGATTTTAATATCGATCCTGAAAAAGTCAAGCAGGCGATAACAAAAAAGACAAAGGTTATAATGCCTGTTGATTTCGGCGGATGGCCTTGTGACTATAATAAGTTGAATGCTCTGGTTAAAGATGCTTCAATCAAGAAATTATTTTTAACTGAAAGCGAAGAGCAAAAAAACCTTGGTCGGATTTTAATTCTGTCGGATGCTGCCCATTCTCTGGGCGCACTTTATGGTGGGAAACGTACGGGCAGTCTTACCGATATCTCTGTATTTTCATTTCATGCAGTTAAGAACCTTACCACTGCAGAAGGTGGAGCCGTATGCCTGAATCTACCTGAACCATTCGATAATAAGGCCATATATGATCGTTTATGTATATCGTCATTGCATGGGCAGAATAAGGATGCCTTGTCAAAAATGAAGGCCGGAAGTTGGAAATACGATGTTGTCGAGGCAGGTTATAAGATGAATATGACCGATATTTTGGCTTCCATTGGACTTGTAGAGCTCGGTCGCTATGAGGAAGAGACGCTTCCGAAACGGAAAGAGGTATGCATGAAATATGAAGAAGTCTTGAAGAAAAAAGATTGGGCTATCCTACCTCAGCAGGAAAATATTACTTTGCAAAACAAAAGTTCATATCATCTTTTTGCACTTCGTATAAAAGATATCGATGAAGCCACCCGTGATGGTATTATTCAAAGTATTACTAATTCGGGAGTATCAGTCAATGTTCATTTCATTCCTGTTCCAATGATGTCCTATTACAAAAGTAAAGGGTATGACATAAAAAATTATCCGGTCACCTATAAACTCTATTCATCAGAAATATCATTGCCAGTATACTACGATCTCACCGACGAACAGATAAATATAGTTCTTGAAGTGGTGGTATCATCCATTGAGAAAAAGCTACTAACAACTAAATTATGAAATCATTATTCATCTTACTGCTTTTACCGGTAAGCTTTCTTTTTGCTCAGCAGAAAAATTATACGGCTGAATCAGTAGAGGTATTTAATAACATTCGCAGCAGAGAATTTGCGAAAGTGACTGCATTATTTGACTCAAGTATTTCTGCCAGAATTGATACGATAAAACTTCGTCAGGTTTGGGATAATTTACTAAAACTTGCAGGTCCTTTCGTAAAGGTTATTGATACTACCGTTGATCATCAGGAATATTTTGATGTGGTAATTCAACATAGTCAGTTTGAAAAAAGGAAAATAGATTTCAAGCTAGTTTATGGAAAAAACAGTCTGATCAAGGGAATTTCATTTCTTCCTGGCGAGCTAAGAGAGCAATATAAATTTCCCGATTATTACAATAAGGAATTGATTTCTGAACGAACAGTTTTCATTCAAAATGGTCCGTATAGAATTCCCGGACTACTCACATATCCCAAAAAAGAAGGCAGGTTTCCTGTTGTTATACTCATTCACGGATCCGGACCGAATGATAAAGATGAAACAGTCGGACCCACAAAAATATTTAAAGACATTTCAGTAGGATTTGCTGCCAAGGGAATTGCAGTGTATCGATACGATAAGCGTACAAGAGTTTTTGCTGCCAAAATGAGTAAGGATAAAAACCTTACGATCAATGAGGAAACTATTGAAGATGCTATTGCAGCAGTTAAGATGCTGAAAGCCGACAGCACTGTCGATAGTTCGTCAATTTACTTGTGCGGACATAGCATGGGAGGAATGGTACTTCCGCGAATAGCATCCCGTGTATCTGGAATTAAAGGGCTGATATATCTGGCCGCTAACGGCAGGCACCTAGAAGATTTGTTAGTCGAACAGGCTACCTATATCATTTCACTCGACACCACTGGTCAAGATAATAAGCTACTCCTCGATTCAATAAAACGTGAAGCAGTAAAAATAAAAGGACTGAAAGCAACAGATACTGATACTTCATTCATCTTCCACATACCGCGTGCATATTGGATCGATCTTAATAATTATAATCCTGTAGGAATGGCTGCTTCTCTGAAAATACCCATGTATTTTCTGCAGGGTGGAAGGGATTATCAGGTAACAGATGTAGATTTTAATATTTGGAAAAAAGGCATGAAGGATACAAATGCTGATTTTAAATTATATCCTGACCTCAATCATTTTTTTATAAAGGGTAAAGGAAAAAGTACTCCATCAGAATATACAAAAACTGGAAATGTTGATGGAGCCGTTATCAACGATATTGTAAATTGGATTTCCATCCGACAAAAATGATACGCTTGACGGGTTTTATCCGGAAATTCCTTATCCGGTTTTTCGATATTCTTCTTTCTTTGGCAGGATTGATTCTCCTTCTGCCTTTTCTCATTCTGATAAGTCTGGCAATTCTTGCCGACTTTTCGGGCCCTGTCATTTTTCGGCAAACCCGTGTCGGAAAGAACAATATTGATTTCACCCTATTAAAATTCCGGACCATGCACATTGGCTCAGATAAAAAAGGGTTGATTACGATAGGCCGGCAGGATCAGCGGGTAACAAGCATCGGTAAATTTCTTCGAAAGTTTAAACTTGACGAACTGCCACAACTCTTTAATGTTCTGTCTGGCGACATGAGTATAGTGGGACCCAGGCCTGAAGTAAGGCATTATACAAAGTTGTATAGTCCCGCCGCTCAGATGATTATACTGTCAGTGAAGCCAGGAATTACGGATAATGCATCGATCGAATTCTCCAATGAGAATGAGCTCTTGAGCAAGGCTAATGATCCTGAGCGCTATTACATAGAGGAGATTATGCCCATAAAGATCAGGCTTAATATGATCTACATCGAAAACCTTACTTTTGGGAATTACCTTAGAATTCTATTTAAGACCGTTGGAAAAGTACTTTCAGGCAGAGGTTAGGGCTAAGATTATTAATAAAAGAATGAAATGTAGAAGTAATCCGTTTCAGATAACAGAAAAGATTCTACTTTTGCAATCTCATAAGTAATAAAATAGTTTTTCAGGCGACACAGATTTTTCATTAATAGGTAGATATGAGAATTAAAATTTCTTTTTTAAAGGTGCATGGAAGTAGTGGAACGGTTCCTCTTCACCATCAAAAAATTATTTCGGCATTCATGGATGAGGTAATCCGTGAGATTCCCGCATCATCGGATTTCTATTGCTTCTCTTCTCTGAAGGGGACATCGAAGGTGCAAAGCGGACAAATTCGTTTTCTGTCTTCGAAGGTATCTCTGGTAATATCAGCGCCCGAAGCAGAATTTGCCGAACAGTGGGTGAAGAAAATTTTTGACCGCAGGCTTGTGAGCTTTGCCAAGCTTACCCTAGTCCCTAAGGCTTACGATATTATTCCTGATCCTGATTTTAAAACAGTGATGAAGTACGTTTGTATTTCACCAAAGGTTCCTCAGCCTCAGTTTGAAACTGATGAAGCTGGAAATATTCCGGAAGCACTCGATCCAAGATCACATGAATTTTCTGACCTTTTCTATGATGCCATATTCGATAGAATGGAGAAGGCAGGATTTACTCCTGAGCAACTTGCATCATTTGCTGAGTTTGAGATAATGCCTGATGCGGGTTACGTTCAAAAAATCCTCGACACGCATAAAAAGTTCGCCCGTATTTATAAGAACAATAGCAACCAGACTATCTTTGGATACCTTCTGCCTTTTGCCTTACATGCTCATCCACAGGTTCAGAAATTTATATGGGATTGTGGTATCGGATTGTTTACGACACAAGGATATGGAATGATTGATGTTGTCGGGCACAATTCAGCGATTGTTGAAGAAGCGACACCGGAATCAACCGAGCAGTAATCACTCAGTTACACGCGCAAATTTTATATACTGCTTCTCATTATTTACAATGACAACAAGCAGGTATATGCCTCTTGTCAGAGATTGCACCGGAATTTCAAGTGGAGAGTTTGAGGTTGGATAAATTCCATCCCTGCTTGTTGCATCAAAGAAAGTGTACTTGATTTTCCCAAAAGCATCATAGATATAAATCGAAATTGATATGTTTTGGCTCGTTATATTTCTGATATATGCCTGGAATTTTATCGGATTAATGCCAGCGAATGTTGGGCGCAAATCAATATGAAAATTCCCGCAAATTGTATTGTCTGTCCAATTGAATAACGCACCCCAATGGATGGCCGCACAGGCATTCCTGTATGTTACATTGTCGCATCCACAAACAGGATTGTATTCGTCACCACCGGCACTTAGTCCGCATTGGTAGAATAGGTCGGGCTGCGTAAGCGTGTCCTTACAAATTGTGGTAAATTGTGCGTATAAAGAACCGCCTGATAAGAAGATTAAAATGAATAATAATTTCCGCATCGGGTAAAGATATTAAATGAAGAGGCGCTATTCAATAGCATACCCTAACTTTGAACAGAATGAATTTTCTCGCTCATATATACCTGTCAGGAGATAATGAAGAACTATTAATCGGTAATTTTATTGCTGACTTTGTAAAAGGAAGTAAAAAGGATCTTTATCCCGTCGGAATCACCAGAGGAATTGAATTGCACAGGGCAATTGACAATTTCACCGATCATCATCAGATAACTGCCGAGAGTAAATCGAGACTTTATCCAAGACATCATAAATATGCGCCTGTAATTGTTGACATATACTATGATCATTTTCTGGCCAAAAATTTTTCTTTATATTGTGATATAGCCCTTGTAGACTATGTTGCCCAATGCTACGAAGTCATTCAGAAGCACTATGATATGCTCCCTGAAGGAGTAAAGCAGTTCTTCCCATATATGGTTGAAAAAAATTGGCTGTTGAATTATTCGACTGTGGAAGGAATTGGACGAACCCTAAAAGGTCTTTCAAGCCGCGTTGCATTTCCCAATAAAATGAATGAGGCAACGATCGATCTTGAGAATGAATATTCTCTATTTGAAGACGAGTTCAGCCGGTTTTTCCCTCAGTTGATTAACTTTGTACATCAAAAACGCTGAAGAATGCTTTTATACCTGAAAATCAAGCCAAATCAACGGTTTAACAGGGTAGAAGTAGTTGAAGGCGAATACCAGATCAGGATCACAGCTCCCGCAGTCGATGGAAAGGCCAATGAAGGATTAATCGAATTTCTTAGCGAAATTCTCCTCATTCCAAAGTCGAAGATCAAGGTTAAAAAGGGACATACTAGTCGTCAGAAATGCCTTGAAATTGATGCTGATAAAGTTTGGGTCGACGAACATCTGCTGAAAGCAAGCTGAAGTCTGCACAATAAAATGTGAATAACTAAAAGCCGGTAAATCCTGATACACCGGCATCAAAACTATTTTTAAGCTCCGGAAAAAACGGAGTAAATCGAATAACAATAAAAAATATGGCAGAAAAAATTAAGCCTGCCCATGGCTATACGGAAGAAAGTATCCGGTCACTCGACTGGAAAGAACATATCCGTACGCGCCCGGGTATGTATATCGGAAAACTGGGAGATGGAACATCGAAAGACGATGGGATTTATGTATTGCTGAAAGAAGTTGTCGATAATTGCATCGACGAATTTGTAATGGGATATGGAAAAATAATTGAGTTAAACATAGACGACAAAATTGTTTCAGTTCGCGATTATGGCCGCGGAATTCCGCTTGGAAAAGTTGTGGAATGCGTATCGAAAATAAATACAGGAGGGAAGTACGACAGCAAAGCTTTTCAAAAAAGCGTGGGACTAAACGGCGTCGGAACAAAAGCGGTCAATGCACTTTCTTCTCAATTCCTTGTTCAATCATATCGTGAAGGACGTACTAAACTGGCTGAATTCAGTCGCGGCGAAATTCTGAAAGATGAAAAAGAAAAAAAGGCAGATAACAAGAATGGCACGGCAATAAGTTTTATTCCCGACGAAAAGGTTTTCGGCACCTACCGTTTCAACAAAGATTATGTTGCAAACATGCTTTGGTACTACGTTTATCTTAACCGTGGGTTAACTATTGAATTCAACGATCAGAAATTCTTTTCGGTGAATGGATTGAAAGATCTTCTGGAAAAAAATCTCAGCGATGAAATACTCTATCCGATTATTCATTTGCAGGGCGACGACATTGAAATAACATTTACTCATACGACTGCATATGGTGAAGAATATTATTCCTTCGTAAACGGTCAGCATACAACACAAGGCGGAACACATCAGGCAGCTTTTCGTGAAGCGATTGTAAAAACTATCCGTGAATTTTATAAGAAGGATTTTGATGCTAGCGACATACGTACATCGATTGAGGCAGCCATCAGCGTTCGTGTTCAGGAACCCGTATTCGAATCGCAGACGAAAACTAAACTCGGATCGCTTACCCGTGAGCCAAATGGTTTAGCTATCCGTACCTGGATAAATGATTTCGTGAAGACGGAGCTCGACAATTATCTGCATAAGCATCCTGATACAGCGAAGGCTATCGAACAGAAAATTCAACAGAGTGAAAAGGAAAGAAAAGAGATTGCAGGAATAAAGAAGCTGGCCAATGAAAGAGCGCGCAAAGCAAATCTTCACAATAAGAAACTCCGTGATTGCCGTGTTCACTATAACACCAAACATATCGAACGACAGAATTCGACCATTTTTATTACTGAAGGTGATTCTGCCAGCGGCTCCATTACAAAGTCGAGAGATGTTAACACACAAGCAGTATTCAGTCTGAAAGGAAAGCCGCTTAATTGCTATGGTATGACGAAGAAAGTTGTTTACGAGAATGAGGAATTTAACCTGTTACAGAATGCATTAAACATCGAAGACGGTCTCGATGAGTTAAGATACAACAACATTGTAATTGCTACCGATGCCGATGTTGATGGAATGCATATCAGACTTCTCCTCATGACATTCTTCCTTCAGTTTTTTCCGGAGCTGGTTAAAAGTAACCACGTTCATATTCTTCAGACACCTCTCTTCAGAGTCAGAAATAAAAAAGAAACGATATACTGTTACAGTGATCAGGAAAGAGCGCGAGCCGTCGAAAAACTGGGTCCTAAGCCGGAGATAACACGTTTCAAAGGGTTGGGCGAAATATCTCCAGATGAATTCTATCATTTCATAGGGAAAACAATGCGGCTTGATCCTGTTACACTTAGTCAGGAAGAAACCATACACAAATTGCTCGATTATTACATGGGGAAAAATACTCCTGAAAGACAGGAGTTCATTATCAACAATCTCAGAGTTGAGAAAGACGAAGTAGCTGTCGTCTGATAATATTTTTTCATTAACGATAAAGTTCAATCAACAAGAAATTAAAAATGCCTCAAAAGAATAAGAAGGAAGTTCCTAATAATGTTGTCCGGAAAAAAACAGATTCCATACATGTTAATGGCATGTACGAAAACTGGTTTTTAGATTACGCATCATATGTAATTCTGGAGCGGGCTGTACCACATATTAACGACGGATTAAAACCAGTTCAGCGACGAATCATGCATTCGATGTGGGAAATGGAAGACGGACGATATAATAAAGTTGCGAACGTCATTGGTCATTCCATGAAGTATCATCCACACGGTGACGCTTCTATCGGAGATGCAATGGTACAACTCGGACAGAAAGATCTGCTGATTGACATGCAGGGTAACTGGGGAAATATTTTCACCGGTGATAGCGCCGCTGCTGCCAGGTATATCGAAGCGAGAATTTCTAAATTCGGTCTCGATGTTGTATTCAATCCGAAGACCACCATGTGGCAGCTTAGTTATGATGGACGTAACCGCGAACCTATAACTCTTCCCGTAAAATTTCCACTGCTGCTTGCTCAGGGTGTAGAAGGTATAGCTGTAGGTCTTGCCTGCAAGATTCTGCCACATAACTTCGTCGAACTTATTGATGCATCGATCGATATTTTAAGGAATAAAAAAGTGGACCTTATGCCAGACTTCCCGACGGGAGGCGAGGCTGATTTCAGCAAATACAATGAGGGATTACGTGGCGGACGAATACGGGTTCGTGCAAAAATTGAAAAACTCGATAAGAAAACCCTCGTCATTACAGAGATTCCTTTCGGAACAACTACAACTTCCCTTATCGATACAATACTGGCAGCTAATGATAAAGGAAAAATAAAGGTCAAGAAGGTCGAAGATAATACTGCTGCCAAGGTTGAAATTATGATTCACCTTCACAGCGATTCGTATGAAGATATCGACAAAACAGTCGATGCATTGTATGCATTTACGGATTGTGAAGTTTCTATTTCTCCCAATTCATGTGTTATCGTGGAAGACAAGCCGCGTTTCATGAGTGTCAACGACATCCTGAAGTACAACACAGAAAGAACCCTTGAATTATTACGCAAAGAACTCGAAATAAGAAAATCGGAGCTTGATGAAGAATGGCATTTCAGTTCACTCATTAAAATCTTCATTGAGAAAAGAATCTATCGCGACATCGAAGAGTGTACGACTTGGGATGGTGTTATTGAAGCTATCGATAACGGATTGAAGCCGTATAAGAAGAAATTCAAACGCGCAATAACACGCGATGATATTGTCTCGCTTACAGAAATTAAAATCAAACGTATTTCCCGATACGATGTCAAAGAACAGGATCAGAAAATTCGTGGCCTCGAAGATCAGCTGAAAGAAGTTGAACATCATCTCGCTAATATAAAACAGTATGCTATTTCCTGGTATAAAGAACTTTTGAAGAAATATGGAAAAGGCCGCGAGAGAAAAACAAAAATATCTTCATTCGAACAAGTTGTCGCTTCCGAAGTCATCATCAACAATCAAAAGCTTTATGTAAACCGAGAAGATGGATTTGCAGGCTTCTCACTGAAGAAGGATGAATTTCTAAGCGATTGTTCAAGTCTCGACGAAATCATTGTTTTCAGAAATGATGGAACAATGATCGTCACCAAGGTTGATGAGAAAAAATATGTCGGCAAAGACGTCAGATATATTGCGATCTACAGAAAGTCAGATCCTGAACAGGTTTATAATATGATCTATCAGGATGGTAAAGGGGGCAATGTTATGGTGAAGCGGTTTACCGTCGGTGGCACCACTCGAGACAAAGAATATGTTCTTACAAAAGGAGGAGAAGGATCAAAAGTTCTCTGGTTCTCTGTCAACGACCCACTGCAATCAGAAACTGTTCGTGTTATGCTCAGGCCAAAACCAAAACTGAGAATAACTCAGCTTGACGTAGTCTTCGCTGATATCGAAGTGAAAGGAAGAGGGACGAATGGTAATATCCTTACCAGAAATGCAGTCTCTAAAATTGTCAGGATTGCAGACGCAAAACCTTCTGCAAAACCTGTTCAGACGACTATTCCTGTTCCGAAAATACAAGAGCAGGCATCTGTGAAAAAATCGGCTCCGGTACCTGTTCCTTCTGGAACGGCAAAAAAAAAGGAAGGGAAATCAGTGTCAAAAAAAGAAAAACCACTCCGGGAAGAAAAGCCGGTCACCATGGAGTGGGATCTCGCAGAAAAAAAAGATAAAGTTTCATCAGATCGCGCTCGTATCCTCTCAGACCTCGAGAAAAAAACCAATGCAAAAAAGTCTCAAACGAAATTAGATATATAGTGATGCATTTTTTGAATAGTGCATCACTATATTTAAGTTCTTGCTGAACAATATTTTCGTATTGTGAACGTATTACTATCATGAAGAAAATCATATTTTCATTAATCTTTTCAATCATCTTTACCTGCGTTCATGCTTCCTACATCCTGATTCCTATGGATGTTTCGCAGAAAAACCATCTGAAGGCTTATGGTATTGCCTATTATGCTCTCGGAAAATCTATCGATGTACAATGGCTACTCAACTATCGCGGCGGAAGTTTTCTTCTTGCCGATGTTCCGTCTCTTCAAAAGGAATGCGCGATAAGAGGTGTCACTTTCCAGATAATCGCAAATACTCAGGCAACCGGAATTCTCAACGAGATAACTAATCCGGAAGTAAATATGGATGTCGTAAAACTTGAGAAGGCTCCTAAAATTGCTGTCTACTCTCCAAAGAATAAAAGACCATGGGATGATGCCGTAACGATGGCTTTAAGCTATGCTGAAATTCCATATGACGTTGTTTATGACGAAGACGTAATGCTTGGGAAACTTCCTCTTTACGACTGGCTTCATCTTCATCATGAGGATTTCACCGGACAGTATGGCCGCTTCTGGGCTGCTTACCAGCATGCTCCCTGGTATCAGGAAGATGTTCGTTTGCAAGAAGCCTCAGCGAAAAAACTTGGATTCGCAAAAGTATCACAGATGAAGCTCGCCGTTGCACAAAGGATTCGTGACTTTACTGCCGGTGGCGGATACCTGTTTGCCATGTGTTCTGCAACTGACAGCTACGACATTGCCCTGGCTGCAGAAGGAGTTGATATTTGTGAATCGATGTTCGATGGTGATGCCGCAGATCCGAAAATGAATTCCAAGCTTGATTATGAAAAGTGCTTCGCATTTCACGATTTTAAACTAAGCACAAACCCTTATGAATATGAATTCAGTGAAATAGATAACGAACCTCCTCAACGTAAAATTACACGCACGGAAGACTTCTTTACGCTCTTCGATTTTTCTGCAAAGTGGGATCAGGTGCCTACAATGCTTTGCCAAAATCATGAACAGGTAATTAAAGGATTCATGGGGCAAACTACTGCATTCAGAAAAAAATTCCTAAAGACTAATGTGCTTGTGTTGGGTGAAACCAAAGCTGAAAACGAAGCACGGTACATTCATGGTGAATTTGGGAAAGGTACATGGACTTTTTACAGTGGTCACGACCCGGAAGATTATCAGCATCAGGTTGGCGATCCGCAAACAGATCTGGCATTGCATCCGAATTCACCGGGCTATAGACTAATACTCAATAACGTATTATTCCCGGCCGCTAAGAAGAAAAAACAAAAGACCTGATCGCTTATTGGTCAAAGAACCTCCACGAAATACCGAATTTTAAAACTCTTCCCGGCATAGGGTAATGTGGCGTCAGGTAATAACTTCTTTTGATGATGTCGTCGGCTATGTTTTCCATTTTCAGGAATATCCGTGCTGTTTTTATTTTTGCATTTATAAAAAGATCAAGACGTAAATAGCCGCCCGTCTTTTTTTCTGATTGAAGAAAAAACATTGCATTCGCCGGCATAAAGGCATCAGCATAATAGCTGCTGTTGAAATTTGCAGAAACTCCCAACGACATCAGCAATGCTTTCTTAAAATAGACATTCTCCAGATATAGTGACTGATCTGTTATCAATTCCGGAAGATGTAAAATGTTTTCTTTATCGGTTTTCTGATAGATAATTATGTTGTCGAAATGCCATTTCCTGAAAGTGAATTTCTTTAACAACGATAGCTGATTAACATTTAAGAAATCTTCATACTGATGAGGCAAGGCATTCCGGTCAAGGAAAACATAATTCTGAATTTTATAATTCGTAGCCGCAACCGTTAATTTGTATTTATCCAAAGAATAGTTTATTCCCAATTGAATAGTGTGAATCAATTCGAAATTGTTTTTCCATATAAAATTATTGGCATCATACCATCTGAAATTTAAGTCGGCGGGGAGACCGGCAGTAGAGAAGAATGCACCTAATTTTCCGAACGAAAACTGTGGAGAACTAGCTTTGGCCTCAAGTGTATAACTGCCTTTGTCAAATCCGGTTACTACATAGGTTGCTTCAGAGAAAACCTCAATCGACGCAGAGTCTTTTCTTAACTGTGCATTGGCGCCTACAGAAACATTATCCCAGCTACTGTCTGCTCGTTGTCCATATTTTACATGTTGCATCTCTGCAAAAATGCCGGAACTCCAGTTTCTGAAAAATGCACGTGCATAACTTGTATCTGAAGGAATTTGGATTGCAAACCGGTTTTTGAACTCATCAACATGCAGCGAGTCATATGTCGAAGAACCGTAGTGAAAGTCGCTGAAAAAACTACTATCGGGACTGCTATCCGAAAAAACAAATGATTTACGTTCATATGAAAAGCGGTGATGAAGGCGAATCGGAGGACCAGTTCGAACTCTTTTGCCTGTAGAGTCTTTCCGACTTCCAAGATCGAGGTATTGGCTCAGATAAAATATTTTATTTCTCCTGTGTTCCTCTGCATTTGAAATTCTGTAGGCAAGTCCTTTTATTCCCAGATTCGTAATCGTTGTGTTGTCGAATAATGAATCACTTTCAAGTCCGCCGTTGACACCGTTTTTTATCGTATTCAGAATCACATGCGCAAAAATATTATAGACGTTGTCCTTGCTTGTATAAGAGGTAAATAACGCAAACCGGCTCCTGAATGTATTACTGTAATTCATAAAATCTTTTACAGCCTGACGGTCGAAATTAAATCCTGCATTCCATGACTTTGAAATATTCTGTGAGTGAAATATTGAAATCATCTGTTCCTTGAAGGCACCGGTATGATAATCGATCTGAGAAAATCGCTTGTTGGTTTTCCACGCAAAAATGTTTTCAGAGTTTAATAAATGCAAATCAAAACTTCTAGGGCCTATGTATGTATAAAGATCCAGACCTTTTCCATAGATCTGAGGAGAAGCTGCACTTCCTTCAGTTCCTAAGTAATTATAATGATTACGAAGCGCCGAATTTACCTGGTCGAATTTTTCTAATGATGAATCCGGAGCAGCATACCTTATATTACCATAAATAAAATCGCTTTCATGAAAGAAACGGACAGAGGTACGAATCGTTTGTTTGTCACTAAGGCTGTCGACAGGTGATCCTGAACTACATATGCTGATAAGCAGCAATAAGCCCGGAAAGAAAAAATATCGATGCAGCATACTTTAAAGGAATCAGGCGCGAAGGTAAAAAAAACGATTCAACCTGCATCTCCTTCTTCTGGCATTACGAGAGCCATTATGAGATAAAGTAGAACTCCGGTTCCATATAGCAGAACAGCTGCAATAAATATTATCCTGATCACAGTAGGATCGACATCGAGATAGGCAGCTATACCGCCGCATACGCCAAAGATCTTTTTATCTTTTTTGACTAGTCTTTTCTGCATTTATATTTATTTTGATGCTAATTTAATGTTTCATTTGTACGCATCAAAATTTAGATTTGTCGCTTCTTCGGCGAAAATGTTTTTATACCCATGACTACCTTTATTCAACAGCTTGTTCAGGAAATTCTAAAGCATCACAAAGATCATCTGGAAGATTTATGTGTGGTTTTTCCAACGCGTAGAGCCGGGTTGTTTTTTCAGAAGGAATTGTCGCAATCGTTGAATAAACCCACCTGGTCGCCAACCATTTTCTCGATTCAGGATTTTTTCATGAAAATGTCGGGTATGAATATTCCTGATTCACTCACATTATTGTTTGAATTATATGAGTCCTACCGGGAATTTTTTCCGGCAGAAGATTTTTCTCGATTCTATGCCTGGGGAGAGCTAATGCTAAAAGATTTTGGAGACATCGATAAGTATATGGCTGATGCAAATAAAGTATTTGCTAACGTCAACGATCTGCATGAAATTGACGCAGCTTTCGAACTCGAAGGAGAAGATCTGGAGCGATTAAGAGAGTTTTGGAAAAATTTCTTTAATCGTGACCCGTCAAAACTCAGAAATGAATTCATGAATACGTGGAAGTTTCTGGGGAATGTATATCATTCGTTTCAGTCTCGTCTTCGCAGCAGGAATATTGCCTATGAAGGAATGGCCTATAGATCGCTGGCCGAAAAAATGAAACAGGGAGATCAATCTGTTCAGACGGAATACTCACACATTATTTTTGCCGGGTTTTATGCACTTGCGCCAACTGAACAGACTATTATTCATCAGCTTGTCAAAGCAGGCAAGGCCACTACTTATTGGGATGCTGATTCTTATTATGCCGATGATAAATATCAGGAGTCGGGAAAGTTTTTCAGGAACAATAAATTAATAGATGATAAGTTCCTTTGGAAACAGGATCATTTTAAAGATATCCCAAAGAAAATTGAATTTGCAGGAGTTCCGCTTCTCGCCGGACAGGCAAAGTATGCAGGAAATATTCTGGAGGATCTTATGAAAGAAAAAGATTTTGTTAGCGAGAAAACAGCCGTCATTCTCCCCGATGAGAAACTCCTTTTTCCATTGTTGTATTCATTACCAAAAGCATTAAAAGATATCAATGTAACAATGGGTTATCCATTGCGTCAGACTCCACTCTATAATCTTTTTGAATCGCTTATGGTGCTTCAGAAAAATGCAAGGACGAGCACAGAAGGAGAGACTTCGTTTTATTTTCGTGACATTTTGAATATTGTAAATCATTCCTACATACGCCAGATTGCCGATAAGCCGATTAGGAAATGGCTTTCGGGTCTGGATCAGAATTTTATCCGCCTTCCGAGAACACGTCTAATAGCCGATGGTGACGGCGGACTTTTTAGTGATCTCTTTGTGCGTATTATTTCGGTTGACGGTATCTTTGACTGGTTCAGGATGATATTGAGCAGAATACTGGAGTCGATGAAGGACCAAGATTTCAGATTTCACAAACTGGAATCTGAATTTGTTTATCATTTTTATACGCAGCTCGGGAGGCTTGAAGACATTGTCAAAAAGGACAATCATATAAAGGACATTGAAACATTCTGGAAAATATTCAGCGAAATTATTTTCTCTGTAAAAATTCCGTTTACCGGTGAACCGTTAAAAGGATTACAGGTTATGGGTTTCCTGGAAACACGCGTATTGGATTTTGACAATGTAATTATCCTTTCTGTGAATGAAGATGTTTTACCTTCTTCAGGAAATTCTCCCTCTTTCATTCCTTTTAATATCCGTAAGGCTTTTGGATTGCCCACCTATGAAGAACAGCATTCAGTATCCTCTTTTCATTTTTACCGTCTATTACAAAGGGCGAAAAATATATACCTCATTCATAACACAGAAACGAAGGCGCTAACGACGGGAGAACGTTCAAGATTTTTGCTTCAGATTGAACATGAACTGATGAGAAAATTTCCTGATTCCATTTCATTGGAACAGAAAGTCATCAGTACAAAAATTGGTCGTGAATACATTAAAGAAATATCGATAGAGAAGTCGCCCGATGTAATGAAGGATCTGTCCAAATTCCTTCCATCAGAAGCAGGAAGGCAGTCGGCATTTAGCGCATCAGGACTTATCTCATACATTGCCTGTCCGCTTCGGTTTTATTTTAAGTACGTAGCAGGACTTGCCGAGCCTGAGGAGCAGGAAGAGGATATGGAAGCCGCAACATTCGGGAAGGTGCTTCATAAAGCCATGCAGTATTTATATACTGATGTTCATGAAATAGATGTTAGCGCGCTGGGCAATCTCAGGAAAAAAGTAAACGACTGTGTCGATCAGGCCATTCACAATGAGTTTGTGGCAATAAATCAGCTTGAAGGGAAAAACATATTGTTGCGAAATGTTATCAGGGAACTCATCAACAGAATTCTTGATTCGGAAAAACTTTATATTCCTTTCCAGATTTTGCAACTTGAAAAAGATGTTACTGCCGGTTTCAAATTAGATGAAGACCGCGAAGTAAAATTATTCGGTATTATCGATCGTGTAGATGAAAAGAGTGACGTTGTCCGCATTGTTGATTATAAGACAGGCAGGGTGGAGAAGAAGCGACCGGCAATGCTGGAAGAGTATTTTACAAACCCAAAGATGAAAGAGCAGTTTCAGGCCATGTATTACGCTTACCTCACGCGGATAAAAATGCCGGGACGGAAGATTAAGTCGGGGCTGCTCGCAATGCGCGACATGTCTGAAGGTATCTGGTTTCTGAATGATAACGTCCCATATTCTGATGAACAGTTCACGGAATTTGAAACACATTTGCGTGGATTGTTGTCAGAGATATTTTCAACCGACAAGCCGTTTACCCAGACAGAAGATCTTGATAGATGTCAGTATTGCGCATATAAATCATTATGCAACAGGAATACGGAATAAAAAAACCGGTAACAGATGTTCCGGTTTTTTTTCGATACTAAATAAAAAACATTATTCTATTACCACACGAATTGTTTGTTTCTGATCGTTGCAAATGAGTGTTGCAAAATAAACACCACGAGAATATTCTGCCACGTTCAACTGAATTTGATTTTCACCTTTAACGGCTGATACATTATGCGTCAGTATATCTCGACCTGTAATGTCGATGAGCTTGAGAGAGGCCGTGTTATTTTCTTTTGAGAAAAAAGAGAGATTCATTTCCGTTCTGGCAGGATTAGGATACGCTTTAAGCTCTACAAGTGATTCCTGAGTGTTCTTGTTATTATTTCCTGATAGTGAATTGCTTTCACGTGGTGCAACAACTACAATATTTACAGCAAGTGAAGTCGAGTAGCACGAACCACCGCTGTAAATTCTGACGGTATAATTTCCTGCAGTGGAAACAGTAATTGAGCGCGTTGTAGCACCTGTAGACCATAAATATCCACCTCCAATACTTGAAATAAGAGTTACTGTTTGTCCGGGCGCAATGATATTCGATCCGCTGAGAGAAATAGTTGGTATGGCAGGAGGTAAGCAGCCGATTCGCTTAACGGCAAAAGGACTAGATGTGGCTTTGCATCCATTGGTGCCAGTGATAGTGACAGTGTATGATCCTTCTGTAGTTACAGTGATAGAACGCGTCGTTTGATTTGTATTCCATAGAAAAGCACTTGCGGTAGAGGAAGAAAGTATTACTGAAGGATTTGTAGATGATAAATTTGTAGATCCGTTTGCTGCGGCAACTGGTCTCACCGGTGCAGCTTGAACCGAAACCGTTTGTGCAGCAGATGTTGCATAACAGTTTGCTGAACTATATGCGTTAACCGAAAAGTTCCCGGCTGATGAAACTGCAATAGACCTTGTTGTTGCGCCATTTGACCATAGGTAACCGTTAGCTATAGAAGAGGTAAGCGTAACTATTGTTCCCTGACAGATGTTTAATGATCCGCTTGCAGAAATAGTTGGGGTAGATGGTGCTGAAGTTGCATTAATAACCGTAGGAGATGATGTGCCTGTACATGTTCCGCTTCCTGAGATAACAGTGTATGAACCCGAAGCTGTAACTGTTATTGATTGTGTTATCTGGCCGTTTGACCAGTGGTAAGAAGACGCCTGCGTAGAAGTAAGAACTACACTCCCCCCCGGACAAAATGAGACGGGGCCGCTTGCAGTAATGGTCGGAGGAGTGCCTGTTGTTGAAAGTGATACTGTAACCGGCGAAGAAGTTGCATTTGTTCCAGAAGTATTAGTAACTCTTACCGTATAACTTCCGGGTGTTGCAACGGTAATTGACTGTGATGTCTGTCCGCCGGGAGACCATAAATAAGATGCCCCGCCATTTGCTGAAAGTGTTACGTTGCCACCCGAACAGAAAGATAAGGGTCCGTTAGCAGTGATGCTTGCAGTGGCAAGAACTGTCTTAGGCATATACTGGTAAGTAAACCATTGATATCCCTGAAGGTCGATAAACTGTTTGAAAGATGCAGTCTCAGCGGATAGGCCACTTTTATAAGTTTGGTAGGGCTTTGTCTGCGGATGCGTATTCAGCCAGGGTCCCATGAATGAAGGCTCACTAGAGAAAAGTGAGATGACTTTTTTTGTGGATCCCAGACTTGCAATATCAGCAAGACGGTTTTTCGAATAAGCATATACATCGCTATCCGTCGGTCTGTATGAATGTAATAATATTCTGTCGGCAATCGATGCTATCTGTTGCATCTGACCCTTGTTTGGCCACCCCAGGTAGAATTCAGACATTAATCCTTGAGCAGCACAGAGTGAATCAATTTTCTTGAATTCCTTCCAGGCAAATTTCCATGCACCGGCCGTGTCGCAATTATAACCATTGGGAGAAAGAAATTTACTGCAATAGGATGCACTGATACTTGCAGTTACCCAAAATTCAAATTCCATATTGATGATGTCAAACTTCTCATTGGCATTTGTGCGTGAGAGATTGTATGGCAGAATGTAATTGGTAGCGAAAGAATAAATTTCAACGACGCCACCGACCTGAGTAACTCCATATTGTGAACGCGCACGGCTGATAAATGAAGCCAATTTATTTTTATCCGTTGCACTTGTCCAGTTTATACTGGCAAGATCGTAAAACAGAATATAGTTAAACCCATTGCCCTGTGTATAATCCAGAATTTTGTTTTCTTCTGTTGTGTTGCCAAGCCATGTTCCGACATTAGAAATATAATAGCCGCGAACATTCTGACCAAACAGCGCAGTGCCCGAAAGCAGAATGGTTGTCAGTAAAAGTAGTCTTGTTTTAATTTTCATCGTAACGAACTCCAGTTTTAATATGTAAAATGTTCTGGAAGCCCAACAAGACAAAACTTAGGTCAGATTATTTGAAGTGTTCAGATAATCACAAAAATGAACCTAAAAGTTTCGGCTGATCAGTAAGCAATATCTCTCCGATGCTGAAGTGACATTGCCGTATTTCCCCCCTTAATTGAATGCGAATATATATTAAAAGGCTATTGACTTTTAGGGTAGGAATAAAGTTTTTAACAACACTTCATGCTTTAAACAACATTCAAAATGTGTTTTTTGAATAAAAGCGGCTTATGAATTAAAATCAACACCTGTATGGATGGATTATGAAGAATGCACATATCATTCAAGTCTGAAATTCTTAGATTTTTTTTTTCACAAGCGGACATAAAAAAACCCGGTCTCCCGGGTCTTTTTTCTACTGACCGAAATCGATTAATGGCTTATTAAAATTTTCTT